>NZ_JBIUTQ010000005.1:0-359729 GCF_044741965.1 Streptosporangium sp. NPDC087985
CCGCCTGACCCCAATTCCCACCCCGCAGACCCTGCCCCGACATCACTGGCCAGGGTTCGCTGCCGCCTGCCCACTAACTCACCGATTTTCGAGCCCGGACCAATCACCCTGGTCGGGTAGCGGAAACCATGGTCAGAGGGTGGTGGACGGTGGCCGAAGTGAGTCCGCGTGTGGGGACGTTGCTGTCAGCGCTGCTGTCACCTGAACAGCCGACAGATGATGGAGCGTCCCAAACCGGCCAAGCCATTCGGGACGCTCATTCGAGGCGCCTGCGGTTAAGACAAGATCTCCGCTCGTAGCACCTCGTCACGCAAAGCGCGATGGACCTCAGCAGAGTCGGCGTTGTAGTTCGTCTGGCGTCGAAGCTCCTTGCGCACGGCATCGACCACCACTTCCGACAGAAGTACCTGCGCCAAGGACTTCGGCGACGTCGCGGCGCGGGCCCTCCACAGGTCATCCATCAACCGGCGCTTGAACGACTCTTTGGTCAGGTAGAAGAGCCCATCGACCTTGGTCGCCAAGCTGGTGTCTCCAAGAAGGTCGACCTCAAGGGCGAGATCGATGACCACGGGAAGGCCAGCGGTCATGTGGTAAGCCTGCCAGACTTGTCCGTTAGACAAGATCATCCACTCGACGCCCTCGTTGACGGCGTACATCTGCACCTGGCGCAGGTGCTTGGTGTTGAGCTTCTGGCTGCACCGCTTCACCTCGATGAAGGCAACCAACTGCTTGTCGATGCGAATGCCATAATCAGCGAACTCACCCTTGACCTGGTACTCAGTGGTGAGGTCCTCGTACTTGTCGTAGCCCAGCCCTTCGCACAGGAAGTCTGTGATCAGAAGCCGCGTGTCTCCTTCGTTGGCATCACGGGCCACCAGATCGGCCAGCGGCTTGGAGTAGCGGCGCACGGCCGTTCGGACTCGGTCTCGTGCGTCCGTCTCCCATTTGGGAACTGCCCGCGCAGCGGGAGGCTTCTTGCCGCCGGAACTGTCGGTCTTTTTCGCGGTACCGGGAGGGTTGGAGACCTGCTCTTCACCGACGATCACCTGTGCCGACTGCTCACTCATGCGCTCACCTGCGGATCTAGTAGGGACAAGCAGGTTATTCATCCAAGATAGATCAACTCATCCTGCAATTTTCAATCGATACACAAACGACTCCTTCCGCTACACAGGAAATCCCTAAACACGAAACAACTTCTCAAGACGCCCAAAATAGACACTCAGGTACGATTTACACCTACTGCGCGCCCCAACTACGCTAGTTCGGGATTATGGAGCGTCGAAAAAGCATATTTTGTCCTACCTAGTAGCGATCGCCGAGGATCCAATCGGCAACGCCGACTTTAATGAGCTAAGTCCTCTCCAACCCATACAACCTTCTGATCCGTAGCAAGATCAGGGATGCCCACGGGCGTCCACCGTTGTCATAAACGCCTGCTCAGGAGGAGTGTCCGGCCTCGGAGATTCCACAGCCGTCCGTGGTTGTCCAGGGTTGTTGTTAGCACTGGCGTTAGCAAGATCCATTGAGGACATCAGCGAATCTTGTAGGCCGCTAACCCGTAGGAGTCGCGCCGGTTGTGCACGGTCGGGTAGAGCTTTCCAGCCATGATCCACCCTTCACGGGAAATAACACGCGACTGCCACCAATGCGGTACCTGTCATCTCGCATACCAGCGTCCGCCATCCCATCGCTTCACGCGAGACGGGCAGCCGCAGATGAGCACGATTGATCAGGAACGGAGCGGAGCTGGGAGCTGAGCCAGATCAGCGGGAGATTCTGCGGATCGGGGCCGCCCTTATGAAGGCGGCCCCGATCATCGGGTGGTCGTGCGCTCAGCCCTTGGGCGGGTAAGGGTCGTTCCCCGGCGCGATCGTCCGCTGATCACGCACCTGCCCGTTCCTGCCGTGGATGCGCAGCTCTCCCCCGCCATCGTTGCCGAGGATCTCGGTGGCGCGCTGGATGGCCTGGTCCTGAGTCTCCAGCCTCACGCTCGCGCGCGCGGCTCCCGGCTTCGTAACCGCCCATGTTCCGTCATCTCGCCGCACGACATCGCGCGAGTTGGCCTGACCTGCCATTTCTCCTCACTTCTGAGGTGAGGTCACACGAGTAGAGGACCCCCGCCTTAAGAGCGACGAGCGGTTCCTATATGGTCCCTAGAGCGCGACCAACGCATCCAGGCCCCATCCCCCGTACGGCCCCGACCTCTTGTCATGGCCCCGGATGGGGCCTGATCTTTTACCGATCCAAGTAGAGCATGACCCTCCCTTGAAGACAAGCTGAACATCCACAAGATGTAGTGCCAAACCAGAGCCGAGACACAAGATATAGATTCCCGTATGGCCTGGCGCTTCTAGGCGATCACCTTCGGCAAGGAAGCCGTGTTGCACAAGCACTCCCGTTGAGTTGGGGTGCTGCCGCTCGATCACTGCTGTACTTGGAGGATCTCCACGGCCTGAAGTACATCGGTGACGACGTGGTCGGCCTGGTGGTCATGGCCCGTCGAGGTTCCGCGGTCGATCCAGATCGTTCGCAGACCGGCCGCGCGCCCTCCGGCGATGTCGGTGACGGGATTGTCGCCGATCGCCCAGCCTCCCCCGTCGAGGGTCACGCCGCAGCGCCCGGCGGCGATCTCGAACAGGCCGACATCTGGCTTGCGGATGCCTTCGGCTCCGGAGAGCACGTAGGCGTCAACGGCTTCAGCCAACCCCGTCCGCTGGATCTTCCCGAGTTGGTTGTCCGCCGTCCCGTTAGTGACGATAGCCACCTTCCACCCGGTCGCGCGGAGCCGAGACAGGCCATCCATCACTTCGGGTCGACAGCGAACGAGGTACGGCATGCGCTCGCGGTAGCAGCTCCATAGCTCGTCGACCGACCAGGGCAAGGCGAAGTGATCGCGCACTTTGGCGAAGAAGGCTTGGCGATGCGGGTAGCCGGCCCGGTCCAAGGCGAGTAGCCAACCGGTTGCCTCGGGACCAAGGGCGTGTTCCTCGGCGAACTCTTCGGCCCATACAAGGAAATCCTCATCTAGGTCTATAAGTGTGTTATCCAGGTCAAAGAGCGCTAGCCGTTGCATATCGGCGCATTCTACGTGGCCGTTATCTCCGACAATAAGAAGATCCGTAGTTTCCTCGATCCCTTCCCAAAAGATCTTGGACCGTGTGAAACTGACATATCGGATCAGTGGCGTCTCATCAGTTGATCCGGCTCAACAACTCCGCATTGAACGGACGCATATGGCCGCGACGAACCCCCCTAAGCCGCTGCTCGACAAGGCCGTAGAGGCGGTGGCGCGTTTCGGTAAGTCTGCTGCCGTCAAGCTGAACGGCGGTGGTCAACCCGAGGACCAGCTTAGGGCGCCGTTGGAGAGGCTTTTCGAGGACATGGCCGAGGGCCTGGGCATCACCCTGGCGATGATCGGTGAGACCTCGTTGGCCACGCTGGGAGTGCGACCTGACTACGCCGTCGATGTGGCCGGCGCTCGGGTGGGCTACGTGGAGCTCAAGGCCCCTGGCCGCGGTGTGCCGACAACGTGGACTCCCAACAAACACGAGAAGAACCAGTGGGAGAAACTCCGGCTGCTGCCGAACGTGCTCTACACCGACGGTGCTTTGTGGGCGCTGTACCGCGATGGGGAGTTGGTCGGGCAAGTCGCTCGGATGAACGGGGACGTTCGCAAAGCAGGCAGCAAGCTCACTCCCCTTGACGGGGAATTCGCCCGTGTCATCTCCGACTTCCTGCTGTGGAAGCCGAACCCACCTCGAAACCTCCGCCAGCTCGTACGCGCGGTGGCCGGTCTCTGCAAGTTGCTGCGGACAGAGGTCATCGAGACGATCGGTCGCGAACGACGGGGTGAGGAGAAGCAGAAAGTCTTCACCGAACTCAGTCAGGACTGGCGCAAGCTGCTGTTTCCCGGGCTGACGCATGAGGAGTTCGCCGACGCCTACGCCCAGACCGTCACCTTCGCCTTGCTGCTCGCCCGCGTGGACGGCATCGCCTTCGAGGGCCGTACCCTGGGCCAGATCGCCGCCCAGCTCGGCAAGAACCACTCGCTCATGGGCAAGGCCCTGGCCGTGCTCACCCATGACGCGGTGGAAGGCCGCAGCGTCGTCGTGGAGACCCTGAAACGGGTCATCGGCGCGGTGGACTGGGACAAGATCAGTGACGGCTCGGCGGACTCCTACCTTCACCTCTACGAGCACTTCTTGGACATGTATGACTCCAGCCTTCGGAGAGAGAGTGGGTCGTACTACACCCCCAACGAGGTGGTCTCGTTCATGGTCCGCTTTGTTGACGACATCTTGCGGAGCAAGTTCGGGCGGGAAGGCGGCTTCGCCGCTGATGACGTGATGGTTGTCGATCCGGCGATGGGGACGGGAACCTACCTGCTCAACATCGTCAACAACGTCGCCCGGACTGTGGAGGAAGAGGAGGGCAAGGGGGCTGTTCCCGGCCAGCTTAAGAAGCTGTTCGGGCGTCTCATCGGGATGGAACGGCAGGCTGGGCCGTACGCGGTGGCTGAGCTCCGGTTGAATCAGGCGCTCAAGTCCGAGCACGGCGCGGAGATCGCCGAGAAGGACCAAAAGCTCTACGTCGCCGACACCCTGGACAGTCCGTTTGAGAACACGCGCTTGGACCTGGGCTCGATGTATGAGCCGATCGTGCGGTCCCGTCGTGAGGCCAACCGGGTCAAGCGGGACACACCGGTTCAGGTGGTCATCGGCAACCCGCCCTACCGCGAGCGCGCCAAGGGCTTCGGCGGCTGGATCGAGCAGGGCGCGGAGAACTCCGGCCACGGCATTCCGCTGAAAGCCTTCAAGGCCGAGGGGCTCGGGAAGTACGAATATGTACTGTCGAACCTGTACGTGTATTTCTGGCGGTGGGCAACGTGGAAGGTCTTCGACGCTCACCCCGAACAGCCCGCGGGCATCGTCGCCTTCATCACCACCTCGGGATACACGACCGGTCCCGGCTTCGCCGGCATGCGGGAGTACCTGCGTCGAACCGCTGACGAAGGCTGGATCATCGACCTGTCACCGGAAGGTCATCAGCCCGACGTACCCACTCGGGTTTTCCCCGGCGTTCAGCAACCGCTCTGCATCGGGGTCTTCGTGCGGTACGGCAACGGCGACCGGGAGGCCCCCGCGCTGGTCCACCACGTCAGCCTGTCGGGGCGCCGATCCGAGAAGTTCGCGGCCCTGACACAATTGCGCCTCGACAGCTCAGAGTGGGCCAACTGCGCGACCGGCTGGCCGGACCGGCTTCAACCGCCCGGCGGGGATGACTGGCTTAGTTACCCGACCATTGGTGATCTGATGCCCTGGCAGGCACCGGGCGTCAAGCCCAACAGAACATGGGTCTATGATCCAAATCCCAATGTACTTCTCACGAGGTGGGAAAGGCTAACGAAGGCTAACGTCAACAACAAAGCTGCTTTGTTCAAGGAAACACGCGACCGGACTATCAATTTCCTTGCCAGCTCTCTACCGGAAGGTAGAACGTCAGAGTTACCTATTTCACAAGAAGCTTCACTGGAGGTTCACCTCGAAACGGTGGCCTACAGGAGTTTCGACAGGCAGAAAGTCATATATGACTCGCGTGTGATTGATTACGCCCGCCCCCCACTATGGCAAGTTCGTAGCTCTAGCCAAGTATTCACCATCGAGCAACATGCCCAATCGCTCGGAGCTGGGCCGGGGCTCGTCTTCAGCGCCTATGTCCCGGACATGGACCACTTCAAAGGAAGCGCGGGTGGCCGGGTACTTCCGCTGTATCGGGACCGTGCGGCCGGGGTGGCCAACTTCGCGCCCGGTCTGGTCCGCATTCTCGCCCAGCGCCTCGAACTGTCGGTCTCCGCTTCCGATGTGCTGGCCTACATTGCCGCGGTAACCGCGCACGGCGGCTACACCGCCCGTTTCGCCGAGGAACTCCGCACCCCCGGCGTGCGCATCCCGCTCACCGCCGACCCGGAGCTGTGGGCGAAAGCCGTACGGCTCGGCCGACGAGTCTTGTGGCTGCACACCTACGGTGAACGCTTCGCCGACCCCTCCGAGGGCCGTCCCGCCGGGCCTCCGCGCCCCTCGACCGACCGCGCCAAAGTCCAACGGGCCATCCCGGGCGACGCCGACTCCATGCCGAACGAGATCACCTATGACCCGGACACCATGACCCTGCACGTCGGCGCCGGACAGATATCCCCGATGCGCCCGGAGGTGTGGGCGTACGAGGTCTCCGGCATGAAGATCGTCAAGAAGTGGTTCGGCTACCGGAAGCAGAAGCCGGCGGGCCGCAAGTCGTCACCGCTCGACGACATTCACACCGAGGAATGGCCCGCTGAGTTCACCACCGAACTACTCCAACTCCTCCACGTGCTCACCCTCTGTGTGGAACTGGAGCCTGAGCAGGCCGATCTACTGGAGCGGATCTGTGATGGCCCGCTCGTCACCGTGGCCGAGCTGGAGCAGAGGGACGTGTTCCCCGTCCCCGCCACTGCCCGTAAGCCTCCCGCCGCCGAGTCTCCCGACGCCCCGACTCTGCTGTAAGTGACGCTTCGGAGCGGGCTCGGGCGCCTCGGCGATATCCCGGGCCTGCTCCGACTTACCGGGGCGTTCGCGCATAGCTTCCGCCCTACGTGACTTCGGCGGTGGCTCACCTCGTCATTCGATGGCAAGTGGACCCGTACCGCAGGGCCGCCAGGCCCGAGGAACGGAAGCCGCGCGGCAGCCTTACGGACAGATCATCCAAGACTTCCGGAAGCTTTCTCGCTCTGGTGCCGCTTGGCGACCCTCAGCGCGTGGGCGGCGGCGGTCGCGACCGGCCGAAGAGCCGCAGCGCGGCCGACGACCGTCCGACGCGCGCGGGCCGCCGAAGGCGGACCGCCTTGAAACCGTAGAGAAAGTTCTCATTCAGTCGGGGACGGCTGACTCTTCGGGCTGGTCCTGGTCGTCGTCTCCGGGTTCGATGCGCTCGGGTGGCCCGCCGGTCTGGGGGTCGGCCACGAAGGTCCCGATGTTGCGGACGGTGTAGACCAGCCTTTCGGCGATAAGGGCATTGATCACCTTACGGGCGGTTCGTCGGGCGATCCCGAATTCTTCAGCCATGCGGGGCTCTCCCGGGACGGGGTACCCGGGCTTGTAGTCGCCAGTCTGGATGCGCCGACGCATCTCGGTGAGGACCTGCTCTGACTTGGGCTGATCAGGCCGGAAGTGGATCACAGTAAAAACGATAGGAAGCGACCGGTAGCCCCAGGTCAACAGACGTTACGGGGCGTACTGGTCGTCAGGAGTAGGAAAAAGTGTTGAGGGGTAGGCAGGGGTAGTAAAAGCTGTTTATGCTGGGCGCGACGCCGACGGGAGGTAAATCATGGTCACAACCTCGTCCGATGAAGCGGGGGCAGTGGACGCGGCTGAGGAACTCCGCGATGCCCTGGCTCAGCATGAGATCACCGCGGACGTCCACGACGGGTACGGGCTGGCGTTGGTGTCGGTGTGGGTCGGTCTGATCGTCTGGTGCGACGGGCGGCGGTTTTGGTGGCGCACCGGGTGGAACCCTCGCCAGTACCGCCCTATCTATGCCTGGCATCCGGCGCTGGAGCCTGTCCAGGCCGCGCGGCGGGTCGCCCTGCGCTATGCCGATCTGCGGCGGGAGCACGCACGGACGGGGCAGGACGCGTCGTGACCGCGGTGGAGGAGTGCCTGAGTCCGCATGTGGCGATGCTGCAACGCGACCCTGTGCGGCTGGTGTGGCGGGCGCCGTGCCGGTCGCTGCTGCGGGTGCGGCCGGTGGCGTGGACCTGCTTCTGCCGGGCCACCGTGTATGAGCTGTGCATCGGTGGAGGGCGGGCGTTCCTGCGACGGACGGTACAGCTCCGCGGCACGCCCCAGGTGCACGAGACCGCTCTGATGTCGATCAGTCAAGCTCAGGCGACCTGGACGGCGGTGCTGTCCGGGCGCGCCTGCTGAGACGGGCGGGGCGGCGCGGGTTGGAGGGACCTGCCGCCCCGCCTGCCGGGGGCCATCCCACGCGGCTCCCGGCCCATGCCTCCCCCGCCCCCATGGACTGCCCCGGCGGTGACTCGGCCTCGGGGCCGGCCTCCGCAGAGCGCTGTCCGTCGCCCCCGTCGGACAGTGCTCTGCGCGCCCCCGTAGATGGAGCCCGGCACCGAGGAACGCAGACACCGGCTGTGCGGCGGTCCGAAAAGGGGGCGGGGGAGGCATGGACCACGCGACGGTCCGGCGGCGACACCGAGAGGAGGCAAGTGTGACAGGCCGGCTCTCCTTCGGTGGCTGCTCGCATGGCTCGGTGTCGTGGACCTCGAACCCGGAGGGGATGTGGACGGGTGCGAAGTGCGACGGGTGCGGGACCTGGTGGCGGCTGGATCTGATTCCGCCGGGCGTCGCGGCCCGGCTCAGCGGTGGCACTCCTCCGAGTGAGCGAGCCCGGCCGTGCGGAGCCGATCGTAGGCGCTCATGATCTCCTCGGCTGCGGCGTCGGCGCCGATGCGGTCGGTGTGGAGGCGCAGGTGAAAGAATCCGGCATCGGTGTTGGCCTCCAGGTCAGCAAGGGTCTCGTCCCACGCGGCCAGGCGCTTGCCGGTGTCGACGTCCCCCCGGGTTCGGGACCGCTGCTCGGTGACCTCGCGCGGCACCCGCAACAGCACACGAAGCCAGGAGTCGGAAACCCTGCCGATAAGCCGACGCAGATCACGGATGTTACCCATATGTACGACGGGCACGTAGCCGGCGGCGTGCCGGTCTTCGATCGTCTGGTGGTCGACGGCGTAGACGTTGCCGTAGCGGCGGGTCTCGACCAGCAGACGCCCCGCTTCCCTCAGCTTGCCCAGGTGCTCGGCACTGACGAACTCATACCCGTGCGCCCGGCCGGTGCCGACCTTGAGCTTGGGAAGCAGCACGAACCGCGGATCCAGCCGGGTAAGAGCGGCGGTGACGGTGTCCTTGCCGCTGGCGGGCGGGCCGTACAGCACGATGCCTTGTGCTCTCACGACAGGATCCGCTTGAGCGCCTCGCGGGTCTGGTCGGCAAGGCTGATCGCCGCGCCAAGCCGGTTGTCGATCGTGACGTGGGCGGTCGGCGGGCTGGTCTCGACGGCAAGTCCTTCGGCGTACTGCTCCCAGTTGTCCAGCTTCCAAGCGTCTCGGGCCGCTCCGCGGAATTCGATGTACTCGCGCATGGATTCGGTGTCGCAGCGGACCCAGATCGCGGCCACGTCGATGCCCTTGGCCGCGCACCGGTTCTCCAGACGGGTGAACCACGCCTCGTCCTTGAGCTCGGCGATGAACGGCGCCGACAAGATGGCCGAGGTGCCGACGTCGAGGTTGTCCCATGCCGATTCCATCAGGCACCGGTACTCAAACGGGCGGACCTCTTTGAGGTACAGGTCGGTATGGCGGTCGTGGGGGTCGCCGCCGAGGGAGACGAGCAGCCGCTCGACGATGGCTCGGGTCAGGGAGTCCTTGTCCAGGAAGGCCCAGCCGGTGATGTCGGATAGGAAGCGGGAGAACTCAGTCTTGCCCGATCCGGCGTATCCGCCGACGAGGACGAGGATGGGTCGGGGGCTGCCTCCGCCGTGGCGTCTGCGCCAGGCGTCGACCACCCGGCCACGTAACAGGGCTTGCGGGGAGTCATCCGAGGTAATGCCTCCGATGGAGACCTTCGTAAAGGCCTCTTCGATGACCTGGGCGGCGGCGTTGTCGGCTGCGGGATCAGCGGGCGCAGGCAGATCGGAAATCACGATTTCCGCTTTCTGTGATTCACCGGGCAGGGCGGGACGAAAGCCTAGTTCGGGCTCGGTGGCCCGGTAAAGCAGACAGTAAGCACGCCGGTAATGCGGGCCGGGGAACGTTGTTCCATGCTCGTGTCCCCACAGGGTTTGGAGGTTGGCCGCGGGGACGTCCAGGCCGTGACGGGTGGCGGCCTGGCGGAGCCGTTCGCCTGCGGCCTCCAGTGTGAGGCCGTGGGCTTCGCGGTGTTCGCGCAGGCGGGAGGGGGTCCAGCCGGGGCGCTGGGTCGTCTTCAATTGCATACCTTCGCCTTCACGCTGTGGGGGTGGTGCGCGGTGTGCGGTCGTGCATGTGAAAACGCTTATGTAAATAGTCGTTGAGAGCAACTGAAGAAGTTTAACCAGCTCAACGTGATACCGGAAACTCGCAGCTCACGGTGGAATTAGGTCACCTCGAAAGGCGAAAGACACCGTAGGGCAAGGGAGTAGGCGATGAACGTGGACCCCCAGCGGATTATCTGGGAATTGACCGCAATTCGGGCAGAGCTGGACGAGTTGGCGTGCCGGCTCGGTGAGATCAGCGTGGCCCTTCGAAGACTGCCGTCTCCAGAGCAGAGAGCCGATCGCCCACTTCCTTGAGGGAGTGACGCATCTGCGCGAGCTGCGCCAGGATCTCGGTGCTCACCTCGGGGGCCGCGGGTTCGGGGGTCTCGGCGGGGGCCTGGCGGACGAAGACGCCCTTGCCCTGCTGGCCGATCACGAGTCCCTCGGTGCGCAGCACGCTGATCGCGGCCTTGACGACACTGGCGGAGACGTCGAACCGCTCGCCCAGTTGAGCGATGGACGGCAGAGCCGTACCAGGCGTGAGTGAGCCGGCGCGGATCTGGCCGCGTAGCTCGTCAACGATCTGCAAGTAGGCCGGCCGGCCGGTCTTCTCCACCATCTGCTTCGTCTCGCTTCGTCTTGTTTCATCTTGCTTCGTTTTGCTTCGTTTCCAGTTCAGCACACCTCCGCAAAGAAACCAACCAAGCCGCCGAAGCACTCATTGACAACATAGAATTCCAAGTGTTCTATGTACTCCAAGGCTTCCATCTAGCAGAGGAACGATCATGCGGACCATCCCCATCCCCGTCGACGTCACCAAGCTCCAGATCACCTGCGTCAAGGCTGCCAAGCCCCGCCTCGTCAACAAGGACACCGGCGAGATCAAGCGCGACAAGGACGGCAACGTCATGTACGAGCTCACCTTGCTGTTCGAAGACGACTTCGGCCGGATGGAGCTGGTCAAGGTCAGCACCACACCGGAACCGCAGGTCATCGTCGGTGAGGAGATCGTCCCGGTCGGCCTGGTCGGCTACGTCTGGGAACAGGGCGGACGCTGGGGCATCTCCTACCGGGCCGCGTCCTTCCGCCCCGCCGGCTCCGCCGGCTCCGTCAGAACGGGGGCTGAGCTGTGATCGACCTCGGCCACCCGTTACTCAAGGTCCTCGCCGCCCTGCTGGTGCTGCTCGCCTGGCGGCGCTGGGCTCCGGCCTCCTACTGGTACGTCCTGGTCTTCCCGCGCAAAGCCCTGTGGCTGCGCTGGACCTGGCGGCACGTGGCCTCCGGTTGCGGGCTGACCAAGAAGCGGCACCGGTGGTGGTTCACCACTGTCCCCGGTCTGGTCGCCTCGACCGGTGTCGTGCAGGTCAAGCGGCGCTTCCAGCGGGTCGCGGTCGACACCAAGCCCTGGATGGGCCTGCCCCGGCCCGTACGGCACGGCTTCCGCATCACCTTCCATCTCCTCGACGGCCAGGTGCCCGACGACTACGCCAAGGTCTGCGAACGGCTCGCGCACGCCTGGCGGATCGAGGCGGTCCGCGTGGTCGCCTCCCGGCCCGGCCGCGTCACCCTTCAGGGGATCACCCAAGACCCGTTGACCCACGTCGCCCCCGCGATGCCCCCGGCTGAGCCGCGTGACGGCTGGCGGGCCGAGGACCTGCTCCGGCCGGTCGTCGGGGTGCTGGAGACCGGCGCGGCCTGGCGGATGGACCTGCGGCTGATCCCGCACTGGATGAACGCGGGCGCCACACAATCGGGCAAGTCCAACCTGATCAACGCGCTCATCGTCGGGCTGGCCCCGCAACCGGTCGCCCTGGTCGGCTTCGACCTCAAGGGCGGGGTGGAGCTGTCGGCCTACGCCGCCCGGCTGACCGCGCTGGCCACGACCCGCGCCGAGTGCCTCGATCTGCTGAGCGACCTGATCGCGGTGATGGGCGCGCGGATGCTGGCCTGTCGCCGCTACGGGGTGCGTGACATCTGGCAACTCCCCGACCCTGCTCGCCCGATCCCGGTCGTGGTCCTGGTGGATGAGCTGGCCGAGCTGTTCCTGACCGCTGACAAGGCTGAGAAGGATCAGGTCACTCGGACGGCTACCGCGCTGCTGCGCATCGCCCAGCTCGGCCGCGCGTTCGGTATCCACCTGGTGCTGTCGGGTCAGCGGATCGGCTCCGACCTCGGCCCCGGCGTCACCGCGCTGCGTGCTCAGATCGGCGGGCGGGTCTGTCACCGGGTCAATGACCCCGAAACCGCCGTGATGACGCTGGGCGACCTCGACCCCGACGCCCTGGTCGCCGCCCGGTCCATCGCCCCGGAACTGCCCGGTGTGGCGGTGATCACCGGCTCTGACGGCCGGTGGTATCGCGCCCGGTCCGGCTACGTCTCCACCACCGCCGCCGAACAGGCCGCCGGCACCTACGCCGACATCACCCCTTCCTGGAACCAGGTAGCCGCCTCCGGCCTCGGCCACGAGCTACCGCCCCACCACGACGACACCCCCGAACTCGCCGCCTGAACACCCCTCGCGACCCCCTGGAAGGAGGACCCCACCGTGACCACGACCGCACCCCGCCTGGCCGTACGGCTGGCCGACTCCGGACCGATGCTGATCCTCGCGGCGATCGCCGGGGCGGGCAGCTTCACCCACATCCGCGACACCGCCATCGAACACGGGCAGTCCGGCTGGATGGCCTGGGCCGTGGCGGTCTGCGTCGATCTCACCTGCGTCATGGCCGCGCGGGAACGACAGCGCGACAGGAAGAACGGCCGCGTCCGAGACGGCTGGATCTCCTGGCCGACCCTCGTTCTCGTCGGCGGGATCGTCTTGTCGCTGGCCGCGAACCTCGCTCAGGCCGAACCGTCGGCCTGGGGGTGGATCACCGCGGCGACCCCGGCCGGCGCGTTCCTGATCGCGGTCTCCATGCTGGAACGACGCTCCTCCGAAGCCCGATCCGAACCGTCCCCGACACTCGTTCCCGTCCCGGACGCCGTAGCGCAGACCTCGGCTGAACCTGCCGCGCTCCTCCCCTCCTCCGGCTCCGCCATACCCGGCCAGAACCGTGCCGAGAACGGCCAGAACGAGACCGGAGCAACGGGCGAGCTCCTCGACTACGCGCGCCGCGTCGCCGACGAACACCACGCCCGGCACGGCGCACCCATCACCCGCGACACCCTGCGCGCCCGGCTCGGGGTGTCCACTCAGCTCGCCTCCGACCTGCTGCGCACCCTGCGCGACAGCCCCGAACCCGCCTGAAAACGAAGGAGACCCCATGCGCATCCGCCTCGACGGCACCTACGCCGAACTCGCCTACACCGTCAACAAGATCCGCACGATCCTCCCGGTCGGCTCCATCTCGCCGATCCGACCTCGCCGCAGACGCCCCTACGCCTGGCGCGTGTTCATCGATACCGCGCCCGACCGCGACGAAGGGAGGTGGATCACGTGACCGACAGCCCTGACGACCGCGCCCCGTTCGTCGTCCTGGCCCCGCAGCGCTGGGTGTGCTGCCACTGCGGAGGCACCGGCGTCGACAGCTACGGCCAGACCTGCGAGCACTGCGAGGGCCTCGGCTTCTGCTGAACCCTCAGCGCCCCCGGCGTGACCACACATCCGCCAAGACGTCCGTCACGTCGGGGGCCATCCCACGACCGAACCGCAAGAGCCCGGAAGGGACACCCCCATCATGCCAAGCACCCACGCGGTAGCCGGACTCATCGCCCGGCTCCATGATCCCCAATACGCCCGGTGGGCCTCGCAGATCCGCCGGACCGGCGGCTGCCGACAGCCCATCCATCTCCGTGGCCATGTCTCCCACCTCGACCCCGCCACCGGCCAACGCCTGCACACCTACAGCACCGCCACCGAACCGGACGGCATCCTGCGCGTCCCGTGCAAGACCCGGCGGGCCTCGCGCTGCCCGGCCTGCGCCGAGACCTACCGGGCCGACACCTACCAACTCATCCGCGCGGGCCTGGTCGGGGGCAAGGGTGTCCCGGACTCGGTCACCGCTCACCCCTGCCTGTTCGTCACCCTCACCGCGCCGTCCTTCGGGACCGTCCACACCCGGCAAGAGAAGAACGGCACCGTCCTGCCCTGCCACGCTCGACGCGATGCGGCCACCTGCCCGCACGGGCGCGTCATGTCCTGCACCGCCCGGCACGGCTCCGACGAGGGATGCCTTGGCGAACCGCTCTGCCCGGACTGCTACGACTACGCCGGAAGCGTGCTGTTCAACGCCATGTCCCCGGAACTATGGCGGCGCCTCACCGAAGCCCTCCGCCGGCGCGTCGCCAAACTCGCCGGGCTGACGCTCCGCGAACTCCGCGAGCAGGCCGTGATCTCCTTCGCCAAGGTCGCCGAGTACCAGCGGCGCGGCGTCGTCCACTTCCACGCCGTGATCCGCCTCGACGGCCCGGACGGACCCGCCTCACCTCCCCCGGCCTGGGCGACGGCTGACGCCCTGGCCGACGCCGTACGGCATGCCGCCTCGGCCGTGGCGGTCACCGTCCCGGCAGCGGGCGACGATCCCGCGCGGGTGCTGCGCTGGGGCGCTCAACTCGACATCCGCGAGATCACCATGACCGGTGACCTCACCGAACAGGCCGTAGCCGCCTACATCGCCAAGTACGCCACCAAAGCCGCCGAATGCGTCGGCACCCTGGACCGGCGGATCAACCCCCTCGACGACCTCGAAGCCTTCAACCTGCGCGACCATCCCCGACGCCTCATCACCGAGTGCCTGCGCCTGGGCGCCCTCGACGAGCTGGCCGACCTCCGCCTTGTCCAGTGGGCTCACATGCTCGGCTTCCGCGGCCACTTTTCCACCAAGAGCCGCCGCTACTCCACCACCCTCGGCACCCTCCGCGCCGCCCGGACTGAGCACATGCGCGGCGAAGCCATCACCACCGGCCGCCTTCCCCTCTTCGACGAGGACACCGTCCTCGTCATCTCCCACTGGGAGTACGCCGGACAGGGCCACTCGGCCGGTGACGCCCTTCTGGTAAGCGCTCTTACCGGAAACCGTCTCGTTGATCCGGGAGGCCGCCATGAGTCCTAAGTTGCTCACCGTTCCGCAGGCGATGGCCGCTCTCCAGGTCAGCCGGTGGACGCTCTACGCACTCATCCGCTCTGGCGAGCTCGACTCGATCGTGGTCAACGTGCGCTGTCGCCGCATCCCCGAATCCGCCCTGAACGACTATGTGACGCGACTCTGTGGAAAGGCCGCCTGATGGGTAAGCGCTCGAACGGTGAGGGTTCGGTCTTCCCTTACAAAGACGGCTGGGCCGGCTACGTCTGGGTCGTCACCCCTGAAGGCAAGAAGACCCGGAAATGGGCCTACGGCAAGACCCGCGAGGAGACCCATGAGAAGTGGCTCAAGCTCCACGAGCTGACAAGCAAGGGGCCAGTGCCGACCAAACACCCGACGCTCGCCACGTACTTGACGCAGTGGCTCGCCGAGGTGGTCGAACCCAACCGGGAGCCGACGACCTACGTCGCCTATGAGCCGCTCATTCGGCTCTACATCATCCCCGGCCTGGGCAAGAAGCGGCTCGACAAGCTCACGGTCCGGGACGTTCAGACCTGGCTGAACACCTTGCCGACCCTATGCACCTGCTGTGACCAGAAGAAGGACCACAGACGGCCAGAAGCCAAGCGGCGGTGCTGCTCCAAGGGAGAGTGCTGCAAGGGCTACCCGTCCCGGAGCACGATCGCGGGCATCCGCCGTACGCTCCGCGCCGCGCTCAACCAGGCGATCAAGGAAGAGGTGATCTCCAAGAATGTGGCGGCGTTGACGACCCTGCCCAGTGCGAGCAAGACGAAGAAGAAGCGGCAGTATCCGGTCTGGAGCGTCGACGAGGCCCGGCGGTTCCTCGAACACCTGAGGACGGCCGACGACCCCCTGTATGCGGCCTACGTGCTGATCCTCAGCCTCGGCCTACGCCGCGGCGAGGTGCTCGGCCTGACCTGGGACTGCGTCGACCTGAACAGCGAGGAGTTGCACATCTCCCACCAGCTCACACGCGTGAGCGGACAGCTCCTCCACCGCGACAGGACCAAGACGGACGACTCGACGGCGTCACTGCCGCTGCTCGGGCTGTGCATCACGGCTCTCCGGCATCGCCAGGGCACCCAGCGGGAAGCCCGCGAGGCCGCGGGTGAAAAGTGGCAGGACTCCGATCTCGTCTTCACCACGCGGAACGGCACCCCCATCGAACCGCGCAACCTGAACCGCGCGTTCGACGCGCACTGCCGTAAGGCCGGTGTCCCTCGCATCCGCGTTCACGACACCCGGCACACCTGCGCCTCGCTCCTGGCCGCCCTCGACGTTCACCCCCGGGTCGCGATGCGCATCCTCCGACACTCGCAGATCTCCATGACCATGAACGTCTACACGCAGATCCCCTCACCGGAGACCCGCAAAGCGCTCGACCGGCTCAATCAGAGTTTGGACGGCGACGGCTGACCTCGTTGCTGTATTTCGCTGCTGTACGGACGAGAAAAGGCCCTCCGGGATCACCCTGGAGGGCCTTTCACCTGCGAGCCGACGAGGGGAATCGAACCCCTGACCTTCTGTTTACAAGACAGATGCTCTGCCGATTGAGCTACGTCGGCATGGTCGTCTGATGATTCTAGTCGGCTTATGGCCCGCCCGTCACCGAGGTGACGGATCGAGAAGGGTAAGCCGGACGGGCGGGGCGTGCTCCGTGGTGGGGAACCACGGAGCAACGTCCTAACGACGGCGGTGGCGGGAGACCTCGTAGAGGGCGATGCCGGCGGCGACGCCCGCGTTGAGGGACTCGGCGGCGGCGCTCATGGGGATGCGGACGACCAGGTCGCAGGATTCGCGGACCAGGCGGGACAGGCCCTTGCCCTCGGAGCCCACGACGACGACCAACGGACCATCGAGGAGGTTGGCGTCGCCGAGCTCGACCGTGCCCTCGCCGTCCAGGCCGATCACGAACAGGCCGGCCTCGCGGTAGTCGCGCAGGGCCGAAGTCAGGTTGGCCGCGCGGGCGACCGTCATGTTGGCCAGCGTTCCCGCGGAGGTCTTCCAGGCGCCGCCCGTGACCCCCGCCGAACGGCGGGAGGGGATGAGCAGCCCGTGCGCGCCGAAGGCGGTGGCGGAGCGGGCGATGGCGCCGAGGTTGCGCGGGTCGGTGACGCTGTCGAGGGCCACGATCAGCGGCACCTCGGCGGCGTCCTGGGCGATGGTGACCAGGTCCTCGGGGTGGGCGTATTCGTAAGGCGGGATCTGCAGGGCCATGCCCTGGTGGATCGCCCCTTCGGTGAGGCGGTCGAGCTTCTCCCTGCCGACCTCCAGCATCGCGATGCCCCGGTCGGCGGCGATCCGGACGGATTCCTTGACCCGGTCGTCGTTGTCGATACGCAGGGCGACGTAGAGGGTGCTGGCGGGCACACCGGCCCGCAGCGCCTCCACGACGGGGTTGCGGCCACCGATGTATTCGGGGGCGTCTTCGCTCCGCCTGGCGCGGACCGGGGTGCGCGGCGAGGCCGAGGAGGACCGGCCGCCGGTCCTCTCCTCGCGATCGATCCGCTCCGTGCGTGCCTTGTCCTTGTGCCAGTGCCGCATGTGCGCCGGCGGGGTCGCCCCCTTGCCCTCCAGACCACGGCGGACGTTGCCGCCGGTGCCCTTGGTCGGACTCTTCTTCTTCGCGGGTCGCCCGGACCCTCTACCCCCACCAGCCATGCTGTCTAGAGTACGGCCTGCTTTTACCTCGACAGTTCCCAACGGGGACCTTGGGGGGTGTCCTCCACGAGAATCCCGGCTCGGGCGAGTTGGTCGCGGATGCTGTCGGCCGCCGCGAAGTCCTTACGGCCGCGGGCCGCCTGACGCTGCTCCAGAGCCACGCTGACCAGCGCGTCGATGGTCGAGCGCAGGCCTCCCGCGTCACCGCCCGAGGAGTGCCACTGCTCCGAACGCGGGTCCAGACCGAGCACGTCGAGCATGTTCTGCGTCTCGGCCAGCAATCTGGCGACCTGCTCCTTGTTGCCGTCCGCCAGAGCGACGTTGCCCTCGCGGACCACCTCGTGCACCACGGCGAGTGCCTGCGGGGTGCCCAGGTCGTCGTCGAGCGCGTCCACGAACGCCTGGGGCAGCGGGGCGTGCGCGTCCACATCGTGGATGACCTCGGCCGCCCGGGTGACGAAGCCCTCGATGCGCTGGTAGGCCGAGGCGGCCTCGTACAGCGCCTCCTCGGAGTATTCGATCGCCGAGCGGTAGTGCGGGGCCGCGAGATAGTAGCGGAGCTCGACGGGGCGGACCTTCTTGATCACCTCGGGGATCAGCAGGGAGTTGCCGAGCGACTTGCTCATCTTCTCCGCACCGATCTTGAGCATGCCGTTGTGCATCCAGTAGCGCGCGAAACCGTCACCGGCCGCCTGCGACTGGGTCAGTTCGTTCTCATGGTGCGGGAAGATCAGGTCGACGCCGCCACCGTGGATGTCGAAGGTCGGCCCGAGATACTTCGTCGCCATGGCGGAGCACTCCAGGTGCCAGCCGGGACGTCCACGGCCCCAGGGCGTGGGCCAGGTCGGCTCGCCGGGCTTCTCGCCCTTCCACAGGGCGAAGTCGCGCGGGTCCCGCTTGCAGGAGTCGGTGTCGGTGTCACCGGCGGCCCGCATGTTCTCGAGCCTCTGGTTGGACAGCGAGCCGTACCGGTCGGCGTAGGACATGACGTCGAAGTAGACGTCACCGTCGGCGGCGTAGGCGTGGCCGGCCGCGATCAGCCGCTCCATCAGCTCGATCATCTCGGGCACGTGGCCGGTGGCCCTCGGCTCGACGGTCGGCGGAAGGCAGCCGAGCACCTCGTAGGCCCAGTTGAAGGCGCGCTGGTTGCGCTCGGCGACGACGAACCATGGCACACCCTCGGCCGCCGCGACCCTAATGATCTTGTCGTCGATGTCGGTGACGTTCCGGCAGAAGGTCACCTCGTAACCCGAGCGGATCATCCAGCGGCGCAACACGTCGAAGTTGACGCCGGAGCGGATATGCCCGATATGCGGAGGAGCCTGCACGGTGGCACCACACAGGTAGATCGACGCCCGGCCGGGTTCGACCGGAACGAAATCACGGATCGTACGTACGCTGGTGTCGTATAGGTGCAGGCTCACGAAAGAAAGGCTAACGCCTCGCCTCACCTCACAAGCCGGGTTGCGACACGTTGAAGTTGCCCTGGGATGTCTTTTGTCATCATTAACGGTGAATATCGTTACTGATCATCCATGGGATGGACCGTGCCACGGGACCCGTGAATGATCAACTGTGCAGGTAGACCCGCTCGGCGGTGAGGCGCACGGTCAGATCTGGCTCCATCGATCATGTTAAGTGCCGATTATGTAGGCTCAAGAGGCCATGGACGTCAAATCCCCCGCGGCGGCAGACCCGGTCTCCCGCCCGTCCTCGAACCCGCCCCCACCCGTTGAGCCGGACCGGGTCGCCCGCGCCCTGCGCGGCGCCGGGATCGCCGCCGCCGGAGTCGGCGTGGCCGCGCTCACCGCCGCCGCGTGCGTGCTGTCCTTTGAGGACCTGCGTGCCTTTGCCGTCGCCGGCGAAGCAGACCAGAGACTCGCCTACCTCTATCCGGCGGCCTTCGACGCGCTGTTCGCCATTGCGATGATCAGTGTCCTGCTGCTGCGGGGCGGCCGGTGGCCGGTCCGCCTGCAGGCGGGAGTGATCCTGACGCTGCTGCTCGTCGCCGCGGCCGCCGTCGAGGTGACCACGGCACTGCGGGCCACGGTGGACGTACGGCAGGCGGCTGTCGTGGTGGCCGTGGCGCCGTGGGCGATGCTGGCCCTGGCCCTGTGGCTCTGGCTCCTGCTGATCAAGCATGCCGCCACCCGGCGGGTCGCCGCCGACGCGGCGACAGCGAGCCACGGCCGTGACATCGTGCCGTTCTCGGACGCCGACATGCCGACCGCGGAGTACCCGGCCCATCGCGGCCGGCCCGCGCGCCCAGCGGCAGAGCCCGCCCAGGCCGTCCAGACCACCGCTCCGGCGACGGCACACTCTGCCCCGGCCGTCCAGCTCTCCCACGCCGAGGTCGTGCTCGACCCCCAGGCCGCCCCTCCCCTGGAGTCAGCGCCCCACCACGACCTCCCGCCCGGCGTGCCGGTGGTCGGTCCCACCGCCGCCCCGGAGACTCCCGAGGTCGACGAGCTTCCCGAGCGCCCTGCCGCCCCCGCATCCTCTGAACGCCGTACGACCACTGAGCACCCCGCCACGCCCGAAGCGGTTCCTGCTCCTGAACCCGCTCCTGAACACACTCCCCTGCGGGAGAAGCCCGTGCGCTGGGGCGACCTGGTCCGGCCCAGTCAGGAAGATCTGCTCGTCCATCCGCCCCGCCCCGCCGTACAAGGGGGAGCGGTGCGGGAGGGACGGCCCGGGCCCGAGGGCCGGGTCAGCGAGCGGGTGGAGACCTGGGACGCGGACACGGAGCCCGCGAGGAAGGGCGCAGAGCCTTCGCAGGAGGACGCGGCACCCGCGCGGAAGGGCGCAGAGTCCTCACGGGAGGGTACGGAGCCCGTGCGGAAGGGCGTACAGCCCTCACGGGGGAGCACAGGGCCCTCGCGGAAGAGAGATCGGAAGCGGAAGGGCGAGATCGACGACCGCGACGTCGACACTCAGCCGATCCCGACGATGTCGGAGCAGACGACGCCGGAGCAGATGGTGTCGGAACAGATGGTGTCGGAGCAGATGGTGTCGGAGCAGCCGCCGGGCGGGGCATCACCGGATCCGGTGCACGGCGCCGAGGCCGCCGATCACGAGGAGAGCCCCGCGCGGGTGACCGCCAGGCCGGAACCTCAGGCCGAGCAAGCAGGGGAGACGGATGGCGGCTCCGGATCGAACGGCGAGGACACGACGCCCCCGCCCTCGATGCGGGTACGCAGCACGCCCACCCCGCCGGAGGTGTGAGCCGCCGCGCGGCGGACTGCCGGCGCCGTCCGAACGTGGCCATCCGGCCGGAACCCGCTCGGTCTCCGGCCGGAGATCGAGCGGGTCTTCCTGGGAGACGGGGACATCGCCGGTGCCCCCGCCGACCGGCATGCAGAGCCTCGGTGGAGTCACCGGGGTGGTTCACTCCGGTGTCTAGGCCTTGGACCGCCTGAGGCCGGCGACGAGGCCGACACCGACCATGGCCAGGACGACCTGCATGACGAGCTCGATCCAGTCGATGCCGTCGGTGGTGGCCACGTTGAAGGCCTGGGCGATCGCGGTACCGATGAGGGCGGCGACGATACCGACGATGATGGTCAGTATCCATCCGATCGGCTGCCGCCCGGGAAGCAGAAGGCGGCCGAGAGCGCCGATGACGGCGCCGATGACGATGGCGCCCAGCACGGATGCGATGGTCATGTCATCAACCTCCCCGTGAGGTGACCTTCACTCTCACGAGGAGATGACTACCCTCCAGGTCAGGGATATTCCTGGTAATGGCAAAATTTCGACTCAGTGCGCCTTCTTCGCCTGCATCTGCACCACGAGCAGCACTCCGATCACCGCCAGCGCGAGTTGGATGAGGTGCTCCCACCAGCTGATGCCTCGTGCGTTGACGAGGCCGAGCAGGCCCGCGATGAGTGTGCCGATGAGCGCGGCGACGATGCCGACAACGAGCGTCATACCTATCGAAAGCTTCTGCCGCCCGGGAATGATGAGGCGTGCCAACGCCCCGATGATGGCTCCGATAATGATCGCGGAGATAATCGATCCAATCATGCCTTGCTCCCCCAGTGACGAGACATGGTCAACAGGGAGTTACCCAGGACATTCATAGATCATTCAGAAAAAGGAGGTGGCCCGTACCGCGCCAGTAACAGGCCACCGCCTCGAATGTGTCGGCGAGCATTCCACACCGCCCGCCGGAACGCTTCCGCGTTCCTTATGAGAAGACGCCTGAAGCCGGGTTCTGGTTCACCACGATCGCGGTCGCAACGGCCGCCACGCCCTCGTCACGTCCGGTGAAACCCAGACCGTCGGTCGTGGCGGCGCTGACGCTCACGGGTGCCCCCACGGCGGCGCTGAGCGCCTTCTCGGCCTCCGCGCGGCGAGGTGCCATCTTCGGCCGGCTCCCGATGACCTGGACGGCCACGTTGCCGATCTCGAAGCCGGCTGCGCGCACTCTGCGGGCGGTCTCCTCCAGCAGGGTGGCGCCGGAGGCCCCTGCCCAGCGAGGATCGGAGGTGCCGAATACCCCGCCGAGGTCGCCCAGACCCGCCGCGGACAGCAGCGCGTTGCAGGCGGCGTGAGCGGCGGCGTCGCCGTCGGAGTGCCCGTCAAGGCCCGTTTCGCCTGGCCAGTGCAGGCCCGCGAGATGCAACTCGCGCCCGGATGCGAACGGGTGGACGTCGACTCCGACGCCCACCCGTGGAAATGTCGTGTTCAGGAGTTGAGAACCTCGTCGAGTAGGGCCTCGGCCTTGTCCTCGTTGGTCTTCTCGGCGAGCGCGAGCTCGCTGACCAGGATCTGCCGGGCCTTGGCCAGCATTCGCTTCTCTCCTGCGGAGAGCCCGCGTTCCTTGTCTCGTCGCCACAGGTCGCGAACGACCTCGGCCACCTTGTTGACGTCACCGGACGCCAGCTTCTCCAGGTTGGCCTTGTAGCGGCGGGACCAGTTCGTGGGCTCTTCGGTGTGAGGCATGCGGAGCACGTCGAAAACGCGCTCCAGGCCCTCTTGGCCAACGACATCGCGAACACCCACG
The DNA here is from genome assembly GCF_044741965.1 of Streptosporangium sp. NPDC087985. NCBI lineage: Bacteria > Bacillati > Actinomycetota > Actinomycetes > Streptosporangiales > Streptosporangiaceae > Streptosporangium > Streptosporangium sp. NPDC087985. The sequence goes on from NZ_JBIUTQ010000005.1 coordinate 22,774, forward strand.
AGTTCGGCGTTGTCAGCCGGCACCTGGACGGTCAGGTCGCCCTTGTCGACCTTGAGAACCAGGTAGGTCCTTTCCTCACCTTTGATGGTTCGGGTCGTAATTGCCTCGATCCGAGCAGCCCCGTGGTGGGGGTAGACGACAGTGTCGCCGACCTGGAAAGTCATGTGACAAGTACCCCTTCCGCTGTACTCAAGAGTACCACGTATCCACAGCCTCTCGGAACAGTGAAATCACCATAACTGCAGGTCAAAGCGGCATTTAAGGGCTTGACAAGGACCGGACTCTATGAATCAAGGAGGAGAAAAGGGTTCATGACCTGCGTTACCCGGCTCCCGATGATCAGTGGCCCGCCGGAAAACCTGGCAAAGGTCACGGATAGGGTTGGTACTGCCCTACCTCATGTGTGACAAGGAGAATGCACGCCGTGACCCGCAACCGCCGTCACTGGGCGATCGCCGCCGCCGCGTTCCTCGCAGCCGCCCCGGTTCTGGCCGGCTGTGGTGCCGGATTCGACGCGATTACCAACACGCCCTATTCCCCCACTGAGGCGCTCACCGCCAAGGTCAAGGGAATCAACGTCGCCCAGGCGTTCTTCCTGGGCCCTGACTCCGGCGCGACACTCCCCGCTGGAGGGGCGACCCCGCTCTACCTTTCGTTGGTGAACTCCAACCAGGCGGATGACCGGCTCCTCGGCGTCGGCGTCGACCCGGCCGTCGGCACAGCGAAGGTCACCGAACCGGTCGACCTCCCCTTCCAGAAGCTGGTGAGCATCGGCAAGCCCACCCCCACGATCCTGATCGAGGGGCTGCAGAAGCCCCTCGCGGGCGGGGAGAGCATCGACGTGCAGCTGCAGTTCGCCAACGCCGGCCTCGTCCCCCTCACGATCCCGGTCGTCACCCGTAGCCGTGAGTTCACTCAGCTCCCGCAGGCTCCGAGCGCCGCGCCGGCGCCCTCCGCCACCGCGGAGCAGGCCGAGGGCGACCAGTAGGACGCGGAAGGTGAGGGGGTACGGCCCGCGGGCCGTACCCCCTCACCCGGAAAGCCCCTCACCCAGGGAGCCTCAGTCCTCGACGGGGTCGAACTTGTATCCCAGTCCTCGGACGGTGAGAATGCAGCGCGGGTTGGAGGGGTCGGACTCGACCTTGGAGCGCAGCCGCTTGACGTGCACGTCCAGGGTCTTGGTGTCGCCCACGTAGTCGGCACCCCAGACCCGGTCGATGAGCTGGCCGCGGGTGAGCACCCGGCCGGCGTTGCGCAGCAGTACCTCAAGCAGCTCGAACTCCTTCAGGGGGAGCTGAATCTGCGCACCGCGGACCGCGACGATGTGGCGGTCCACATCCATCCGGACCGGCCCGGCGCTCAGTACGGCCGTCTCCAGTTCCTCCACGTCGCCCTGACGGCGTAGCACCGCGCGGATCCGCGCCACCAGCTCTCTCGACGAGAACGGCTTGGTCACGTAGTCGTCCGCGCCGAGTTCGAGCCCGACGACCTTGTCGATCTCGCTGTCCTTGGCGGTGAGCATGATCACAGGGACGTTGGAACGCTGGCGGAGGGAGCGGCAGACCTCGGTTCCGGGCAGGCCGGGCAGCATCAGGTCAAGCAGCACCAGGTCGGCCCCGTTGCGGTCGAACATGTCCAGCGCCTCGGGGCCGGTGGTCGCGACCGCGACCTCGAAACCCTCCTTGCGCAGCATGTATGACAGGGCGTCGGAGAACGATTCCTCGTCCTCGACAACAAGTACGCGAGTCATTGCGCGGCCTCCAGAGGGATCGTGGTACCGGGTACGGCTACCGCCATGCCGCCGAAGGCGGGCAGGCGGAGGGTGAAGGTGGAACCGGAGCCTTCCTTGCTCCACACGGTGACCTCACCGTTGTGGACGACGGCGACGTGCTTGACGATGGCCAGGCCGAGGCCCGTGCCACCGGTCGCACGTGAGCGGGCGGCGTCGACGCGGAAGAAGCGCTCGAAGATCCGTTCCTGGGCGCCCTCGGGGATGCCGATCCCCTGGTCACTCACGCTGATCTCGACGGACTCGTTGTGCGCGCCCGCCGGACGCGCGCTGACCACGACCCGGGTGTGCTCGGGGCTGTAGGCCACGGCGTTGTCGATGAGGTTGCGGAGCGCGGTGACGAGAAGCTCGTCGTCGCCCCATATCTGCAGGCCCTCGGCGCCGCCGGCGACGAGCGTGATGTCCTTGGCCGCCGCCGTGGTGTTGCAGCGGTCGATGGCCTCGTGCACGGCGTCGTCGACCGGGACCGGGCAGGGAGTGGGGATGGGCTCGGCTCCCTGGATCCTGGAGAGCGTGATGAGGTCCTGGACCAGGTAGGTGAGGCGGGCTGCCTCGTGCTGCATGCGCCCCGCGAAACGGGTCACCGCCTCGGGGTCGTCGGCGGCGTCCTGGATGGTCTCCGCCAGCAGCGACAGCGCGCCCACCGGCGTCTTGAGCTCGTGGCTCACGTTGGCGACGAAGTCACGGCGCACCGCCTCGACGCGCCGGTGCTCGGTCTGGTCCTCGGCGAGCACGAGAACCTGGCCGTAGGACCCCAGAGGAGCGACTCTGACCGCGAAGTTGGTCGAGTCCTGGCCGAACTTGTGCCCGGCCATCTCGATCTCGCTCTCGCGGATCTCACCGTCCCTGCGCACCCGCCTGGCTATCGCGAGCAGCTCGGCCACCATCAGGTGCTCCCCCTTGACCAGGCCGAACGCCCGTGCGGCCGAACTGGCCCGCAGCACCCGGTCCTCCTTGTCGAGCACGACCGCCGAGGACGGCAGTACGGCCAGCACCGAGGCGACCCCCTGCGGCAGCGCACCGGGCTCGACATCGTCCACCGGTGTCATCATCTTCCGCTGGCCCGTATTCTGGCGGACGACCAGCACGGCCAGCGCCCCCACGACGAAACCGGCCAGCGCGGCCAAGCTCGCCATCAGCTCACTCACGTGATCCTCCTGTCGGCTTCACGCCCTCGATGGTAGGCGCGGGTTTCGCCGTTCAGGCTGCTCAAAAGGGCATGACCATTGCCTTTCCCACAAAGTTCACTCTACGGTCGAGGTTCGTTCACTGTCGCGCGCGTACGTTAAGGACCATGCGCGACGCCTACCACGAAGAACTCGATGCCCTCACTGACCGGCTGGTCGAGATGACCCGCCTGGTGAGATCGGCGATCTCCCGGGCCACCACGGCCCTGCTCGACGCCGACCTTCAGCTCGCGGAGAGCGTCATCTCCCAGGACGAGGAGGTCGACCGGATCTTCGCGGAGATCGAGGCGTCGATCTTCGATCTGATGGCCCGGCAGCAGCCGGTGGCCGGGGACCTCCGGACGATCGTGGTGGCCCTGCGGATGGGCACCGACCTGGAGCGGATGGGCGACCTGGCCGAGCATGTGGCCAAGGTCACCCGGCTGCGCCACCCGGAGTCGGCGATCCCCCCGGAGATCCGCTCCACCATCCTGGAGATGGGTCAGATCGCCGAGCGCCTGATCACCAAGACGGGCAGCTGCATCGCCTCGCGCGACGTGGAGTCCGCCCTGGAGCTGGAGGCGGACGACGACGCGATGGACCGGCTGCACCGCAGGCTGTTCAAGGTCCTGATGGCCGACGACTGGAAGTACGGCGTCGAGCCGGCCATCGACGTGACGCTGATCGGCCGCTACTACGAGCGCTACGCCGACCACGCGGTCCGCGTCGCCCAGGACGTGGTCTACCTGGTGACCGGCTCCCGGACACACGACGTCGACTTCCGGTGAGGTCGGCGGGCCGATGAGGGCCCGCCGGACACGACGACGGGCCGTCTGCGAAGACGCGCCATCAGGGAGAAGGAAGGGCCTGCCGGCTCCGGCGGGCCCTTTCCTCTCGCGGTACCCGGGTCGCGGTACCCGGGCCCGGTCTACTTGCCCTGGTTGGCCACGGCCTTGATGGCGGCCTTGGCGGCCTCGGGGTCGAGGTACAGGCCGCCCTTGGTGACCGGACGGAAGTCGTCGTCCAGCTCGTAACGGAGCGGGATGCCGGTGGGGATGTTGAGCCCGGCGATCTCGTCGTCACCGATCCCGTCGAGGTGCTTGACCAGCGCACGCAGCGAGTTGCCGTGCGCGACGACCAGGACGGTCCGGCCCGCCGACAGGTCCGGCACGATCTGGTCGTACCAGTACGGCAGCATGCGGTCGACGACGTCCTTGAGGCATTCGGCCCTCGGCAGCAGCTCGTCCGGCAGCGACGCGTAGCGCGGGTCGCCGATCTGCGAGAACTCGTCGTCGTCGGCGAGCGGGGGCGGCGGGGTGTCGTAGGAGCGGCGCCAGAGCATGAACTGCTCGTCGCCGAACTCGGCGCGCGTCTGCGCCTTGTCCTTGCCCTGCAGCGCGCCGTAGTGGCGCTCGTTGAGCCGCCAGGAGCGGGTGACGGGCAGCCAGAGCAGGTCGGCGGCGCCCAGCGCCAGGTTGGCCGTCTGGATCGCCCGGCTCAGCACCGAGGTGTGAACCACGTCGGGCCGCACTCCGGCTTCGAGCAGCAACCGTCCGCCGCGCCGCGCCTCCTCCTCGCCCTTGACCGAGAGCCCCGCGTCCACCCATCCGGTGAACAGGCCCTTGGCGTTCCATTCACTCTCACCATGCCGCAGCAGCACCAAAGTCGCCATGCGGACAAGCTTAGTGGGCGGTCCGTCCGGTGCCCGGGGCGGCAGACCGGACGACCTCAGCGCCCGGGGTCGGCGAACCGGGCGAATGCCTGGAGGTTGGCGAGCGACTCCCCGCGCTTGGCACGCCACTCCCACTCCCGCCGGATCGAGGAGGCGAAGCCCAGCTCCAGCGCCCGGTCGAAGCCCTCGTCGGAGTAGGTGAGCACGCAGCCGAGCAGCCGGTCGATCTCGTCTTCGGAGACCGCCGCCAGCGGGACACGGCCGACGAGGTAGACGTCGCCGATCGGGTCGAGGGCGAAGTGCACGCCGTACGTGGAGCCGTTCCTGGTCAGCAGCCAGCGGTAGAACTCGGCGTGGTTCTCGTCGGGCTGGCGGCAGAAGAACGCCTCCACGTGCAGGGCGTGGTCGCCCACGATCAGCCATGTCATGGTCGCGAGCTTGTGCTGGCCGGGGAGCTTCGCCAGGAAGGCCCCCGGTCTGGGCTCCTCGTAGGAGACCTCCGCGCCCTCCAGCGCCGCCCTGATCACTTCACGCATGCGCCCAGCCTACGAGCAGACCGCGATCGGGGTGCGGTGCACGTTCGCCATCGCCTCCGCGTATACGTCCGCGAGGCGGGCCGCGGTGGCCGACCAGCCGAAGGCCGCGGCCTGGGCCACCGCCCCCGCCGAGAGCGAGTCCCGCCAGGCCGGCCGGTGCACGAACCGGCCGAGCACCCGCGCCCAGTCATACGGGTCGTGGCCCTCGACGAGCACGCCGGAGACACCGTCGCGTACGGCGGTGCGCAGGCCGCCCACGGACGCCGCGGCGACCGGCGTGCCGCAGGCCTGGGACTCCAGGGCGACCAGGCCGAACGACTCGTTGTGCGAGGGGACCACCGTCACGTCGGCCGCGCGGTACCAGTCGGCCAGTTCGTGCTGGGGTGCCGGGGGGACGATCCTGACCACGTCCGGGATGCCCAGGGAGACGGCCAGGTCGGTGAGGTAGGAGGGCCGGGCCCGGCCGTTGCCGCTGGGACCGCCGACGCAGGCGACGACGAGCCTCGACCGGAGCGAGGGGTCGTCGACGAGCATCCGGGCCGCGGCGCGCAGCAGCACGTCGGGGCCCTTGAGCGGCTGCACCCGGCCCACGAACAGCAGCACGTGGGCGTCCTGCGGCAGCGCGAGCCGGTGGCGGGCAGCGCCTTTGGACGCGGGCTGGAAGACCGTGAGGTTCACCCCGGGGTTGACGACCTGGACGCGGCCGGGGTCGGCGCCGTACAGGTCGATGAGCTCCTGGGCCTCGGTCGGCGTGTTGGCCACCAGCCGGTCGGCCACCTGGACGACCTGCTCCTCGCCCAGCACGCGGGCGGTCGGCTCGGGCTTGTCGTCCTCGGCGAGCAGGAGGTTCTTGACCTTGGCCATCGTGTGCATGGTGTGCACCAGCGGCACGCCCCAGCGCTCCTTGGCCAGCCAGCCCACCTGGCCGGAGAGCCAGTAGTGGGAGTGGATCACGTCGTAGTGGCCCGGGTCGTACATGGCCTCGGTCCGCAGCACGCCCGAGACGAAGCTGCAGAGCTGGCCGGGCAGGTCGCCCTTGTCGAGCTCCTCGTACGGCCCCGCGGTGACGTGGCGGACCGAGACGCCGGGGGCGAGTTCGGCGACCGGTGGCAGGTCACGGGATGTCTGCCGGGTGAAGATCTCGACCTCCACGCCAAGCGTGGCCAGACGTTTGGCCGCCTCCACGATGTAGACGTTCATGCCGCCCGCGTCTCCGGTCCCCGGTTGGTCCAGGGGGGACGTGTGCATGCTGATCGTCGCGACCCGGTTGACCCGCCGTCGCCTCACCGACACCACCTCCGAGGGGGATTTAACCCTCCCCGACTTCGTAATATTCCCGTCATGTGGACGCACCGGACCGGGCAGAACGAGGTCCTGGCAGGATTGAGGGCCATGAACAGGACAGCAGTGGTGACGGGTGCCAGCAGCGGGATCGGCGAGGCGACGGCCCGCCGTCTGGCCGCGGAGGGCTTCGACGTGGTGGCCGCCGCGCGGCGCCGGGACCGGCTGGACAGGCTGGCCGCCGAGGTGCCCGGGATCCGCGCGGTGACCCTGGACGTGACCTCCCAGGAGTCGGTCGACGAGCTCGCCGCCTCCCTGGACCGCTGCGACGTGCTGGTCAACAACGCCGGCGGCGCGATCGGCCTGGAGCCGGTGGCGAGCGGGGACGTGGCCGACTGGCAGAAGATGTACGACGTCAACGTGCTGGGCGCGCTCCGCGTCACCCAGGCGCTGCTGCCCCGTCTCATCGCGTCGGGCGACGGCGTGCTGGTGATGCTGACCTCGGTCGCCGGCCTGGTCTCCTACGAGGGCGGCGGCGGCTACAACGCGGCCAAGCACGCCCAGACATCCATGACCGAGGTGCTCAGGCTGGAGCTGTGCGGCGAGCCAGTCCGGATCATCGAGGTCGCCCCCGGCATGGTCCACACCGAGGAGTTCGCCCTCAACCGCTTCCGTGGCGACTCCGCCGCCGCCGGCCGCGTCTACCAGGGCGTCCCCGACCCGCTCTCCGCCGACGACGTGGCCGACGCCATCGCCTGGTGCGTCACCCGCCCCGCCCACGTGAACATCGACCGCCTGGTCATCCGCCCCCGCGCCCAGGCCGCCCAGCACAAGATCCACCGCGTCTGACATGCCGAAACCGATCGGGGCGATCACCAGGGGGACGACGGGGCACAACCGGCTGCGGCGGGCCGACCGGTGGACCACCGCCGTCCACGGCCGTCTGCTGCGCTCGGCGGACCGTCCGCTGGTGGTCGACCTCGGCTACGGGGCCTCGCACACCACGACTCTGGAGCTGTTCCTGCGGCTGCGGAAGGTCTGTCCCACGGTCGAGGTCGCCGGCATCGAGATCGACCCGGCCAGGGTGGCGGCGGCGAGGCCGTACGAGCGCCCGGGGCTCTCCTTCGCGCTGGGCGGATTCGAGCTGCCGGTGAACCGGCCGCCCCTGCTGGTCCGGGCGTTCAACGTGCTCAGGCAGTACGGCGAGGCCGAGGCGTGGGACTACTGGGCGATGCTCCGGAGGCGGATCGCGCCGGGCGGGGCGATCGTCGAGGGCACCTGCTCGGAGGTGGGTCACCGCGCGGTCTGGGCCGGGCTCGACGGTTCCGGTCCCCGGACGCTGACCTTCTCCGCCCGGTTCGACGCCTTCGAACGCCCTTCCGACCTGGCCGAACGGCTGCCCAAGACGTTGATCCACCGCAACGTCCCCGGCGAGCCCGTCCATGCCTTCCTGCGCGACTTCGACCACGCGTGGGCGGTCAACGCCCCCCTGGGCCCGTACGGCTCCCGCCAGCGGTGGGTCGCCGCCGTGCGGACGCTCTCCGGGACCTGGCCCGTGGTGGACCGCCCTCCGCTCGGCGGGCCAGCCCGCTGGAGGCTCGGCGAGCTCACGCTCCCCTGGGCGGCCGTCGCCCCCGCTGATTCCGATATGTCAGGCTTGTCCCGATGAAGCCAGCCCATGTCCGGACTGCGCTCCATGGCGGATCTCGGCCTCACCCCGTTCGCCGGACGGGCCTCCGGCGTCGGAACGCCGTCTAACACTGGGAATCTCCACCGGTCCGGGAAACTCGACAGCCCGTAGTACTACCCCTCGTGGTGTGGGAGCTAGGCTTGTTCCCGTGAAGGGTCTCGGCGAGTTGGAACGCAGCATCATGGACGTCATCTGGGCACAGCACTCCGCGGTGACCGCGCGCGAGGTCGGGCGTCTCATCGCCGACCGCGATCTCGCGCCCACGACCGTGATGACCGTGCTCGACCGGTTGACCCGCAAAGGGTTCCTGCACCGCACCCGCGACGGGCGCGCGTGGCGGTACGAACCGGCGGAGAGCCGCGACGCATACATCGCGGAGCTTATGCTTGAAGCACTCGATCTGACCGGGGACCGGTCGGCCGCCCTTACCCGATTCGCCCAGGCCGTCTCCGGAAACGAGGCCGAGATTCTGCGCAGAGCCCTGACGGAGCTGGAGGACGAGTGATAACCGCGGCAGCCCTGGCGATACTCGCCTTGGTCTGCGCGGCTGGAGCCTGGCAGTTCACCCGGGCACGGTGGACCTACCGTGCTCCGCACGTGGCCATCGTCCTGTGGCAGGCGCTCGGCGTCACCTGGGGCCTGGCCGGAACCGGCGCGCTGCTCGCCTATGCCCTGGAGCCCTACGGTCAGGGCGTGCTGCATGGTCTCCGTGCCTTCGCCGTCTCCGCGAGCGGCAACGGGGACGGCCCGCTCGAACCCTACGACCTGCCGAGGATCGTGGCCCTCGTCGCCGGACTGACCGCGCTCGCCGTGCTTGTCACGGTGCTCCTGAGCGCGGGGGCGCAGACGCTCCGCGCCCGGCACCGCCACCGCCTCCTGCTCACCCTCATCGCCCGCGACGACCCCGAGATCCCCGGGGTGCTGGTGGTCGACCACCCGGGCGCCACCGCCTACTGCGTGCCCGGCCTCCGCTCCCAGGTCGTCGTCAGCGCGGGCACCCTGAAGCTGCTCTCCTCCGAGGAGCTGACCGCGGTGCTCGCCCACGAGACCGCGCACGTCCGTGAGCGTCACGACCTGGTGCTGCTCCCCTTCGCCGCGCTGCGCCGGGCGCTGCCCTGGTCGCGGCTTATTGCGACCGTGCAGGACGAGGTCAGCCTGCTGGTGGAGATGGCCGCCGACGACTACGCCCGCCGCTACTGCTCCCCCCGCCACCTGGCCACCGCCCTGCTCCGTTTCGGTACGGCGGGCTCCGTGCCGACCCCGAACGGAGCGCTGGGCGCGGCCGGCTCCTCCTCGGCGGTGATGGCCCGGGTCGAGCGCCTCATCACTCCGGGCCCGGACCTGTCCCGCCGGATCCGCTACGGCATCGTCGCCTTCTCCGTCGTACTGACCGCCTCCGCCCCGCTGCTCTGGTTGATCCCGCATTAACCCATTCTTTGCTTGCAGTTGTTAATCACCCTGTTTGCAGTTGCAAGCAGTGTGGTGCAGACTGAAGGCATGGCACTACCCAAGGTCGGCTCGATCGGCGAATACATCCGCGAGCAGCGCACGCAGGCGAAGATCTCCCTGCGTCAGCTCGCCAGCGCGGCGGGGGTCTCCAACCCCTACCTCAGCCAGATCGAGCGGGGACTGCGCAAGCCCAGCGCGGAGATCCTGAACCAGATCGCCAAGGGACTGCACATCTCCTCACAGGCGCTGTACGTCCAGGCGGGGCTCATCGAGGAGCGCGAGCCGGACAGCGACGTGCTGACCGCGATCAGGACCGACCACCTCCTCACGGAGCGCCAGCGCCAGGTGCTGATCGACATCTACGAGTCGTTCCGCAAGGAGAACCAGAACGGGACTCCGGAAGCGGAAGCGCAGACCTCCCGGAAAACCCATCCCGCGCCGGAGTCCCACGGGGGCGACACCGGCTCTTCACCGGACGACGAGGCACCGCTGCCCGAGGAGTATCTCACCGCGCTGAAGCCCTACGCGGCCCCCGCGGACAGCGGTCCCGTCACATCGGAATCCAAGGAAGGTTGAATCCATGACTCTCGCTACCGAAGTCAAGAAGCTCGCCGACTCCAAGCCGTTCTATGCCGCCGCCGGCGTCGGCGACCTCGCCGCGGAGAAGCTCCGCGAACTTCCTGAGCAGATCCATAGGCTGCAGGGACACCGCGAGGAGATCCGCGAGGCCGCCAAGAGCCTGCCCGAGAAGGCCCGCGGCTACGCCAAGAACCTCCCCGAGAAGGCCCGCGGCTACGCCAAGGACCTGCCCGAGAAGGCCCGCGGCTACGCCGACCAGTTCACCGGCAGGGCCGTCAAGCTCTACGAGGAGTTCGCCAGCCGCGGCCGCAAGGCCGTCTCCAAGGCCAGCAGCGAGGCGGCTCTGGAACTGGAGGAGGTCTCCGAGACGGCCGAGCCCACCAGGAAGAACAGCCGTGCCCCGAAGAGGACCTCCACCCGGAAGTCCTGAGCCGGGGCCTTCAGGTGCGCCCGCATGGCATGGCTCCGGCCGGCACGTGCGGACGTCACGTGACCCGGTGGGGCGCTCACCCCGCGGAGAACCCGCCCCGGCGACGCCGGGGCGGGTTCCCTTCCGTCCGCCTCCCCCTCCGCCCGCGCCGTACGGCGAGCACGCACGGGATCGAGGACGACGCGAAGGGTGCTTTCGGCATTAGGCTGGCAGGCAGCAGCGAGGCGAGCGTGTTGGAGAGAAGATGATCCAGATCCACGGCGTTCTGAACCTGATCTTCTGGGTCCTGGCCATCGGCGTGTTCGCCCTGTCGGCCTGGGCTCTTCTGCACGCCCTGAGAACCCCGGCGCGGGCGTTCGCGGTCACCGGGAAGCAGAGCAAGAACCGCTGGCTGATCATTCTCGGCCTGGCGACGCTGTTCGGGTTCGCTGCCGCGGTGCAGTACGTCAGCGTGCTGAGCATCTTCACGATCGCCTCCGTCATCGCCTCGGGCATCTACCTGGCCGACGTGAAGCCGGCCGTCAGCGAGATCGGCAAGGGCGGCAACCAGGGCCCCTACGGCCCCTGGTGAAACAATGGGCTTGCCCGCGCGCGGCCGGCCCGGATAGACACTCCGGGTGATGTTCACGAACAAGCCCACCCTGTCCGGGGAGCGCGTGACGCTCCGCCCCGTCGGCCCCGAGCACGTCGACGGGCTCTGGGAGCTCGTCAGCGATCCGGAGAGCAAACGCCTGACCGGCTCGCACGGGACGATCGACTACGAGACGGCCAAGATCTGGTACGGCTCGCGCGGCGACCACGACGACCGGCTGGACCTGGCGATCTGCGCCGCCGACGACGACACCTACGTGGGCGAGATCGTGCTCAACGAACTCGACCCGCACAACCTCTCCTGCAACCTCCGCATCGCCCTGGTCGGCCCTCGCGCGTTCGGCAGAGGCTACGGCACCGAGGCGATCCGCCTGCTGCTCGACCACGTCTTCGCCACCACCGAACTACACCGGGTCGGCCTGGAGGTGTTCGACTTCAACGACCGGGCCGCCCACGTGTACCGCAAGGTGGGCTTCGTCGAGGAGGGCGTGCGCCGCGACGCCCTGCGCCAGGACGGCCGGTGGCACGATTCGATCATCATGTCGGTGCTCGCTCCTGACTGGACTGTCAGAAGCATTTGACTTACATGTAGCGATTTTAAGGAAACATCTTTTGGCACTTCCGAAACAGTGCTACGTTCACTGGGAGCGCTCCCACCTGTGCGGAATCTTGGTGTGGAGGAAGTTATGCCTGATCTACCCACACTTGCCCAGGTCGCGGCAGAAGCAGGGGTCTCCCCTGCCACCGCCTCCCGGGTAATCACCGGTTCAGTCCGGGTCAGCACATCGACCCGCAGACAGGTGCATGACGCGATCTCGCGTCTCGGCTACGTACGGCACCGCGCGCCCCGGGGCGGGGCCGGCCGCCGGTCCGACCAGGTCGTGGCCATCGTGGTCTGCGAGCCCGCGCATCGACTGTTCACCGAACCCTTCTACGCGAGGATGATCACCGCGGCGGAGGAGGTGCTCATCAGCCACGGCGTGCCGCTCACGGTGATGACGGCCACCGCCGCCACCTCCACCATCGCCACGCCACCACTCGTCGCCGGAGGAGTGGACGGGGTCCTGCTGATCGGCGCGCGAGATCGGCATCCCCTCGCGGTGACCCTGGCCGCGTCCGGCATTCCCGTGCGGAGCGCGGGCCGACCGCCGGACGGCATCGACCTCCCCCACGTCGACATGGACAACCGCGACGGCGGCAGGCAGGCCGCGGAGCACTTCCTCCTCGGCGGCCGGCGGGCCATCGGCGTCATCGCGGGACCGCCCGGACTGCCCGCGGCACGGGACCGGCTCGACGGCTTCGTCCAGATGCTCGCCATGGCCGGGATGACCGGCGTGCCGGTGGCCTACGGCGACTTCACCCACTCCTCGGGGGTGCACGGTATGCAGTGGCTGCTGCGCCGGATGCCGCACGTCGACGCCGTGTTCGCCGCCTCCGACGTGATGGCGGCGGCGGCCATCCAGACCCTGCGCCGCACCGGGCGCCGGGTGCCCGAGGACGTGGCCGTGATCGGCTTCGACGACGCCCCCATCGCCCGGCGGACCTCCCCCACGCTCACCACCGTCCGCCAGCCCGTGGAGGAGTTCTCCGCGCTCGCCACCCGGCTGCTGCTGCTCTCCATGACCTCGACCGAACTCATGAAGAACAACCCGACGCTCCCCACTGAGCTGGTGGTCCGTGAGTCCGCCTGAGCCCGGCGGACTCCGCGCGGGAGAGCTGCTCACCCGCAGATACCTGTTGCTCGAGCCGATCGCGTGGGGCGGCATGAGCGTCATCTGGCGGGCTTTCGACCAGTCCCTGCAGCGGGTGGTCGCGGTCAAGCTGCTGGACGGCGAACTCGGCGCCGACCGCGGGCGCCGTGACCTCATCCGCCGCGAGGCCCGCGCCACCGCGAGGCTCATCCATCCCGACGCGATCGAGGTGTACGACTACGGGGAGACGGTGACCTCGCACGGCCGCCTCGCCGCCTACGTGGTCATGCGCCTGCTGGACGGACGCCCGCTGTCCGACCGGATCTCCGAGGGCCCGCTGCCGTGGGCGGAGGCGGCGCTGATCGCCGCCCGGCTGGCCAACGTGCTGGCCACCGCCCACGAGCGGGGCATCGTCCACCGCGACGTCACCGCCGAGAACGTGCTGCTGACCGCGGACGGCGCCAAGCTGCTCGACTTCGGCATCGCGGCGTTCATCGGGGAGGACGGCGACGACGACGCCTCCGACTACGGCACGCCTCCCTACGTGGCGCCCGAGCGGCTGACCAGCATGACCGCCGACCCGGCGAGCGACGTCTACGCGCTCGGCGTGCTGCTCTTCGAGATGCTCACCGGCAGCACGCCGTACCCGGAGCGGACCTGGGAGGAGATCGAGAACGTCCGGCGGGTGGGACCTCCGCCCGCCGTCTGCGCTCCGGGGCTGCCCGCCGGGGTCGCCGCGCTGTGCCGGAGCTGTCTGTCTCAGGAACCGGAGGCCCGGCCGAAGGCGCAGGAGATGGCCAACGGCCTCACGGCCGCGCTGGCCGGAGCCCACGGCACCACGGCCGCCCTGCTCCTGCGCTGGACGGCGGTCACGGTGGTCGCGGTGCTGTTCCTGGGAGCCCTGGCGTGGAACCAGCTCGCCGCCGCCCCCGGAGGGCGGCCGGACCCCGGCACGGCCCTCGGAGCCACCTCGGCCATCACCCCCACCCCCACCCTCACCCCGGTCCCGGCCCCGGCCCTCGGTTCCCCCGTGCCCCTCGCGCCGGCCACGCCCCCGGAGGGGGGCCGTGACCTGGCCACCCCTCAGGTCGTCCAGACCGAGAACGCCCCGCGCACACCTCCCTGGGTGAAGACGGTCCGGTCGTCGCTGCCGACGCTCAGCCAGAGTGTGCGGCGCTTCAACGCGCTGCTGGCCGAAGGGGAGGGCCGGGGCGGGATCCGTCCCGACGTGGCGCTGGACCTGCGGCAGGTGCTGGCCAACAGCCTCTGCTGCTCCCGCGACCTCACCTCGATCCAGGGGAAGATCGCCGACCGGCACCGCGAGGGCGCGCTGTCCGACGAGTTCCGCCTGGCCCTGGAGACGCAGCTCAAGCTCGTGGCGGTCGCCCGGGCCGGATGAGCGGAACGCCGCACGGAATCGGGACGCACGGAAGCGGCGGCTCGACGTGGGTGATCTCCGCTTCCGGCGATGTCGAACGGCCGGGTGGGACGTGAAACTTTCACGGGACACGACGGGGGCGGAAGCCGTACAAGGCCGAGCTAGAGGGGGTCGCGCGCCCTCGACGGACCCGGACCGCCCGGCGGGGTGGTTGACGGTAACCCCGTGTGCGCCGAAGCATGAAAGACGCGACCGGCCGCAACTTTCGATCGCGGGGAACCCACCCCGCGACCAGATCCCATCCCCGAAGGGCATCTTGATGAAAGTCCTGCGTGTTCGCAGGTGGTCGGCGGCGCTCGCGGCGCTCGTGACCGCCTCGGCGCTGGCGGTCGCGATCGGCTCCTCCCCCGCGGCTGCGGCGGGTGGAACCGGCACCGGCTACCTGCACACCTCCGGCAACAAGATCGTTGACAGTACGGGGGCGACAGTCCGGCTGACCGGCATCAACTGGTTCGGCATGGAGACCGACAACAAGACGTTCCACGGGCTGTGGTCGAGCAACCCGTGGAAGGGCCAGATCGACAAGATGGCCTCGCTCGGCTACAACACCCTGCGCGTGCCGTTCTCCAACGACGCGCTCAAGCCGGGCGCGGTCGCCACCAGCATCAACGACTACGTAAACCCCGACCTGGTCGGCAACACCCCGCTGCAGATCCTCGACAAGGTCATCAACTACGCCGGCAGCAAGGGCATGCGGATCATCCTCGACCGCCACCGCCCCACCGCCGCCGGGCAGTCGGCCCTCTGGTACGTCGGCGCGACGCCGGAGAGCACGTGGATCAACGACTGGAAGGCGCTCGCCCAGCGCTACGCCGGCAACACCACCGTCATCGGCGCCGACCTGCACAACGAGCCGCACGCCGAGGGCACCAACCCGGCCGCCACCGGCGCCTGCTGGGGCTGCGGCGACACCACGCGCGACTGGCGGCTGGCCGCCGAGCGGGCGGGCAACGCGGTGCTGTCGGTCAACCCCAACTGGCTGATCTTCGTGGAGGGCGTGAGCTGCCCGAGCGGCGGCCTGTCCAACATCTGGGACAACGACCCCAGCAACGACGAGGACTGCGGCTGGTGGGGCGGCAACCTCTCCAAGGCCGGCCAGTTCCCGGTGCGGCTCAACGTGGCGAACCGGCTGGTCTACTCCCCCCACGAGTACGCCACCTCGGTCTACCACCAGGCGTGGTTCGACGCCCCGAACTACCCGGCGAACATGCCCGCGATCTGGGACAGGTACTGGGGCTACCTGTACAAGCAGAACATCGCCCCGATCATGATGGGTGAGTTCGGCACCACCCTCCAGGCGGCCGTGGACAAGACCTGGCTCCAGGAGCTGATGAAGTACACGGGCACCGGGGTGAACGGGATGTCGTTCACCTACTGGGCGTGGAACCCCAACTCCGGTGACACCGGCGGCATCGCCAAGGACGACTGGACCACGATCGACCAGAACAAGCAGAACATCCTGCAGCCCTACCTGATCCCGCCGGTCGGCGGTGGCGGTGGCAACCCGACGCCCACCCCGACCCCGACGGTGAGCCCGGCCTCCTGCACCTCGTCGTACAAGCTGACCAACTCCTGGCAGGGCGGCTTCCAGGGCGAGCTGACGCTCAAGAACACCGGCGGCTCGGCGCTCAACAACTGGACGGCCACCTGGTCGATGCCGTCGGGCGTGACACTCGCCAGCGCCTGGAACGCCACCGTCACGACCAGCGGGACCACCTGGACGGCGAAGGGTCCCGACTGGGCGAAGAACCTCCCCGCCGGGCAGTCGGTCATCATCGGCTTCACCGCCAACGGCCCGCAGGGTCAGCCGACCGGCGTCACCTGCTCCGGCTCCTGAGGCAGGCACTTTTCCCGGCTCCCGGGCATCCCCCTCCCCCCTGACTTCCGACTCCCGACCGCCCCCTCTCTCCGCTCTCCTTCCGGCCTTCCCGCCCCTGGCTTCTGACTCCCGGCCCCTGACTCCCGATCCCCGGAGAGGCTCCCGATCCGGGGAGAGGCTCCGGCGACCAACAAAGCAAGCGCTCGGCTCGATGAGGAACTGAATCGTGAAAGTTTCAAGTTCCGGGAATTCGCCCGCGCGGATCGCAGCAGCCTGACGGCATGGCGGGCGAAACGCGGGCGTAACCCGGGCCACACGCCATTGACATCTCGGGGACTGTCTCCAGAATCGTGTTTGGGAGCGCTCCCACCCCCTCTCTTCCCCGCCCTCCCCGGCACGAGGCTTCTACCAGCGGTTTTGTGTCGGCCCCATCCCTGGAGGACCATTTCGATGCCTCAATTCCCGATCAGAGCGGGAGCGCTCCCACGCTTCCGGAGACGGGTCGCCGCGCTGGCGTTGCTCAGCCTGGCGGCCGGAACGGTCACCGCGCTGGCAGCCTCACCCGCACACGCGGCCATCTCCTGTGAGGTCACCTACTCGACCAACGACTGGCCGGGGGGCTTCACCGCCGACATGTCGATCAAGAACCTGGGTGACCCGCTGAACGGCTGGACGCTCGGGTTCACCTTCCCCAACACCTCGCAGCAGGTCACCCAGGGCTGGAGCGCCACCTGGTCACAGAGCGGCCGGAACGTCACCGCCAAGAACCTCGACTGGAACGGCAGCCTGGGCACCGGGGCCTCGACCAACATCGGGTTCAACGGGAGCTGGTCCGGGTCCAACCCCAAGCCGACCAGTTTCACGATCAACGGCGTCACCTGCGGCGGGACCACCGTCAACCAGCCGCCGACCGTCGGCATCACCAGCCCGGCGGCGGGGGCCATCTTCACCGCGCCCGCCACGGTGAACATCGCCGCGAACGCCGCCGACAGCGACGGCACGGTCACCAAGGTCGAGTTCTTCAACGGCACGACCCTGCTGGGCACCGACACCACCGCGCCGTACACCTACAGCTGGACGAACGTGGCCGCCGGCGACTACTCGCTCACCGCGAGAGCGACCGACGACAAGGGCGCCACCACGACCTCCGCCCCGGTCGGGATCAGCGTCCAGGCCAACGCCGCCCCCGCGGTGCTCCTCACCCCGGCCGTACTCCCCGTCCCCAAGGGCGGGACCGCGGACTTCTCGGTCAAGCTCTCCAAGGCCCCGACCGCGAACGTCACGGTGACGACCACCAGGACGAGCGGTGACACCGACCTGACCGTCACGACCGGCGGGACGCGGACCTTCACCCCCACCAACTGGAACACCGCCCAGACGGTCAGGATCGCCGCCGCCCTGAACAGCGACCAGACCTCGGGCAGCGCGGAGTTCACCTCGACCGCCCCCGGCCACACCTCGGCCAAGGCGACGGCAGTCAAGATCGGCGACAACGAGTACATCCAGCGGTTCACCACGCTGTACAACAAGCTCAAGAACCCGGCGAACGGCTACTTCTCGCCGCAGGGCGTGCCGTACCACTCGGTGGAGACCCTGATGGTCGAGGCTCCGGACCACGGGCACGAGACCACCTCCGAGGCCTACAGCTACTACCTGTGGCTGGAGGCGGCCTACGGCAAGGTGACCGGCGACTGGACCAGGTTCAACGACGCCTGGGCCTCGATGGAGAAGTACATCATCCCCTCCACGGCGGACCAGCCGACCAACTCCTTCTACAACCCGTCCAAGCCCGCCACCTACGCCGGTGAGTGGGACGACATCAGGCAGTACCCGTCCAAGCTGGACGGCAACGTCTCCGTCGGTGTGGACCCGCTCGCCAACGAGCTGAAGAGCACCTACGGCACCGGTGACATCTACGGCATGCACTGGCTGCTCGACGTGGACAACACCTACGGCTTCGGCCGCTGCGGCGACGGCACCACCAAGCCCGCCTACATCAACACCTACCAGCGCGGCCCGGAGGAGTCGGTCTTCGAGACCATCCCCCAGCCGTCCTGTGACACCTTCAAGCACGGCGGCCCGAACGGCTACCTCGACCTGTTCACCGGGGACAGCTCCTACGCCAAGCAGTGGAAGTACACCAACGCCCCCGACGCCGACGCCCGCGCCGTCCAGGTCGCCTACTGGGCGCACACCTGGGCCACCGAGCAGGGCAAGGCGTCGCAGGTCGCCTCCTCGGTCGCCAAGGCCGCGAAGATGGGTGACTACCTGCGCTACGCGATGTACGACAAGTACTTCAAGAAGCAGGGCTGCACCAGCACCTCATGTGCGGCCGGCACCGGCAAGGACAGTGCGGCCTACCTGCTGAGCTGGTACTACGCCTGGGGCGGCGCCAACGACAGCTCCGCGGGCTGGGCCTGGCGGATCGGCTCCAGCCACAACCACTCCGGATACCAGAACCCGATGGCCGCCTGGGCGCTGTCCAACGTGGACGTGCTCAAGCCCAAGGGAGCGACCGCCGTACAGGACTGGACCACCAGCACCAAGCGGCAGCTGGAGTTCTACCGCTGGCTGCAGTCGTCCGAGGGTGCGATCGCGGGCGGCGCCACCAACAGCTGGCAGGGCCACTACGCGTCCCCGCCGTCCGGGTCGCCCACCTTCTACGGCATGGCCTACGACTGGCAGCCGGTCTACCACGACCCGCCGTCCAACCAGTGGTTCGGCTTCCAGGCCTGGTCAATGGAGCGGGTCGCGGAGCTCTACTACGCGACCGGCAACGCCGACGCCAAGCTGCTGCTGGACAAGTGGGTCAAGTGGGCGACCGACAACACCACGGTCAACGCCGACGGGACCTACCAGATCCCCTCGACCCTGGTGTGGACCGGCCAGCCCAACACCTGGAACCCGGCCAACCCGAGCGCCAACACCGGGCTGCACGTCAGCATCAGGGACTACACGACCGACGTGGGCGTGGCGGGTTCCTACGCCAAGGTGCTGATGTACTACGCGGCCAAGTCCGGTAACGCCACGGCCAAGACCATCGCCAAGGGTCTGCTGGACGGCATCTGGAAGAACAACCAGGACACCAAGGGTGTCTCGGTGTCCGAGACCAAGGCCGACTACCGCCGCCTCAACGACCCGGTCTACGTCCCGGCCGGCTGGACCGGCAAGATGCCCAACGGCGACGCGATCAACTCCAGCTCCACCTTCATGTCGATCCGGTCCTTCTACAGGAACGACCCGGACTGGCCGAAGGTCGACGCGTTCCTGAAGGGCACCGGCCCCGCGCCGTCCTTCAACTACCACCGGTTCTGGGCCCAGGTCGACGTGGCCGTCGCCCTGGCGGAGTACGGCCGGCTCTTCCCCTGACCGGCCTGACCGGCCTGACCGGCTGATCGGCTGACCGGCCGATCAGCCAGGCCCTCCCCCGAGACCTCGGGGCGTGGCGGTACCCCTGACCTGCTGCCACGCCCCGAGCACCACCTCCGAGAGGCACCCCCCATGAAGAAATCCTTGGCGGCGCTCGCCCTGCTGGCCCTGGTGGCCGTACCGGTGCCCGCCGTCCAGGCCGCCGCGGCACCGCAGTTCGCCTACGGCGAGGCCCTGCAGAAGTCCCTGTGGTTCTACGAGGCCCAGCAGTCGGGGAAGCTGCCGAGCTGGAACCGGGTCGGCTGGCGCGGCGACTCCGCGCTCGACGACGGCAAGGACGTCGGCCTCGACCTGACCGGCGGCTGGTACGACGCGGGCGACCACGTCAAGTTCGGCCTGCCGATGGCGGCCAGCACGACGATGCTGGCCTGGGGCGCGGTGGAGTACCGCGACGCCTACGCCTCCTCAGGTCAGCTCACCCCCCTGCTGAACAACCTGAGATCCGTCAACGACTACTTCATCAAGGCCCACCCGTCGGCGAACGTGCTCTACGGGCAGGTCGGCAACGGCGGCAGGGACCACGCCTGGTGGGGGCCGGCCGAGGCCATGCAGATGGAGCGGCCCGCCTACAAGATCGACGCCTCCTGCGGCGGCTCGGACCTGGCCGGGGAGACCGCGGCGGCGATGGCGGCCTCGTCGATCGTCTTCCGCCCGACGGATCCGACGTACGCCAACACCCTGGTGACGCACGCGAAGCAGCTCTACACCTTCGCCGACACCGTGCGGAAGAAGTACAGCGACTGCATCACCGACGCGTCCGGGTACTACCAGTCGTGGAGCGGCTACAACGACGAGCTGGTCTGGGGTGCGATCTGGCTGTACCGGGCCACCCAGGACGCCTCCTACCTGGCCAAGGCGGAGTCGTACTACGACAGTCTCGGCACCGAGCCGCAGTCCACGACCAAGTCCTACAAGTGGACGATCGCCTGGGACGACAAGTCCTACGGCACCTACGTGCTGCTGAGCAAGCTGACCGGCAAGCAGAAGTACCTCGACGACGCCAACCGCTGGCTCGACTACTGGACGGTCGGGGTCAACGGGCAGCGGGTGAAGTACTCGCCGGGCGGCCAGGCCGTACTGGACCGGTGGGGGTCGCTGCGCTACGCGGCCAACACCTCGTTCGCGGCACTGGTCCACTCGGACTCGATCACCGACGCGACGCGTAAGACGAGATATCACGACTTCGCGGTCAGGCAGATCAACTACGCGCTCGGCGACAACCCCCGCAACTCCTCCTACATGATCGGCTTCGGCGCCAACCCGCCGAAGAACCCGCATCACCGCACCGCGCACGGCTCGTGGACCGACCAGATGACCAACCCGGTCGAGACCCGCCACACCCTGTACGGTGCGCTCGTCGGCGGCCCGCCCGACCCCGACGACAAGTACACCGACAGACGCGACGACTACGTGATGAACGAGGTCGCCACCGACTACAACGCCGGCTTCACCAGCGCGCTCGCCCGGCTCTACCGGGAGTACGGCGGAGCCCCGGCGGCGAACTTCCCCGTCGCGGAGACCCCCGACGGCCCGGAGATCTTCCTGGAGGCCGGGGTGAACGCCTCCGGCTCGACGTTCACCGAGATCAAGGCGATCATCAGGAACCAGTCCGCCTGGCCGGCGCGCACGCTCAGCAACGGCTCGTTCCGCTACTACTTCACCCTCGACGGCACCACCACCGCGAACCAGATCACCGTCTCGTCCGCCTACAACCAGTGCAAGGCACCGACCGGGCCGACCTTGCTGTCCGGCAAGACCTACTACATCACCGTCGACTGCTCCGGCACCGCGATCGCCCCCGCGGGCCAGTCACAGCACCGGCGCGAGGTCCAGTTCCGCATCGCCAGCTCGGGCACGTGGGACCCGTCCAACGACTGGTCGTACAGGGACGTGGCCACCACCCCCGGTGCGACGCCGGTCCGCGTCTCGAACATGACCCTCTACGCCGGCACGACGAAGATCTGGGGCAACCCCCCGGGTGACGAGCCGCCCCCGGTGGAGGACCGGATCGCGCCGAGCAGGCCCGGCAAGCCCGCCGTCTCCGCCATCACCGGGAGCAGCGCCAGGCTGACCTGGACGGCCTCCACCGACAACGTGGGCGTGAGCGGATACGACGTCTACCGGGGCACGGCCAAGGTCGGGACCGCCCCGACCAACACCTTCGACCTCACCGGCCTCAGCCCGCAGACCGCCTACACCGTCTACGTGGTGGCCAGGGACGCGGCGGGCAACTCCTCCGAGGCCTCCGAGAGCACCGCCTTCACCACGACCGCCGCCCCGGCCGGCGGCTGCACCGCCACGTACACGGTGACCAACTCCTGGCAGGGCGCCTTCCAGGCGGAGGTGACCGTCAAGAACGAGGGCACCTCGGCCATCAGGGGCTGGACCGTGACCTGGAGATTCCCCAACGGCCAGACGATCAGCCAGCTCTGGAACGGCGCACACACCCAGACGGGAGCGGACGTGTCGGTCAGGAACGTGGACTGGAACGGCGGCCTCGCCCCGAACGCCTCGGCGGCCTTCGGCTTCACCGCGAACCAGAACGGCACCAACGGCGTACCCGCTCCGGTGACCTGCACCGCGAGCTGACCTGCCCCCTCCTCTCCCCCTCTGCCCCGGCCGGGCGCGACGACCCCTCCGCCCGGCCGGCCCCCTTCCCCCCCATGACCGAGGTAGATCATGAGAACACGATTCGCGATGCTCATCGCGCTCTTCCTGTCGTTCTTCATCTCGATGCCCGCCGCCCACGCCGCCACCGGTCTGCACGTGAGCGGCACGAAGATCGTTGAGGCGAACGGCACCCCGTTCGTCATGCGCGGCACCAGCCACCCGCACGCCTGGTACGCGACCCAGACCGCCTCCTTCGCGGGGATCAAGTCCCTCGGCGCGAACACCGTGCGCGTGGTGCTGAGCGGCGGTCGCTGGACCGCCAACGGCGTCTCCGACGTGGCGAACGTCGTCTCACTGTGCAAGCAGAACAAGCTCATCTGCGTGCTGGAGAACCACGACACCACCGGGTACGGCGAGCAGAGCGGCGCTTACACTCTCGACCAGGCCGTCAGCTACTGGATCAGCGTGAAGAGCGCGATCGTCGGCCAGGAGGACTACGTCGTCCTCAACATCGGCAACGAGCCCTTCGGCAACAACGCGACCACCCCGGGCTGGACCCAGGCCACCTCCGCCGCGATCACCCGGCTGCGCAGCAACGGCTTCCAGCACCTGATCATGGTGGACGCGCCCAACTGGGGCCAGGACTGGAGCTTCACCATGCGGGACAACGCGGCCACGGTCTTCGCCGCCGACTCGCAGCGCAACACCGTCTTCTCCATCCACATGTACGGGGTGTTCGACACCGCCGCCAAGGTCAGCGACTACATGCAGCGCTTCCAGACCGCGGGTCTTCCCCTGGTGGTCGGCGAGTTCGGGTTCGAGCACTCCGACGGCAACCCCGACGAGGACGCGATCATGGCCCAGTCGCAGGCCAGGGGCCTCGGCTACCTCGGCTGGTCCTGGAGCGGCAACGGCGGCGGCGTCGAGTATCTCGACCAGGTGAACAACTTCAACGCCGCCAGCCTGACCTCCTGGGGCCAGCGGCTCTTCAACGGCGCGAACGGCATCGCGCAGACCTCCGTCCAGGCCACGATCTACGGCGGCGGCGGCACGCCCGACACCACTCCGCCGACCCAGCCCGGTAAGCCCACCGTCTCGGCCATCACCTCCTCCGGCGCGACCCTCACCTGGACCGCCTCCACCGACAACCGGGGCGTCACCGGCTACGACATCTACTCCGGCAGCACCAGACTCGGCTCCTCCACCACCAACTCCATCACCCTGACCGGCCTCACCCCCTCCACCACCTACACCGCCACCGTCGTCGCCCGCGACGCCGCCGGCAACACCTCCCCCGCCTCCAGCGCCACCACCTTCACCACCACCCCCGGCCAGTCCGGCGGCAGCGGCTGCACCTCCACCTACACACTGACCAACTCCTGGCCGGGCGGCTTCCAGGGCGACGTCACCGTCAAGTGCACCACCGCCGTCACCAGCTGGAAGAGCGTCCTGACCTACCCCTCAGGCGTCAGCGTCTCCCAGGTCTGGAACGCCAACCTCACCACCTCCGGCACCGCCTTCACCTTCACCAACGTCGCCTGGAACGGCACCATCCCCGCCGGCGGCACGACCACCTACGGCTTCCTCGGCACCTGGAACGGCACCGGCAACCCGCCCACCCCCACCATCTCCTGACCCCGTACGGCGGGCGGCGGCCGGAGCCGCCGCCCGTCCCCCCACCCGTGAGCTAGCCGAGGACCGGATGGTTGCTCCGGAACACGCCGTGCGGATCACGGGCGCGCTTGACGTCGCGCAACCGGGCCAGGACGTCGCCGGGGAAGGCCGCCGCGGCACTCTCCTCGGCGCCGAGATAGGTGTACGGCTTACGCCCGCCGGCGTAAGGCGCGAGCAGGCCGGTGAAGGCGTCATGACGCTCCCTGATGGCGGCCGCGACCTCGGGGCCGGACGGGACGCCGAGCATGCCGAGCAGGTACGGCTCGGCAAGGTGCCCGCAGGCGCCGCCGCCCGCCGCCGGGCGCGCCAGCGCCCCGCCCAGGTGGCGTACCTGCACGCTGACCAGCGGATCGATGGGCCCGGACAGCAGCGCCGCCGCCACCGCCTCGTCCAGCCCGGTCAGCAGTTCCCCGCGGAACATGTCGGGACCCGGATCGACCGGCTCGGCGCAGACGCCTCCCAGCTCGGCGGGCCGGAGCGGACCACGGGTATCCATGATCACACCGTCGATCTTGTCGAGACGGCGCAGTAGCGTCTGGGCCTCGTCGGTCTGGCCCAGATACGTGACGTCCACCGTTACCGCGGCCAGCCCGCGCAGAAACTTGGGGAGGACGGGGAGCGGGGGGAAGTTCAGCAGATTGAACCAGGCGGTGAGCTCCTCGGGCGCCTCGGCGGTGATCTCCCGGAACACGGCCAGCACCTCCGGGGCCCGCTCCGCCGGCCATATGACGCGCCCGCCGTACAGGTGTGGCGCCGGGTACAGGTCGAACTCGACGGCGGTCACCAGGGCGAAGTCGCCACCACCGCCACGCAGCGCCCAGAACAGCTCGGCGTCGGAGTCGGCGTTCACCGTGGTCCGGGCACCCTCGGCGTCGACGACGTCGAATGCGCGGACGCTGTCGGCGGCGAAGCCGTGTCTGCGCCCGAACCAGCTCAGGCCGCCGCCGAGGGTGTAGCCGACCACGCTGAGCGCGGGCGAACTGCCCACCAGCCCGGTCAGGTGGTGCGGGCTCGCCGCGGCCAGTACCTCGCCCCATTTCACGCCCGCCCCCACGCGGACCGTCCGCGTCTCGGGCCGGACGTCCACGCCGCCGAGCCGTCCGGTGCGCAGCAGGACCACGCCCTCGACATCACCGGACGCGCCGTGGCCGCTCGGCTGGGCGGCCACGGTCAGCCCGGCGCGTCGGGCGTAGCCGGCCAGCGCGGCCACGTCGTCGGCGTCCTCGGCCTCCACCACGGCCCTGACCGGCTGGTCCACGGCGAGGTTCCACGCCCGCCTGGCCTGCTCGAATCCCTCGTCGCCCGCGACCAGCACCTGTCCTCTGACCGCGCGGCGCAGGTCGTTTCCGATCGTCATGATCTCTCCTCTCCCTACGCCGTCAGCTTGGGGGAACCGACTTGCGCGGGAGTTGAAACTCGGTTGAGACCGACTACAGGCGGGGCCGGCCTGCGGGGAGGGGCAGGACCGCGAGCCGCCGGACGGCCGGAAAGGTCACCGGGCCTCCGGGCCGATCCCCTGCCCGTGCAGCGCCGCGACCAGCCAGTGGGCGAGCCGTGCGTGTCCGGCGAGGGTGGGGTGGACGCCGTCGGGCAGGACCAGCCTGCGGCTCCAGCGCTCACCGAGCGGGTCCAGGAAGGTCACTCCCTCCTCCTGGGCGGCGGCCGCGATGGCGTCCCTGACCCCGTAGGCCCACCGGGGAGCCCTGGTCATCCAGATGGGGCCGACCACGATGACCCTGGTGTTCGGCCAGCGGGTGCGGACGAGTTCGAGCAGGCGCTTGGCGGCCCGGTTCACCGTTCCGGAGGCGGTGCGGCGGTCGTTGTGCCCGCCGGAGATGATCAGCAGGTCGGGGGCCGGGCGCCAGGAGAGCTCTCTGGCGAAGGAGTCCCGGAAGGTCCGTTTCACCGGGCCGGGATTGACGAAGCCCGTCCCCGCCGCCCCCGCGGTGACGAGCTGCCAGCCCAGCTCGCGCGCGGTCTTCGCGGCGTAGGTGTCCCACCGCTGGACCGGGCCCGACCCCACGGTGAAACTGTCTCCAACGATCATGACCAGCGGGGCGGAGCCCTGGCCCCGGCGGACCCCCCTGCCGTCGCCCGTCGGCGCGGACCCGCTGGCCGTCACGGAGCATCCCGAAATAAGGCAACAAATCACTACAAGGACAGCAACCGTGCTCACTCGGGGTCGTCCAGACACGGGCCCGCGCATGCCACCTCGGAGGGAGTTCTCGGCTGCCGAATCGTCTTGAGCAAGTCGGCATTTTACCCAGACGGAGGCGGCCGGCCCACGGATCGCGGGATTTCGCGGAGGTCAGCTGACCTGTGAGGCGGGAACGGCCCAGGTGTTGCAGTAACCGACCCTGGCGTACTTCCATCCCTGGTGGAGCCAGGCGGCGTAGTGGTCGCCGGTGCCGTGGTCTCGCGGGCCCCCGCGGCCCTGGTCGTCGCCCCGTCCGTAATCTATCTGCAGCACCTCGTTCCAGCGGGCGCCGGTGACGCCGAGCGAGGTCCGGACGGTGCGGACGAAGACCCCGGCCAGGCACTGCGCCTGAAGCTCGCTCCGGCGGGAGTGGGACTCCTGGGCGGCCTTGGACCTGTCGTAGACCTCCCACCACCAGGCACCACCGATCCCCGCCATCTCCTGCACGTGATGTCCGTACTCGTGGGCGAGCACGGCCAGGTAGGGGACGTGGTTTTCGGCCGGGTCGACCCGGTCGGACTGCTGAATGAGGTGGGTCAGGCCGATGTACATGCCCCGGTTGGACGGGCAGTAGTAGGCGGCGGCGCCGCTGGCCGGGTAGGTGCCGCAGGGACCGCGGCCCGGGCGCGACCAGAAGACGCGGCGCGGCTCCAGGAAGGCCGCTCCGGCCTGGGAGAACTTCCCTGCCCAGGCCCGGTCCAGGCAGCCGGTGACGGCGTTGAGGTAGGCGAACATGTCAGCGGGCCGGGTGGAGGGCTGGGGAGCGCGGCAGGAGGTGGGGCGCATGGTGCCGGTGCCGTACAGCGGATTGCGCTTGAGCCGGGTGGTGGTGTCGGAGCGCCGCATGTTGCGGAGGTCGACGCTCAGGCTCTTCTGGGCGGCCAGCGCGATCTCGGAGTCACCCATCGAGCCGAGGTGCAGCGAGGGTGGCGGCCGGAAATTCGGCGGCGTTACCTCCGCTTCCTCGGCCGGCGGTGGTCCAGCATTTCTGGTCGCCACGGGACCGGCCCCCGGGGCGGCCGGAACCTCCGCCTCCTCCCCACCGGCCAGACCGGCGATCACCACGATCGCGGCGAACGTCATGGCCAGGAGACCGAAGACACCAAAGATCAGAGGACTCGATCCGCGTGGGCGCATGTGACCGCCTTCTCCAGAGTGTTGATCTCCGGGCGGCAATCTAGCGGATATCCGCCTATACCCGCTTATTGACCGAAAATAACGGTAAGAGGTGGCAGTCAGAGCCGGTGGTTCTCGATAGGCTCCCGAGCCATGGCGGGATCTGTTTTGCATCGAGCGGCCGGGGTCGTGGCCGCGGTTGCCACCCTGGCGCTGACCCTGGGCGCCTCCCCGGCCCTCGCAGCCGGTACGGCGAGCACGGCGGCCATCCGGGCGGACCAGGTGATCGATGACAACGTCACGCTCGAACTACGGCAGGACGGCGTGCTGCACGTCACGGAGAGCGTCACCTTCGAAGGCAGCCCTCCGACGCGGAAGCTGATCGACCGCACCCGCTACGACGACGGCAGCGACCGCGTCTACCAGATCGTCAACCTCAAGGGCGACGCCACGCTGCAGGGCGACTCGCTCACGCTGAAGGGCTCGGGCAACGCCAAGCTGGAGTACGACGTCAAGGGCGCGGTGACCCCGCTGGCCGACGCCCAGGAACTGCGGTGGTACGCCGTGGGGGCCTGGTCCGTCCCGGTCGCCCAGGCCAAGGTCACGGTGACCGGTCCGGGCCGGCTCCAGAGCCTGTCCTGCTTCGCGGGCGTGCTGAGCTCCGCGATCGGCTGCACCGCCGCGTCACCGGACCACACCGGGACCACCGCGGAGTTCGAGCAGCAGGAACTGGGCCCGGGCGAGGTGCTCACCGTGATCATCGGCTACCCGGCGGGCGCCACCAAGGGCGGCCCGATCCTGGAACGCCGCTTCGAGCTCTCCAACGCCTTCACCCTGAACACCGTCACCGGCGGCGCGCTGGCGGGCCTGCTGGTCCTGATGCTCGGCGGCCTCGGCCTGCTCTACTGGACGCGAGGCCGCGACGCCCGCGTGGTCGGCAACGGGCCCGGCTCGCCCGCCGTGGCCGAGAACGGCTACTTCGCCCCGCCGAACGGCGTGCGCCCCGGTCAGATCGGCACGCTCATAGACGAGCAGGCCGACGTGATCGACGTGACCGCCACGATCGTGGACCTGGCGGTCCGGGGCTACATCCGGATCGACGAGCAGCCCCGGCAGACCTACGACTCCCCCGACTGGGCCCTGGTCCGGCTGCCCGGCGCCCCGGTCGGTTCGCTGCTGCCGTACGAGCGCGCGCTCTACGACGCCATCTTCGACGGCCGCGACACGGCCCTGCTCTCCCAGCTCCAGGGCTCGTTCGCGGCCAACCTCGGGAAGGTCCGCGACGCGCTCTACCGCGACGTGGTCACCCAGGGCTGGTTCGCCCGCCGCCCCGACACCGTCCGTACCCACTGGACGACCCTCGGCGTGGTGTTCACCGCGGCCGGGGTCCTCGCCACCGTCGCACTGGCCTGGTTCACCACGTACGGCCTGCTCGGCCTGGCCCTGATCATCGCGGGCGCCGCCATGGCCGTCGGCGGCCATTACATGCCGGCCAAGACCGCCGAGGGCGCGGGAGCCCTCGCCCACACTCTCGGCTTCCGGGACTATCTGGCCTCCGATGACGTCGGCGAGAACATCCCCGCCGCCCAGCGGGTGGAGCTGTTCTCCCGCTACCTGCCCTATGCCGTGATCTTCGACAACGTCGAGCGCTGGGCACGCGTGGTCTCCTCGGTCACCGACGACGGCCGGCATGCCGACAACCTGTACTGGTATCAGGGCCCCGCCGAATGGGACCTGTCCAAGTTCGCCGGCTCGATGCGGACGTTCACCATGACGACCTCGGGCGCGATCTCCTCCACCCGCCACTTCCGCTCGCTCTAGCGTTCCCGGAGCGTGCCGGAGACCGCCCTGACGCGGAGCCGGGCGACAGACACGGGCACGGACCGTCCGACACCTCCGCAGACGGCCTCTGTCAGATAATCCGCCAGGGATCGAGTTGTTACCCTGGCGGACATGACCGCCATGGCATCCGCACGCACCGAACCGGACCTGTCGTTCCTGCTGGACCACACCAGCCATGTCCTGAGGACCCGGATGGCGGCGGCACTCGCCGAGATCGGGCTCACCGCGCGCATGCACTGCGTGCTGGTCCACGCCCTGGAGGAGGAGCGCACCCAGATCCAGCTCGCCGAGCTCGGCGACATGGACAAGACCACGATGGTGGTGACGGTCGACGCCCTGGAGAAGGCCGGCCTCGCCGAGCGCCGCCCTTCCGACAAGGACCGGCGGGCCCGGATCATCGCGGTCACCGAGGACGGCGCCCGGGTCGCCGAACAGAGCCAGAAGATCGCGGACCGCGTGCACAGGGAGGTGCTGGCGGCACTCCCCGAGGACGAACGCGAGATCTTCCTCCGGGCCATGAACCGCCTGGCCGCAGGGCATCTGTCCGTCCCCGCCGAGAACCCACAACCGGTCCGGCGGGCGCGCCAGCGGAAAAAATAGGCCCGAAGGAGATCGTCTACTAAAAAACTATCTGCTACGGTCTCTCCTGTTGTCCCTCTCGACAGGAGTCGCCCCCATGCCCCCTGCCCCCACTCCCGCGCCCCGGTCCCGTCGGCTCGCCCTCGCCGTACTCTGCGCCGGAATGCTGATGATCGTCCTGGACGGCAGCATCGTCACCGTGGCACTGCCGGCCATCCAGCAGGATCTGCGCTTCTCCCCCTCCGGCCTGACCTGGACCGTCAACGCCTACATGCTCGCCTTCGGCGGCCTGCTGCTCCTGGCCGGGCGGCTCGGCGACCTGGTCGGCCGTAAACGCGTGTTCGTCACGGGCCTTGCCGTCTTCATCGTCGCCTCGCTGCTGTGCGGAGTGGCGGGCAGCCCCGAGACGCTGATCGCGGCCCGGTTCCTGCAGGGCGTCGGGGGAGCGATGACCTCGGCGGTCAGCCTGGGGATGATCGTCACACTGTTCACCGAGCCACGCGAGCGCGCCAAGGCGATCGGCGCCTTCGCCTTCACCGGCTCCGTCGGCGCCTCGATCGGCCAGGTCCTCGGCGGCGTCCTCACCGACGCGCTCAGCTGGCACTGGGTGTTCCTCATCAACCTGCCGATCGGCGTGGCCACCGCGCTGCTGGCCGTATTCGTCCTGGACGGCGACCGCGGGATCGGGCTCGGCAAGGGGGCCGACGCCCTCGGTGCCGCCCTGATCACCGGTGGGGTGATGCTCGGCGTCTACGCCATCGTCCAGACCGAGCAGTACGGCTGGACATCGGGACGCACCCTCGGCCTTACCGCCCTCGCCCTCACACTGATCGCCGGGGCCGTCGCCCGCCAGGCCACCGCGGCGCACCCGCTGCTGCCGCTGCGCGTGTTCCGCTCCCGCAATGTCTGGGGAGCCAACCTGATCCAGATGTTGATGCTGGCCGCCATGTTCAGCTTCCAGATCCTCATCGCCCTCTACATGCAGAACGTGCTCGGCTACGGGGCGTCCGCGACCGGTCTGGCGATGCTCCCGGCCGCCCTTGCCATCGGCGTGGTCTCGCTCGGCTTCTCCGCGCGCCTCATCACCCGCTTCGGCGAGCGGACGGTCCTGCTGACCGGCCTGGTGCTGCTGCTGGCGGGGCGCCTGCTGCTCGTCCGCGTGCCGGTGGACGGCGTGTACGCCGTGGACCTGCTGCCGGTGATGCTGCTGACCGGCGGAGGCGGCCTGGCGATGCCCGCGCTCACCGCGCTGGGCATGTCGGGCGCCCGGCCCGAGGATGCCGGGGTCGCCTCCGGCCTGTACAACACCACCCAGCAGATCGGCGCGGCTCTCGGCGTGGCGACCCTGTCCACCCTGGCGGCCTCCCGTACGGAGCACCTGGCAGCCGAGGGACAGCGCATGGCGTCCGCGCTGACCGGCGGCTTCCAGCTGGCGTTCGGCATCGGCGCCGGACTCCTGGCCGCCGCGATCGTCCTCAGCGTGCTGGTGCTCAAGAAGCCCACGGCCGGAGCCGGGAGCGTGAAGACCACGGCACCGTCCGCCGAGACGACCGTGGCCGCCTGAGGCGGGCCGGACTCCGTACGGGTCGCCTCAGGCGGCCACGCCTCAGCGCAGGCGGACCTCACCGACGGGACGGCCGCCGCCGAGCAGCACGCCGACCGCGAGCTCGTCGAGCTCCGCCGTCCCCAGGCCGAGGGCGCGCAGCGCCTCGACCGTGACGGGGACCCGGGCCCGCTGGCCGCCGTCCTCGATCTTGACGGTCCCGGCGCGGCCGTCGGCGGAGGCGAAGGCGTCGAACGCCTCGGCGCCCGCCTTGACCATCAGACCGGGGACCGCGCGCATCAACTGGGCCTCGGGGCGGGTCGTGCCGGACGTCCACTCGGGGTGGGCACGGAAGGCGTCGGCGATGCGGCGCTCGGGGGTGCCCGGCTCGGCCTGGACCAGAGAGCGGAACGCGCGGGTGACACCCACCATCGACACGAAGAACAGCGGGGCGCCGCAGCCGTCCACCCCCGTGGCGGCGACGCGCTCGCCGGTCAGCTCCTCGACCGTGTCGCGGATGGCCCTCTGCAGCGGGTGCGCCGGGTCGAGGTAGGTCTCCAGCGGCCAGCCGTTGACCGCGCAGGTGGCGAGCATCGCCGCGTGCTTGCCCGAGCAGTTCATGTAGATCCTGGCCCGCCCGCCGCCCGAGCGCAGCACCTCGTCACGGGAGACGACGTCCCCGGGCAGGTCCTCCGGGCAGCGCAGGGCGTCCTCGTCCAGCCCCGCACCGGAAAGGATCTTCCGTGCCCCCTCGACGTGGAACGGCTCCCCCGAGTGACTGGCACACGACAGCGCGAGCAGCTCCCCCTCCAGGGCGAGCCCGGAACGCACCATGCCGAGCGCCTGCAACGGCTTCATCGACGAGCGGGGAGACACCAGAGCATCCACCGCCCCGTGCACTCGCACCGGGGAGCCGTCGGCACCGACGGCCAGCATCCGCGCCCGATGGGTGGATTCCACGAACCCCGAACGGACGACCTCAACAAGCAACGACTCAGCAGACACTTTTGTCTCCTTTCGCGAGGATTCTAGGAGGTCGGGGACCACGAGATGATGGGAGGCATGCGTGCGGTTGTTCAGCGGGTGAGTTCCGCTTCGGTCACTGTGGACGGTTCGACGGTCGGGGCGATCGACGAGCCCGGACTGCTGGTGCTGGTCGGGGTGACCCACACCGACACCCCGGCGGAGGCGGCCAGGCTCGCCGCCAAGCTCTGGGGCCTGCGGATCCTGTCCGGCGAGAAGTCCTGCTCGGACGTCGGCGCGCCCCTGCTCGTGGTCAGCCAGTTCACCCTGTACGGCGACACCCGCAAGGGCCGCCGCCCCACCTGGCAGGCCGCGGCGCCCGGACCGGTCGCCGAGCCGCTGGTGGAGGCCGTCTGCGCCGAGCTGCGCACGCTGGGAGCCCACGTGGAGACCGGGGTGTTCGGCGCCGACATGAAGGTCGGCCTGACCAACGACGGCCCGATCACCCTGATCCTGGAGATCTGAGCCGGGCCGGACCACGGCTCCGGTGGCCGGCGCGATCTCAGCGGATACGGCGGCGCAGGGCCGGGTCGATGGTGACGTTACGCCCGGCGTCCGGCGGCACGATGACCTCCTGGGTCGCCGCCACTCCCTCGGCCTGCAGCGTGGCGTCCACCGGCACGGTCCGCTTGACCACGGCCAGCGCGATCGGGCCGAGCTCGTGGTGCCGGGCGGAGCTGCCGACGGAGCCGACCTCCACGCCGTCGTGGAGCACGGGGGCGCCGTGCTTGGGCAGGGTGTCCACGCTGCCGTCCAGGTGCAGGAAGACCAGGCGGCGCGGAGGGTGGCCGAGGTTGTGCACCCGGGCCACGGTCTCCTGGCCCTTGTAGCAGCCCTTGCTCAGATGGAGGGCCGGGCCGATCCAGTCCACCTCGTGCGGGATCGTCTTGTGGTCGGTCTCAAAGCCCAGCCGGGGACGGTGCCCCTCGATCCGCAGCGCCTCGTAGGCCCAGAGCCCGGCGAGCTTCAGACCGCCGAGCCGGTCGGCCAGCAGGTCGCGCGGGAGCAGCACGTCGTCCCCGACGAGGATCGCCCCCGGAGGCGGGGTGAGCCGCGCGGCGTCGGCCACGGAGACCACCGCGTAGCCGGCCGTCACGTCGGCGACCTCGACCCGGAGCATGAACCGCATCCTGTCCAGGAACGCGACGAGCCCGGCCGCCGTGCCCGGTTCCACGTGCCCCCAGACGGCCTCGCCGTCGTCGACGAGCGTGAGGTGGTGCTCCACCCGGCCCTGGGCGTCCAGGAACAGCGTCTGGGTGGGCTGACCGGGCTTCAGGTCGTCGAGCTTCTGCGAGCTCAGGCTGTTGAGCCAGCTCAGCCGGTCGGGTCCGGAGATCCGGACGACCTCGCGGTTGCTCCGGTCGACCATCGCCTCACCGGCGAGGAACGCACGCTGCTCGGCGAACGGGTCACCGTAGTGACCGGCGACGTCGGCGTCAGGGGTCTCGGCCGCGACCGCGCCGGGAGTGTCCAGCAGAGGGCTACGCATGGACCCCAGCCTACGAGGCCTCAGCGGCAGTTACGGCAACGGCCGAAGACCGTCAGGTGGTGCACGTCGGTGACGAACCCGAGCTTCTGGTCGAGGTTGTCGACGAAGCTCTCCACCAGATCCGGGCTGACCTCGCTGATCTCCCCGCAGCCACGGCAGACCAGGTGCACATGATCGGCCTCGGCCGTCAGGTGGTAGGTGGGGGCGCCGTGCCCGAGGTGGGTGTGGGTGACCATGCCAAGCTCCTCAAGGAGCTCGAGGGTCCGGTAGACGGTCGAGATGTTCACCCCGCGGGCGGTCTCCCGCACCCGCGTGCAGATCTCCTCGGGTGTGGCGTGCTCGCATGCCTTGACCGCCTCAAGCACCAGCTGGCGTTGCGGGGTGACCCGGTAACCACGTGCCCGCAGTTCCTCATGCCACGACGTCTCGGTCATATGGAGAGTCTATGAGCACCGGGGCTCGATGGGGATCTCCCTGTACCCGAACCCCCGGCCGCTGATCCTCAACGAGATGCGGCCTGGGGAGTGTGCCGTAGGCCGACCGCGGCCAGGAGCGCACCCATGACGCACAGCACGCCGGTCACTAGCACGGCTGAGTGCACGCCGTTCATGAACGCGCTGCCGCTGCCCTCGATGACGGCGGCCTTCAACTGCGCGGCCATGCCATCCACGACCGGTGAAATGCCCATCGCCACCGCGTCCTGGGCCTTCTCGAAGCCGCCTGCCACAGAGGCCGGAACCCCGGCATCGGTCAGCTCGCCAGTGAGCGTCGAGCCCACTCGGCTGCTGATCAGGGAGATCAGCACGGACGTGCCGAGCGCCCCGCCGATCTGCAGCGCCGTGGACTGCAGGCCGCCCGCGACACCGGCGTCCTTGGTCGGCGCGTTGCCGACGATCGCGTCGGAGGAGGCGGACATCACCATGCCGACGCCCAAGCCGAGCGCGAGGAACGGCGGCCACATCGCGGCGTACGAGGAATGCGCGTCCCACGTCAGCATCCAGAAGGACGCGCCGGCCTGAAGCAGCATGCCGATCGGCATGGACAGGCGCGGGCCGAACCGCCCGGTCAGTGCCGCGCCCAGCGGCGACGCGACCACGGTGGCCAGGCTCAGCGGCAGGGTGCGCACGCCCGCCTCGACAGGCGTGAAGCCGCGTACGTTCTGCAAGTACAACATCAGGAAGAAGATCACGCCGAGCAGCACGAAGAAGTTGACAGCGGTGACGATCGTGCCGATGGTCAGCGACGGGCTGCGGAACAGCCGCATCGGCAGCAACGGATGCTTGATGCGGGTCTCGTACCAGCCGAAGGCCACCAGGATGACGATGCCCACAACAAGGGCGCCCAGCGTTCCCGCGGAGGTCCAGCCCCAGGTCTCGCCCTTGACCACGCCGAAGACCAGAGCCACCATGCCGAGCGCGAGCAAGATCACGCCGGGGATGTCGAAGCGGTGGTGGCCCGTGGAATCCTTGCTCTGCGGCAGCACGAGCGCGCTGACGGCGAGGACGATGACGCCGATGGGGGCGTTGATGTAGAAGACGGACTCCCAGTTGACGTGCTCGACGAGCAGCCCGCCGACGATCGGTCCGAGCGCGGTGGAGCAGGACGCCACCATGGCCCACAGACCCACCGCCATACCGAACTTCTTTGGCGGGAAGACCGCGCGCAGCAGGCCGAGCGTGTTCGGAATCAGCAGCGCGGCGAAGAAGCCCTGCAACGCGCGGAAGGCGATGACGCCCTCGATCGATCCGGACATACCGATCGCGATCGAGGCGAGGGTGAACCCGGCGGTACCGATCATGTAGTACATGCGCCGCCCGAAGCGGTCACCGAGCTTGCCACCCAGGATCAGGGCGGCGGCCATCGCGATGAGATAGGCGTTGGTGACCCACTGCAGGCCGGCTGTGGACGCGTTCAGGTCCCGGCCGATCTCGGGGTTCGCGATCGACACCACGGACGCGTCGAGGTTGACCATGAAAAGGCCGATCGCGACGGCGATCAGCGTCAGCCAAGGGTTGGAACGCCGGCCCTGTGGGGTGCCCGGCGGGGAGGGCGCGGGCACGGCGGAGTGCTTCAGGGTGTCGGAGGGCAAGGAGATGCCTTGTCTGTGAGAGAACTTCGAGACTTCGAAAAGGCGAGCTGTGAACTACGACGCAGCCGTGAGCATGCGGGAACGTTCAGCCACAGCTGCGGAAACCGCCGTCGGACAACGGCTCGGTCCGCGTGCGCAATCCGTACGCGCACGCGGACCGAGCCGTTGTCCGGAAAGCAGACGTGGAATCAGTCGGTGGCGGGGTAGAGATGCCGGGTCAGCGACATCAACGCGCCCAGGGCCGAGCCGAGGGCACCCAGCTCCCCGTCGGTGAGGGTGCGCAGCGCGTGCGCCACGTGGGTTTCCTTGAGCCGTCGGACCTCGGCGAGTTGCTGCCGGGCCGTGGCCGTCGGGTGCAGATGGGCGACTCGCCTGTCAACGGCGTCCTGCCTGCGCTCCAGCAGTCCCAGCTCGGTGAGCTGGGAGACAAGGGCACTGACGTTGTTCGGCTTCATCAGCAGCGCGTCGGCGGCCTCGCGGACCGTGATCCCCTCATACTCCTCGGTGAGCCACAGCAGCGCGAGCTGGCCCTCCGGAAGCCTGGGATGTGGGAACTCCCGGTCGACCCGCCGATCAAGAGCCCTGTGCAGCGCGGGCATGCTCACCACGAGCGCGGAGGCTACGCGGTCGATGTCCTGAACGGACGCGCTGGAGACGGGCACGCCTACAGAATAAGTACTGCCGTATACCTATGTCAAAATACCCAAAAGCCCAGAAAGCATGATCGCTGGCAGGGGGTTCCCGTTCTGTTCCCATCGGCTCTCAGCGAACGGGTGGGCAGAGCAGGATGCGAGGCTCGTGAATATTTACTTGCTCCGGCCGTCGGCGGTTTCGTAGTGTACAGACACGCCGAAAGGAGGTGGTCCGAACAATGGTTGATCATAGTTGGGCTAGCGAGGTGGCTGTCCGCTAGGACGCCGCGACTCCGGACTCTGTCCGGACGTCTGGCGACGTTCGGCGAATCCACGACAATCACCGGAACCCCGGGTTGCCAGAGGGCGGGCCATCCCGCCCCAGGTCCATCTGGCCCTCCCGCACAGCGGGAGGAGCAGGCCCGGGGTTCTTCCCTTTTCCGGGGCGCCTCCCCGCTCCCCCCAGATGACAGTCAGTCCACTCCCGGCACGAAGTCGCCCACCCGCTTGAGCTCGGCGGAGATGTGCGACTGGAGCGACTGCCCCGCGGCCGCCATGTCGTAGGCCCACATCAGGTTGCCGTTGACCAGGCCGTAGAGGCGGTGGCCGCCGGTGTACTCCTTGGCGGTGGCGGTGCGGGCGACCACGTCGGTGTGAAGCTCGATCTTGTTGAAGACCACCTCACCGACGTAGATCTCCACGATGCCGGTCGGATGCGACAGGCACACCTCCAGCTGGCGGCCGGGCAGCTGGCGCCAGAAACCGGTCTCGGTGCCCAGCGGGCGGACCCTGTTGCCCGCCTCGTCGAGCAGCCAGGTGCGACTGGTATAGGTCAGGAAGGGCTTGCCGTTGTGACCGAAGATGATCTCCTGGCCGAAGTTGAAACTTTCGATCGTCGGGTATCCGCCCACTCCGGCACCTTCCCACCGGCCCACGAGGAAGGCGATCGGCTCAAGGTCGGAATGCAGCTCGGGAACGTCCATGGATCCGAGCCTAGGGCCGTCCCGGCACGGCTCGCGCACGTGGCGCTGACCCGCATAGGCTGCAGGCATGGCACGATCATTGGTGATCAAGGTGACCGCCGGCGAGGACTCACCCGAGCGCTGTAACCAGGCGTTCACGGTGGCCGCGGCGGCATTGGCGAGCGGGGTCCCCGTCTCTCTCTGGCTGACCGGCGAGTCATCGTGGTTCGCCCTGCCCGGCCGGGCGAAGGAGTTCACCCTGCCGCACGCCGCCCCGCTCGGGGATCTGCTCGACGCTGTGCTGGCCGTGGGCCGGGTGACGCTGTGCACGCAGTGCGCGGCCCGGCGCGACATCACCGTGGACGACGTGATCGAGGGTGTGCGCATCGCGGGCGCCTCCACCTTCGTCGAGGAGGTCCTCGGCGAAGAGGTCCAGGCGCTCGTCTACTGACCGAGCCGGGCACCCGTCCACCGGCCGCCGGGGCCGCACTCCCCCACGGGGTGCGGCCCTGATCGTCGGTGTCCGGTCCTCCCGCTCTCAGGCGGGCAGCACCGCGGCCAGCCGCTCCTGACGGAGCCGCTCGAACCAGGAGTCGTCCATCGGCGGGAGCTGCGCACCGACCGCCCAGCTCAGCAGGAGGTCGGCGAGCCCGGGGTTGCGGGCGAGCGCGGGGCCGTGCAGGTAGGTGCCGACGATCTTGCCGGCGTAGCAGCCCTCGGTGCCGTCGCCGTTGCCGACGCCGACCACCGTGCGGGCCAGCGGCCGGACGCCGGGGCCCAGCCGGGTGACCCCCATGTGGTTCTCGAAGCCGGTCAGCATCGGGATGCCGAGCACCGGGTCGGCCTCGCCGGCCAGCTCGCCGACCGCGCGGCCCGCGCCTCGGCCGCTGGAGATGTCGAGCAGCCCCATGCCGCCGACCGGCTGCCCCTCCTCTCCGCCGAACGTGGTGCCCATGATCTGGTAACCCGCGCAGACGGCCAGCAGGGCGGCGCCGCGCGCGATGGCCCGGTGCAGGCCGCCGTCGCGGCGCAACCGCTCGGCGGCCAGGATCTGCGGCCGGTCCTCGCCGCCGCCGATCAGGTAGATGTCACCACCCTCGGGAACCGGGTCGGCCGAGCGCACGTGGACGGTCTCGACCGGGATGCCGCGGCGCTGGGCGCGCTGCTCCAGGACCAGAACGTTGCCCTGGTCCCCGTAGGTGCTCAACAGGTCCGGATAGATCCAGACGAGTCGCAGGGCGCTGTCAGACTGCACGACCGAACTCCGATCGGATCTGCTGGAAGGCGGTGTAGTTGGCGATCACGTCGACCTTGCCGGGTGGTTGCGCGGCGAGCGCCTGCCCGAAGGAGTCCACCAGCTGGAACGGCACCCCCGCCACGTCGAGCCGGAGCGCGAGGTCGAGCCGCCGCTCCCCGGCCACGTAGACCGGTCTGCCGCGCAGGACGCGATAGTCCACGTCCCACAGCCAGGAGGTGTCGCGGCCGTCGGGGCCCTGGGCGTTCACCGACAGGATCACCGGCAGCGAGCGGTCGAGCACGTCGAACGCCTCCAGCCAGCCGGCCGGGTTCTTGGCGAGCAGCAGCCGGGCCTGCCGCCCGCCGCGCTCCACTGTGGTGTAGCGGCCGGCGACGGACCTGACCTCGCGCAGCCGGGGCAGTGCCCGCTGGATCGGCAGGCCGAACGTCTCGGCGGTGGCCAGCGCGATCACGGCGTTGGCCCGGTTGGCCCGGCCGGGGAGCTGGATGTCCAGCACCCAGCGCTGTCCGCGCGGGTCGATCACCGCGTCGTCGTCGAGGGCCCAGGACGGCGCGGGCCGCCGGAAGGGGCACTCGCGGCAGGCCCAGTCGTTGTCGGCCGTACGAGGGGGTGCCGTGTTCGAGACGTGGCCGCCGGGCGGGATGTACTCCATGCCCTTGCGGTCCAGCGGGCCGCCGCACTCGGGGCAGCACCAGGAGTCCTCCTTCCACGGCTGCCCGGCCGACACCCAGGTGACCCGGGTGGCCGTGGCGGCACCCCAGGTCACCAGCGGGTCGTCGGCGTTGGCGATCACGTGGGTGTTCTTCCCGGCGAGCGCCCGGCGCCATTTCTGGGCCAGCAGCCAGATCTCACCGGCCCGGTCCATCTGGTCCCGGCTGAGGTTCATCAGGACGATCACGCCGGCGCCGGTGGTGTTGATCACCTCGGGCAGGTATTTCTCGTCGACCTCCAGGACGCCGTAGGGGGCGTGCTTGGCCGATGACAGCGCCGAGACGTGCCCGGCGGGCATGTTGGCGCCGAAGGCGTTGGTGGCGACGTCGCCGAGATCCTGAAGGGCGGAGGTGATCAGGCGGGTCGTGGTGGTCTTGCCGTTGGTCGCGCTCACCAGTGCCAGCTTGCGGTCCTGCGCGAGCTGGCGCAGCAGGTCGGGCTCCAGCGCCAGGCCGACCCTGCCGCCGATCACCGATCCGTCACCTCGGCCGGTCGCCCTGGAGAGGGTCGCGGCCGTGCGGCCGAGAGCGCTCGCGAGCTGCGCCCGCAGCGGAAGCTGAGTCATGCCGTCTCCTCGCCTAGCGGCCTGTCGCAGGACGACCCGGCAGCCGGGCCTGGTCCGCCGGGCCGCTGCCGGGCAGGGTCTGCCGAATCGTTCATGCCGCAGATCCTAGCCCCGCTTGGGTCCTGTCCCCGTCTGGCGACGCTCCGCCTCGGCCCGGAGTGCGCGGCGGCCCCCTCATGGCCGGCTCCCCACGGTGATGATCCCCCTACTCGATGAAGGCGAGTTCGGCGGGCTCCTCCGACGCGGCGTCGAACGGCAGCACGAACCGGTGCGGCCAGGACAGCACGCTCTCCATCCAGCTCGCCCCCATCATCTGGGCCACGTGGCGGAGCCGCTCGGCCGGGTCGACGCCGATCGTCACCGTGAGGATGTCCTGTTCCACGCCCTCGTGCTCGTCGTCGCCGAGGATCACCCGCCAGGCCAGTGCCCGGTTGCGGTCCACCTCCATGGAGAGCGGGTGGTGGCGCAGCGCCTTGGCACGGTGACCGAGCAGCTCGGTGGCGCTGGACGGCCGGTTGAACAGCGCGTACTCCATGACCGGTGCGGGGTCGCGCGGGTTGGGCGCGGGCCGGCCGTGGGGGAAGATCCGGTCCACCTCGTGCAGCCAGCGGACCTGCGGGATGACCCAGGTGGGACCGGGCCGCTCGGCGACCTCCCGATCGGGCCCCAGCAGCCGGGTCGCGGCCCTGGCGACCTGCTCGGTCAGCTTCACCGGGTCGCTGATGGTCCGCAGCGACCACGCCCGGCGGTCCACGCCGCGTTCCACCGCCGTGGCCAGCAGGCACTCGCGCCGCCGCATCGGGAGCTCGGCCCACAGGTCGGCCAGCACCCGGGGCACTCCGGGGACGGACCGGCCGGTGCAGAACGCCAGCACCAGCGTGTCGGTCCAGATGCGCAGCCAGGCCCATTCGGGCGCGTCGGCGAGCAGGTCGGCCTCGCGGAGTTCGACGAGCGTGCACGCCCGGCCGGTCCTGCACTCCTGGCCGCACGCCGCGGAACGACGGCCGCAGATCGGGGGCAGCTGGCCGGGGATCAGGTGCTCGCGGTCCTCGCCCAGCGGCACCTGGACCCGGAGCGGCCGGTCCATCCCGTCGGCGAAGACCGCCGCGACGCCCGGCTGCAGCGAGACGACCTGCCGGGACTGCTCGTCGCTCAGGTTCATCGCGGCACCGACGAGCTGCCGGTCGTCCTCGGCGGGGAGCCGGTGCACGACCTTCAGCGCGGTGTTCTTCACGACGTCGGAGACCAGTTTGGTGGGGATCTGCTCGGCCACCACGATGCCCTCGCCATACGCGCGGATCTCCGCGAGCATGCCGGCGAGGAGCTCGACCGCGTGCGTGCTGGCGCGCCCGGCGCCGCGGTCGCGGAGCAGCCGGTGCGCCTCCTCGATCACGATGACGTGCCGGAGCCCGCTGCTCCGCTCCTTCCTGGCCCGCATCCGCAGGTGTTCCACGATCCGGATGATCAGCGTGCCCATCAGGAACGCCTTGTCCTCGTCGTTGGCCACGTCCTCGATCGCGAACACCACGTTGCGCTGGAGCAGGTCGCCGATGTCGGCGGGGTGGCCGCCCTCGAAGAACCGGCCCGCCGAGCCGACCCGCAGCGACCTCAGCCGCAGTGAGATGAAGCCCTCGACGTCGGCCTGGACCTCCTTGCCGTAGCCGATCTCCTTGATCACGTCCATCGCGTGCCGCTGCAACTGCTCAAGGGTCGGTACGGCGGGCCGCACGGCCGCGCCGGGAGCGGCCCAGCCGGTGACCACGTCCCAGCCGTTGGCCTCGTAGACCCGCTGCAGGGCGAGCGACATGATCTGCGGGAACGGCTCCTCCGCGTCGAAGGCCGCCATGAACAGCGCCCGCACCATGTCGATGTGGGCCTGGACGGGGTAGCCGGGCTCCGGAGCGAGCGGGTTGACGCTGAACGGCACACTGTCCGGGGCCGACGGATTGATCACGGTCACCGGGGCGAGGTGCTCGACCCGGCCGCCCATCGCGGCGTACTCCGACTTGGCCGGCTCGATGGCCAGCCACGGGATGCCGGCGCCGGTGAGCTGCTCCAGCAGGTGCCTGACGGTCTGGGACTTGCCCGAGCCGGTGGCCCCGGCGATGAAGGCGTGCCGGTTCAGAGTGGCGAGGGGGACTTTGAACGAGCCGACCGCCCTGTCCTGCCCGTCCAGGATCGACCCGAGGTCGACGGTCAGGCCGCCGGGGGTGGCGTCCGCCTCGCTGGTCACGTCGAAGAAGCCGGCGTCGAGCACCCGTACCCCCGGCACCTCCCTGCGGGGCAGCCCGGCGAGCGCGGCGAGCGCCCCCGCGGTGGCCGCGAACGGGGCGGCGGCGCCGTCGGCGGGGTCCTGCAGGCTCACCGAGAGCGCATCAGCGAAGCCGTGCACCGGGCTGGACAGCGCGCTGCGCAGGC
Organism: Streptosporangium sp. NPDC087985; assembly: GCF_044741965.1. Taxonomy (NCBI): domain Bacteria; kingdom Bacillati; phylum Actinomycetota; class Actinomycetes; order Streptosporangiales; family Streptosporangiaceae; genus Streptosporangium; species Streptosporangium sp. NPDC087985. The sequence continues at coordinate 65,042 of NZ_JBIUTQ010000005.1, forward strand.
GGTAGGGGTGGTGGCTCATCTCGGCCGAGCCGACCAGCACGGGGGCGATCTGGCGCAGTTCCTCGGGACCGGCGGCACCCGCCAGCACCCGCACACTCCAGAGCCCGGCCTCGCGGAAGGCGTCCAGCTCCTGCATACGCCGTTCGGCCCGCTCGGCGTCGTAGCGCGAGCGTTCGGAGGCGTCGCCGTACTGCCTCAGCACGTTGAGCTGGGTCCGCAGGTGCGCCACCTCGGCGTCCAGCAGATCGGTCTGCTCGGCGACGACCAGCCAGGCGAACGGCCGGGACATGAGCGTGACCAGGGTGGACTCGAAGAGCGTGGGCCGTCTGACCTCGTCGGCGTCCGGCTCGCGGCGGCCTCCGAGCGGCGGAGCCTGCCGTCCCGGGCAGATGGTCCAGACCAGGTCGGACAGGTCGCGGAGCCACTCGTCACCGATCCGGACGCCCCGGGCACCGCTGGGGAACAGCAGCGGTTCGGGGCCGGTGGGGAGCGGTCCGTCCTCGGTGGCGGCCCTGCGGGGCGGCCGGGGCGGGGTCAGCGGCCCGGCGTTGGTGATGAGTTCCAGGGGGGCACCGGAGCCCCGGGAGAGCCAGCCCGCCACGAAGGGCCGGTTGCGCTGGGCCGTGGAGAGCACGGCGGGCAGGACCGTGACGAAATCCCATTCCGCCGACGAACTGCGCGAGGGGGCGGCGATCGCCTGGATCCGGTACCAGGGGCCGGTCAGAGGGGTCGGAGGACGGGACACGCTTGGCTGCATTTGGTCTCCACCCAGGGGTCCCGGCTCAAGGCCGGGGGGTTGACGCTTCACGGATCGCTCCGCCGTACAGGCCGGCGGGGGCCCGGAGCCCGGTCACCCCAGTAACCAAGGTCGAACCTTCCCGGGGGATCGCACCTCCGCATTGACCAGGCCATTACCACAAACGGACGGTTCATTGGCGTCTGCGCCAGTCCAGCCGGGGCGGCGGCGGGCCGAGGTTCGGCGGCGCGTCCGCGAAGACGCCCGGCTCGCGGGTCTCCTCCTCGGCCTCCTCGGTCTCCTCCGCGCACTCCAGCGCGACCTCCTTGATCTCGTCGAACTCCCCCAGCGTCGTCTTCGGGAAGGTCAGTATCGCCGGGTTGGCGTCGGCGAGGCGGACCCGGCGGCCCTGCGCGGTGGCATCGGTGACGATCACCGAGGTGGTGGGGAGCTGCTGGAGCTGGTGGGGCTCGACGAGGAACTCCCGGGACCGGTGCAGCACCCGTTCGGTGTCCCCCATCGCCTTGGTCGCGCGGCGGCCCCACTCGGTGGAGGAGGTGATGTCCTCCCTGAGGTCCGCGCGGCTCACACCCCGCCCGTCCTCGCCCTCCTCGGCCTGGCCGACCGTGGAGACATAACCGCCGTCCAGCCCGGCCCCGGCGGCGCTGATCGTCTCGGTGAGCTGGGCGAGCTCCAGGCGGTGCTCGGTGCCGACGTGCTCGCTGGCGATCCGGGCGTCCTCGGCGTTGCCCAGCCGCATGAACGTCACCGCCGCGTGTCCCCGGCCGAGCCGTTCCCGCACGGTGGGGGTGAGCGACCGGTAGGTGAGCACCAGCCCGGTCCGGGAGGTCTCGCAGGCGTCCATCAGCCGGTCGAGCACGTCACCGCGGAGCTTGTCCGCCCCCGCGACGATGATCGTGTGGTACCAGGGCCGCTCGGACGCGGTTGACTGGCGCAGGATGTGGGTGAGCGCGGTGGCCACGTAGGTGCCGAGGACCCGGTTGCCGAACACACCCGCCTGGCGGTCCATGGACACGACCCGCAGGCGCGCGGGCGGCAGCCGTACGGCCTCCGAGCCGAGCGTCTCCAGCTTGCGCAGCTGCGACTCCAGCGCCCAGGCGCGCTCGATCACCACCCGGTCGCTGACGCCCCGGCCGAACAGCGTGCCGATCCGCTCCAGCTGGGCCGGGCTGAGCAGGCCGAACCTGAGGTCGTCGCGCGGGTCGCCGACCTGGGCCAGGGCGCGGAGGGCGGCGGTGACCTGGTTGATCGTGGCGTTCTCGCCGAGAACCTCCAGGACCCGTTCCAGGATCGCGTTGTCGAACGACAGGTCCCTGGTCGTGCGGTGCTCCTCACTGACGCTCACCACGTGCGCGAGCACGTCGGCGAAGGCCTCGGGGGGCAGTGCGGCACCCAGGTCGAGTCTGGGGAGGTCCACCGGCAGCACCCAGACCAGCGGCTCGTCGCCGCCCCTGCGCGCCAGCTCGATCAGGTCCTTGGCGATCGCCCCCTCGGACAGGTCGAGCACGGTCAGGTGGCCTCCGCTGTAGAGGCGGGTCGCGCCGAGCAGGGTGATCAGCGCCGACCAGCCCGGCAGGGTGCCTCCGGCCACGTCGATCCGGTCGATCTCGTCGGGCACGGTCACCGCGTACCAGGTGAGCTGGCGGTCGTAGTGCTCCTTCTTCTCCGCCCACTCCCGGTAGCGGACGGCATGCTCCTCCTGGGCCTGGAAGAGGTCCCTGTCGCGCTCGCGCCGCTGCCGGTCACCGACCGCCTGGCGTTCCCGGATCCGGTGCAGGACCACCCGGTTGCCCTGGTGGATCGCGTACGTGCAGAACGCGGCCACCCCTCCGGTGGCGACCAGCCCAACGACGACGAACGACCAGCTCAGCAGCTCGGTGACGCCGAGGAGGAGGATCAGCACAGCGAGCCCGGTCATGAACGCCCTGAAGATCTTCATCGGCCGGTTCAGCAGGGACTCGTTGAGCCGTTCCCTGCGGACCCATTCGGGGTCGACCTGCTCGGCGGGCTCCTCCGCGGGGGAGGGTCGTTTGGGAGCCGGGCCCGGATCAGGGAGCAGCAGGGCATACTGCCAGCCCAGGTAGATCCGGTCCGCCTGGAGCTGCGCATGCTCGGGATGCACGTCCGCCACGGAACCTCCGCCATTGGGCTCTCGCCGCCTCGGTGACAGCGTAAGAGTTAGACCTTCTGTCCGGGCAGCGTTCCCGTCAATCTGCTGTATTTTCCCCAGGTTCACGCCCACTTATGGGGTGAATGAGTCGGATGGTACGGAGGCCAGCTATTACCATCTTTTGTCATGACCTCTCCCCCCGGTGGCGGAACCCGGCGCCGGCGCCCGGTCGCGGTGCCGATCGCCGCCCTGGCCATGGCCGCCGGCCTGGGAATCACCGCGGCCCTCGGTGGCTTCGACGAAGCCCCCGAGGAACCTCCCGAGCAGCTCGGCCCGGGGTCGAGCCTGGATCAGGGCGAGTTCATGACCACGTTCGTGGAGTCCCGCACGGCCGTGCAGCCCGGCCTGTTCGGCGGACCGGGCAAGCGTTTCCTTGAGGTCGTGCTGGAGGTGACGAACCAGGGAGCTGAGACCACCGTGGTGGGAAGCCCGAGCCAGGGGGGGACACCCGGCTTCTCCTTCGCGAAATCCCTGCTGAAGATGGTTCCGGAGATCAAGAGCCCGTACGGCCCGACCGTGTCCGTCCCCGCCGGGGACGCGTCCAGCAGTCAGCTGCATCCGGGGATGGCGTCCACCGTCGTGCTCAGATACGAACTGCCGCAGGGACAGCGCCCGCCAAGGAGGGTCCAGCTCGACGTCGGCACCTTCGAGATGTCGGAGGGGTTCATTCTCGCCCCGGAGTGGAACCTGGTGGCGGACGGCGACGACGAGGACGCTCCGCCCAAGGTCGCCGCACAGGTCACTCTCCCCGTCCGGCAGGGGGGGACCGTTTGACGAGCACCGCGACCTCGGCCGGGACCGAGACGGCCGGCCGCCGCCCCGCCACCGGGCCGCCGGGCCGGTTACGCCGGGCGGGCGTCCTGCTCTCCGGCGTGGCGCTGGCCGTCGCGGCGGTGGGCCTGCAGACTCTTGGCCTGGACCGGCAGGAGAGGACGGCCCATCTGACCTGGACCGGGAGGCTGGGAGACGAGGTCGCCGCCTCCCGGTTCTCCGCCCGGGTGAAGGCCATCCGGGCCGCCAGGACCATCGAGACGACGGATCCGGGCGACAGGGTGCAGAGGGCCACCACCTCCGGGATCTTCCTGATCGCCGATGTGGGGGCGACGGCCAACCGGGAGCCGCAGAAGTTCGGCCCTCCGGTTCTCCTCGCCGGGGACGGCAGGCGCTACACGGCCACCGACAAGGTCGACTCCTCGCTGACCATCACCAATCCCTACATCCAGGTGGGCTGGTGGGCCGAGAGCGTGGCGGTGTTCGAGATTCCGGCCGAGGCCCTGACGGGCTCCCGGATCGTGCTCGCCCCGCGGAACGGATTCGCAGGAGAGGCGTTTCTGCCCGAGGTGGAGATCGACCTCGGCCTCGACGAGGCCGCCGCACAGAGCCTGATCTCGAACGCGAAGGATGTCTACCAGTTGGCGAGCAAGAAGTGACGGACACACCGCGTCCGCCCAACGAGGATCGCAGCGACTGGTTCACCCCCAGTGAGGCTCCCACCGGAGAACGCCCCGCCGGAGAGTCCCCTGCCGCACCCGGCGCCCAGCCTGCCGCCCCGGACGTCTCTTCCGGCGCCCCGGAACGGCGTCTGAAGGCCCCGAGGATCCGTCCCGGGCGTCCCGGACGTCCCGTCTTCACCCCTCGGCCCACCCGCCCCGCCCCCGAGGTCGGCTGGGTACCCGGCCCCCGGCGGATGTTCCCGGACGAGCAGGTCTGGCCGCCCCCGCCGAAGCCGGTGAGCGAGCCTCCGGGAGCCTCGACCCAGCCGTTCCCCGCCATCCCGGCGGCCCCGCTGCCCCGACGCCCTCCCCCCGACATCCTCGGGAGCCCCGCCGGGTCCCCCGCGCCCCGGGAGGAGTCCGCCGGGGCCGCCCCACCGCCGCGGCGCCGTACGGCACTGCGGGTCGGCGCCCTGGTCCTCGCCGTGGCGCTGGGCGTGGGGATCCCCACCTGGGACGGTTACGTGTTCTACCGGAGCGGCGTTCCCGACTACCGGATCCATCCCGTGGCCGCCGGAGGGACCGGGACGCTCATGAACGTGGCCTGGAAGGTCAGGATCGAGCAGGTGGACGCCCTCCCCGGCGGGCGCCCGATAAAGCCCGACCAGCAGTGGCTGAAGATCAAAGTGACCAGGACGTCCCTGAACACCGAGGGAGTGATCCGGCGCGGCGACCCCGAGATCAAGGTGAAGCACCCCGACGGCCGCACCTGGCAGGCCGAGATCGTCAACGTCGGCCTGCCCACGGAGGTCAAGGACCACAGGATCGGCACCGGCTACGACTACGACCTGATCAGCCTGGTGCCCAGGGCGGTCGCCGGCCAGGTTGAGATCAACGTCATACCGAGCACGATCCGGGTGCCGCTGGAGGAGGAGACCGTGGACGAGCTGTTCAAGCGGGCGGGCACCGAGGTGACCGAACCGCAGGACCAGGTGCTGCTGTTCAGGCGGTGAGCGCCGTGCCCGCCTCGCGGCTGCGGGTTGCCGCGATGTCGAACGTGGCCGCCAGCAGGCAGGTGGTCAGCACCGTCACGACCAGGTCCTTGACGAACGTCAGCGGAGGGCTGATGACCAGCCAGAAGTAGGGCGCCTCGCTGCCGACCATCGTCCGCACCCCCCGGTCGGCGTAGTCGGCCCCCACCCGGAGCGCGACGTAGCAGAGGCAGAACATGCCGAAGAGCGTGGCGCCGCCGCGGACCGCGATCCGGAAGGCGTTCGCGGGCGGAACCCAGCGCTCCTGGAGCCCTCCCGTGGCCCGGGTCATGGTGGAGCGGGTGAGCGAGTGGGTCCGCTCCATCCGGTCGGCCACGGTGTCCAGCCGGGTCCCGCGTACGACCGCCCGGGTGTCCTCGGCGAACGCGCCGTAGACCAGCGCGGCGACCGTCAGCCAGGTCAGGGGCTCGATCAACGCGTCCACGACGTACGGCCAGGCCTCGCCGGCCCACCCCCAGAACGCCTTCCATCCCGGAACGGCCTCGTCGATCTCCTCCAGCCAGCCGCCGACCGTGGCCACGACGGCCCGCTGCGACAGCCAGTCGGCTCGCGCGGAGGTGAAGGCGAACATCGCGTTGAGACTGTAGAAGGCGAAGGCCAGTTCGGAGAAGGTGGCGAGGATGCCGCTGCCCCTGACCTTGCCCCTGGCGTGCCACCAGCCGAACAGCGTCTTGAGCAGGTAGGCCACCACGGCGATCGCGATGGACAGCCGCACGTCGAGATCGATGAGCCCGGTGGCCCCCTCACCCCGGATGCCGGCCAGGGATCCCTTGAGGTCCTGATCGACGCGTTTCATCATGTCGAGCGAGGAGAACTCGCGGGCGTCCTCCACATGGAATCTCCAGGCCAGATAGATCGTGGCGAACACCAGCGTGGTCCGGTTGAGCGCGCCGAACAGGCTCTCGTCCGCCTCGTCCCCCGCCCTGCGTACCTGGATCTCCCGGAGCGCACCGCGCACGGAGTGCAGCATGCCGACCATGACCACGAGCTCGTTCAGCACGATCAACGTGAAGATCAGCATCGTGACGGCGAGCCGTACCTGCCGGTGGTCGCCGTGGGAGACCTCGGTGCCGGCCCACATCAGCGCGGCACGGACCGCCCGGCCCGCGGAGAACCAGAGCACCAGCGAGATCGCGCAGGAACCGAAGATCCTGAACATGTGCGGGAGCAGCGTGTACGCGGTGAGCGTGGCCGGCGTCCGGCCAACGGTGGGCGGCGGGGACGGGGTCGGGGGCATAACAGACGTTCCGGACACCCGATGAATCGTAGCGATCCACCCTCACCGGCCACAGCGAAACACCACGGCAATTCGGCCGTCAGGGCGTCCACTTCTCCCCCACCCTCAGCACGGAACGGCCGGGCGGACGGAACAGCCGGACAGACAGCCAGAGGGTCACCGGCGGTCCCCCCACGGCCGGACTCAGCGGATCAGGCTCCAGGTGAACGCCGCGATCTCCCCGGCCGGGCGGGGCGGGTGTTCCTCCAGCCAGCAGGTGACCACACCGACGAGCGCACCCGCCAGGTAGTGGGCGTGGACCTCCGGCGGCACGCCGTCGTGGCCTGGGGGCCGGGAGCCCGCCGCGAACGGGCCGCGCAGCTCCGCGACCAGCGCCTCACGCAGGCGGGCGCAGAAGCGGGCGCTGCCGTACGGCCCGAGCATCCGCCGGTACAGCGGAGCCCGTGCGCCGACGTGCTCGAACAGGGCGACCAGCGACGCCGGGACCGGACCGGCCTCCCGGTAAGGGCAGCGGGCGGCCTCGGCGGCCAGCTCGCCGATGGCGGCCTCCATCGCGTCCAGCACCAGGTCGTCGCGGTCGCGGTAGTGGACGTAGACCGTGGCCCGGTTGACCTCGGCCCGCTGGGCGATCTCGGCGACCGTGATCGAATCGGGGTCGCGCTCGGCGGCGAGCTCCAGGACGGCGGTGCGCAGCCGGGTGCGGGTCCGGCGGACTCGCGGATCGTCTTCGGTCATACGGCCAAGATTAAGCGACATCTGTCGAATAAACGACAGGTGTCGTTTGTTGTAGCGGTCATGAAGCGCATCGAAGTCTGGGCCGACATGGTCTGCGCCTGGGCCTACATCGGCAAGCGACGCCTGGAGAAGGCCGGGTTCGGCGAGGACGTGGAGATCGTCTGGCGCCCCTTCCAGATCGACCCGATGGCTCCGGCCACGGCCGAGCCGCTGTACGAGGCGCTGCGCGGCCCGATCGCCGACGGAGCCCTGCAGACCTGCCACCCCGACCTGACCCCGGCGGAGAACCGGGTCCGCGTCTCCGCCATCGCGGCCGAGGAGGGACTCGGCCCGCCCTGGGGCGCCGTCTGGCGTCCCAACACATTCGACGCCCATCGGGTGATCGCCCTCGCCCACCAGCGGGGCGGTTCTGCCCTGCAGGACGCCGTCGTAGAGCGGATCCTGCGCGCCCACTTCGTCGAGGCCTCCGACATCGGCGACCGGGCCACCCTGGTGGCGCTCGCCGCCGAGGCGGGGCTGGACGGCATGGCCGAGGCGCTCGACGCCGGGGAGGGAGTGGGCGAGGTCCGTTCCCAGCTCCTGCGCGGCAAGGCCATCGGCGTGGCCACCTCGCCGACCTATGTCGCAGGCGGCACGGCCGTCGCGGGCGCGCAGTCGCCGGAGGCCCTGGCGGACCTCCTGCGGCAGGCCGCGCCCGAGCGCGAGCTCCCCGACGAGGTCAGACTGCTGCGTCAGGCCGAGTCTCTGCTGGACGTCCGGGACCCTCTCGGCGCGCTGCGGACGCTGGAGCCGCTGCTGGCCGACCACGGCGACGACCCCGCCGTCCGGCTGCTGGCCGCCCGCGCCTACTTCGGCTCGGCCCAGCTCGGCCGGGCGCGGGAGACCCTGGAGTCACTGCTCGACCGGGCGCCCGGCGACCACTACGTCAGGTTCCTGCTCGGCAGGACCCTGGAGCGGGCCAACCGTCACGCCGAGGCGTTGCCGCACCTCCGGCTGGCGGCGGCCATGTCCGCCGACCCCGGCTACGCCGACGCGCTCCAACGCGTCGAGAGCCGGGTCCCGTAGGGACCTCCCGGAGACGGCCGAGGGCCGGCACCCGCGAAACGGGATGCCGGCCCTCGGCCGTTACTTTCGAGTCAGACAGCCACGGCGAGCTGGGTGACCTCGCCCAGGCGGGCCTGGGTCTGGATGTCCTTGGTGAAGCCGCCGCCCGCGATGATGCGGACGGTCCAGTCACCGGGAGCGGCGAAGAAGCGGAAGATGCCCTCGTCGGACACCACGACCTCGCCGGTGAACTCGCCGGAGTGGTCCAGCAGGCGGGCGTACGCCGTGCCCGTGCCGGACACCACGCCCTGGATGACGGCCTGGGTCGACAGGTCGATCCCGGCCGGAAGAGCAATCGTCTGCTCCGGAGCAGCGCAACCCTGAGTGGTCATTATCGTGCCTCTCCCAGCTCGATCGGCACGCCCACGAGCGAGCCGTACTCGGTCCACGAACCGTCGTAGTTCTTGACACTGGCCTGGTCGAGGAGCTCGTGCAGCACGAACCACGTGTGCGCCGAACGCTCGCCGATGCGGCAGTAGGCGATGGTGTCCTTGGCGAAGTCGACACCCGCGCCCTCGTAGATGGCCTTCAGCTCCTCGTCGGACTTGAAGGTGCCGTCGTCGTTGGCCGCCTTGGACCACGGGATGCTGCGGGCGGTCGGCACGTGGCCGCCGCGCTGCGCCGCCTCCTGCGGGACGTGCGCGGGGGCGAGCAGCTTGCCGGTGAACTCGTCGGGTGAGCGCACGTCGACCAGGTTGAGCTTGCCGATCGCGGCGAGGACGTCGTCGCGGAAGGCGCGCAGGGAAAGGTCCTGCTCCGTGGCCTGGTAGCTCGTCACCGGGCGCGCGGGAACGTCCTTGACCAGCTCGCGGGAGTCGAGCTCCCACTTCTTGCGGCCGCCGTCGAGGAGCTTGACGTTGTGGTGGCCGTAGAGCTTGAAGTACCAGTAGGCGTAGGCGGCGAACCAGTTGTTGTTGCCGCCGTAGAGGACCACGGTGTCGTCGTTGGCGATGCCCCTGGAGGAGAGGAGCGCCTGGAAACCCTCACGGTCCACGAAGTCACGGCGGACCGGGTCCTGGAGGTCCTGCCTCCAGTCGATCTTCACGGCGCCACGGATGTGGCCCTTGTCGTAGGCACTGGTGTCCTCGTCGACCTCGACGAGGACGATGCCATCGGTGTCGAGATTGGCCTCGACCCAGTCAGCATCCACCAGAACGGCGGAGCGGCTCATTGAATCCTCCGGGATTATTTTGCAGCGGGCAGTAAACGGCGAATGACAAGGAACATCTCGCAGCCGAGGCAGAAGCCGAAGGCCGCGTTGAGGAAGGCGGCGAAGAGAGCCGCGGCGGTGGCGCCGAGGGCCAGCGGCGTGATCTGCGTGACATACCCGACCAGGCCCACCAGAGCGAAGACGAGTCCGACCCCCTGCGCGAAGCGCGGCGGGGCGGCGTCCTCCAGTTCCCTGGGAGGGCTCTTCACTATCCCTTTGAAAATCATCCCGTACGGCGAGGCGCCGAAGATGCTCAGTGCGAACACCACTGCCTGTGCGGCCAGCAACCACGCGCTGCCTGTGATCAGGACGAGCGCGAGAATGACGGCCGTTACAGCCGCCGCGAAGCGGAGAGCCCTGGGATCAGCCTGCATCACTTGATGCTCCTGAAGGGTTGTGCAGATCGGTGCGGCTCGGAGGCCGCTTGAGATCGCCCTTTAGGAAATGCGACAGAGTGCGGTGCTCACGCGGCAGAAATCAACCGCGCGCCGCTTCGTCAGCGGCTCTGTCGTAGGCTTCATGCCGATGACATTACCCCGACGTTCCGGGATCTGTCACATCCTCGTCCAGTTACTGAGATAAAGGGGCTCAGCGGACGATAGGGTGCGCAGCTCACTCGTCGGCCGCGAAGCCCAGCGCCCCGATCACATCGACCTTCCGCGGCTGACCGGAGGCACGTTTCACCACCTGTCCCGACGCGTCGAGGATCAGCACGGTCGGGGTGCGCAGGATGTTGAGCGACCGGACCAGATCGAGACGGGACTCCGCGTCGATCTCCACGTGCGCCACCCCCGGCACCATCTCCGCCACCTCGGTGAGGACCCGGCGGGTCGCCCGGCACGGCTGGCAGAAGGCGCTGGAGAACTGGACGAGCGTGGCCCGCTCTCCCAGCCCGGCCTCCAGATCACCGGATGTCAGCCGCTCCACGTCTCCCCCAACCTCACGGGGCACGCCGCTGCGCCGGCGCAGCACCACGCCCACCAGCGTGGCCGCGCCGAGCGTGACGAGCACCACTGCCAATCCGGTCACAGAGCACGACAACACCCGGCCGTACTGTCCCATTCCCCCAAGCGCATCCTGCTCAGGACAATGGCGCTCCGCCCTCGGCCGGATACCGCCCGGAGCGGGAGACCGCCGCTCGGGGCAGCCCCCTGCCCAGGAGAACGGGCAGCCTCCCCGCTCAGGGGAGGTGGACGCTGACCAGCATCCGGCCTCCGGAGGTGGCGATCTCGAACCGGGAGATGCTCGCGGGAGGGATCGTGGTGGTGCCGGCGAAGGCGCCCGAACTGTCGTAGGCGGCCCTGTCGACGATCCAGTTCCCCGCCGTCTCCCGGTTCCCGTCGACACCGACCACGTCCAGCCGGCAGCGGGTGCCCTGGGCGACCCCCGAGAGCACGACCTTGACCCTGGTCGCCTCCGCCCCCGGCGACACGGTCACCGTGGCGTGGACGGTGCCGTTGTCGCCCCGGACCGTCCGCTCACCGGCGTCCCCCAGCATGAGCCGGGCGTCACCTTCCCGCGCCGGCGTGGCAGCCTTCTTCTCTCTTGCCGCGAAGGTGTCGTTGCTCTCGGCTTCGGCACTCTCGCCACTCCCGGCGGCGGCGCTCGCCGCGGTCGGGAATGGCGCGGACACCATGGTGGCGTCCTGCCCCTGGGTCGCCGACCACAGGGTGCCGCCGAGCCCGACCAGAAGAACCGAGGCGGCCAGGGAGAGCAGCGTCCGGGTCATCCGGCGCCGCCTGACCCTGGCACTGAGCAGCCGGTCAAGCACCTCCCGGGGCGGGCTGTCCACCTGCGCCACGTCAGCCTCGGACACCCGCCCGAGGAACGCGGCCACACCGGTCAGCTCGTCGAACTCCGCCTGGCAGCCGGCGCACCCGGCGAGATGGGCCTCGACGAGCACGCACTCCTCGGGCTCCAGGGCCCCGAGCGCGTAAACGCCCAGCGATATCCGTACGTCGTCACATGTCATCATCATGGCGCGAGCCCCCGCTCCTCCAGCGCCAGCTTGAGCGCCCGGAGCGCGTAATACGTGCGCGACTTCACCGTTCCCGCCGGGATGCCGAGCGCCTCGGACGCTTCCTTGACCGACTTTCCCTGGTAGTAGACCTCGGCGAGCACCTCGCGGTGCTCGGGCCGCAGCGTGGCCAGTGCCTCGGCGATCGCCCAGGAATCCACTGCCCGCTCAAGCTCGTCGTCGGCGGGCAGCACGGCGAGCGCCTCCGCGCCGGTCTCCAGGGGACGCGCCTTGCGCGCCCGATGCTGGTCCACGACGAGGTTGCGGGCCACCCTGAACAGCCACGCCCGGATGGGGCGCCCGCCGAGAGCGTCGGGATGGCGCCAGGCCCGCAACAGCGTCTCCTGCACGATGTCCTCCGCCCTCCCCGAGTCACCCGTCAGCCGCAGAACGTAGCCGTAGAGTGGGCCGCCGTGTTCGTCGAAGAGCGCTCTGACAAGCTGCTCGTCAGCGGTTCCGGCTTGGCTCACCCCCTCACGACGTATCGCGGGGCGGATCGGTTCAGTCACGGGACCGGCTCGGCCACGAGAGCGGTTCGGACATGAGAGCGGCTTTCACCCCTGAAGGGGCACGTTGGAGGCCTCGCCGGAGACCTGGAGGCCCTCCCGTACGGCTTTCACCTCGGTGACCTTGAGATTGAACGGCAGATTCTTGATCGGGATCTGGTAGGAGAGGAACCGCTCCGGCTGGGGCACCGCGATACCTCCGCCCAGCGTGATCTGTTCGGGGACGAACCGCACGCCGCCCTTGACCAGATCGACCCTCATCCTGGCCTTCACCGGCACCTTCTGGCCGAGCACCGTGATCTCTCCCCTGACGTTCAGCCCGTCGGCGCCGGCCTCGATTTTGATCCCCCGCGGAGCCCTCTGGTTGAGCGTCTCCGGGGACACCACCACGGTGCCCACCACGCGCTCGGCGCGCACGTCCACCTTGTCAGGGTGAAACATCAGGTCCCCCAGCGGCGCGGTGACCCCGTGGAGAACGAAGTCCACGCTGGACAGCCGGAGCCCGGCGACGTTCGTCGCGCCGGAGACGACCTTGACCTCGTCGTAGCGCCCGGCGATCGCCTGGGTCAGGAACGGGATGCCGCTGATGGTCACCTCGGGCGAGGTCGCGAGGTCGTATCTGGCGGTCGCCCTCGTAGCGATCTCCCGCTGCACTCCGCTGACCGCGACCCGGTCCAGAATCGCGAGGAGAACGAGCAGGAAGATCAGAAAAACGGCCAGCTTACGCATCCGGCCCCCCGTTCGTTCTCTGGACTGGGCCAGCGTGCCATCGCAGCACATTCCCCAGTAATTTTATCCAAAACACTCTGTCAATGATCGTCCACTCCGGAGGACGATCTCCCGCCCTCCGCCTCGCGCCTGTTCCGGGCACGCGTTACGGCCACGCGATGATCAGCCTCCCGCGAAGGGGGGAAGCACTTCGACCGTCGCTCCGTCGGCGAGAACGACGGCATCATGGGCCCGTCTGCCCACCGGTTCCCCATCCACCAGGAAGGAGGACCGCAGGACGACGCGGGCCAGCTCGTCACGGCCCCCGGTGATTCTCGTCACCAGCTCGGCCAGAGTGGCCGCCTCGAACGGCTCCTCCGCGACACCCGCCGCATCCTTCGCGGCCGCCCAGTAGCGGATCACGCCCCTTGCCATCTGTGGACCAACCCCTCCGCGCACACACGGTTACCGCACCATTACTATGAATTCATAGGGGAAAGCGAGCGTTCACCAGGTGGACGCCCAGTGGGCGCCTTTTCCCCCTGGGCTATCCTCACTTACTACGGGACCTGGGCGACGTAGCCCCCGGGTCCTTACGTGTTTGTACGGCTGTCGCCGGCATGACGCGGGAAGGAGCATAGTGAGCAATCTCCTGCTGCTCACCAACGCCCTTGAGCCCTCAGCCGAGGTGCTCCCGGCGTTGGGACTGCTGCTGCACTCGGTCCGGGTCGTCCCCGCTGAGGCGTCCGCGCTGATCGACACCCCACCGGCCGATGCCATTCTGGTGGATGCCCGGCGTGAGCTCGTCCACGCCAAGAGCCTGTGCAGGCTGCTGCGGACCACCGGCGTCTCCTGCCCCCTCTTCGTGATCGTCACCGAGGGCGGCCTGGCGGCGATGACCGCCGAGTGGGGCGCCGACGACGTGATCCTCGACAGCTCCGGCCCCGCCGAGGTCGAGGCGCGGCTCCGGCTGGCCGTGGGCCGGTTGAACCTGTCGGCCGCCGAGGAGGTCCCGGACGAGATACGCAGCGGCGACCTGTCGATCGACGAGGCCACCTACACCGTCCGGCTCCGCGGTCGCGTGCTGGACCTGACCTTCAAGGAGTTCGAGCTCCTGAAGTATCTGGCGCAGCACCCCGGCCGGGTCTTCACCCGCGCCCAGCTCCTGCAGGAGGTCTGGGGCTACGACTACTTCGGCGGCACCCGGACCGTGGACGTCCACGTCCGGCGGCTGCGCGCCAAGCTCGGCGCCGAGTACGAATCGCTGATCGGCACCGTGCGCAACGTCGGCTACCGGTTCGTCCCCGAGCGCGGCAACGAGGCGGCCGAGGAGCGCGAGCCCGCCCGGCGCTAGCCGTACCCGCTCATGGGGGAAACCCCACCGGACGGGTCCGGTAGGGCTTCCGCTACGGCCGGGAAGGGGTGGAGCTACGGGGTGACGGTGATGCGGTTGGTGGCCGGGGGCGCGATCAACGGGTTCGCGGCGAAGTAGGCGACGAAGGCGTCGATGTCGAGCGGGCCGCTCCACAGGTCCTTGCCCTCGGTGAACGCCAGGAAGGCGTCACCGCCGCCGACGAGGAAGTTGTTGGCGGCGACCCGGATGCTCTGGGTGTCCGTCACGGCGACCCCGTCGATCTTCAGGTTGGAGACCTTCGAACCCCACGCCGCACCGTTGCTGTAGGTGTAGGTCAGGTTCGACGACGGCTGAAGGATCTTGGTGAAAGGCTGGTTGTTGGGCCCGCCGGTGAACTGCTGCTCCAGAACGGTCTTGAGCTGTGCTCCGGTGAGCGTGACGACCTGCATGAGGTTGTTGAACGGCTGCACCGTGAAGGCCTCGCCGTAGGTCACCACACCGTCGCCCTCATTGGCGGGCGAGCTCGCATAGGTGAGGGGTGCGCGCACGCCGCCCGGGTTCATCAGGGCGACCTGGGCGTTGCCGCCGGTCTTGGTGGCGGCGAGCTGACCGTCGGCGATGAGGTTGCCCAGGGGGGACTCACCCGAGGGGGCCGCGGAGTTGGTGATGTCCGCGGTGATCTTGCCGATCGGCTTGTCGGCCACCGTCGAGACGCGGTCCTTCCACGTCTGGACGAACTTGGAGATCTCCGGGTCGGGGGTGACGGTCCGGGTCACGACCTGGTTGTCGGCCACGACCGAGGAGCGCACGACGTCACCGGTCTTGACGTCCACCTGGAAGTCAATCTTGGTGATCACCCGGCCGAAGGAGCCGCCCTGGCTGTACAGACGCTTGCCGCCCTTGGGGTCGGTGACCGTGCACAGGTAGGCCTGGTGGGAGTGGCCGGTGAGGATCATGTCGATCTCGGCGTCCACCTGGGTGGCGATCCGGTTGCCCGCACCCGGCTGGGCGCTGCAGGCGTCGGGCGACTGGTTGGGGGTGACCTGGTCGCCCTCGTGCACCAGCACGACCTGGGCCTTGACGCCGGCCAGCGTGAGCAGCTTGGAGGCGACGTTCGCGGCCTTGACCTCGTCGACGAACTCCAGGTCCTTGATGCCCTCGGAGGTGACGATGTTCGGGGTGCTCTGGGTGACCAGGCCGATGAAACCGATCGGCACGCCGTTCATCCAGCGGATGGTGACCGGGGGCAGCGCGGGGACGCCGTAGTCCTTCAGCAGCTTGCGCACCTGGCCCGTCTTCTCGCCGAGCACGGCGAACGCCTCCTTCTCGGCGGCCGCGGTCGGCTGCTTCAGGAGCACGTTGGCGCCGAGGTAGCTGTAGCTCGCGCCCTTCCACTTACCGGCGGGCGTGCAACCGTCCACCGGGTGGCAGCCCCCGTTCATGATGCGCTTGAGCTCGGCGTAGCCCTCGTCGAACTCGTGGTTGCCCACGGCCGAGGCGGTGACGCCGACCTTGCCAAGGAACTCGACCGACGGCTCGTCGTGGTAGGCCGCGGAGATCAGGGGGCTGGCGCCGATCAGGTCGCCCTGGGCGACCTTGAGCGTGTTCTTGTCCGACAGTTGCTTGAGGTGCGTGGCGATGTAGGCGGCTCCGCCGGCGTCCACCGTGTCACCGTGCTCGTCGACCATGCGGCCGGACGAGCCGGTCGGCGGCTCCAGGTTGCCGTGGAAGTCGTTGAGGGCGAGGATGCGGACCGGCACGGTCTTGGCAACGGGTTTGGCGGGCGGGCCGCCCGCCTCGGCCGGTCCCATCACGAGGACGAGGCTGGCCCCGGCGAGAGCGCCGGCCATGGCCAGGCGAGGGAGAGAACGGGACATCATGAACCATGACATTAGGACTGAAACCTATGCATGGAGTGACTGAAAGGTAACGATTCTCCTGATGGGAGGTGGCGGTTTTTGCCAAGCGCTGGGGATCCGATGGCGTCCGGGGCCGCCTAGAGTCCAAAGCATGAACGTGCGTGTGGAACACCGGGGACGGCTCGACGGACAAGAGGTGGCCGCCGTCCTCACGGTGGTCGAGGCCGCCACCGAGGCCGACGGCGTCAGGCCGCTCAACGAACATGTGATGCTGCACCTGCGCTACGGCGGCGACGAGCGGGCGGGAGCCGTGCTTCTGTACGCCGGGGACGACCTGGCCGGCTACGCCCACGTGGACCCGACCGACCCGGTCGAAGGACCCAGCGGGGAACTGGTCATCCATCCCGCGTTCCGCGGACAGGGCCACGGGCGGCACCTGCTGCAGGCCGTACTGGACCGGACCGGGGGGCACCTGCGCCTGTGGGCACACGGCGGCCACCCGGGTGCCGAGGCCCTCGCCCTGTCGACGGGGTTCACCAAGATCAGGTCTCTGTGGCAGATGCGCCGCTCACTGTTCGCGGCGCTCCCCGGCTTCGAGCTGCCCGACGGTGTACGGCTGCGCACCTTCGAGCCGGGGTCCTCCGACGAGGAGGCCTGGGTGGCGCTCAACGCCAAGGCTTTCGCCCACCACCCCGAGCAGGGGGCGTGGACGCTGGAAGACCTGAGACGGCGCGAGCAGGAGCCGTGGTTCGACCCGGCGGGCTTCTTCCTGGCGGTGCGACCGGCCGGGAGCGGCGGCACGGACAACGGTGGCGGTGGCAGCGGCGACAGCGCGGGCGGCGGTACGACGGGGGGCGACCGCCTGGCGGGCTTCCACTGGACCAAGGTGCACGGCGACGGCGGCCACGGGCATGAGCCGATCGGCGAGGTTTACGTGATCGGCGTGGACCCCGCCGAGCAGGGCGGCGGGCTGGGCAGGTCGCTCACCCTGGCGGGCCTGTCCCACCTGCGGGCACGGGGCCTGGCCCAGGTCATGCTGTACGTGGACGAGAGCAACACCGCGGCGATCCACCTCTACGAGAAGCTGGGCTTCACCCGTTGGGACGTCGACGTCATGTACCGGCGTTGACGTCGCACACGAGAACGGTCGCGGACGGGAACGGGCTCGGAGTGCGACGGACTTGGAGTGGACCGGGCCCGGAGCGAAACGGGCTCGGAGCGGAACGCGCGAACGCCGGCCGGGAGTCTCCGGCCGGCGTTCCGCGGTGATTACTCGACCATCCAGTGGAGCGCGTAGTAGGACAGCGCGGCGACGAACGCGGCGGCCGGGATCGTGAGGATCCAGGCGGTCACGATGTTGCCCGCGACACCCCAGCGCACGGCGGACAGCCGCTTGGTGGCGCCCACGCCCATGATCGCACTGGTGATCGTGTGCGTGGTGGAGATGGGTGCGCCGAAGCCGATGGCAGCGGTGTAGAGCACGGTCGCGGCGGCCGTCTCCGCGGCGAACCCCTGCGGAGGGGTGAGCGCGATGATCCGGCGGCCGAGCGTCCGCATGATCCGCCAGCCACCCGCGTAGGTGCCCAGCGAGATGGCCCCCGCGGCGGAGAGGATGACCCACTGCGGGATCGGGTCACCGTCGTTCTGGTATCCCCCGACCACGAGCGCCAGGAAGATCACTCCCATGGTCTTCTGCGCGTCCTGCAGGCCGTGGCCGAGAGCCATGGCCGCGGCCGAGACCGTCTGCGCATAGCGGAAACCCCGATTGGTCTTCGCCGGCTGGGAACGGCGGAAACCCCACAAAATGGCGATCATTATGATCCCGGCCAGGGTGAAGCCGACCACCGGGGACAGGATCATCGGAATGATGACCTTGTCCAGCACGCCGCTCCAGTGGACGACGCTCGACGAGGCCAGCGCCGAGCCCACCAGACCGCCGATCAGGGCGTGACTGCTTGAGGATGGCAGACCGAAATACCAGGTGACGAGGTTCCAGGCGATCGCGCCGATCAGACCGGAGCCGACGATCACCAGCCCGTGGGTTCCTTTTGGAGCGTCGATGATGCCCTTGCCGACGGTCGCCGCCACCTGCGTACCCAGGTGGGCGCCCAGGAAGTTCATGGCCGCGGCCATGAACAGGGCGGCCCTCGGCGTCAGCGCACGTGTCGAGACCGAGGTCGCGATCGCGTTGGCGGCGTCGTGGAAGCCGTTGGTGTAGTCGAACGCCAACGCCACGACCACCACGCCGATGACGAGTGCGAGCGTAAGGTCCACTTAACTTTCCTTGACCGCGATCGACTCGATCGTGTTGGCCACATGCTCGAAGGCGTCGGCGGCCATCTCCAGCTGATCGATGACCTCCTTCATCTTGAGGACGGTCAACGCGTCGTACTCCCCGCCGAAGAGCTTGGCGAGAAGGCGGCGGTACACCTGGTCGGCCTGGTTCTCCAGCCGGTTGATCTCGATCCAGTACTCGTTCAGGTTCCTCATCGAACGCAGCCGGGGCATGGCCTCGGCGGTCAGTTCGGCGGCGCGCTCCAGGACCTCGACCTGGCGGACGACCTCTTTGGGAAGGTGGTCTATCTGGTACAGGACGATGAGGTCGGCAGCGGCCTCCATGTAGTCCATCACGTCGTCGAGGTTCGACGCGAGGCGGTAGATGTCCTCTCGGTCGAAAGGCGTGATGAAGCTCTCGTTGAGCCGGTTCATGATCGCGTGGGTGCGCTCGTCACCGGCATGCTCACAGGCGCGCATCTTCTCGGCCAGGGCTTCCCTGTCCGATCCGTCGCTGATGATCTCTACCAACAGACGGGACGCTGTGACGAGGTTGTTCGCCGAGTCGGCGAACAAGTCGTAGTAGCTGTCCTCACTAGGCGTGAGACGCAGGCGCACGTCGTTCTCCAGATGTGCGGGGATGGTCCGCAGAGAAGGGTAAGGGTTACCAGCGGAAATACGAACTTCACCCGCTAGACACCTACTCTTCCAGTTGTCGCTATCTGGCATGTACCTGGCGACACTCAGCTTGAGGGAGCCTTGGGGGCATCTTTCCGATGACTGTTTTGCTCGTTTTGGGCCATGTTATGCGGAAACTCAGCACGTATGCGGCCCTCCCCCCCAAGGGCGCCCGGCCCACCGTTCCCCTACACTGCCGCCCCGTGAACATCGATCCCGAAGGAGTCCGGGCTATCGGAAACCCCACGGCGCCCTGAGATGTCGCGAATCTAGTGATTTCCGTCACGGCGGCCCGCGAGTCCCGTGATCCGCCTGTCAGGCGGTCCCCTCCGGACTCCTCAGATACTGGTCCGGTGGAAGTTCAGGTAGGAACGGCTCGGCGTCGGCCCCCGCTGCCCCTGGTACCGCGAGCCGTACTTCTGCGAGCCGTAGGGATGCTCGGCGGGCGAGCTGAGCCGGAACATGCACAGCTGGCCGATCTTCATGCCGGGCCAGAGCTTGATGGGCAGCGTCGCGACATTGGAGAGCTCAAGCGTCACGTGCCCGCTGAACCCGGGGTCGATGAAGCCGGCGGTGGAGTGGGTGAGCAGACCGAGCCTCCCCAGCGAGCTCTTCCCCTCCAGCCGCGAGGCGATGTCGTCCGGGAGGCTGATGACCTCGTAGGTGCTGGCCAGAACGAACTCACCGGGATGCAGGATGAACGGCTCGTCACCATCCGGCTCGACCATCCGCGTGAGATCGGGCTGCTCGACCGCCGGATCGATGTGCGGATACCTGTGGTTCTCGAAAACCCTGAAGTAACGGTCCAGACGGACGTCAACACTGGACGGTTGGATCATCTCCGGCTCGAAGGGGTCAAGCCCGACCCTGCCGGACTCGATCTCGGCGGCGATGTCACGATCGGAAAGCAGCACGTGAGGCAACCTACCAACGCCACGTCCCCGGGCAGGCCGAGAAACTCTGCCCCTGGACTGCGAGAGTTGTGCGAAGTTCCGCTACAGTAGGGGACGCGGTAGACCGCTGCGGGTGTAGTTCAATGGCAGAACATCAGCTTCCCAAGCTGACAGCGCGGGTTCGATTCCCGTCACCCGCTCCACTTCAAAGGCCCAGGTCACGGATGGATTCCCGACCCGGGCCTTGATTGTTCCCGAGACTCTTCGATCTTCGCGTGCCATTAGCGTGCCATTAGTCGGATTCTCCGCTCCGACGTTCCAGGTACCACACGAGGCGCGAGCCCGCCCACGCCTGGAACCAACCCGCCCCCACGAGGAGCAGGGTGAGCACGATCGGATTCGTCATCTCGATCGGCAGCAGGTCCCACGCCTGCCAGATCAACCAGCCGAGGGGGAACGTGAGGTAGATGAGCGCTACCCCGGACAGCAGGATCGGATCCTGTACTGTCAGCAGGACCACGATCGAGTAGATACCCAGGGCCAGCACAAGGCCGGAGTAGGCGAGAGCAAGGCACCCGACGGGACTGAGCTCGCGGGGCTTCGTCATTCTGGCTCCATGCTCTGACCTGGACGAGAGCGCCGAGTGTACTCACGGTCTCAGCCTGTTCGATCCTCTCGATCGTGCGACTGCTCACCACCGGTGCGGGGAGCGCGCATCGCGCGAACCTTGATCGAATAGGCGAGGCATCCTGAGAGTGCGACGGCTCAACTTCGTAGGTCAAGTACCCAGGTGAAGTTGCCGTGGACGGCGTGGCCGGAGTGCAACGACTCGATGTCAGTTGCTATTTCGCCCCTGGCCACCACCAGGCATCGGAGCGAAAATCCAGATCATGAGGTCAGAGGTTGCGAAGCTACGCGTCTGGAGCGGTGTCGCCCTGACGGTCCTGACCCTGGTCTGGCTGCTGGGCACTCCGTACCTGTTCGCCACGGGGGTCATGGCCAGTTGGGACCGCCCCTTCGTCGACCATGAACGAGCCGCACGATTCAAGGCGGCTGCCGGAATCGTGATGGTGGTAGCACCCGTGGCGGCGACTGTCATCGCATTGCAGAGCAGCCGAAAAGTCGCCACGTGGCTGTTCGGCGCCGGAGCGGCCCTCTCCCTGCTGATCGTCTTAGCTTTCATCGGGAGTGACTAGGGCAGCCCAGCTCCACCGCCCAGCGCGCCGACACCACGTCTTACTGTGTTGAGTGCGACGGCGGAGATGATGACTGTCCCGACAGGCAAGGAGCGGCAACTCAGGCGATCGGATAGGCGTCTTCCAGCTCATGCCGGTCGGCCGGGAGCAGCACCTCCACCACGGCCAAGGCCTGACCGGCGGCGTCGCGGACCGCGCCGTAGACGGCCAGCAGCGGCGTGTTCTTCGGCATGCCGAGTTGCTTGGCCTCGTCGGTGGTGGGCATGCGGGCGGTGATCTGTTCCACGATGTGGTCGAACCGTACGCCCTTGCGCGCCTGGAGGTGCTCACGAAGGCCCCGTGGGAGGGGTTCGGCGCTGGTCAGGTCGGTGCCCTCCGACAGCTCCAGGGGCACCCACACTGAGACGATCTCGGTGGGTTCGCCGTCGCGGTTGATGAGTCGCCGGCGCAGGAACGCCTTGGTCTTCGGGGCGAGGTTGAGCAGGGAGGCGATGCGGTTGGGTACGGCCAGCACCGCCGCCTCCAGCACCTCACCGTCAGAAGCGGTCTCCGGAGCGGTCAGGTAGGCCTGCCCGGGACGGGGTCGTTCCGCCGAGGCCATGGCCGGGCGACCGCGCACGAAGCGTCCCTTGCCCTGCTGGGAGTCGATCCAGCCCTGTTCACGCAGCACACGTAAGGCGGCGACGACGGTGGGCCGGGAGACACCGAACTCGTTGATGAGCTGGTTCTCACTGGGCAGCAGCGAGCCCGGAGGGTAGTCCCCCGACTCGATGCGCCGTTGCAGCGCCTGCACGAGCTGTGCGTACTTCGGCGGCACGGACTCTAGTGACATTACGACCGTCCATCACCCGACAGGTTGTTTTACCAAGTTAGAGCGTAACTTGGCTTTCCTCACCTGTCACGCGACCGGCAGACAGGGAGGCCGGAGAAGTACAGAAGCCCGGCAGGCAGAGCCGGGGGAAAGACGTGCGGTGCGGGGGCGGACCACACGTACCGGTCTGGCTGCCTGCCGGGAGATGAAGAGCGCGACGAGGCAGGGGCAACGCTCCCCGGACCCCTCCAGACCGGAGGACCCCACCTCGCCGCGCCCGCCTAGCGACTGACGTAGTCGGCCAGAACTTGGGCCGCGCCGTCCAGGTCGTTGACCGGGTGGCGTTTCTCGGCGGACTGCCAGGAGTAGTAGCCGCCGCCGTAGCCGACGAACACCCACACCGGCAGCCCCACCTGCGGACGGGGGATCATCCGCGCGGTGTCGTTGTCGCGCAGCTCAGCCCGCACGCCGAGCGGCAGGAGCGCGTCCCGCAGGAGGATGAGCAGACGGGCGTCGTTTTGCTGCTGTTGTTCGTACAGACGGGCCGCGGCGGCCTGCATGATCGGATTCATCTGGCGTTCCTTTCGGCCCGGCCGCTTGCGAGGCAGTCGAGACATTCCTGTTCTCCGTGTGTCTCGTGGTCATCGCTGCTCTCGCCGAGGAGAAGGGCACGGCGTGAGCTGCGCAGCTTGGTTCCACGTCCCCGGCACGCAGGGCAAGGGCGTGTCTCGCTGTTCTCGTCTGGCCGGGTCACCGTCGCCATCTCCTCGTTTTGATCCGCGCTCCCTGCGGCGGAAGGCGGGCTGACGTACCGTGGTTGCTTGATGGCAAGTCCACCGGCAAACGGGGCGGGACGGGCCCCCCACACGGCCCCCCTGAATTCCCCCTCTTGAGCCCCCAGCCGAGAGGAAGGCCCCAGATGCCCGACAACATCCCCAACGTCCAGCTCCGGGCGTGGCGTAATGAGCACCGTCTGACGCGCGTCGAATTGGCCAACCGGATCAACGCGACACCGATCGGCATCAAGGAGTCGCTGGCTTGCGATGAGGAGCGCATTCGGCGCTGGGAGGCCGGAGAGGTCAGGTGGCCCCATTCTCCGTACCGGATCGCCATCACCCAGTTGACCGGACTTCAACCCGAAGACCTGGGATTTCGGCCGAACAGACGCGGGGCCGGCCAGCTCATTGAAGCCACCAGCATCATTCCCATGGATGCGTTGCGGGCCGAGGCCGACCTGTACGGCACCATGGAACTCGCCCAGCAGCTCCAGGCATCCGACGTCGGAACCGGCACCCTCGAAGCCCTCGCCGAGGCCGTCGATCTGCTCTGCCGCGCCTACCCCGTCGTTTCGGCCGCCACCTTGCGCGACCGCACACAGAAACGTCTCGCTCAGGTCAACGGTCTACTCGGTGGACGGATCACCCTCGCTCAGCACCGCGAACTCCTCGTCATCACGGGATGGCTGACGGCCTTGCTCGGGTGCGTTCACTACGACCTGGGAGAGCGCGAGGAGGCCGAGACCGCCCGCCGCGCCGCCTACGAGATGGGCCGCCAGGTCGGCCACGGCGAACTCATGGGCTGGGCCTACGAGATGTCCGCGTGGTTCGCCCTGGTCGAGGGCCGCTACGAAGACGTGGTCACCGCCGCCCGCACGGGCCAGGCCGTCGCCGGCCACTCCAGCGCCCAAGTTCAACTCACTCTTCAAGAGGCCCGCGGCTTGGCCCGCATCGGCGACCGTCGCGAAGCGGACAAGGCTCTCACTCGTGGAGCCGATGCCTTGGCAAAACTCCCGCTCCCGGGCAACCCTGATCATCACTTCGTGTTCGACCACGCCAAGTGGGTCTTCTACGCCGCTACGGCTTACACCTGGCTTGAGGACAACGACCGAGCTGAGGAACACGCGCTTGAGACAATTCAAATGCACACTCGCCCGGACGGCACGTCCAACGCCCCCATGCGAATCGCCGATGCCCATATAGATCTCGGCATAGTTCACGCCCGACGTGGTGACCTTGACGCCGCAGTAGGACAAGGTATGGCCGCCTTCGACATCGACCGCCGCTCCCTTACTGACCTCGTTCACCGGGCTGGAGACCTCGACCGCTTCCTGTTGCAGCACTACCGCCGCGAAACTCTCGCAAGAGAGTTCCATGAGCGTTATGTCGCCGCTCGGCAGGCCTTAGCTGTACGCAGACCGGAACTTTTAGACTGACCCGCTCCACATTGACGGATAAACAATTCACCAAAAATAACTGACAAGAAAATGAGCATTATGCAGCATAATATTAGCGGATATGAGTTCGAGCGGCTCGTCGAGTCTATTTTAAAATATACACTAAAAGGATATTCAATTGAGACGCCCACCTCAAGAGAGGATGCAGGAGTTGACTTAATCGCAAGAAAGGGAGATGAAGTCATCGCCTTCGAAGTAAAGGCCACCACTCCCCAAACTAGCACTCGACTAAGAAAAACAGTCGAACAGCTCAAGCATTACGAAGAACGCTTTCGCGAAAAGCATCCAAACAACCCTACCGTCGAGTTGACATTAGTAATACCGACAGCATTAACTTCAGAGCATATCGATTACCTCTCCTCGCAAAACGTCAAGGTTATGGACGGAGAGGAAATTGCAAGACAGGCTTCTCGTCACGGTCTACAAAATGAGACAGTCCGGGTGCTTGGAAATCTTGCACCCGATCCAGAATCCCGGGCAATAACAAGGCGACTCGCAAACATTTACGCATCCAAACACCTTCTAGAAGGACTTAACGACACGCCATGCGGCACCCAGGATTGGGTGAAGTATCAAAAGCTATGCAGGGACATACTGGAGTATCTTTTCTGCCCTCCTCTTGAGAGTCCAATAACAGAGCATGCAACTCAACTAAAAAGCAATCGACGAGATATCATATTGCCGAATTATTGCCTCGACGGCTACTTTGCGTACCTTCGAACCGTATACCAGGCCCACCTAATAGTGTTCGACGCAAAGAACAGCTGCAAGGGCATTACTAAATCCGATGTTTTACAGATCTCGAACTACATGTCCGATAAAGGGCTTGGACTTTTTGGTGCACTAGTCGGTAGAAAGAGAGCTAATAAATCAGCACACGATGTGCGTCGCGAGCACTGGAAGGAACAAGGCAAGCTGATCCTATTTCTTGAGGACGACGATCTGCGCCAGATGATCCAACTCAAGATAAGCAGCCAAGATCCAATCATGTTAATCATGCAGAAGATCGAGGATTTTCGGCTCTCAAACTAAGCAATCTTCATATCCCGCACTCAGAATAAACATTGCCGAATTGTTCTTATAGGTATCAAGCCAGCGGCCACAGCGCCGCGCCGCTCAGCGATCAGGGACGGCCACCCAGTCCTGTGCCCACCAGCCATAACCGCTGTCATCTTTGATCACGCCGACGATCCTGCTGTGGCGAATCTCCACGATGTAGAACCTCTCGTGGGGATCACCGAAACGCAATCCGGCCAGTTTCAGGAAGAGGTCGGGATCGGCCTCGTGTCTATTGTTCCTACTGAACTGATAGTCGAGCCGGTCGAACATCAGCCGGAGGAGACGGCGGTCCGCCCGTACGAGCTGAGTGAGAGCCTCGTGCGCGCATGTCGTCCCCTCTTCCCGCCTTGCCATGTGGTGCAGACGGACCACCGCTTCGTAGGGGTAGCACACAGCCATCACCTCGGTGCAAGGCGAGATGATCACCTCGGTGAACGAGCAAGGCCTGAGCCCAGAGGATAAACGGGCCCACGGACCAAAGGGCTATGACGCATTCATGCGATCGGGGCCGCGACTCCGCCTGCGGAATAGAGCGACGAGGTCGAGTATCGGGGCAGCGGCGCCGCCAACTGGTCTTCCGTCAGCCGAAGCCCTGTCAGCCGGGTGGCCAGAGCCAGCGCGCAGCAGAGCGCCAGTTGCCGTTTGCCGGGTACCGCGGCGTAAATGTCCTCTTCTTCGTCTTCGTCCTCGTCTTCTTCAAGGTCGTCATCGAAAGTTGGGAAGCCGAGATCTGCAATGTGGGCTGCGATGGCGTCGGGCGAGCGCCCGTGCCTGACTGCCGGATCGTCGATGTTGAAGGCGGAGATCACCTCACCGTCTTCCGCGTAGGCGAAATAGATGTCGGTCTCGAACGTCTGTGAGATGCTGGCGGCCATCGTGCCGGTGGACAGGCCCTCGATGACGGGGCGGAGCGCGCCCACGTAACCGCCACGTTCGACCACGGTGACGCCTGCCGGGTGAGCGTAGACGGACGCGATGAAGGGCCCTCCCGGTGTGAGCATGCTTGCCTCATCCACTGGCATAGGCAGGCCCAGCGCTCCTAGCAACGATGTGTGGTCCCGATCGCGCACGAAAATCACCGACAACCCGGAAATCAGCAGCCCGGCGTAGCCTTCATGGTTTATCCATGCGTAAGAATCCGCAGTGGCCTCAGCGGGCATATCGTCCTTTCAAAACTCTGTTCGTCCCTCGTCTGGGAACGGCAAGTCCGATATTGCCTCCGGCAGGGGGCCTCGGCTCCAGGATGATCGCCCACACCTCAGCCGAGGCCGTAGCTGGCTGAGGTGGAAGCCTGATCATCCCGCCCGCCCGCCTGCCTGGCGAGTCGACCATACATACAAGTCGGCGGCTCCGGTTCCTGCGAGGACTACCGCGTTGGGTATTTCTGCTCCCTCCACCAAGACGAGTCCTCATCCCAGCTCTCCGTATGCATCCACTTCAGAGCGTGCCTGATGACCTCCTCAGGGAGCCGCACCAAGGGGCGGCGGCGCTGCGCGCCGTCGCCCGGCCCTGCGCCTGCCGGCGCGCGCCGGGCATGCGGCCTGGGGGCCGGTCCCGGCGCGCGAGCAGGACTCCGGGCCGTCGCCGCACCCGCGCCGCGCCGTACCCAACCAACCCGCCATATCTGGTGGCGCGCCACCGCCAAGGAGCACTTCGGCCACCAACCCAACCGCTACACGGCCCCTGCCGGCCCCTTCGGCTGACGTCTACCGGCCCTGCTCCATGATGATTGTGACCGGAATGCCGTTCCGTGGTTGCTGCCCTCCATCACGGAACTGGTCAGCCATCGTCTCGTTGTGGAAGGGTGATCAGGTGATCCCTGTGGACTCGAAGTCGTGGTTTGACTACCTTTCTCTGCCCCAAAAGGTCGTCACGATCACCGCCTCGGTGGTCGGCCTCACCGGAGGGATGGCCCTACTCCTCCTTGAGCCTCTTACAGCCCCCGCGTTCTTCCTGATTTTTAGCTTCGCCCTCTTTAGCGTGGCCATTCTCCACAGCATCCCGCGCATCCGGGCGTGGTTCGGTAGCGGCTACCAGCTTTACATGGGCTTCTTTCTGGTATTCAAGTCACTATCTGGTGAGCTTGAGACCACCTTCTTCCGAGTAGCCGCACTGATCGTGGGCGTACCTCTGCTGGTGCATCTGGTTGTTCGCGGGGTGACCATGGAATGGCGGCGATGGAAGGACTCGCACCGCACCACCACACAGTCCCACTGATCGCTTGCATCCACATGAGGCCGGTACTGCCCTCACGATCGCCTGAGGGGTGCTGATCGCCGTACGGGGCTGGGGGCGATCGACGGTCCGGGGTTTCGTGCCTCAACCCCGGCCCACCGAGCACCAGGGCAACGAAGGTTGCAGACGCGCCCTGCCCTTCGCGTGCCCGTTGCGTGCCCGTCAGGAGAGTGATCAAGGGAGACTCACGGGGAATCACGGTCACTCACCCCGCTCCCCCGTAGGTCAGCGTCTCCCCAGCTCAGAGGACAGGCGCGATAGAGGCTTCCCAAGCTGACAGCGCGGGTTCGATTCCCGTCACCCGCTCTCATCGTGAAGGCCCAGGTCAGGGACACATTCCCGACCCGGGCCTTGATTGTTTCCTGAGCTGATTGATCTTCGCGGGCCATTAGCGGGCCATTAGTTCGTGATCAGCCCACCGACCCCGCCGAGCCGTCATCCTCATCACGTCCGATTGATCTGCCGCTCGATAGCGTCCGTGATCGCCCTGTCCGCCCCGCGTACCGCGTGCTGATAGATCATGGCCGCCCGCACGTTGTCGTGCCCCCATCCGGGCCATCAAGTCCTTGAGCCCCGCACCGGACTCGGCCGCCAGCATGTTGCCAGTGTGACGAAGGTCATGGAAGTGAAGACCCGGGCCGCCCATCTCCTTGACCACATCCACCCAGCGCGTCCGGGTGTTGAAGCCACTGTGGCTGTTGGCATCCAATGATCGAGGAACGGTGACCGGCTCGCGTACACGCGAAGGCGGGCTTGCCCCTCCGTCGCTGGCCCGCTGCCGCTTCGCGGTGGGTCGAGGCAGACGGGAAGATCAGGAGGGTGAGGCGTGCGCACCGCGCAAGGAAGACGAGGTCACCGGCTCTAGCCGACAGAGAATCATGTAGAGCCCGGACTGATGAGGCAAACGGCAAGGGCGCCCCAGTCCTCTTCCCCGTAGTCCGACCAGTCCGTGCTGCCCGTGTAGCGGGCCCAGTCTGCCTTGCTGATCGCCGCGCTGGTGTGACCGCGGCAAGCGGCCCCCTCCGGATCGGCGACGACTTCGGCGAGCCCCCGGAGATCCCACAGGGAAACCCCGCCGGGGCCGGCCGCCAGGGCGACGCCGCCATCGGCGCCGAGAGCCACGGAATCGATCTCCCGCGTGTATCCCTTCAACGCGGCCAGCCTTGCCGGCCTGGATGGGTCGGAGAGGTCCCAGAGGATCCCGGAATCGCCCGGTCCGGCGAGCAGGGCGGTCTTCCCATCGGGGGCCGAGGCCATGTCATACATGTCAGCGAGGGGCACATCAAACGCAGCCGTGCGAACCGGACGCGACCGGTCATCGAGGTTCCAGAGTTCGGCCCGATGCGCGTTCCCGACGAGGACGACACGCCCGTCCGCGCTCATCGCCGTCGCCACCGCGGACTTCGCGGGCAGGGTCAGGTCGGCCGACTTGACCGGATGCGAGGGGTCGGAGAGGTCCCAGACCGTCACCGCCCCATCGTTGTCCACGATGACGGCGCTCCGGCCGTCCGCGCTGAGTCCGAGGTCGTCAATGGATGAGGCGTGCGCTGTCATCGACAGGCGCGCCGGACGAGACCGGTCGGTCAGATCCCACACGGTCACGTCGCCGCCGAGGCCGGCGATCAGCGCCGTACGGCCGTCGCGCGACAATGCCACGGCCAGGACGCTATTGGCGTACTCGGTGTCCCTCTCGTTCACCACCACGGCCATCCGGACCGGCTTGGCCGGATCGGTGAGATCCCACATGATCGTGGTGCCGTCGTCGTCGCCGGTCAGCGCGGTCCGCCCGTCGAAGGACAGCGCCACCGCGCCCACGTCCTCCTTGTGGCCCTTCAACACGGCGATCCGATCGGACTTCTCGATGATCTTTGGGTCAAGCCAGGTCGTGAGGTCCCATACGCTCACCTCGTCGTCGTCACCGGTCAGGGCGATCCGTCCATCGCCGCTCAGCGCCACTTCGCTGGAGGCGTCCGGTGTGAGCTCGCTGCTGCGCTCCCCGACCAGCGTGTCGATCAGCCCCGCCCGGGTCTGCCCGTCAGGGTGGATCTTGACTGCGGCCAGGCCGAGGTCCCGAGCCGTGCCAGGGGCGGCGTCGCGTAGTTCCGCGGCGTGGAGCGCGAGCCCATGAGCCAGTGCGGCGCGCTCCTGAGCCGTCGCCCTGTCGTGCTCACGCTTCCACACGAGTCCCGCGACGACCAGGGAGACGGCTAGGAGCGCGGCAAGTACGATCGCGGGCGTTCTCCAGCGGGTGTTGCCGCGTGGATCCACTTGCCGGGCTCCTGGTAGGGCATTCACTCCGGTCTCCAAACCGTCCGATGGAAGGTGGCGGCGACTTTCCGGCTCATGATCCCTCACGCGATCAACTCTGCCCACCGTTTGCATGCAGGTGATCCGGCGAACCTTTCGGGAGCCATCCTGGGAGCCGCCCGGACGGACGATCATGAACTGATTCGGACGGACCTGAATAGCCGCAGTCCCGATGAGCAGCAGGGCGAACAGCTCTGAACGGTTCTGGAGGTTGTTCGGGGACCTACAGATCGTCAGAAGGTGCGTGCCCGTTGCGTGCCCGTTCGGTCGGCGACCAGCGGGGTATCACGGGAAGTCATGGTCACTCGACTGGCATACGCCCAGGTGAGCCTTTCCCCAGCTCAGACAGCATGATCTTGAAAGACTTCCCAAGCTGACAGCGCGGGTTCGATTCCCGTCACCCGCTCTCATCATGAAGGCCCAGGTCAGAGGATGATTCCCGACCCGGGCATTGATTGTTTTCTGGGCTGATTCTCACCGTCGTGCCAGAACAAGTGATCTTGCTCCTCAGGCGCTCGGCACGAGCACACCCGCCGAGCCCTCGTCGATGCGCCGAGACCGTGCTTGGTCAGGCCCGTGTGCCAGACGCGGATCTGGCGGGACGTGATCTCCGTGAGCATGCAGCCGCCGAAGGTCGGGTTGATGTGTCCTTTTGCTGGAATGGCAACAGAACTTGGGCCCTGACCTCCCTCGATCCTATGGTCAGGACAATCAACGAGTCCTGGTCAAGGGGGGACAATGACGGCGAAGCACCGGATCTTGGAAGCGGGCGCGGAGCGGATTCACGTCGTAGAGCAGGGCAGCGGCCCGCTGGTGCTGCTCGTCCATGGTTTCCCCGAGTCGTGGTATTCCTGGCGGCGGCAGCTTCCCGTGCTGGCGGCAGCCGGTTACCGGGCCGTCGCGCTCGACGTACGGGGCTACGGGCGTTCGTCCAAGCCTCAGGACCCCGCCGCGTACCGGATGCTCGACTTGATCAGTGACAACGTGTCGGTGGTCCGGGCACTCGGTGAAAGCTCCGCTGTGATCATCGGCCACGACTGGGGGGCGACGATCGCAGCGCAGTCCGCACTCGTCGAGCCCGAGGTGTTTCGTGCGGTCGGATTGTTGAGCGTCCCTTACACCCCGCCCGGCGGGCCTCGGCCAAGCGAAGTGTTCGCGGGAATGGGCGGCGGGCAAGAGTTCTATGTCTCCTACTTCCAGCGCCCCGGACGAGCCGAGGCCGAGATCGAGCCCAACGTGCGCGGCTGGCTCGCTGGGTTTTACAGCGCCCTATCGGCGGACACGATGGCTGCGGCGGACGCCTCAGACCCGCACTTCATCGCCCAGGGCGGCACACTGCGCGAGCGTTTCCCTACCGGCGCGCTGCCGTCCTGGCTGACGCAGGACGACCTCGACTTCTACGCCGCCGAGTTCGAGCGCACGGGCTTCACCGGTGCCCTCAACCGCTACCGCAACATGGACCGCGACTGGGAGGACCTGGCTACGTACGCGGGCTCCCCGATCAAGCAGCCGTCCCTCTTCCTTGGCGGCACCCGTGACGCCTCCACCATGTGGCTCTCCGACGCCATAGACGCCTATCCGCAAACGCTCCCCAACCTCACCGGCAGTCACCTCCTGGACTGCGGCCACTGGATCCAGCAGGAACGCCCCGACGACGTCAACCGCCTGCTCGTGGAGTTCCTCGACAGCCTCTGACCGGGACTTCCGGACCGTCGGGCCGAGCCATCCCGAGCCGTCGTAGAGATCATTTGGGGACCTCCCGATCAGAAGGTTCGCCACAGGAGCGTGCCAGATGCGTGTCAGAACGGTCGGTCAGGCGCGGTCATTGAGAGTCGGGGGCGTCCCATCTCACGCTTGTACGCTGGACGTTCGTTTCCGCAGGTCAGTGCCCCAAGATCGGTCGATGTTTCCCAAGCTGACAGCGCGGGTTCGATTCCCGTCACCCGCTCCAAGTTCAAAGGCCCAGGTCAGGAACATGATTCCAACCCGGGCCTTAACCCCAACCCCTCCAGCCGAGCGTAGATCCCGCCCGGACCACTGTCCGGCTGCGCGATCCGCGTATCCCGCGCGATCTCCGCTGGGATGTACGACACGGCCGTCTCCACCGGCTGACCGTTGATCAGGTACCGGCGCGACCGGACGATCACATGATCTTCCGAGCCGATCCCGAGCAGTTCGGCGACGTCCGCAGAGGGCCGCTCTTCAGTGATCTTGATGGAGTCGACGGTCGGCTTCCCGCCCGCACCCTCGGTCTCCGCGATGAACGCGGCCTTGCCCTGCTCACGATGGCGACGGGCGAACCGGTCGGAGGCCAGCCGGCGCACCGGAGGATGAGAACGGACGAAGACTCCGCGCCCGTGCTCGGCGACCGTCAGCCCTTCGCCCTGGAGGACCTGGAGCGCGTTGCGAATGGTCATCCGCGCGACGCCGTAGTGTTGCATGAGCCGAGCTTCCGAGGGCACCTTGTCACCTTCGGCCAGAGTGCCCCGCTCGATCGCATGCCTGACGTGATCGGCGATCTGCCGGAAGACGGCCCGATCGCTGGTCGGGTCCAGATCCGGAAACGGCAGCTCGGCCACGACCAAGGCCGCGCGCTCCTCACCCAACGCCGAGACAACGGCCACGGGGAAGCACCCGGCGGCGTCCTCGAACGCGACGAGGACATCACCACCGGCCTCCTCCGAGATATCCACGAAAAGACCGGCCTGCACGTCGAGCCCGTCACCCTGACCGGCGTCTACAAGAACATGACACGCGGCATCGTCGCCCCGGTCTTCCGCTGCAAGGTCATCGGCGGCCACCTCACCGAAACCAACGAGGCCCGCGCGTTCCGCTGGGTCACCGCGGACCAGGTCCAGGAACTCGCATCCGAGGCATTCGCCATCCGCGTTCTCGACGCCATGCACCACAACCAAGCGCCAGCCATCCGCCACCACGACGGCGTTCATCTGCTTGAAGATTAAGAGGGTTGCCCGTCGCTTTGAATTATAGATACGCCGAGTCGTTTTTCATTGAATCACGTATATATAAGCCATAAGACCATCGTGCTTGCGTGTTAAATCGCGTTCGAATCCGCGAGGATTATCGATGCGTTGCTCTGGGTCATAGACCAAAGCAACGAGAGCCCCATAGTCCGGGTGTCCCTTATATCGCTCGATGTCTACGATGAGCTCTTCGGCCACATCCTTCTTGCTGAGCGTCCTTCGCGTCATCTTTGTTTCAATGACAATACGCTCGCCCTTCAGAACGAAATCGATTCTCGACCGTGCTCCCGCACGGTTCCGGCGTTCTCACATTTTGAGATCGAGGATGCTGAGTGGGTTGGCGTAGTCGCTGTGTGACCAGCGTTGGCCTGCGGCGATGTTGGGGAAGCCGACCAGGTGGAGGGCGCCGATGGCGAAGGCGGCGAGCTTGCGCTGGCTGTGGAGCGCGTCGGCGGTCAAGACGACCGTGCCGTCCAGATGGTCCAGGTCGAGGTTGCTCAGCAGCGGCACGGCTTGGGTGATTTCGTTGGTCTTGCGGTCGACGGCGCGCATGGCCAGCGTCGCGCGGGCGGTGTGGAGCATCGCGGAGAGCAGGTGCACGCAGCGGCCGTCCGGGCCGGCCGCGCCACGAACGGCCTTGCCGTCCAGGGCCAGGCCGATCAGGATGGCAGGATTGACGAACAACGAGGCTCCGCAGGGACAGATGACGTAGAGAATCACCTGTTTAGCGGGGCCTCGTGCTGTTTTGCCCTGCTGACACGCTCTCAGCGATCAACTCGTGATCTGCACCGCCGCACCTGGTGTCTCACCATCCGAGAACGCCGGGGCCGTGCCGGACGTAACCGTCGACGGCGTGAGGAAGACGCGGCGGTTGGCACAAGCGTGTTCTCGGTCAGCACCTACGGAAGCGAGCCGTTTCGATACGCATGAATTGACGGGCGAGGAAACCCAGCGGGGCGATAACCCCAGGTATTTCTCAGTAAAATATCCCCGCGAATTTCAGAGCACAGCAAAACCTAGCATTCCGCGGTTTCGGGAGATTAACGCCGGGGATACCGCGAAGGTGGGACATAACTGAGGAAATAGTTTAACTATGCATCCATCTCCGGCGATATGAGTGGCAACGTCGCACATCCAGTGGTTTCACGTTGCTTCGGTCAGTTCAGGGTAAAAACGCTCTGGATCGGGTTTCAGCACGTCGGCGCAGTCGAGTCCCAGCCACGGTCTGCGCTGGTGGACGTGCCAGAGCGGCCTGTCACCTTTCTTCCAAACTTGATCAGGAGAAGGATCATGTACCCGGCGCAGAAGACCAACCTGGACCACCAGTTGGCCGCCGACCTTGCCTGGCATCCCGCGGCCCCGTTAAACAGGCGGGCATCCAGGCCGGTGCCCAGGCGCCCGCGACATCCTCGCCTTGCGCGCGCACGACGGCGCGGACGCCACCCCGCCCTACACCACCACCGGCAAACCCGGCGACTACCGGCCGACCCATCCGGACTTCAAGGCACCGGAGTTCACCCACTGGGGCAACGTCACCCCATTCCTGCTCCATACCGGCCACCAGTTCCGTGGGTAACCCGGCGTGCTATCTCACAGTGTCGATGCCGATTCGCGCTGAATGGATCGGCACTCCAGCCATCGAGAGGGACATGAGTATGAGTCACGGTATTCATCCCCGCATACCGCGCCTACCGGCCCTGATCGGCGCACTTGCTCTGATCGGCGCATTTGGTCTGGTCACCGCTTGCGGCGGCTCGCCGCACCGCGGCCCGGCGTCCGCCGGGATCACCCCGGGCGCCGGCCAGAGCCTGCCCGGCAGGCCCGGCGGCACCGGCTCGGCATCTATCCCGGAGATGCCCAACACGGCCACAGCCGCACCCACAAGCAGCGCGCCGGCCACGCCGGTGGGCCCGAACTCCGTGACGATCAAGAATTTCGCCTTCCATCCCGCTGCGCTGACCGTCAAGGCAGGCACTACGGTGACCTGGATCAACCAGGACCCTGAACCGCACACCGTGACGAGCCAGGGCCAGGGTCCGCTCCGCTCCGCCGCGCTGGCGTCCGGTGCCCGCTACCCCTACAAGTTCACCACGCCGGGCACCTACAAGTACCTGTGCAGCATCCACCCGTTCATGACCGCCACTGTGACGGTGACCCAGTGACCGGCCCTATCGATCCGCGTGGAGCCGAGCCGACGCCGGAACACGGGATGTCTCGCCGCCAACTGCTGCGTCACGCCGGCTGGTTCGGCTCCGCCGTGGTCTTGACGGTGGCCGACGGCCAAGTAATCAGCAGCATCGCAGGCAGCCAGGACAGCGCCGCCGCACAGGCCGCCGCCGACTCTGGCGCGCTGCGGTTCGTGCAGATTTCCGACAGCCACATCGGCTTCACCGGCGCCGCCAACACCGACGTGAACCGAACGTTCGTCGAAGCGCTCAATCAGGTCAACAGCCTGGGCTTCCAGCCCGACTTCGTCATGCACAGCGGCGACCTCACCCACCTGTCCACCCCGGGCCAGTTCGACCAGGTCAAGCAGATGTTGACCGGCCTGCGTACCGGTCGCGTCTTCACGGTGCCCGGGGAACACGACTCGATCGGCGACGCCGGACATGCGTACCGGCAGCGATTCGGTGCAAACACCCTCGGCGACGGCTGGTACAGCTTCGACACCCATGGCGTCCACTTCATCGCTCTGGTCAACACCCTGCACATGGAGCAACTCGGGCACCTTGGCACCGACCAGATCGACTTCGTCCGCAAAGACGTCACCGGTCTATCGGCTGACACTCCCATCGTGGTGTTCAGCCATATCCCGCTGTTCGCCATGTACCCGGCCTGGGGCTGGGGCACCGATGACGCCATCAAGGTCCTAGGCCTGCTACGCCGCTTCTCCTCTGTGACCTGCCTGAACGGCCACGTGCACCAGCTGTTCACCAAGACCGAAGGCAACGTCACCTTTCACAGCGCCACCACCACCGCCTACCCGCTGCCCAAACCGGGCATCGGGCCGGGACCCCTCCCGCAGGTGGTACCAGCCGGCCGACTCAAGGACGCACTGGGCATCCGCACTGTCACCTACCGTAAGGGCGTAGGCGGCCTGGCCGTCACCAATCACAAGCTGACATGAAGGCGTCCGCGGCCCTCGCCGCCCGCCTGAGCACGGCCGCCGCCATCGCCGTCAGCGGCTACATCCACGCCGACCTCTACCTCAACGGCGGCTACCGGCACATCCACATCATCGGCACGGCGTTCCTGCTCCAGGCCGGCGGCGCTTTCGCCGTCACCCTACTGCTCGCGGCCTGGCGGCTGGCCATGCGCAAGCCGGCGAAGGGCCTCACGGGTGCCGAATAATCATCCATACTGGTCACGCCGCATGTCGATACTCGTGGCGCGTGCCGCTGTCGATCTTGCCGCCGGATGTCAAGGGCGGGTGAACTGGTATCCCGCGCGAGTTTCTGGTACCGAATAGAGGCCACCTGCGGCTGGCTGGATCGCACCGTCGGCGCCTACGCATAAATTGACGGGCGACGAAACCCGGCGGGGCAATAACCCCAAGTATTTCTCAGTAACATAATCCCGCGAATTTCAGAGCACAGCAAAACCTGGCATTCCCCGGTTTTCGGGAGATTGACGCCGGGGACACCGCGAAGGCGGGACATAACTAGTTGAACTACGTTGAGCGGGCTGTTGCGGCGGCGCCGACAGCCGAGAACACGCAGGGATCGGAGGAACGTGGGAGCAGACCACAGGATGTCACCACCCCGCCCGGCCGGGCTGCGGCTGACGGCAGCCGCCGCCCTCGCCCTCGCCGTGACGGTGGCCCTGTACGCGTTCGGCCGGATACACGCGCCGGACTACGCCAGCAGCCTGTTCGGGCTCCGCGGCAACGACGCGAACCTCCTGAAGGCGCAAGTCGGCACCGCCCTGCTGGGCCTGGCCCTCTACCAGCTCATACTGGCGCTGTGGATGTACCGACGGCTACCCGGCGCCGGCGCCGCCCCCCGCCCGGTACCCCTCGCCCACCGCATCGGCGGAGCCGTGCTGTTCGCGCTCTCCCTACCCATCGCCTACCACTGCATCACCGCCTACGGAGTACAGACGCACAGCACCCGGGTCGCCCTGCACTCCCTCGCGGGCTGCTTCTTCTACGGCGCATTCGCCGCGAAAGTACTCCTCGTCCGCAGCCGGCGCCTACCCGCCTGGGCGCTGCCACTCGCCGGCGGCACCCTGTTCACCCTCATCGCAATCCTGTGGTCCTCAGCAGCCCTCTGGCAGCTGGCCCAGCCCTAGCAGTCCCCCACAGAGCGCGAGGTACTCGACCGTACATGGCAGGGTTTTCGGGGTTACACGACGTGGGAGGAGACGCCGGTGGACATGACGACACTGGTCCTGACCAGGCAGAGCCTGCATGGAGTGGCTGAACTCGTACTGGCCGGACCGCAGTACCGCCAAAGCGGCACCATCAGGCTCCGGGCCGTCCCCGGCGGCTTCGCCACCACCAAGCACCCCGACGTGGCCGTCAACGGAGACCTGCTGCTCACCAGCGGCCGACCGCTCGGGAAGCTGACCGGGGTGACCTACGCCGAACTCGCGGCTGCCGCCGGGATCGTAGCCGGCGCCCCCGAGGGCCTGTACTCCGAGGGCTCCGGGGTCACGGCCGACGACCGCGTACATGTCGATCCGCAGGCGGCAATGGTGATCGCCCGCGCCTTCGGCGACGGTGATGCGGCCCTGCGCAGGCTTGCTCCCGGCATGACGCCGGTGCTCTGGCCGGAGCATTTCGACATCGGCGTCACCCTGGACGAGGTCAACTACGGCGTCTCGCCGGGTGACAGGCACATACCCGAGCCGTACGCCTACGTCGGCCCCGGGCAACCACGAACCGGCCAGTTCTGGAACATCTCCTTCGGCGCCGCCCGCCCACTCACCCAACTGCCGCACACCGAAGCCATCTACGAATTCTTCGACGAAGGCCGCCGACGCGCTCACGGCGAGGAGCCGTAACCCTCGGGCACCCTGCCGATCCGGCTCGGCGGCGTTCAACGTCAGCGCGGCCAGCCCCGAAAACAACAGCAGCAGCCGCGCTGGCCGCAACCGCCGCGCGTCCGCGCCGTGCAGGCACAGCTCGCCATCCACGTCGTGCGACCACACCGATCCACCCACCACGTCAGGCGTGTCTGCGCTGGGAACAATCATTTTTATCCAAGCAGTGCCCGACGCCAAGTCCTGGGGACATCGCGCCAGGCCTTCTCCTCGATACTCTCCCGGGGACGTGGGCCACCAAGTTCAGCCACGCACGCAGCACCGACTGGGTAATCGGGGACATGTGCAATTGGTTGCGGTCCCCCCTCGGACACGCAATTACCCCATGAGGGGAGCGGGCTCGCACGGTTCCGGCGTTCTCACATTTTGAGATCGAGGATGCTGAGTGGGTTGGCGTAGTCGCTGTGTGACCAGCGTTGGCCTGCGGCGATGTTGGGGAAGCCGGCCAGGTGGAGGGCGCCGATGGCGAAGCTGCGCAGTGCGGCCATGACGGCGGGTCCGGTGCCGGTGCGGATGGTGCTGGCGTCCTCGCCGTAGGAGACGTCACGCACGTAGTGACTGGTTTCACTGGACCAGTGTGATCTGACCAGTGTGGCAAGTTGGGCTGCGGTGACCTGGTCGGCGGTCAGACTGGTGATGCCGAGTGCGGCGATCGCCGAGGTGAGTTCCCCTCCAGGTCATAGACCTCACGTTCGATCAGGAACACCTGCGCGACGTGCGGGAAGGTGATGTTCTCGGGTGCGGGCGGCATCTGGATGGTGCGCTTTTCGATGCGGCCGTGTCCGCGGCCGGTCTGGGTGTGGGCGATCGGGACGTCTTTCCAGGCCAGGGCATCCAGGCGGGTGAACAGCAGGGGCTGGTTGCGGGCCACGGGCAACAGGTAGTGCCAGCCCTTGGTCTCGACGACGAAGGCGGCGAGCTTGCGCTGGGTGTGGAGCGCGTCGGCGGTCAAGACGACCGTGCCGTCCAGATGGTCCAGGTCGAGGCCAGGGATGGATTCCCGACCCGGGCCTTAGCCGTTTCCAAGACTGTTCGATCTTCTCGGGCCATTAGCTCCGTGATCATCCTGCGGGCATCTCATCGACATCGCCGTCGTCTCGCTTTTCCAACATCCTGTCGATCGCGTCCGTGATCGCCCGATCGGCACCCCGTACGGTGTGCTGGTAGATCGTCGCGGCACGCACGTTGTCATGCCCTATCCGGGCCATACGGTGTCGTCTGGCAGGCCGAGCATGTCGAGGACCCAGGCCCGGCGGTCGGCCTTGTGTTCGCGGAGGGTCTTGTTGGACCACTTGCGCGAGACCAGGACGCGACGGCCCGCGTAGCCGAGGTGTTCGGCCTTGTGTGCCTTGCCCTTGCACCGGCCCGGCAGCATGCCTGAATCACAGTACTCACCAGGTGTATCTCCTTGATCAGGAGTTACACCGAAAACCCCGTGTGAGGCTGGATTGGCCCTGGTGGATATAGCCGTTGCCTTGCAGCGGTATCGGGCTGTGCCGACCGGTGTGCTCGAACGCAACCCGAAGTTCTAGCCGGGCGGGACCGAACCTTTCGACATGTCACCGGCGTCAGTAACGGTTGAGAGGAGTCGCATTGAACCGCAATGACAGCTTTCGCGGGTTCGTCGCCGGCCATCAGCAGGCGCTGATGCGCACCGCCTACCTGCTCACGGGAGACGCCCACCAGGCCGAGGACCTGTTGCAGAGCGTCCTGCTCAAAGTGCTCGGACGCTGGTCCAAGCTGTCACGTGTCGAGCGCCCCGAGGCGTACGCGCGTAAGGCGCTGCTGAATCAGCACATCTCGTGGCGGCGGCGCCGGGTCAGGACCGAGCTCCCGACCGCCGACCCGCCTGACCGGCCGTACTCGGGCGAGGACTCCACCATCGTGCGGCTTGTCATGCGCCAGGCTCTCATGCGGCTACCGCCCCGGCAGCGGGCGGTGATCGTACTGCGCTACTACGAGGACAGGACCGAACGTGAGACAGCCGAGCTGCTGAACTGCTCAATCGGGACGGTGAAGAGCCAGGCCCACTACGCGCTGGCCCGCTTACGCGAACTGGCGCCCGAACTGGCGCCGAAGCTCTCCGACCTGGAAACCGAGGAGGCCTACCGATGACTTGGCTACGGAACGCGCTCGTCGACCTGGCCGACGACTCTCCACAGGTGGACCTGGCCGAACGCACGATCGCGACGCATGATCGCAGGCGGCGTACCGTGATCTCGCTCCTCTCGGCGGCCATGGTCGTGGCCATCGCTCTTGGTACGACGGCCACCATCCGGCTGCTGCCGGACGGGCCGCAGGAAGCCGCTTCCAAAGACGACCTGCCGGCGCGCGGGGTGGGGCCGCTGAGCCACGCGTACAAGACCTTCTGCAAGCCGGACAGCGGGAAGGCACCGTCGGGCTGCCGGGACGGAGGCTGGCGGGTGGTCACCCGGAGCGGCAAGACCTACCACGTGCCGGAGGCGCTTCCCAGCCTCGCCCCCGGCCGTACCGGCCTGCGCGACAGCCCGCTGGCAATTAGTCGGGACGGCCAGAAGATTGCCTACTACAGCGCCAAGGAAGGCACCTTCCAGGTCCGCGACCTGGCCTCGGGCCAGAAGACGACGGCTGCGAGCAAGGTGCCGAAGTCCCTGCTGGGAAGCATCTCGCGTTTGATGCTGTCGGACGATGGGCGGTTCGTGGCCTTCAGCAAGGTCCCAGACTTCAAGGACCCCGCGCTGCTCATCGATATGCGCGACGGGGTCGTCCGCGAGTTGCCGAACCGTGGGGTCCCCATCGGCCTGTCACAGGACGGCGCCACCATCACGCTCGCGGAATACTCGCCCAGATCACAGCTGCGGACGATCTCGAACCTGTGGCCGAGCTCTTCAAGGGGCGACTCCACGTCGGTCATCCTGCCAGTGCACTACTTCTTCAGCCCGCTCGCCCCCGATGGGAAGACCGTCGCGGTGATCGAGAACCGCAGCACCGCCGAGAGGCCATGCCGTCAGGGCAACCTCGCCCTGATGGACACGCTCACCGGCAAGAAGCGGAAGACGACCGTCATCAGCGGGCTGCCCCCTGATGTCTCCCAGATCTCGCTGCGCACCTGGCTCAGCACCGAGGAGGTCACGGCTCTAACCATGTCCGTGCGGTGCAGACCAGCGTCCAAGGTGCCAGACGACGAGCCCGCGATAATCGACTCGCCGTACCGGACCATGACCGCCTACGCGCTGAACGTCAGGACCGGCAAGGCCAGGAAGCTCGCCACGTATAGAGCGCAGGGCTTCTTCGAGATCGCCCTGCCCGGCCCCCCCGGGGCGCTGTGACCTCAGGTCTCACGCTGCGGGAAGTATTTTCGCCCTCGCCGGCCCCGAACGTCCACGCCACCTCTTAGATCACCCGTCGTGCACGTCCCGGGACAGAATCGTCACTCATCTTCTGGGACTAGATATCGACAATGACGATCGCCTCATCGTGACTGAAGTCCGCTCTGGCTAGGGGCGATCGACGAGTCAGGGTTCGTTCCTCACCCTGACTCACTGAATATCGGGGTTGGCCACAGTCGTAGATCAGAGCGATTCCAGATCAAAATTTTGAAGCGCCAGAGGTTCGGCCGCGCCAACTTCGATCTTCACGAATCCGCATCTGCGTTACTGTTGATCCTCGTTGTAATAAGGAGAACGATTGTCACAGCCCGAGCCCCAGATGCTGGCAGAGGAAACCGCTCCGATAGCGCCTCGGCGAAGAGTAGCCCGCCCCAAACTGGTTGCCACGGTCGCGGCCGTACTCGTCGCGGTGGCGGCAGGCTCGGCCTATGTCGTCACCTCACAGCCCGCTAAAATCGCCGCCGCAGGCCCCCCTGCCCTCAAGGTCGATGGGGTTGAAGTACGTTACCTGCCTGATGGCCTCAGCCAGCCGGAAGCCGTACCCGCAACGGCCGCTGACCTGAGCGGAACGGCGCTTCGCTGGCGAGGCGACGGTGATCGAATGGTGCAGGTGTCCGTCTACCATCCACAGCGCGAGATGAGCGATGCTCTGGACATCCTTGCCCTGAATGTCATGCGGAATCCCGTCGAGCCCAAGAAGGCCACCGATCCGGTGGTCTCCGGGGACGGCACAGACATGATGTGGGTGGCGGATCACGGGGTGGTGCTCAGGGTCACCACGTCGGAGTCGACGAAGGACGCGCTCGACGCGGTCGTCCGAGGCCTTCATGTTTCACAGGCCCCTGCCTAGAGCATCGGCGGGTTGGTCCATGTGTGGCTGATCAGAGCGGCCTGCCCGGAACTGCTGATGCAGTTCCGGGCAGGCGTACTGACGTTGTGCCCGTTGCGTGTCCGTCAGGAGGGTGATCAAGGGGGAATCACGGGCACTCGACCCGCTCCCCCGCAGGTCAGCGTTTCGCCAGCTCAGCGGCCAGGTGCGATAGAGACTTCCCAAGCTGACAGCGCGGGTTCGATTCCCGTCACCCGCTCCAACGGTACTGAAGTTCACCTCAGCTCTTTCTGAATATCGGTCTCCTCCTCGTCCTCATCAAGAGGGTCGAGGAGACCACAGGCTCCTTCAATATCTCCCGAGGAGATCAGGTCGCGGATCGCCGCCACCATGCTTTCGAGCCCGACATCCCTAACGATGATCAAGTCCGAGCACCAGAAGTACCGGCCGCCGAGAGACTCACCCGTGCGCGCATTCTTGTCCATGATCTGTCTGACTACGTCCAGGGTCATGAAAGTCGCATATCGCCGGGAGCCGTCGGGGAAGGTGATCGTCGCATCGGCCTCCTC
This sequence comes from Streptosporangium sp. NPDC087985, assembly GCF_044741965.1. NCBI lineage: Bacteria > Bacillati > Actinomycetota > Actinomycetes > Streptosporangiales > Streptosporangiaceae > Streptosporangium > Streptosporangium sp. NPDC087985. The sequence continues at coordinate 107,663 of NZ_JBIUTQ010000005.1, forward strand.
GGCGGTCTCAGGTTCATGCCCTTCCCATCGAGGGATCAGCATCTCGAAACCGGACTCGCTCACACGGCAAAAAGGACCGTCGACCTCGATCATGCAGTTCACTCTGTCCCTAGTCTCCAGGTACTGCAAGCTGTTGATCGCGCCTGACGTGATCACGGCAGAGAAGAGGCCAGGACCTTGATCGTGTGCCAGATGCGTGCCAGAACAAGCGGAGAACCGCGGTCACTCACGGGGACTCACGGTCACTCGACCGGCCCCGACCTGCTCCCCTGTTTTCCCAGCTCAGGCCCCAAAGATCAGTAGATGATTCCCAAGCTGACAGCGCGGGTTCGATTCCCGTCACCCGCTCCACCCTTCTATAGCCTCTGACCAGGCAATCCCTTGATTGCTACTCCGGTTGTTGATCTCTGTGGGCTCACCGTTGGCTCACCGCCCATTGAATGATCTTCCCGATTTCCTTGGGCCGGGCCGCTGACCAGCTGAAACTTACTGTGTGGCACGAATGGAGACCCGCGTCCAGAAGGACGGTAAGACCAAGACCTATCGCATCCACTGGCGCCTCGGCGGTAGCAGGACAGGCACCTGGCAGTCGGAGTCCTTCGATCAGAAGGCTGCGGCCGTGACGTTCAAGCTGGCGGTTGAGGCCTGCGACCACCAGTGGCCGGAGAATTGGGTCCGCGGCTCAGGCTGGATGACAGCCGTTCAACCCGTGGCGAAGGTCGAGGTCGAGCCCGCACGAGGTGACGGCCCGGCTCTGGCAGCGACACTCGACCAGCTGCTCCGCGTAGAGGGCGCCGCGGGAGCGCAAATCAATGAGGCCGAGCTGCACGGCCAAACCCGCCCGATTTACACAACCACTGACCTTAACCTAGCCGGCGGTTCACCGGCTGCTGATGGGCTGGACGCCGGGGGGGAGTTTGGCTTGTTCCTGGGCGTCCAGGAAGGCCTTGACGACGGCGGCATCCGAGCGGCGCCTGGTCCAGAAGAGGGCGACTTCTCGATGGGCGGTCGGGGAGTCAATGGTGCGGGTCGCGAGGCCTTCGGTGCTGGTGGTCTCCAGGGCGAGGTGGTTGATTATGCCGATGCCGAAGGCCGAGCGGACGAGCGCGACCAGGGTAGCCGGCTGGTCGGTGAGGTAGGCGATGTCGGCTCGTGCCGCGTCCTCGCCGAGCGTGTTGCGGAGGTCGAATCCGCCGCCTTCCTCCTCGCTTCCGGCCGGGTTGCCGATCAGTGGGCGCTCCAGGATGTCGGCGACGCTGAGCGAGGCCTTGTGGGTGAGGGGATCTTGCTCGCGCATGACGGCGACGATGTCCTCGCGCCAGATCGTCCGGTGGCAGAGCGTCGTTTCGTGCATCTTCGGGAGCAGGGGCCGGAACGCCAGGTCGACGGCGCCGCTAACGACCATCTCCTCCAGCGTCGAGGCGGTTCCCTCGTGAAGCTCGATGGTGATGCCCGGGTACTTCGCCGTCAGGGCCCGTAGGACCGAGGGCAGGTAGGTGGAGCTGACGCTCGGATAGCTGCCGATCTTGACGTGGGCGACGAAGTTGTCGAGCGTGCTGCGGGCCGCCTCGACGCCGCGCTGGAGCTCAAGGAGGGCGTTCAGGGCGTGGCCGCGGAACAGCTCACCCGCCTCGGTCGTGCAGATGGGGCGTGCCTTGCGGTCGAAAAGGGTCACGCCGAGGGCGTGTTCCAGTGCGGCGATGTGCGCGCTGACCCGCGACTGCGACAGATGCAGCACGAGGGTGGCCGCGCCGAACCCGCCCTTGTCGGCCACGGCGAGGAAGCTGCGCAGCCACGCGGTCTGGAGCGACATGGCGTCCCGGGGATCGCGCGGGGCGAGATCGACGATCTCCACTGCGGGTTCCTCTGCCGGTGGGCCGCTCATCGTGATCCCGTCCGGGCCATCTCGACGAGTTCGGCCAGATGGAGTACGCGCGTGCGGAGCCGAGCCCGGCGTACCTCCGTAGTCGGCTGACGCTGGCAGCCAGGGTTTACCACGACCAAGAAATCTAGTTTAAGGCTGGCTAATTCCACCATCTTTGGGGCCAGAACTCGTCGGCTGTCGCGGCGTCTGAGCAAGGAGTAGGTGCCTGCCGCGTCGCAGCAGTCGGCCGCGCCGGGCACCTCGATGTGGTCTCCGAGCGCGCTGATCACGCGCCGGGGCGCCTCGCTGACGCCCAGCCCGTTGCGCAGGTGGCAGGAGTCCTGGAGGCCGATGCGGCCGCGCGGCGAGGACGACTCGTCACCCGTCAGCTTGTAGGTCGGGCAGGAGGGCAGGCAGAAGCCGCACGAGATGCAGGTGCCGAGGTCGTCGGCGTCGAAGACATCGATCATTGCGTGACCTTCCCGGGGTTGAGGATGCCCGCCGGGTCGAAGGTCTTCTTGATCCCGCCCTGGACCGGGACGGCCCCGGCGGCGAGGCTGCTGCCGGCGCCGTGCGGGACGACCGGGATTGAGCGTTCGTTCGCCCACGCCAGGATCCGTGACACCTCCTTTGCCGAGCCCGGCCTGACGACCGCGGTCGGCCAGTCGGCGAAGCCGAACGTGGCGTCCGTCCGGTAGGGCACCAGGGCCGCCGGGCGGACTTCCACGTTGACCGGCCCCACGATCTTGCTCAGGTCGGCGGAGATCGCCTTGGTATCGGAGAGGGTCCTCATGCCGCCGTCATTCCGCCGTCGAGGACAAGTGCGGCCCCGTTGACGAACCTGCCCTCGGGTCCGGCGAGGAAGGCGATCATGGCCGCGACCTCCTCGGGCGATCCCATGCGCCCGTCCAGCTGCCGTGCCGCCATCGCCGCGCGGGCCGCCGCCGGATCGGGGGCGTTGGAGAGGATCTTGCTGATCCATTCGGTCTCCACGGTCCCGGGGCAGACCGCCACGCAGCGGATCCCCTCGCGGGCGTGGTCGACGGCGACCGCGCGCGTGAGGCCGACCAGCCCGGCCTTGGACGCGCAGTAGGCGGCCCGGCTGGCGAGCCCGACCTGGCCGCCCACAGAGGCGATGTTGACGATGACGCCGCTGCCGCGGTCGAGCATCAGCGGAAGGATCGCCCGGATGGTGAGGAACGGCCCGGTCAGGTTGACCGCCATGACGCGGTTCCAGTCCGCGTCGCTCGTCTCCAGGACTGTCGCGGCCAGCCCGATCCCGGCGACGTTCACCAGTACCTCCGGGGCGCCGACGGTGACCGCGATCTCCCTGGTGACCGCCCCGACGGCCAGCGGATCGCACAGGTCGACAGTGAAGGGGCGGGCCAGGCCGCCAGCTTCCCCGATCAGGGCGGCGGTCTCGGCGAGGCAGGTGTCGTCGAGGTCCATCATCGCGATCTCGTAGCCCTCGCGGGCCAGGCGCAGGGCTGTGGCGCGGCCGATGCCGGAGGCGGCGCCGGTCACCACGGCGACGGCGCTCATGAGTACGCCGTCCCAGGCAGCGAGCCGTCCATGGCGTATCCGCCGTCGACGTCCAGGCAGGCGCCGGTGGTGTAGCACGCCTCCTCGGAGGCGAGGTAGGCGATGGCGGACGCCACCCATTCGGGCGGCGCGATCTTTCCTAGAGGGATCTTCGCCTTCAGGGAGCTGACGATCTCGGGGGTGTAGATCGACTCGCTCATCGCCGTGCGGGTGGCGCCCGGCCGCACGCAGTTAACGGTGATGCCGTGGGGGGCCAGTTCCGAGGCCATCGTGCGGGTCATGGCCTCCAGGCCGCCCTTGGTCGCGGTGTAGGGCGCGGCGTTCGGTTCGGAAACCACCGCGTGGACGGAAGATACGTTGACGATGCGGCCGGGCGTGGCGTTGTCGACCATGATGCGGGCGACGGCCTGGCTGAGGAAGAACACTCCGGTCAGGTTCACTGCGAGGACGCGGTCCCAGTGGGCCCGGGTGACCTGGAGGAAGGGGGCGATGTGCAGGATCCCGGCGACGTTGGCCAGCACGTCGACCCGTTCGAACTCCCCGCGCAGGTACTCCTCCAGCCGCTCGGCGGCGTCCGGTTCGGCGACGTCCAGGGCGAGCTGGTGGAGCCGCTTGTCTCCCGCCTCCGCCCAAGGCTGGGTGTGATTGATGTCGACCGCCACGACGGTGGCGCCCTCGCTCAGCAGCCGGACCGCTGTCGCGCGGCCGATGCCGGAGTCGGCGCCAGTGACGACGGCGACCTTGTCGCTGAATCTCATGCGGTGGCCTCTCGGGTAAGGCGGAAGGGGGTGGTGGGTCGTCCGGGCGTCTGGGCGTCGCGCTCCAGCACCGCGCCCGACAGCGGCCACTCCTCCAGCTGGGAGGGGGTGAGGCCGAGGTAGGCCGAGGTGATGTACATCGTCTGGAGCCCAGGCCCGCCGAAGGCGACACTCGTCGGGCGCAGGACCGGGACCGGCACCCGCTCGACCGCGGCGCCGTCGGACGTGAAGCGGGTCACGTGTGCTCCGTCCCAGAAGGCGCACCAGACGTCGCCTCGGGAGTCCACGCGCAGGCCGTCGGGAATGCCGGGCAGTGAGGAGGTGTCGGCGAAGATTTGGCGGGCGGTGGTCTCCCCGGTCTCCGCGTCGAAGGCGTACCGGTAGATGAGGTCAGCTCGGGAGTCCACGAAGTACATCCACCGGCCGTCCGGCGACCAGTCGATGCCGTTGGAGCAGTAGAAGCCCTCATCGACCGTCGTGTGGGTGCCGTCGCCGTCCAGCCGATAGAGCCGGCCCTCCGGTCGGGTCTCGCCATCCTCCAGCGACCCGGTCCAGAACCGCCCGGCGGGGTCGACCGATCCGTCGTTGAAACGGCAGGCCGGACGGTCCGCCTCGGGGTCGGCTAGGAAGGTGCGGCCCCCGGTCCGCAGATCCAGGAGATGCCACCCGGTGCGCATGCCGGCGATGAGCACGTGCGGATCGTCGGTGAGGCCGAGGCAGCCGATCTGGGCCTGGACGTCGATCCGGGCCGGCTGCGCGGCGTCGACGGCTTGGGCGAAGACCGTTCCCTCGACGATGTCCACCCAGTAGAGGGTGCCGGTCCGCGCGTCCCACAGCGGCCCCTCGCCCAGCGTGGCACGGCCATCCCAGAACACTGACGTCATATGACGGCCCCCATCCGCCACGGCACGATCTCCTCGGTTCCGAATCCGATCGCCTCGGACTTGCTCGGGGTGCCCGACGCCATGTCCACCAGCGCCTCGAACAGCAGGATTCCATGGCGGACCTGATCGTCCCGGGACATCGCCGGGCCGGCGTCGAAGTCCATGTCGGCGCGCATATGCTCGAACAGCCGGGTGGTGGTGCTGATCTTGAGGCAGGGGGTGGGGCGCGACCCGAAGACCGATCCCCGCCCGGTGGTGAACGCCAGCAGGTTGGCGCCGCCGGCGACCATGCCTGTCGCCGAGACCGGGTCGTATCCCGGGGTGTCCATGAACGTCAGTCCCGCGGCGGTGACCGGATCGGCGTAGGCGACGACGGCGTTGAGCGGGCTCGTGCCGCCCTTCAGCACGGCGCCCAGCGACTTCTCCCAGATGGTCGTGATGCCGCCGTCGCGGTTACCCTTGGACGGGTTGTTGTCCAGTTCCGCGTTGTTGCTCGCCGTGTAGGCCTGCCACCAGGCGATGAGGTCGTCGATCCGCTGGCCGACCGCTGGTGTGGCGGCCCGCGCGCGCAGCACGTGCTCGGCACCGTAGATCTCGGGGGTCTCACCGAGGATGACCTTGCCGCCCGCGGCCACCAGCAGGTCGGCCGCGACGCCCAGGGTCGGGTTGGCGGTTAGGCCCGAGTAGGCGTCGCTGCCGCCGCACTGCAGCCCCAGGGTCAGTTCACTGACCGGGATGGGTTCGCGCCGCAGGCCGGCCAGGCGCGACGCCATCGCCTGGAGGGCGGCCAGCGCGGCGTTGACGGTGGCGGCCGTCCCGCCGAGGTCCTGGATGGAGAGCGTCTCGACGGCCGGGCCGTCGCTCAGGACGTGCTCCGGCTGGTTGATCTCGCAGCCCAGGCTGACCATCACCGCGCCAGCGAGGTTTGCGTGCCCGGCGTAGCCGCGCAAGGTGCGGCGCAGGATGTCGTCTCCCGCGGTGCCTTCGGCCATGCCGCAGCCCTGGTCGTGAGGGAGGGCGATGACGCCGTCCAGACCCTCCACATTGATCTGAGCGTTGGCGGCCTGCGCGATCATCCGAGCGACCGTCGAGGAGCAGTTCACCGTCGGAAGGACCGCGAGGTAGTTGCGGGTCGCGGCCCGGCCATCGGGTCTGCGGTAGCCGAGGAAGTGGTCGCGGGTCGGTGCGGCCGGAGAAGTCCAGATGGGTGGCTCGGCAGGTGCCGTGGCCAGACCGAGGCTCTGCGGCCCGACCCCGAGGTTGTGCAGGTGCACGTGGGAGCCGGGCGCGATGTCGCGCAGCGCGATGCCGATGGCCTCGCCGTACTTGCGCACGAGCGCGCCCTCGGCGATGGCGCGCACCGCGACCTTGTGGCCCGCCGGGACGTCGTCGATCGCGGCGACGATGCCCCCGTCGACCCGGACGGGCGTCCCGGCGCTGAGGTGCTTGCGGACGAGCCCTACGTCATCCACGCCCTCTAGCGGAACCAAAGGGACGGCGATGTCGGGGGGCGGTTGTGCGGTCATGCACGGTCCAGCGCACTGAGCAAGTCAATCTTAAATAGGCTCGATAGGGATTCAGAGGTGGTCATGCACACCACCCTAGATCGGACAGTAGTTCCGGATGAAGCGCGAGTAACGAAACGGCGCCATCCGTCCTGCAAATAGTCGCAGGCCAGAGGCAGAGTCCGAATGGTGCCGCCGAATAAAAGTCGACGGGGAACGAATTTCTGCAGCTAGTGTGGCGAAACCATCCCGGCCCGAGAAAGGCAAGAGCATGAAATTCGCACGGCACGGCAGTCCCGGCGCGGAAAAACCAATCGTGTGCGGCGCCGACGGACGCTGGCGCGACCTCACTCCGGTCGCCGGGGACATGACGCCGGATGTGCTGACGCGGCCGGAGTCTGGGCTCGGCCTGGACTCGCTGCCGGTCGTCACCCGCCTGGAGCGGTTCGGGCCGCCGCTGGCGGGCGTGGGAAAGATTGTCTGCATCGGGCTGAACTACCGGGACCATGCCGAGGAGACCGGGGCGGCTCCGCCTGCCGAGCCGATCGTCTTTCTCAAGGCCCCCGACACCGTGGTCGGCCCGGACGACGACGTGCTGATCCCGCGCGGCTCGCGCAAGACCGACTGGGAGGTGGAGCTCGCCGTCGTCATCGGGGCGAAGGCCCGCTACCTGGACGGCCCCGAGTCGGCCCTGGCGTGCGTCGCCGGTTACACGATCAGCAACGACGTCAGCGAGCGCGAGTTCCAGTTGGAGCGGGGCGGCCAGTGGGACAAAGGCAAGAACTGCGAGACCTTCAATCCGCTCGGCCCGTGGATCCTCACCGCCGACGAGGTCCCCGACCCGCAGAAGCTGGACCTGCGGCTGCGGGTCAACGGACGGTTGCGCCAGGACGGCACCACCGCCGACATGATCTTCGATGTGGCATACCTGGTCTGGTACCTCAGCCAGTTCATGGTCCTCAACCCCGGCGACGTCATCAACACCGGCACCCCCGCGGGCGTCGCGCTCGGCAGCCCCGGCCTGCCCTATCTGCGCGCCGGCGACGTCGTCGAGCTGGAAATCGACGGCCTGGGACGCCAGCGCCAGAACTTCAAAGCCGCGTACTGAACGCGAAGGGCCGGTCGCGAAGTCCGCGACCGGCCCGGGCATCACTCCTCGTCAGAGGACCTGCTGCCACTTCTGGTTGGTCCCATTACCGCACGACCACAGCTGGACGTTCGTGGTGCTGTACAGGTCGGCGTCCAAGCAGAGTTTGGAGTCGACACCGCGGATCGTCCCGTCAGAGAAGAACAGCCACTTCTGGTTAGCGTTGCCCAGGCAGTCATGGATGACCACCTTGGTGCCGTTGGTCTTGCCGAAGCCGTAGGCGTCCAGGCATTTCGTTCCGTTGTAGACCGTGAGCGTGTTGCCGGCAGTCCTGGTCCACCGCTGGTTGTCGCCGTTCCAACAGTCCCACACCTGAAGCTGTACGTCGTTGTTGTGCGAGATGCCCGGGATGTCGAGGCACTTGTTGTACCAGGGAGTGCGCAGCTGGCTCGTGCTGGAGCCGGATCCGCCCCAGGCGTATTTCAGCCGGTCGACGGCTGTGTGGTTAGGCATCCACAGCGGCAGGTTCTGGGCGCCACCGGCGAACGCGCTGTAGAGCCGCAGGATGTTCAGCGAGTCGTGGTCGGGGCTGGTGGTCCGGCCGCCGATGCCGTGGCACCAGATCGCGCCCAGGCGGTACTCGCGGATGACGTCGGTGATGGCTCGCAGGAAGGCGACCTCCTTGGGGGTCGTCGCGCTGGGGGTGGCGGAGTAGTCGATGCCGTTGTCGGCGTCGGCGCCGAACTCCTCGATGACAGTGCGGGACGAGCAGTTGCCCATGTAGGTCTTGATGTCGTTGACCCACTCGGTGTAGGTCCGCGCCGGGTAGGGGAAGGCATACCGGTGCATCGCGAGGTAGACGCCGTTGAAGCGGGAATCGTTGCACAGCGGCCGCAGGTCGGTTCCCCAGCCGCCGCCGTCAGCCTGGGCGCCCTCGATGAACATTCGCTCCCTGGGGAAGCCGTTCGCGGTCTGGCGGGCGATCCAGTTAGCCGCGAAGTCCAGCCACTGGGGAGTGGTGAAGCCGATGGGCTCGTTGATCGGGTCGAAGTAGATCAGGGGATTGCCCCGATACCTGGCGGTGAGGGTGTCCCACATCTGGTTCCAGGTGTTCAGGTAGCTGTTGACGACCTTGTTGCTGCCGTCCTCCACCCAGTAGCTGAGGATGACCTTGAAGCCCCTGGCCGTCGCGGCGTCGATGACGCCGTTGTATGTGTTCCAGGCAGTGGTGGCGGGATTGATCGGCAGCCGGACGGTGTTGGCGCCCAGGGCGCTCTGGAACGCGGCGAACATGGCGTCGGCCTTGCTCCGGGTGGCGTTATAGTCGTCGCTGGCCGACAGGCCCTGCAGGACGAGCCGGTCGAAGGTGAAGTTGTCACCCAGGCGCGACCAGTGCACGCCCTTGAACTGGCTGGGGTCCAGGACCGGGTCGGCGGCGGCCGGCGACGCGCCGGACACCGCCATGAGCGGCGCCAGCAGCAGGGAGATCAGTGCGGCCAGCAGCCAGGCCAGCGCGCGGCGGAAGAGGTTGGGTGGGGTGGCGTGGGGGCGCGGCATGGAATTCCTTTCCGCTCTGGCGCGCAAATTGCGGACGCTTTTTTCATTGGCCCGTAGCGCGCCATTAATCGGTTGGAAATGAACGTATCGGCGCTTCCCAGACGCGTCGATCGCGATTTTCGGGACTCGCCGATCCGTTGAACGAATTGCCGCTGAAGTTTCAGGATCTACGTCTCAGCCACCGGCCGAGTCCGTCGGCGGACGCAGCGATGAAGATGACGGCTCCGGTGACAATCTGCTGGTCGAAAGAGGCCAGCCCGAGCAGGCTCATTCCGTTGGAGAGAAATCCGAGGAAGAGTACTCCGACAGCTGTGCGCAGCAGGCTGCCGCGTCCGCCGAACAGGCTGGTGCCACCAAGGACGACGGCGCCCACGATGTTCAGCAGCAGCGGGCCGCCCATGCTGGCGCCCGCCCCCGCGAGCCCGGACGTCAGGACGATTCCGGCGATCGCCGAGAACAGCCCCGCCACCGCGTAGACGCTCGCCTTGGTCCGGGCGACATGGACGCCGCTGATCCGCGCGACCTCGACGTTGGCCCCGACGTGCAGGACGCGCCGCCCCCACGCGGTGCGTGTCAGGACGGTCTGCGCGACGGCGTACAGCACGACGGCCAGCCACACCGAGTACGGGACGCCGCCGGGGCCGTCGATGCTGAACTCGATGAATCCGGCGGGGACCGGAGCGATCGTCCTGCCGTGGCTGAGGAGCGTGGTGGCTCCGCTCACAACGTAGAGCGCGGCGAGGGTCACAGCGAACGGGACGACGGGCATCTTGACCACGACAGTCCCGATGACCAGGCCGATCACGGTCCCGGTGAGCAGGCCCGCCGCGACGCCCGCCGGGACGCTGCCGGTGCTGGTGATCATCCAGGCCGCGGAGACCCCGCTGGCGCCGATCACGCTGCCGGTGGACAGGTCGATGCCGCCCGTCAGGATGACGAACGTCGCGCCGATCGCCGCGATCGCGACGACCGCAGACTGGCTGCACACATTGATGATGTTGGAGGGGGTCAGCATCCCGTCGGTGAGGACACTCAAGACCGCGACGAGGACGACCAGCGCGGGCAGCATCGACAGGTCGGTGAGCCAGCCGGGACGGCAGGCCGGATCGCGCAGCCACGACGCGGGCTTGGTGGACCGGGCGGGGGGCGCGGCGGAGGACGCGGCGGAGGACGCGGCGGAGGACGCCTTGGCGGCGCCCTCGCCGCAGACGGATTCAGGCGACGACACAGCCCCACACCTGCGAGCTGGTCGCGGCGAAGTTGGCCTGGTCGAGGCTGAGGCCCTTCGTCTGGACCGATTTGGGGCTGACGCTCTGGCCTCCCAGCGTGGTGGTGATCGCCGAGGTGGCCTGCTTGCCGAAGTCGTCGACCGGAGTGGCGATATCGGCGTCGAGGATCTTGTCCTTCATGGCCTTGCAGCCGTTCTGGTCGCCGTCGATGGTCACCAGGAACACGTGCTTAGGATCCTCGATCGGGGCCAGGCGCCCGGCCGCCTCCAGCGCGGACTGAACGGACGGCAGCAGGAAGTCCGACGGAACGAAGATCGCGTTGATGTCAGGGTTCTTCTGGAGCGCGTTGGAGGTGCCGTCGAGGGCCTGGGCCGGATCCCAGTTGGTGGGGACCTGGCTGACGACGGTGACGTTGGGGTCGCCCTTCAGGGCCTCATTGAACCCGTCCCTGCGGCCGATCGCGTTCTGGTCGGTGAGCGCGCCCACCAGCTCCAGTACCTTCAGCGGCTTGGTCTTGCCCGCGTCGACGAACTCGGAGGCAGCCAGCTTGCCGTCGGCGACCGGGTCGCCGGTGATCTGGAACGTGATGTTCTGCTGGTCGGCAACGGCCCGATCGATGGCGATGAACGGGACGTTGCGGGCCTTGGCCAGGCTGACGGAGGAGGCGATCTGCTGGCCATCCTGGGCGATCACGATCAGCGCGTTGACCTTGCGTGTCTGGATCAGGTCCTGGATCTGGGAGGCCTGCTTCTGCGGGTCCTTGTCGGCGACGTTGAAGACGACCTCGTATCCGGCCTCGGTGGCCGCCTTCTCGATCGCCGATTTCTCGGCTTGGCGGATGCTGTTGAGCAGATCGAAACTCACGCCGATCGTGACCTTCTCGCCGGAGCCGTCCGAGCCGGACTCCTTCTGAGGCGAACCACAACCGGCGAGCACCAGAGCCGACGCCGCGAGGGCGGCCGTGTATCGGATGAGGGTGGGGACTTGCATTGGGGGGTGTCCTTCCTTATGACGCAGCGGCCGGCCGCAAGGCTTGAGCCAGGGTCCGCCACCGGATTGCGGCGGCGATGACCGCGACGAGCAGGACGCCGCCGCGGACGATGTCGAAGACGTAGGGCGAGGCCCCGGAGAACACCAGCCCGGTCTGGGCGGTGGTGAGGACGAGGGCGCCCAGGACGGTGCCGGTGATGCTGCCCCGTCCGCCGAACAGACTGGTTCCGCCGAGCACCACCGCTGTGATCACGGTGAGCTCGTAGCCATCACCGATGGACGGCTGGACGGCTCCCAGCCGCGCGGTCTGGGTGAGCGAGGCGAGCGCCGCCAGCACGCCCGCGAGCGCGTATGCGCCGATCGTCACCGCCCGGACGGGCAGCCCGGCGTTGAGGGCCGCAGCCCGGTTGGAGCCGACTGCCTGGAGGTACCGGCCGAACACGGTCCGGCCGAACACCAGCACTCCGCCCAACGCCGTCACGGCGGCGAGCAGGACCGGAGCGGGAACGCCGAGGAGGCTGCCGGTGCCGATGCCCCGCAGGTGCGCGGGGAGATCGATGTTCTGCTGACCGGTGATGTGGCCGCCAGCTCCCCGGAAGACCTGCATCGAGGCGAGGGTGACGATGAGGGCGGGAACCCTGGTCAGCGCGATCGCCATCCCGTTGACCAGGCCCATCAGCAGCCCGGTCGCGGCGATGGCGGCGAACACCACGCCGGCGGGCGCCGAGGCGAGCGCCCGGCTGGACTCGATCGCGGCCGCCAGGAACAGCATCGACCCGACGGACAGGTCGATCCCCCCGGTCATGATCACGAAGGTCGCCCCGACGGCGGCGATGATCAAGGGGCTCGCCTGGATGGCGATGTTGCGGAAGTTCGCCACTGTGCCGAACTCGTCGTAGAGGCCGGACAGGGCGAGCACGAGGACCAGCCACACAAGGAGAAGCGGCTGCCGGCGCAGAGCACGTGCACACCATTGGTAGGCGGATCTCATCGAGTGCCTCCCGTCGCCAGGCGGATGACGGCCTCCTGGGTCGCGCTCCGCCGGTCGAGGATTCCGGCCAGCTGGCCGTCGTGCATGACGCCGACGCGATGAGCCAGTCCGAGCACTTCCTCCATCTCGGAACTGATCAGCAGGACAGCCGTTCCAGCGCGCGCGAGATCGGCCAGGAGCCGGTAAATCTCGGCCTTGGCGCCGACGTCGATGCCGCGAGTGGGGTCGTCCAGGATGATCAGTCGGGGTTGTCCGCTGAGCCATTTGGCCAGCACGACCTTCTGCTGGTTGCCGCCGCTCAGTGATCCGCCGTCCGCCTCCAGCCCGCTGCGGGCCGTCAGAGCCACCGCAGTCGCAAGGTCCTTGGTGAGACGGCGTTCGGCTGCATGGTCGAGCCGTCCGAACGGCCGGCATACCGAGCCGAGGCCGACGATCGAGAGGCTCTCGCGGATCGGCCGTTCCAGGAACAGGCCCTCGTTCCGCCGGTCCTCGGTGACGAAGGCGATTCCCGCGGCGATCGAAGCGCGGACGTCGCCGCGCCGCAGCAGCCGTCCGGCCACCTCGATCCGCCCGATCTTGCCCGCGAGCCCGAAGATCGCCCGGGCCACCTCGGTACGGCCCGACCCCATCAGCCCGGCCAGACCGAAGATCTCGCCCTCGGCGACGTCGAACGAGACCCCCTCGACCCGAGCACCGTCGCCCAGGTCACGAACCGACAGCGCGATCTCCTGCCGCGGCTTCGCGGTCTCGGGGTATCCCTGGGCGAGCTCGCGCCCCACCATGAGCGCCTCGAGCGTGGAGCGGTCGAGATCGCCGGTAGGCCGGTCGGCCACCAGCCGCCCGTCCCGCATGACCACGATCCGCTGACTGAGCCTGAAGATCTCCTCGAGATAGTGGGTGATGTAGAGGACGGCCACCCCGTCGTCACGCAGCTGCTCGACAATTCGCATGATCATCTCGCGTTCGTCGAGATTGAGCGAGGCGGTCGGTTCGTCGAACACGATGGCCCGGGGCTCGGTGGCTAGGGCCTTGGCGATCTCCACCAGCTGACGCTGCCCAGCGGAGAGTTCGCGCACGAGGGCATCAGGCCCGAATCCGGCACCGACCCGCTGCAGCAGGGGGGAAGCGATGCGCCGCAAGGCCGCGGGCCGGACCGTGCCCACACGGGACGACCTGAGATGGCTAATGAGAATGTTCTCGGCGACCGTCAAGTCCGGAAAAAGGCTGGTCTCCTGATGCACCGTGGCCACGTTTCCCGCGTCACCGAAATCGACGAGACCGGAGTCAGGCCGCAGAGTTCCGCCGATGATATTCTTGATCGTGGACTTTCCAGCGCCGTTTTCCCCGGCCAGAGCAACGACCTCGCCGCTCGGGACCGTGAACGAGACGCCATCCACCGCTACGACACCGCCGAACGATTTCGACAGCCCGCTCACCGTGATCGCGGTCACCCGACATGCCACCTTTGGCACACGGCGATAGGCATGAGGCCTCCTCAAATGTTCTTGACGCCATTCATGCGACAGTCCTGCGGAGTTCCCGAACGATCTTCCGCCAGCGGGAATATTGCGAACCTATGGCCCGAGGTCCACAGTGTGAAGCGCATGTTTCGGCAGACACCGATCCGTTAATCGAATCAGCGTGTTGCGGGCGAACCTGGTCGACCTTGGTAACGGGGGACACAGACCCGCCTCAGACGACGACAGCCGAAGGCTGTGGGGCTGCGGCCGTCCAGCAGAGCTTTCGCGCCACACGGCCAGCAGGGTCCAGGAGAGCCAGACTCCCCGTGACCCATTTCGACTTGCCTGCAAGAGCGACATCGATGACGTGACGATCATGCCGTCTACCGAGAGAGGCAGGAGTGCGGCTGTCCAGGAAGTCTCACCATGTGCGCACTCGAGGTTGTACATGTGCCGATAGGAGACGACCGCCGCGATTGCGGCGACCAGGAAGACGCTGATGGTTGTGGTGCGCCGGATGCACATATCCGCATGCGGCTGTGGGGTGGCCATCGTTGGGTCACCCCTGGCCCAGGAGGAACTTCTTGGTCATCGTGAAGGCATGTGCATTTGGTTCGAGTCCCCCCTCCCGCGTTCCGCAGCTCGTGGGCACACACGATCTCCAGGAGAGATGATTCCTCAGGTAGCGGCCTCGAAGAAGGCGTGATCAAGCGCTGCGAGCTCGAAAACGTAGTAACACGACTCCCAGAAAACCATCACCCTGAGGCAGGCCTTGATCATCTCCACGGTCTTCACCAGGTCGCGGCCAGCGGTGCGCCGATCTGGATGTCGAAGTACGCCACCAGATCATCTTCGTTGACAGCGCCCCGACGCGCGTCGATGATCACGACCGTTCCGGCCACGATGCCGGCGAAGCCGGTGCCGGATCGCCGGGACTGTTCGATACGCTCCGTGACCGGACGGCGGACCGCCTCGGTGAGAAAGGTGAGGCCGTGCGGGAACTCCTGGCTGAGCAGGTGTCGTTGCCGCCCCGACTCGATCAGGCTGCCGATGCCGAACTGGGCCGAGACGATCTGATCACCACGGAGGTGGACACGGAAGTAGCCGTTCGACTGGGGGCGGTTGCAGTCCTGCTGGGGTGGATAGAAGCAGTTGTAACCACCGGCCAGAAGATCCTCAACAGCGGAGCTCATCGTGGTCGCGTAGTGCTCGGAGCCGAACGGCCAGCGCCGCACGGAGGTGTCCCGGGCGGTGACGACCAGTCCGTTGAGCCTGTCGTAGCTGTAGTCCGCGTGCGTGTCTCGCCACCCCGCCCGGCGGATATCGTCGCTCCGCCGCGTCGTACGGGCCTGGAGATCGCGATGGAAGTCGTCGATCTCCTGCCGCACGCGATCACCGGTGTCAGGCCAGCTCGCGGTCAGCGCCTGTGCCGCGGCCGCGCCAACCTGATCGTCCTCATGTTTCGCCTGGGTGGACCAGAACCACGCCCAGGCGAGCCGGTCGTCGCGGTCGAGCAGGAACTGCGCCACCTGCGGATAGACCGTGTCCGCCTCGTCGCGCTGACCGATCCGGCACCACAGGGCGCGGCCGTCCGCATTGGCTCGGACCTGCGCACAGAACCAACCGGCCTCCCTCAACGGCCGAGTGAGAGCTCCTGCCGTACCGTCGGTCGGGGCCGGCTCGGCCTGCGAGTTCTCGCCCGCTGCGTCGTGCTCGTAGACGCCGACGGGCGGCAGCGACGGCGGCTCGTCCGATCGGGTGCAGCCCGTCAGCGCGAGCGGACCGAGGAACATGATCACCAAGATGGTGGCCAGCGCTCGACGGACCGGCCGATGTCGGCATGCGGGCGCAGAGAATAGACGGGACACGGGTTTCATCGAAGCCGCTGGCCCCCTAGGTCGGCAACTTCGGTCATCAGGCGCGGATTCGCGGTGGCATCGGGGCGGTCGGCGAGTGAGCACGGCGACGGTGATCTGGGCGCCGCTCGGGTGCCGATCAGGTCGATGTCGTTCGCGGTGGCGTAGTCCCCACTGCCAGTCTTATCGTCGAACCACCATTCGCCCGGCAGGAGCAGAACTCGGCGCCTGTCCCCTAGGAAGCGACGAGGGCAGCGTCGCGCGGAGCCCAGGGAGCAGGCCAGTAGAGCGCCGCAGGAAGATCGGTCTTACACTTCCGAACCCGGGTCACGTGCCAGATCTGTGCCAGAACGAACGGCGATCAGCGGTGAATTACGGGGACTCACGGTCACTCGACCAGCCTTGACCTGCACCCCGGTTTCCCAGCTCAGGGCGGCAAGGTCAGTAGATGATTCCCAAGCTGACAGCGCGGGTTCGATTCCCGTCACCCGCTCCATTTCAAAGGCCCAGGTCAGGGATGGATTCCCGACTCGGGCCTTGATTGTTTTCTGGGATGGTTGATCTTCACGGGCCATTAGCGGGCCATTGGCTCTCGTCCAGGACAGTCACCCAGCGCATCAACCCTCTGCCGGAGTCCCGTCTCCTGATGACGGACCGCCTCAGGATTTAATCGAGTACCGCGCCGATCTTCTCCACGAGAGTCTTACCTCATGAGCGAGCACTGCTGTGAGTTGATGACCAGTCAGGTGATGTGGCACTGCGACGATCATGAGGATCCCTTCGACTGTCCGGACGCTCTCGTAGGGTTCGACGCCAGGTTCCAGGAGTACGGCCTGATCATCCACGACGGCGGGACTTCGGCCGCCCTCATCGCCTTCTGTCCCTGGTGCGGAAGCCGCCTGCCCGCTTCCCAGCGTGATCGCTGGTTCGAGGAGCTGGAGCAACGTGGGATCGACCCATGGGGGGACGAGATTCCTGCCGACTACAAGGATGGGCGTTGGCTGCGTTCATGACCCAGCCAGAGGAGCGGTCGGCTCTCGATACCTTGGTCATCCCGCAGGCACCACCGCTCCGGTCGAGCCGCCATCCTCATGATCTTCATGTTCTTCGAGTTTCCGATCGATCGCGTCCATGATCGCTCGGTCGGCACCCCGTACGGCGTGCTGATAGATCATCGCGGCGCGCACGTTGTCATGCCCCATCCGGGCCATCAGGTCCTTGAGCCCCGCGCCGGACTCGGCGGCGAGCATGTTGCCCGTGTGCCGAAGATCATGGAAGTGGAGACCCGGGAGACCCATCTCCCCGACCACGTTGACCCACCGCGTGCGCATGTTGAAGCCGCTACGCCGGAGTGGGCCGCCCTTCGCCCCAGGAAACAGCAACGCGCCCGGTTCGTCCTGAACATAGGTGGCGATGTGCTCGCACAGTGCCGAAACAATGCTCTTGGGAATGCCGACCACGCGCTGGCCCGCCTTGGACTTGGGCGGACTGAGGACCAGACCGCCGGCCGAGCGCTCGACATAGGCCGCCCGGGTACGCACCGTTCCCGCGTCGAGGTCGACGTCCGTACGGCGTAGCGCACTCACCTCACCCCATCGCAGACTGGCGAAGGTTGCCAGGAGCACCAGGGCGCGGAAACACCGGTCATGCGAGCAGTCGGCCCGCCCCCCATACCCATCTTCCACAGCGCCCGTTCGACATCGGCGCGGCTGATGAAGATCTCGGGATGCGTGCGCATCTCGCCATGCCGCTGGAAGCGCAGCCGGTAGGCGTTGTCCCGTCGCTCTCGCCTCTACCTGCTGCATGGCCATGCGCCATCGCTGGCGTTCGACGATCTGGTTGAGCAGGTGACGAGCACGGGATAATAGGTCGGGATCACCGGCCAGCACCGGCCGCCAGGCGTACCGGTCGACGGGCTGCTCGTTGGTGAGGCCGAGGGCTTCCATCACCCAGGCCCGCCGATCCTGTTTGTGTTCGCGGAGGGTCTTGCCGGACCACTTTCGGGAGACCAGGACGCGACGGCCCGCGTAGCCGAGGTGTTCGGGCTTGTGAGCCTTGGACCGGCAGCCACCGGGCCGCATGGTGGAGACGAGGTTACGGGCCTCGTCGCCGGGCAGTTTTTTGAACATTAGGCTTGAGCCCTCTCTTGATATGCATCCGGGGAGATGAGGGGCCGCCGGAAGTACCAGTTCCAGCGGCCCCGCTGCATGTCAGGCCGCGATGCCCTTGCCGTCGGCCAGGCCGTGGAAGGAACGTTCGACCGACCGGGCGAACTGATGGGCCTCGTGGGCGAGCTGGCGGGCGAACTCGACGTCGGCGGCGGTCACCAGGTCGCCGGCCGAGGTGGTGACCAGGACCGAGACGGCCCCGAAATCGAGCGCCAGGACCGGCGTACGGGCCGGATAGGGGTGATTGGTCGCGCGGGCACCGCGACCGGTGTTCAGACTGATGGTGCTGATGCGGTGGGTTCTGCGGCGTGCCATCAGGCGACGTCCTTTGCGGGGGTGACGGTGTTCTTGGCGGGAGCCGTACCGGTGCGAGGAGCGCGCATCGCGCGGACCTTGATCGAGTAGGCGAGGCGTCCGGTGCCGTTGACGTACGGCGTGACGGTGACCTGGTCGAACTCGACCGGCGTGAAGGGCAGACCCGGCATCGGGGCCGGGGGCACGGGCTGGACCGGAGCGAGGATCTTGACCGCAACGGTCTTCTGTCCGGGCTTGACAGCCGGGTCCGCGTCCATGACCGCGACCTTATGGGTATCAAGCGGCGGCGCGCCGCGCCGCCGTACCTAACCCACTCGCCGACCACCGGCCCGCCGCCGGCTCGCGCCCTCATCAATTGCCATCGGCATACGCCGCCTACAGTGGCGACATGGCCGAGAGCACCCCACCCCCAGACGGTCGCTACGCCGAACTCCGCAGACTCGGCGAAGAAGAGCGGTATATCGCTCTTGAACTTCGAGAAATCCGCGCCGAGATCGCGAGTCTCGTGCAGCAGCTCCTACCCCACCACTCCCGCACAGAGAAGATCGACGAGGTTGTGGAGGCCAGCGGGTACAGCCGGCACCTGATCGACGTCCTCCGCTACAAGGACCACCCATGGCACCGCCCGACCTCCTAACGGCAGGACCGACAAAAGACAGCCTCCGGCGGGGAAGCGTGCGCGTCCGCGCATGATCCGAAGCTTGATCGCGTGCCAGATGCGTGCCAGAACAGGCGGGGAACCACGGTGACTCAGGGGGGCTCACGGGGACTCGACCCGCCCTGACCTGCACCCCCGGTTTCACAGCTCAGGGCGGCAAGGTCAGTAGATGATTCCCAAGCTGACAGCGCGGGTTCGATTCCCGTCACCCGCTCTCATCATGAAGACCCAGGTCAGGATGGTTTCCCGACCCGGGCCCTGATCGTTTCTACTGCTGCTCAGTCTGCCGTTCCGGCTTCGGCACCCCACAGCCCTGCAGGACTCGACCGTGCGTGGCCTCCGGCTCCCATCCCGCCTGATTTGGTTGCTGCGGACGGGCCGATGGTGTGACCCTGACGAGGGCTCTCGTGGCAGAAGCCTAACGATAGGAAAGCGGCCTGACAGGCCGGACGCCCGCGTACTAGGCAGGCCGGGGCACGGAGGCCCATTCGGGGAGTGTGAACCACCGGGGCACGGCGCGGCGTAGCGCTTCGGGACCCTGCACCTCGACCGCGTGGAGGCGCAGCGCATCCGACCAGCTCAGGTTGCCGCGCCAGACCTCGACCATGCTGCGCACACCGGCGGTCACCGTCACGGTCACGGCGTGGCCAGGGTCTTTGTCGCAGACGTCTACCTCGTCACATGTGATCACGAGCCACCAGCGGCGACTGTTGGGTGGCACATCCGGGAACCGAAACTCGATGACCGTCCGCCCGTCCGGAACGGCGGTCTGGTCGACGTTGCGGTGCATATCCCACAGCAGCAGCTTCGGGTCCAGGTCCTCGTCGCCCAGCTCTCCGATCCAGCGGATGCCCCAGGCGGCGAGTGCCTCGACCACTGGTCGCAGCTCGTGGCCAGCCTGGGTCAGAACGTATCGCACATCGTTGTCCTTGGCGTGCCTCTCCACGATGCCGGCATGTGTGAGCTGGTGCAGCCGTCGGGACAGCAGCGTGGGGGACATACGCGGCAGACCGCGACGCAGCTCGTTGAAACGCTCGGTCCCGCACACCAGTTCCCGGATGACGAGCAGCGTCCAGCGTTCGTCGAGCAGTTCAACGGCCTTGGCGACCGGACAGAACTGGTGATACGAGGAGCCCATGCCCGCAGTCTAGATTCAGCCGCCATGAACGCCAGCGATGGCCGACCGGGTCTCGGCCGGATGCCGGTACAGATCGTGTACTAGATAGCGAATCCGTCCTTCCTTACCGTCGATCCCAGTCCACCGCAGATCACGATGAGGGAGCAGTACGATGACCCTACAGAGCGACCCGCTAGAGGCCGACCGTGCCCTGAAGGCCAAGCATCGCGGCATGTGGGCGCTGGGTGACTATCCCGCAGTCGCCGCCGAGATCATCCCCAATCTGGGCGCGATCCTGGTCGAGGCCTGCGGGGTGGGACGCGGGGACCGGGTGTTGGACGTGGCCGCCGGGTCCGGGAATGCCGCCATTCCCGCAGCGCTGGCCGGGGCGAGCGTGGTGGCCAGCGACCTGACCCCGGAACTGCTGGAGGCCGGACGGGCCTTGGCCGCGCAGCGCGGCGCAGAGGTCGAGTGGCGGCAGGCCGACGCAGAGGCCCTGCCGTACGCCGACGGCGAGTTCGACACGGTCTTGTCCTGTATCGGGGTCATGTTCTCTCCCAACCACCAGGCCGGCGCCAACGAGCTGATCCGGGTCTGCCGCCCGGGCGGCACGATCGGCCTGCTCAACTGGACGCCGGAGGGGTTCATCGGTCAGATGCTCGCGGCGATGAAACCGTATGCGTCCCCACCTCCCCCCGGCGCGCAACCCCCTCCGCTATGGGGCAGCGAGGGCCACGTCCGTGCACTGCTTGGGGACGCGGTCACCGATGTCATCGCGCGCCGGCAGACGGTCACGATCGACCGGTTCGCTTACCCCAGCGCGTTCCTTGACTACTTCAAGGCCAACTACGGCCCGACCATCGCCGTCTACCGAGGGATAGCCGGGGACCCCGACCGGGTCTCCGCCCTGGACCACGCTCTCACCGAACTGGCCCGCGGCCATCTACAAGGTGAGGAAAAAGCGGTGATGGAATGGGAATACCTCCTCCTCACAGCACGCAAACACGACTGACGACAAGAACCGTCAGCGGAAGCCCGGTTGCGTCGATGATTCGGGGAGCTCCGCGGAAGGACCATTCTGGACTTGATCGTGCTCATGGTGTGGGGCTTGGGCTACGGCGGCGTGGGGGTGACCCTGCAGCTCTGGATCATGCGGTCAGGCGGCGGCGAAATGGGCACGGCGCTCTTTGTCGGCGCCTTCAACGTCTCCATCGCGCTCGGCTCGTTCGCCGGCGGCCGGGTCGTGGACAGCGTGTCGATCTCCGCGGTGATGTGGGCGGGAGCGGCGCTCGCCGTGGTCAGCGCGGCCGCTGCCGGGCGGTGGCGCATCGCAGCGGGCGGGATCGAGTGCTTCCGGATCGAGAAGGTGACGGTCTCCCGTTACACCTACCGGGGCAACAAGATCTCATCCCATGGCCCACCACGAACCCCGCCTGACGGCAGACACCGTGGAGAGCCCGTTACCGAGAGATCGGTACGGCGGGTTCGGCGAGCGGTCCGGGGAAACGGGCTGGTGGCAACACCAAAACCGCGCCCCGGACCGACTCGACAGGCGCAGACCTGGGAGACCCATCTCCTTGACGACGTCGACCCACCGCGTGCGCGTGTTGAAACCGCTACGCCGGAGAGGGCCGCCCTTCGCGCCGGGGAACATCAGCGCGCCGGGCTCGTCCTGGACGTAGGTGGCGATGTGTTCCTGGAGCGCCGGAACGATGGCTTGCGGAATGCCGACCGAGGTTGCGATACGCGCTTCAGGCCAAGAGCCAGGTTCAACGAGGAAATTACTCGTGCCGAGAGGGCACTGAGCCCGCCATCGCACGTGCGGGTTCGTCCAGCGCGTTCGTCGGCCAGCCTTGAAAGCCTTGGCCAAGGCACCTGCCCTGCTGGGCTAGCGCAGCCACCGCAGAGCTGCGTCGGCGCAGTCCTCGGGGCTGCTGTTGAAGGCGATGGCTGCGTCGGGCGCGTGCTGCCGGACCAGGTTGATCACCTTCTCGAAAAATTCGAGCAACGGCTCGTGCTTGCGGAGGCCGCCCCCGATCACCACGCAGACGTAGTCTTTGCGGGTCAGCGCCTCCACGATCGCTCCTTCCGGGTTCTCGTCGAGTGCCACCAGGCACCAGTCGGCCTCGATACCATGATCGTCGAAACGGGCCTGACCGCGTGCTATCGCCGCCTGGACCGGGTCCGGGTCCCAGCCCTGGATCTTGGCGGGATCGAGACCGACCACCAGTACTCGTGCCACTGTCACGCGTCCTCCTTCTCGCAGAACGTTTCCACGCCAGCGCGATGGTTGAAGGTGGTGCCTGGGTCCATCGACATTGTCGATCTCCTCCAGAGGGCGCCACGTTATCCCGATCTTGCCACGCGCGCTTCTCGACGTGCTCTCGTCAGAGTGACAGGACGTTGCGCTAGCCGAGGCCGAGGACTGGGCCAGCGCGACCGAGGACAGCCACCGGACCTCCCCCCGAATCAAATGCGAGGACACCCAGTTGGCCACGACGACCAACTGCTGAAGACCGTAGGGGGCTGAGGTAGAAGCTGATCATCCCGTCGCCATCGACCCGGGACAAGCCGAGCAGACCAGGGCCAGGGCACGGACTGATCGTCGTGCAATTGGCGTGCAATTAGACAGGGTGACGAGTCGAATCCTCGCCCGGGCCTTGATCATTTTGGCGAGCTTGTGTCGCGAGCGTTCTCAAAGGCGGCACATACTGGAGGAGATGAAGCCAGCTAACGGCGGGCCCCGCCGTCACCTGTCCACCAGTCCCTTCAAACCCCCGCCCCCCGCCCCGCCTGCCGAGCGTTTCAGCGTGAACGACCAGGTGACCCACGATCGGTACGGCCTTGGCGTCGTCATCGGTGTGGAAGACGAGGTCGCCGTGGTCATCGATTTCGGATCGCGGCAGGAACGAATCACGACACCATTCAACAAGCTGTACAAACTCTGAGACCACCGCACCGCGGGGAAGCACACAGCGCGGGTTCGATTCCCGTCACCCGCTCTCATCATGAAGACCCAGGTCAGGATGGTTTCCCGACCCGGGCCCTGATCGCGCCTAGAGCGTTCCTGATCTTCCGTGCAATTAGCCGACGGGGGCGAGTACCCCGGCTGAGCCGTCCTCATTGTCGTCCCGCTTCTCAATCAGCCTGTCGATCACGCCGGTGATCGTCTTGTCCGCGCCTCGCCGGGTGGGGCGGGTGTGTTCCCGTGTGGCGGTCAGCCGAGCCAGCGGCCGTCGCGCATGAGGTCGCGTCCCCGCAGCTCGTTCGCCTCCCGCCAGGCCTGGATGCGTCGCGGCCGGATCAGGAAGTACTGGTAGGGCTCGTCGAGCTCGCGCGGGTCGAAACCGGTCTTGGTCGCGAACGCGTCACCCGTCTCCGGGGCGAGGTCGGCGAGGCCCACCGGCTCGGCGGTGCCCTCGACGACGACGACGTCGCGCGTCGGCCCGAGGCCGAGTCGCACCCGGCCGTCCGCCAGCAGGTTGCGGCCGGTGACCGAGGCACGCGGCGTCGAGATGAGGAACGCGGTCCCGTCCCAGAGGTACGAGAGCGGGATGAGGTGGACGCCGCCCGAGGAGCCCGACGTCGCGACCCAGAGATCGACGTCGCTCTCCAGTCTCGCGCGAGTGTCCCGCAGCCTCTCCTCAAGTCCACGTGGCGGCGCGCCCGTCATCACGCTGGTTGCCGCTCGGCGACCGGCGCTTCTCGATTCCTGACCGGTCTGGTCACCTGTTTCGTCACACACGACGGCATCCCCGACGCAGCGCCCGCCGCCCGGCGCTGGTAGGCGCTGGGCGGCATGCCGACCAGTTCGGTGAAGCGGGTGCTGAAGGTGCCCAGCGACGAGCAGCCGACCGCGAAGCAGACCTCGGTGACACTGAGGTCGCCACCACGCAGCAGTGCCATCGCGCGCTCGATGCGCCGCGTCATCAGGTACGAGTACGGCGACTCGCCGTAGGCCAGCCGGAACTGGCGGCTGAGGTGCCCGGCTGACATGTGCACGCCGCGGGCGAGCGCCTCGACGTTCAGTGGCTGCGCGTACTCCCGGTCGATCCGGTCGCGGACGCGGCGCAGCCGCGCGAGGTCGCTCAGGCGCTGCGCCTCGGCGCGTGCGCGCCCCCACGAGGGATGACACATGAGAGAACTCCTTTCATCATCGATTACCGAACGGCTCAGCGAAGCTCCTGGATGCGGACCAGGTTGCCCGCGGGATCGCGGAAGGCGCAGTCGCGGATGCCGTACGGCTGCTCGGTCGGCTCCTGGACGACCTCGGTGTCGCCGGCCTGCACCTTCTCGAAGGTGCCATCGAGGTCCCGGGTGGCCAGCAGGATCCAGCCGTAGGTGCCCTTGGCCATCATCTCGGCGATGGTGCGGCGCTCGTCCTCGGTGACCCCAGGGTCGGCGGCCGGCGGCGCCAGGAGAATGGACGTGCCGGGCTGGCCGACGGGGCCGACCGTGATCCAGCGCATCTTGCCCTGTCCGACGTCGCTGCGGACCTCGAAGCCGAGGGTGTCGCGGTAGAAAGCCAGGGAGGCGTCCGGGTCGTCATGCGGGAGGAAGCTCGTGTGAATGGTGATGTCCATGACGACCAGGCTAGGTGCGGCTCCGTGACCCGCGCTTCTCGATTCCTGATCGATCCGGCCACCTGTTTCGCCACGCACGGTCGCATCCCCGCCGTCGCGCGCACCGCCTGACGCCGCGTCGCCCAGGATCTCCACGGAGTGCGTGCAGTTGTCATGCGAGATGTGCGCGGTCGGACGGCGACCAGATCCTGCGTAACGGCCGCATGCCTTCCTCGACGTAGTCGGCGATAGGACGGTCGCCGCCGTCGAGGTACCACTGCTCGAGTGCGGCGAAGTAGCCGAAAACGAGGGCGTTCGCGGTCACGCGCGCCTGCGTTTCGCTCAGCTCTCCGGTCGCCGCGATCAGCGGAGCGATCCGTTGGCCTGCTCGGTCGAGCGCGGCGCAGGCAGCCATACGCACCGATGGTTCGGTGAAGAAGTAACGGACCCTGCGCCACGGGCTTCTCGCGGCCCGCGAGTCTCGTTCCACGTCCTCGGAGCGGAGTGCCGGTTCCGGTGCGGATTCGTACGCGCGGACAGCCCGGAGCAAGCTGCCGACCGGATCCCCGGGATCCAGGATTTCTTCGAGCATCTCTCGGCTCATGTTGTCGAACTCATCAGCGACGATGAGTCCTTCCTTGGTGCCGAAGTAGCGGTACACCGATGACGGCGAGACCTCGGCCGCGGCTGCGATCTCCTCGATCGTGACGGCGCCGAACCCTCGCTCGTCGAACAGATCGAGAGCGCGTTCCTGGATGGTGCGCATGGCTTTGAGCCGCCAGCGCTCACGAAGCCCGGTCATGCAACAAGAGTACCAGGAGGTCACACGCTACAGATAGTCACTCTCAGATGGCATTGACTATCCATAAGAGGCGATCTAGGGTCACTTGCAACTGATAGTGACTGTCTCTAAAGCGACGTGTGGCAAGCGGACAATCTCGACCCGGCTGTTGCGGGCACTCGCGGGGCCTGACGGCGCCCTGATACCTCCACGTCCGTTACCAACCCGTCTCGCATGGAAGGACTCATGCCATGACAAAGCTGGCAAGCAAACCGGGCAACCAGGTAGCCCTCGCAGTGATGTACGCCGGCGCCGTGCTCACGGTGATCGCTACCCTCTCCCCGTTCATCGACCAGGCCACTACGACTGTCCTGGCAGGCCACGTCCGGGAGGGTTACCCGGCTTACGGGCCGGGGGAGATCAACGCCGCCGTCACCGCGTACACGGTGATCCTGTCCACGGTAGGGGTGCTGGGACTCCTCGGCTGGCTCGGCACCGTCTGGGCGGTCCGCACCGGCAAAGGCTGGGCCCGCTGGTTGGCAACCGGCATGTTCGCGACTGCGGTCTGCCTCGCGATCGCGGCTGTGACTGTCCAGGACAACAACGGTGAAGTCGGTCTTGCGCCGCTGCTGGGCTGGCTTCAGGTCCTTCCTTGCGTCCCCGGTCTCGCAGCAGTCGTGCTGTTGTGGAGAAGGGCGCGATGACCGCCAGGCGTATGGGGCCTCGGAACATCGGCCGCGCCGTCATACGCGGGGTCGCGGCGCTCAAGCGCTCGATGTATCGAGGCGGGCGGCCCAACGCGTTCATGCGGCTCGTGAACCGTCTCGACGTCCTGGTGTACAGGTCCCGGTTGCTGTCACCGCGCCATGCCGCCGTTCTCAAGGTGGTAGGGCGCCGCAGCGGGAACGTCACTTCGGTCGCGGTCGCGGTCACGGAGCACCGAGGTGCCGAGTTCCTCGTGTCGATGCTCGGGCCGGACGCGAACTGGGTACGGAACGTCCAAACCGCGGGCGGCAAGGCTGCTCTCTGGCGTCAAGGTCGCGAGATTCCGGTCATGCTGGAGGAAGTCCCACCCGAGCGTCGCGCTGAGATTCTGCGTCGCTACCTCGCCGTCGCGCCCGGCGCGAGACCGCATCTCGGGCTTGAGCCGACGGCACCGCTGGCGAAATTCCGCCAGATCGCCCCTCGCCACCCTGCCTTCCGAATCCTTGAGCGGCCGGCTCGCACCGAAACGCAGGAGGCAAGCAAGTGAGCATCTCCAGAAAACTATTTCACGCTGTCCGATTTTGTAACTCCGACAAGTCAAATAAAAATCCTTGACCGGGCCGTTAAAGCGGTCAGGTCGCCGAGGGCTGTGCGTAATTTCATGTTCACCGCGGAGTTCGAGATAGGTCCTATGCTGGCGAGCAGTTTGGGTCAACCGAAAAGGAAGGACTGTCCAGCGTGCCAAGAATCTCGATTGGCTCTCGCGGACGAGCAGGCATCGTCACCCTCGCGATAGCGGGCTTCCTCGCGGTAGGACTGTCGGCCGCACATGCCGAGCCGGCCGCCGACGACAGCGTCTCAGTCACGGTCATGAACACGACCGACCTACATACCCACCTCTTCAACTGGGACTACTACGCGGATAAAGTGGACACGGGGCGTGGCCTGACCAGGGTCTCCAGCCTCATCGAAAAGGTCAGGGCCGAGAAGGGGCGAGACCACACGCTGCTGCTCGACAACGGCGACACGCTCCAGGGCACGCCGCTGGGCACCTACTACGCCAGGACCGATCCGATCACCAAGGGCACGGTTCACCCGATGGCCCAGGCGATGAACGCGATCGGCTACGACGTCATGACCCTGGGCAACCACGAGTTCAACTACGGGATCGAGACGCTGCGAGCGTTCGAGAAGCAGGTCAGCTTCCCGGTGCTCGGCGCCAACGTCCACGATTGGAACACCGGCGAGCCGGCTTTCACCCCCTACGTCATCAAGACGATGTCGATCGAGGGGCACGATCCGATCCGCGTCGGCATCCTCGGTCTGACCACACCTGGCTCCGCCATCTGGGACAAGTCCAGCGTCGAAGGGCGGCTCCGGTTCAACGGGATCGTCGAAGAGGCGAAGAAGTACGTCCCGATCATCCGCGATCAGGGCGTGGACATCCTCGTCGCCTCGGTCCACTCCGGCACCAGCACGGGTTCGTCGTACGGCAACCAGATCCCGTTCCCCGAGAATGCCTCCACGCTGCTCGCCCAGGAGGTCCCCGGTATCGATGTGATCATCGCCGGGCATTCTCACAGCGAGATCCCGCAGCAGTTGGTCACCAACAAGGCCACGGGCAAGCAGGTGCTCCTCACCCAGGCGGGCTCCTGGGGCAAGGTTCTCGGTCAGATCGACATCAATCTCACGAAGGTCAATGGTCAGTGGAGCGTGGCCTCGAAGTCGTCCAAGCTGCTGCAGTCGAGCACCGTGGCCGACGACCCGAAGATCGTCGCCTTGGCGAGCGCGGCGCATCAGAAGGTGATCGACCACGTCAACAGCGTCATCGGGCAATCCCTTGAGACGATGCCGATGCGGGAGGCCCACTACAAGGACGTGCCCGCGCTCGACTTCATCAACTACGTCCAGGCTGAGGTCGTGAAGAAGGGGCTGGCGGGCACGCCCGAAGCGAACCTCCCGGTCCTGTCTCTGGCCGCGCCTTTCGACGCCAAGGCCGTCATCCCCAAGGGGAACGTCACAATCCGTGACATGGCGGGAGCCTACGTCTACGACAACACGCTGATCGGCGTGAAGATGAACGGCGCCCAGATGAAGGACTTCCTGGAGTGGTCGGCGAAGTTCATGAAGCAGGTGTCGACGCCCGGCCCCTACAAGCCGGGGACCGTGACCGGTAACGGCCCTGCCTACAACTACGACGTCGTTCGGGGCCTGTCCTACGACATCGAAATCTCGAAGCCCGCCGGGCAGCGGATCGTCAACCTCTCCTACGCCGGGAAACCCCTGGACCCCGCTCAGGAGTTCGTGGTGGCGACCAACAACTACCGTCAGAACGGCGGCGGCGACGCGCCCCACATCGCCACCGCTCCGATCGTCTTCAACCCCCTGACCGAGGTGAGGGACGAGATCATCGACTGGGTCCTGGAGCGCAAGACCATCGACCCGGCCGAATTCGCACGCACCGACTGGCGTCTGGTGTACCAGGGCCAGCCTGTCCTGGTCCTGGATACGGTCCCCACCCTGACCGCCGACTCCACGGAACTCGGCTTCGGACAGCAGCGGACCGGGGAGCGAAGCGACTCCAAGACGGTGCAGTTCACCAACACCAGCCAGTCCGCGATCACGATCAACTCGGTCGAGGCGCCCTCGGGCTTCGTCGTCTCGGACGACACGTGCAAGGGCCGGCAGTTGGCCTCCGCCGCAACCTGCAGCGTGTCCGTGGCGTTCGAGCCGACCGCCAGCACGAGCTTCACCGGCAACCTGGTCGTCGACAGCAGCGCCTCGAACAGCCCAACCAGCGTGGCGGTCAGCGGAACCGGATTCGGCATCGAGTTCGGCGACTCCGACGGGCTGTCCGACGCCCTTCAGCGTGGCAAGCCTCATACCGCGACATTCACCGTATGGGTCAGCACCGAGTTCGCCGGCGCTGTCGCGAATGTCACGCCTCAGTACGGCCACGTGAAGGGGTGCGATAACGTGCACCTTCGCGCCGGGCAGACGAACGAAGTCACCTGTACGGTGCAGGTGGGTGTCGACGCCGCCGGAGTGCCCTCGGACGGCAGAAGCCAGACCACGTTCACCCTCGTCGTGACGCCTAAGGCCGGGGACTCCTACTCCCACACCTACCGACACACCATCAGCTGACGGCGGATGCCGTACCTGTCGCGCTTTCAACGGGAGCGGCGACCGCTTAGCTGGTAGATGGGCGCATCACAGCTCGGCGCCGGTGGAGCCTCATAGCTCCACCGGCGCCAACTAAACGCCTCACGCTGGTGATGCTGATGCTCGGTGAAGGCCGCGGCGGCCTGCACGAATTGACAGTTCTGTCCCGCCACATCCTTGACGGATGCCCTGGAAAACATGACGGGCCTTGCGACTGAAGAAAGTTCGAATGCGACCGCCCGTCCGGTCCAAGCGCATGGCACCCTTGGCCGCGTTGTAGTCGGCATTCATGGGAGCGGGCAAGCGGGCGCTGCCCGAGGAGACGTAGCCGTGCCGGGCTACGCCGCTCCCCACAGGGACACGATCCCAACCCGGGTCCTGATCGCTTCCGAGCCTGTTCGATCTTGGCAGCACAGCCCGAAGTCGCCTTACGGGGTCGAAAACACGTTGCAGGAGAAGGCTGAGACGCGGGATGCTCCCGGCGTGAAGATGCACGCCAACCAGCTGACGGTGTCACCGGAGACAGTGCGCGCATTGGTGGACGAGCAGTTCCCTGAGTGGCGGAGCCTGCCCATCACGGGCATCGCCGCCCATGGGACGGTCAACACCATCTTCCGCATCGGCGACCGCTTCACAGCTCGGTTCCCTCTACAGGCCGGGGACGTCGACTCGACGCGGCGCTGGTTGGAGTCCGAAGCGGAAGCAGCCCGCGAGCTGGCAGGTCGCACGCGGTTTCCCACGCCCGAGCCGGTCGCGCTCGGTGAACCCGGCGCGGGATACCCGCTTCCATGGTCGGTGCAGACTTGGCTGCCCGGCGTCGTGGCCACCGACGAGGACCCGGGCGACTCGGTCGCATTCGCCCATGACCTGGCCGATCTCATCAATGAGATGCGCGCACTCGACACGCGTGGCCGCACGTTTGCCGGCAAAGGCCGGGGAGGCGACCTTCAATCCCACGACGCGTGGATGGAAACCTGTTTCAAACACAGCGAACAACTCCTGGACGTTCGCCGGCTTCGCCAGGTGTGGAAAAACCTTCGAAGCCTGCCGCGCAAAGCAGCCGACGTGATGACCCACGGTGATCTCATTCCCGGCAACGTGCTCGTGTCCGCTGGTCGGCTGGCCGGGATTCTCGACGTCGGCGGCTTCGGACCGGCTGACCCTGCTCTAGATCTCGTGAGTGCCTGGCATCTGCTCGATGCCGGGCCGCGGCAGATGCTCCGCCTGGACCTCGAGTGCGACGACCTCGAATGGGAGCGAGGCAGAGCGTGGGCCTTCGTACAGGCGATGGGACTCGTCTGGTACTACCTCGAAACCAACCCGGCCATGAGCCGGATGGGCCAACGCACCCTGGAACGCGTCCTGGCCGACAAATCGCCCGCCTGAGCTTGAATGGTCCCGCTCGTCGGCCTGTCATTAGCGTGCGATCAGCCCACGGGGACGAGCGCGCCCTCTGAGCTCCAGCCTCTACTCGCCACCGTCGGAGCCGGACATGCCCTCAACCTCTACATCCGGGTTTAACAGACCACCGGTACGCGGGGGCCCGGACCTCGAGGAGAGGTCCGGGCCTGGGCGACTCAGCAGCCGTTGGTCACGTAGCAGCCCTTCACGTACCACTGGCCGCTGTAGTAGCCACTGCTGGTCACCTTGCTCGTGCCGCCCAGGCCGACCAGGGTACCCCCCACGTAGGAGCAGGACGAGGTGGAGCAGAAGTAGCCGTAGACCCGGAAGTAGGTCTCAAGCCCGCTGTTGCACTTGACGCTCACGGAGTGGTCGGTGCTCGCGGTCTTGGAGCAGCTGCCCACTGCAGCCGCGGGGGAGGCGGTGCTGCCGACGAGGGCGGCGGCCCCGAGAACGATTCCGGCGACACTGGAAAGGATCTTTTTCGTCACGGCGTTCATGATCGTCCATCAGTCCCGCTTTTCACAAGTGGGAGCGTGAACCCGCCGTTCGCGGCAGCGGTCACTCCGGATCGACTTGAGCACCCCGCCCATCGGATGTCTCAGCCGGTCGTACGGGATCGGTTCTCGCCGTGGTGGATAACTCTCACAGGAGCACGCAGAATTGGACCCGTGATCGACATCACCGCTGATCTCGTCCGGACCTTGGTCTCCGAACAGTTCCCCGAGTGGAGCGACCTCCCGGTCAAGCCCGTGGCCCGCCAAGGCTGGGACAACCGGACCTTCAGGCTCGGTGATCAGTTGGCCGTACGCCTGCCCAGCGCCAAAGGCTACGTAGCCGGCATCGAGAAGGAAGACCGTTGTCTGCCCATCCTGGCCGAGCATCTGCCATTGCCCGTACCGGCACCGGTTGCGACGGGACGCCCGGCCGCCGGCTACCCGTTCCCCTGGTCGGTACGTCGCTGGATCCCCGGAGACACCCTCGAGAGCGCCACGGACGTCGATCGGACGGAGTTGGCGCGCGACCTCGGAAGCTTTCTGACCGCGCTCCGGGGCATCCCCACGGAGCAGGGACCGGCCTGCGGCCGTCATTCCTGCTTCCGAGGCTGCCACCCGAGCGTCTACAGCGATGACGTCGAGTACGCCCTCGACAAGCTGGGGCACCTCGTCGATGTCGCTGCCTGCCAGGCCATCTGGGCGAGCGCGCTGGCCTCGGCCTGGCCGTTCCCACCGACGTGGTTCCACGGTGACGTCGCCGTCGGCAATCTGCTCACCACCGGCGGACAGCTGTCCGCGGTCATCGACTTCGGGACCTGTGGCATCGGCGACCCCGCCTGTGACCTCGTCATGGCCTGGACCTACTTCGTCGGTGACGAGCGGAAGGTCTTCCGGGAGGCCGTTGGCCTTCCCGGTGACACCTGGCGACGAGCACGCGGGTGGGCACTGTGGAAAGCGCTCGTAACCATGGCCGACCTGTCCAGCCCCGACCCCGAAGGCGCCCAGAACCGGGTACTCATGCACGTCCTTGAGGACCCAATCACCAGCTGATAGGCGGGCTTCCCCTCGTAACGTAGAGGCATCGCCTTAAGGGGGAAACGGCGATGACAGGGACACGACGGAAGTCCAGGTCAGCCCCGCTACCAGACATGATCCATACGATTCTCGAGCTGACGGCGCGGGTCAGTTTCCCGTCACCCGCTCCGACTTTGAAGGCCCACATCGTCCGATGAGTCCGGATGATGTGGGCCGGCGCGTCGATCGGTGGTCAGATCTGCTTGAGGAACCCGCCGTCGACGGCGAAGTCGGCGCCGGTCGTACTGGCCGAGCGGGGTGAGGCGAGCAGGGCGACCACGTCGGCGATCTCCTGTGGCTCGACCAGACGGCCTGTCTTCCCTCGTTGTAATTTCCATCCGAAAAGCGGATGGACTGGTCGCGAAATACGTTACGAACGGTCGCGTGACGAGGGCTGGCATGATTCGGACTAGCAATTTCAGCTGATATCGGACGTCGCATTTCACATGTCCGCGCATGTCGTCCTGGAACAGCAGCGCGAGGTCTACCTCATCCGCGTCGAATGGCCGTAGCTCTCTTCGCGGCGAGCATGCCCGTTCGGACGACGATCAGCAGGCGGTGAGCCGGGCTGGTGGTGGAGATCGGCGCATCAGTGCCGCAGCATGTGCCCGGTGCCGCCCGACCGTCAGTCGACGCAGGGGATGCCACCACCATTGACCACCG
Organism: Streptosporangium sp. NPDC087985; assembly: GCF_044741965.1. Taxonomy (NCBI): domain Bacteria; kingdom Bacillati; phylum Actinomycetota; class Actinomycetes; order Streptosporangiales; family Streptosporangiaceae; genus Streptosporangium; species Streptosporangium sp. NPDC087985. Next base: position 140,489 of record NZ_JBIUTQ010000005.1, read on the forward strand.
TGCTGGGCTGTGGCGTGGGCGTCCGGGTGGCCGCCTGGGTGGACGTGCGGCTCGGCACCTGGGGCACAACCCTCGCGTCCTGACCAAGATCGATCTCCACGTGACCGGAGCTCACCACGGGGTCGGGGGTCGCGGTAACGCCGAACACGCCAGCGATCTTCTTGGCGTCGGCGCCGGCTCCAGCTCCGTACCGCACGGCCGTCGTCGCCCGCGACGTGGTGTTGCCGATGGCGCCGGTGACGTAGCCCGCGCCGGACAGGGAGGCGGCGACCTTGGCCGCCAGGCCCGCCTGGCCGGTTCCGTTCATCACGTCCACAGTCGCGGGCGAGGCACTCGGCGCACCTCTCGACCCGCCGGCCGACGCGCCGGCCTTTTCGGATTCCTGCTTCTTCGGCCCGATCGCGTCCCGCACGATGGTCTTGATGGCGGCCGGGTCTATGAGGTTGACCGACTGCCCGTTGATCATCGCGTAGCCCTTGATCGGAAGGGTATGGAAGGTCACGTTTCCGCTGGTCAGATTGCCCGCCTGCTGCGCGAAGCTCAGCACGTCCCAGCCTTTGTCCATCACGACGTCCTTCTTGGCGACCTCCAACAGACTCCGCATCTTGCCCAGATCACTGAAGACCCCCTCGTGATTGAGCTTGTGTGTCACCGAGGCCAGGAACGCCTGCTGGCGACGCGTCCGGTCCAGGTCGCCGTTGGGCAGTCCGTGGCGCTGCCGTACGAACGCCAGTGCCTGGGCACCTTTGAGGTGCTGCCTGCCCGCGGGGAAGTTCGCGCCGGAGTAGCGGTCCTGCACCGGCTTCTTCAAGCAGACCTCCACCCCGCCCAGCGCGGTGGCCAGATCATAGAAACCGGCCAGGTTCACCTCGGCGAAATGATCGATCGGTACGCCGAGAAGCGCGCGCACCGTCGAAATTGTGGCCTTACGGGCCGCCTCCCGCCCTCGGCGTTCCAGGGTCCTGCGGTCGCGGATGCCGGAGTTCACCAACGCCTGTTCTTTGAAGGCCTTGGTCACCCCGTAGGCCTCCTTGATCTTTCCGCGCTGTTGCGGCCCAATCGCGTCCACGTAATCCACGTAGTCGTCTCGAGGAATCGACAACGCCGTCGCCTTCCTACCGTCGCCGGGCACATGCAGGAGGATCAGCGTGTTGGTGTTGTAACCTCCCACCCCGTTTTCGATCCCCCGCCGGCTCCCCGCGTGCAGCTGCTTCAGGATCGAGTTGGGCAGCATGTCGCCGTTCTGATCCCTCCTGCTGTCCAGACCGATCAACAGGATGTTGACCGCGCCCTGCTTCGACTTGGGGGCACTCTCCTCGATCGCGTTCGAGGACCCGATGCTCTTGATGTCGCTGTAGACGAAGTAGGCGGCCCCACTGACCGCCAGCATCACCGTCGAAACGGCACAGGCCAGCCCATAGACAACTCGTCCGGCCACCTGGCGACCGCGAGACGGCCGAGTCCGCCGCATCCGCGAGGGCGCATCGGCGACTGGCACACGGGTCCCCCGCCCGGCAGCTCCGGCTCCCGGAGCCGTCCAGTGCGCTCCAGGCCGAGGCCGAGGCCGCGGCTCTGTCGAGTCGTGGTCGTAGTCCACGGATCCTCCCAGCTCAGGTACGCCCCAAACGCATACGGCCTCGGCGCCTACGATTCATCAGCATTCGAACCACGACGATGGCGATGACCAGAAGCGACGCCGCCACCATCGCCGGGAACCCTTTGACCACCCGCACACTTACGTCAGCCACCAATCGAGTGACCGACCCGGTCGCGTCACCGCCGCCGATCACACTCGCGACGACCGTCATGACCACGAACACCAGAGGCGGCATCGGAATCAGCAACCACACGAGCCCGGAGCTGATCGCCACTGTGGCCATGACCGCGCCCACAACCACGCTGATATCCAGAACCAGCCCGGAGCCGCCACCTGCCAGCCCCTCGATCACCGCGCCGACCGCCGTGACTCCGGTCAGGACCAGAACAGCGGTCAGACCGGTCAGCCCCGGCCACTCTTGGGCCGTTCCCGGCCTTCTCGGCCGCGTCGGCGGCCGGGCATCTCTGCTCCTGGCCACATACGTCCGACTCATCCCGCACCACGGCGGTGCATCGTCCGCATTTCCCAACGCCCCTTCCCACACCGCGCGGGTGTCCACCGGGCCACGACCCGCTCGGTCAGCCGACTTCGGTGCGACCCTCCGCCGACCCTTCAGGGACCGGCCTGTGCCATCACGTCGGTGCCAACGGCGTGGATGGACGGCAGGGGGCATCTAAAAGATCAGGACACGCCGACAGTTCATCATCTGCGCAAGTGTTGAAGTTACCACACCGCGACTCGGAAAAGCTCCGCCGGCGTTACTCGCCTTGGACGACCAGATCGGCATGCTCGACGGCGGGCGCGAGGCTGAGCAACTTGCCGAGAGGACTGAGCCTGGATCGACAGCGTGCCCGTTCCGAGGTGATGACTTGCCCAAATAATAAGTAAACCTTCCTATTGACAACAGTTATGACGCGGGTGTTACATCCTCTTAATTTAGGTAGTAAAAGTACTTCCGGCAGCACTGGACACGTCGGCGTGCGCCTCCGCACACGGTGACGACGTGGGCCGGAAGCCCTTGCCTGGCAAGGACCACAGACCGGAGGTCTCCATGCGCAAACCCCGGCTCCTCCTCATGGCCGCAGCCCTGGTCGTCACCCTGACCAGCGGCCTGGTCACCGCCACAAGCAATGATCGGGCCGAAGCCGCCATCGGCCCTGTCACCTGGTCTGACGAGTTCAACGGCGCCGCAGGAACGTCCATCGACGGTTCCAAATGGAAATTCGACACCGGTGGCAGCGGCTGGGGCAACAACGAGCTGCAGTACTACACCAACTCGACCCGCAACGTGTACCACGACGGGCAGGGCCACCTCGCCATCACCGCCCGCCAGGAAAACCCGTCCAACTTCCAATGCCACTACGGCACCTGCCAGTACACCTCCGGCCGCATCCTGACCGCGGACAGGTTCAGCCAGGCGTACGGCCGCTTCGAGGCCAGCATCAAGATCCCCAAGGGTCAGGGCATCTGGCCGGCGTTCTGGATGCTCGGCGGCGGCAACTGGCCGAACACCGGCGAGATCGACATCATGGAGAACGTCGGCAGCACGCCGAACACCGTCTACGGCACCGTGCACGGCCCCGGCTACTCCGGCGGCAGCGGCGTCGGCGGCAGTCGCACGATCGGCGCACCACTCAGCGACACCTTCCACAGCTACCGGATCGACTGGTCTCCCAACCTCATCGTCTGGTACTTGGACGGCTCAGAGTACTTCCGCGTCACGCCGGCCAACATCCGCGGCAACCAGTGGGTTTTCGATCACCCGTTCTTCATGATCCTGAACTTGGCGGTCGGCGGTAACTGGCCGGGCAACCCGAACTCCAGCACCACGTTCCCGCAGACGATGCTGATCGACTACATCCGCGTCTCCGCATGGACCAACGACGGATCCGGGACCGGCAACGCGCTGAAGTCGAACCTGAACGGTCGCTGCATCGACATCCCCGGCGCCAACCCCGTCGACGCCGCCCGGCTGCAGATGTACGACTGCAACGGCACCGCCGCCCAGCAATGGTCCATCAACAGCGACGGCACGATCCGCGCGATGGGCAAGTGCATGGACGCCGCAGCGGCCGGCACCGCCAACGGCACGCCGATCCAGCTCTACACGTGCAACGGCACCGGCGCCCAGCGCTTCACGCTCACCGCAGCCGGCGACCTGGTTAACACGACCTCCAACCGATGCGTGGACATAGCGGACCGCAACACTGCCAACGGTGCACGACTCCAACTCTGGGACTGCACCGGCGCATCCAACCAGAAGTGGACCCGCGCCTGACCGTTCACCAGCGGGATCGATGTCGTCTAATTCTCCAGCGCGCACTGGCGGTCCGAGCCCAAACCGGTCCCGGGCCGCCAGCGCGACGCCGCTAATCAGTCCGCGGTCCGCTCCACGGGGATCCACAGCTCGGCGTCCGCTTCAGTCGCGTCCTGCGACAGCCGCGTGCGCGAGATCTCGGGACCCGGCCTGCTCCGGTAGGGGTTGGAGGGAAACCACTGGGTGAACACGTCCCGCCACAGGTACTGCAACGCCTGCGGGAACGCGCCCGAACTCTCGAAAACCGCCCACGTCCCCGCCGGGACGGTGAGGGTGTCCATGTCCTCGGGCGCGACGGCGCCGGTCACCACGGCGTGGTAGTAGTCAAGTTCGGTGCCCTCCGCACGGCTGCCGGCGAGATTGTCGCTGACGTTGACGATCCCTTGCGGCTCCTGGTCGGACAACTCCTCCATGCGCCGCAGGGTCTCCTGATCGATGCTCCGGACGAAGGCGACGATCGCGGGGTTCATCCCCTCGTGGACGAGGGGGACGCGCGCCTTCTTTCCCACCAACCGGAACTCTTCCTTCTCCACGACCCGATACCGCATGCTGCTGCTCCCTTCGATGACGAGGCGGAAGGACATCCGGGGCTGGGAGTACAGAGCCGCACCGGTCCGCCTGGCCTCGCCGGGGCCGACGCCGTGCACGGCGCGGAACGCCCGCGCGAACGCCTCGCCCGAGCTGTAGCCGTAACGGACCGCGACCTCGAGCAGCGTCTTCTCCCCGGCGAGCACCTGGGCGCCCGCGACGGTGAGCCGCCTGCGGCGGATGTACTCCGACAGCGGGATGCCGGCCAGCGCGGAGAACAGCCGCCGGAAGTGGTACTCCGACGTGACGGCGATCCGCGCGAGCTCGGCCACCTCGATCCGCTGATCGAGGTGCTGCTCGATGTGCTCCATGGCCTGGTTCAGCCGCTCCAGCATTCCCGCCCCTCCTTCCCTTTTCCGATCACCACGCTAGGCGGGGCCCGCCCCGCCGGACCCGACATCCTGTGCCCGGCCCGGTCGGCTACGGCGGCGACGGGAAGATCTGGCCGGGAGAGCGTACGTGGCGTGCGTCAAATACCCGGGAGGGTTAGGCGTTGTCCTGCCGATCACAGCCGGATGTCGCTGTCTTCTCTGCGTGGAGAACCAACGCAAGGTCATCTTCCTCGGGCGACATCCGCCCGGAGCGCGACGAAACTGCTGGCGATCCGCTCCGTCAGGTCGTCGGGCTACCGGTGGCTCGCGACGGTCCACCACCCGCGCAACGCGTCCGCGATCGCGATGAACCGGCGCCTCGGCTCCGTCGACCAGGTCGGCGAGGGGCTGTAAACGAGACCCTCGAAATCAAGAGATCGTGCCAGAGCCGGCGGTTCCGCTTGCGACAGCGGCATCACCACAGTCGATGGCGCAGAACACGCAGGCCGGGCTTCCCCGTTCTCCCATACACACCGTGGCTCCGGAAATCGGTGTCTACAGCGATTACTTAAGGAAATTCCACCTAACTTTGATAACGAAGGCGTCTCGAAACGCGTCACCGCGAGAATTCGCTCCACTCGCGGTGACGGCGCGGATTTTCCACAAAGGAGGACGCATCCGCGCCGCCGCCGCGAATGTCTCACCATCAGGTGTCGACCAAGGAGAATCCCACCCCCCGCATCGACTCCACGACGACGGTCGCGTTGGCGTCGCGGAGCTTGGCGCGCAGCCGCTTGACCGTCGAGCGGACCGCGGACGCGTCGCCCAGATAGTCGGCGCCCCAGGCCTGTTGGTAGAGCTGCTGGTAGCTCCAGACCCGCAGTGGCGGGCTGGCGAGTGCGGCGAGCGTCTCCCGTTCGATGCGGGTCAGCGGAAGGGTCTTACCGGCCCAGCTGACCTGTTGCCGGTCAGGGTCGACGACCAGACGGCCCAGCGCCACTACTTTCTCCACCGGGGCGGGAGCGGCTACCTCCGTTTCGCTGAACAGCACCCTACGGACTGATTCCAGGTCGGGAAACATCAACAAGGTTCCGCAGTCGCTCATCAACCGGGCCATCTGCACCCGCTTGCTACGACTGGATGACACACACAAGATAACCGGTTGTTCGTCGAAATCCTCCACCGGGCTAACACTCATGGGCTAAGGAAATCAACAGCACCAATCGTAGTCAATATCCACCTTTGCTCCCTCGCTCGGCACCAGTCAGGGCAAAATGACTCGCTTTGAGCCGATTTTGCCCCACCACCGCCCACCTTCTGATCTTGAAGTGAGATCAGAGGCGGGTGACGATGGCCGCGGATCGCCGTCAACCAAGCGGCGTCCTCGTCCCACTCCTCCCTGCGGGCCGAGACATCCCCTTGCCCCGCAAGCCAAGCGGCATTCCCCTCATCCCGCATCTTCCGGCGGCCGACCCACCCCTTGTCCGCCGCCCACAAGGAGGTTCCCCCTTCCATGCGACAAGCACGACGAAAAATGTTACGAGCAGGGCCATTGGTGGCCTGCTTCGCCACCCTGCTCTTAGCTCTTACCGGCTTGCCGGCCGTCGCCCAGTCCTCAGCCCTGGAGTCCGCCGCACCCGCGCCCGCCGCACCCGCCAAGGCGGAGGTACGGAAGGCCGTCAAGAACGACGTCTCTCGTAAGCTGCGCGATCTCCACCCGAAGACCACCCGGGACCAGGGGGCCAAGCCCGAGGAGCACGTGAATCGGCAGCTGCCGCGTGAGCTGGCGGCCCCGGAGGCCAAGACCGGCAGCGATGTGGTGCAACGAGAGCTGACCGCCAATCAGGTACCCGAGTTCGTCGCCAACTTCGAGGGCGTCGGCAACGTCGACGGAGTGCTGCCACCGGACATCAACGGCGATGTGGGCCCCAACCACTACGTACAGATGGTGAACCTCTCGTACGCGGTCTACAACAAGAGCGGCAGCCTGCTGCTCGGTCCGCTGCCGGGCAACGCGCTGTTCGCCGGCTTCGGCGGGCCGTGCGAGACCAGGAACGACGGTGACCCGGTCGTGCTCTACGACGAGGCCGCCGACCGGTGGATGGTCACCCAGTTCGCCGTGCCCGGCGGATCCGCCGGCTACCACCAGTGCATGGCGATCTCGCAGACCCCGGACCCGACCGGGGCGTACTACCGGTACGACTTCTTCTACCACCAGACCCGGATGAACGACTATCCGAAGTACGGGATCTGGCCGGACGCCTACTACATGACCGCCAACGAGTTCGCCCCGTCGTTCGTCGGCGCCGGTGCGGTGGCGTTCGAGCGGGAGAAGATGCTCGCCGGTCAGCCGGCCCGGATGGTGTACTTCCACCTCGGACCGGACTTCGGCGGTATCCTGCCCTCCGACGCGGAGGGCCTGGCCCCGCCCACCGGGGCGCCGAACCCGTTCGTGATGTTCGACGACGACGCCTGGGGTGTCTCGCCCACCGACCGGTTGCTGATGTGGGACTTCAAGGTCGACTGGAGCAACCCGGCGAACTCCACGTTCGGCAACAACCTGGCACCGAACCGGTACCTGGAGACCGCACCGTTCGACTCGAACATGTGCAACTACGCCCGCGGCTGCGTCCCGCAGCAGGGCACCTCTGCCAAGTTGGATGCGATCTCCGACCGGCTGATGTACCGGGCCGCGTACCGCAACTTCGGCGACCACGCCTCGATCGTGCTCAACCACACGGTTGACGCCGACGGCACCGACCACGCGGGCGTGCGCTGGTACGAGTTGCGGAGCACCAACCCCAGCAACTGGGCCATTCACCAGCAGGGCACGTACGCGCCGGACGCCGACCACCGCTGGATGGCCAGCGGGGCGATGGACGTCTCCGGCAACATCGCGCTCGGGTACTCGGCCTCGGGAAGCACCTCGTTCCCGTCGATCCGGATGGCGGGCAGGCTCGCCGGCGACCCGCTGGGCCAGCTAGGGCAGAGCGAGCGGACGCTGATCGCCGGCACCGGGGCACAGACCCACTCGGCGGCCCGCTGGGGCGACTACACCTCGATGTCGGTGGACCCGACCGACGGCTGTACGTTCTGGTTCACCTCCGAATACCTGAGCACGACCAGCTCCGCCAACTGGCAGACCCGGATCGGCGCGATGAAGTTCCCGAACTGCGTAGCCGGTCCGCGTGGTGAGGTGACCGGCAAGATCACTTCGCAGTCGGGCGCGCCGATCGCCGGCGCCTCGGTACGGGTCGGGGGCAGCGGCAGCACCACCGACTCGCAGGGCGGGTACAAGCTGACCCTGCCGGCCGGCGAGCACGAGCTGACCGCCTCGGCCTTCGGGTACGTGTCGAAGTCCGCGACGGTGACCGTGCCCGACGGCGGCGCGGTGACGGCCAACTTCACGCTCGCCGCCGTGTCCAAGCACCGGGTCTCCGGCGTGGTGAAGGACGGCTCCGGACACGGCTGGCCGCTGTACGCGCGGATCGACGTGGCCGGCATGCCCGGCGGGCCGGTGTTCACCGACCCGACCACCGGCGCGTACAGCATCGACCTGCCGAGCGGTGAGTACGGCCTCACCGTGAAGGCGATGTACCCGTCGTACCAGCAGTCCACCGCGCAGCTCCAGGTCGGTGACGGCGACCAGGTGAAGGACGTCGGCCTGGCCGTGGAGAACACCTGTCTCGCCGCCGGATACCGGTTGAACTACAGCACTCCGCTGTTCACGGAGGAGTTCGAGTCCGGGACGGTCCCGGAGGGCTGGAACGTGGTGAACCGCACCGCCAACGGCGGCTGGACGTTCACCGACCCGAAGAGCCGGGGCAACCTCACCGGCGGCACCGGCAAGTACGCGATCGTGGACACTGACGCGGCCGGATCGGGCAAGCCCGTCGACAGCGACCTGATCACCCCGGCCCTGGATCTGTCGGCCGTACCCGAGCCCGTGCTGCGGTTCAACAGCGACTACCGGGCCCTCAACGGGTTCGCCAACGTCGAGGTGAGCCTCGACGGCGGCACCACCTGGACCATCGTGTCGAACTGGACCACCGCCAGCCGACGCGGGCCGGTCCTGGAGGAGCTGCCGATCCCGAGCGCCGGCGGTAAGTCCGACGTACGGATCCGGTTCCGTCATCAGGCCACCTGGGCCTGGTGGTGGGAGGTGGACAACGTCTCCCTCGTCAACCGGTCGTGCGACCCGATCCCCGGCGGTCTCCTCGTCGGCCAGGCGCTCGACAGCAACACCGGCACCGGGCTCAACAACGCGACCGTGACCAGTGTCGACAAGCCGGCCGAGCAGGCCACCACGGTACCGACGCCCGACGACGGCAATCTCGGCGACGGGTTCTACTGGCTGTTCTCCTCCCTGACCGGGAACCACCCGTTCACCGGGGCGAGCGCCGGCTACGGGTCCGTCACCTCCACGGTGAACGTGGCGGCCGACCGGGCCACCCGGGCGAACTTCAGCCTCAAGGCGGGCCGGCTGACCATCACTCCGCCCTCGGTGAACAGCAGCCTGACGCTGGACCAGAGCAAGACGGTGAAGACGACGATCCGCAACGACGGCAACGCACCGGCCACGGTGGAGCTGTCCGAGCGGCGCGGCGGATTCGAGGTCCTCGGGCCACGTGGGGCACCGCTCCAGCGCAACATGATCAAGGGTGGCGCCTCTCCTGCCTGGCGGGGCGAAGGCCAGCCCGGTGACCCGTTCGAGCCGTCGCCGTACGCGCCGCCGTGGATCAACACGGCCAACTACCCGACGGCGGTCATGGACAACGCCGCGGCGGCGTTCGACGGCAAGGTGTACTCGGTCGGCGGTTCCTCCGCCACCGCCAACCTCGCCAACAGCTATGTGTACGACCCGGCGGCGAACACCTGGACACGGATCGCCGATCTGCCCGCGGCCCTGGAGAAGCCGGCGGCGGCCTTTGTCGACGGGAAGCTGTACGTCTTCGGCGGCTGGGACTCGGCCGGTAACCCGTCGAGCAAGGTCCATGTCTACGACCCGGCGACCAACGCGTGGCAGACCCGGGCCGCGGTCAACCCCGCACCGCGTGCCGCGCCCGGCGTGGCCGTGGCCGACGGCCAGATCTACCTGGTCGGCGGCTGCACGGACGGCAACTGCGCCAAGTCCAACGTGGTCGTCCGGTACAACCCGGGCAGCGACACGTTCACCACGGTCGCGCCGTACCCGGTCGCGGTGGCCTGGCAGGGCTGCGGCGGGATCAACGGCACGGTGTACTGTGCCGGCGGTAACGGACCGACGACGCTGAAGAGCACCTACGCCTACAGTCCGGGCAGCAACTCCTGGACCCAGATGGCCGACCTGCCGGTCGACTTCTGGGGCGCCGGCGCGGACACCGCCAACGGGCTGCTGCTGCTCTCCACCGGTGTCATCAACAACTCCACCACGGTGACCAACCAGGGCTGGGCGTACGACCCGGCGGCCAACTCCTGGTCGGCACTGCCCAACGCCAACCACGCCCGCTACCGGGCCGGGGCGGCGTGCGGATTCGTGAAGGTCGGTGGGTCGACCGGCGGGTTCGCCCCGACGACGGAAAGCGAATTGCTGCCCGGCTTCGACCAGTGCGCCACCGTCACCGACGTACCGTGGCTGTCCGCGTCGCCGACCACGGCGACACTGCAGCCCGGGCAGAGCGTCACGGTGACCGTCAAGCTCGACGCCACCTCGGCGGTGGGTGTGTCCCAGCCCGGCGCCTACACCGCCCAGCTGGGCGTCAAGTCCAACACCCCGTACCCGGTGGCACCGATCGACGTGACGATGACCGTGCAGGCGCCCAGCAACTGGGGCAAGCTGGCGGGGGTCGTCACCGGGGTCGACTGCCAGGGTCACAGCGCCGCCTTGCGCGGGGCGACCGTCCAGGTCAACGGCAAGAAGGACTGGACGGTCACGCTGAAGACCGACCCGAGCGGCCGGTACGCGATCTGGGCGCCGCAGGGCGCCAACCCGCTCCAGGTGATCGCGGCCCGGGAGGGTTGGATACCGCAGACCCAGAAAGCGACCCTCACGGGAGGCAAGACGGTGACCGCCGACTTCGCCCTACGCCCCGAGACCTGCTGACCGGGGTTTGATCCACCGGGCCCGCGCCGCTGTCCGGCGCGGGCCCGGCCCGTACGTAAGGACCGCCTCCGTGGCGGTAACGGCGACGGCGGTAACGGCGCGGACCGTATACGGCGGATCTCCGCCGTCAGCAGATCTTTCCCGGCCCGGCCGCGGTGGCCGCCAGCAGATCCCGCACGAGGTCGAAATCCACCTTCTCCGGCTTACGGAAGCGCAGGCAGCCCTTGCCCATGTCCTGCCCGGCCAGGCGCTCTTCGAAGGCCGCGCGGACATCACTGCGCACGAGATAGAAGGAGATGTACTGCTTCTGGCTTGCGAAGGCGATCTCAACGATGCCGTCTCGCTGGTACGAGGGCATCCCGTACGCCATAACCTCCGTGAAGCCCTTGAGCTCCGTACGGCACAGCTCACGCAGGCCGGTCAGGGCCTCCCTGCGCTCGTCGGGCACCTCGGCGAGGTAGCCGTCCACATCTTCCGCGTTGCTCTGCACCATACACAGAGCGTATGTCGCGCCTGAGGCATTGATCAACATTTCAAAACCGCCCAGCCGGTGGGGCGGGCGTCTTCCAGCCCGTGCCGGCGGATGATCGGAGGGGGAGATCACGGGGGGCGGATGAGCCCCTTTCTCGTGGCGGCGGCGACGGCGGCGGTCCGGGAGTCGACTCCGAGCTTGGCGTAGATGTGCACGAGGTGGGTCTTGACGGTGGTCTCGCTGAGGAATATCCGCTTGCTGATCTGCCGATTGGACAGGCCGGCGGCGACGTGGCCGAGGACTTCGAGTTCCCGCGGGCTGAGGGTGGCGTCCGGGTTGCGCACCCGGCCGAGTAGCCGGGAGGCGACGCTGGGCGCCAGCGCGCTGGCGCCGGTGGCGGCCGAGCGGATGGCGGCGTGCAGGTCGTCGGACGGGGCGTCCTTGAGCAGGTAGCCGGTGGCACCGGCCTCGATGGCGGCCAGGATGTCGGCGTCGGTGTCGAAAGTGGTCAGCACCAGCACTCGGGGGCCGCCGAGCGCGACGATCTGCCTGGTCGCCTCGCTGCCGTGGATGCCCGCGCCGAGCCGGAGGTCCATCAGGACAACGTCGGGGGTGAGCCTGCGCGCCGCCTCGACACCCTCCTCACCGGTGGCCGCCTCTCCGACCAGCTCGAAGCCGGATTGCCCGGCGAGCATCGCACGGATCCCCGAGCGCACCACGGGGTGGTCGTCCACCAGCAGGATCCTGATCGGCGCTGTCATCGCCCGGCCTCCTCGGCGACCGGCAGGGGGAGCATGGCGGCGACTGCCGTTCCCTCCCCGGGAGCCGATTCGACGGTGAGGTTCCCGCCCAGCGCGATCGCCCGGTCGCGCATGGCGCGCAGGCCGTACCCGGTTCCCACCGTGGGGGTGGGGGTCTGTGCCGGGTCGAAGCCGCGGCCATCGTCGTAGATGTCCAGCACGATCATGTCTTCCAGGTAGGTGAGGGTCAACCCGGCGTGCTCGGCCTCCGAGTGGCGGCTGACGTTGCCCAGCGCGCCCTGGGCGATACGCAGCAGCGCGAGGTCGTAGTCGGTCGACAGCGGCACCGGGGTGCCCGACACCTCGAACCGCACCCGGGTGGCGGTGCCGGCGACAGCCGAGTCGCTGATCCTTCGCAGCGCGGCGGTCAGCGAGAAGTGCTGCAGCGCGGGCGGGGCCAGCGCACGGACGAAATTGCGCGCCTCCTCCAGGTTCTCCTGGGCGGCGTGCTCGGCCTCGGCGATGCGCAGCACGGCCTCATCCGGCTGGTCGGCGAGGTCGCGGCGGGCAGCGCGCAGCAGCAGGATGATGCTGGACATGCCCTGGGCGAGGGTGTCGTGGATCTCCCTGGCCAGGCGCTCGCGCTCGGCCAGGCGGGCCGACTCGCTCTCCACCCGTACCAGCTTGCCACGGGTGGCGACCAGATCGTCGATGAGCAGGCGGCGCTGCTCGCTCTCGGCGTAGAGGGCCTTGTAGACCAGCGCCATGAGGGTCGCCGCCGCGGCGCCGATGGTCGGCCCGATCGCCTGCGGGGCGGTCAGACCGCCCGCGTGCCAGCTGGACGCGGCGATGGCCGCGGCGGTGAGCACGACGACGCCGGGCAGCGCGACCGGCAGCGGCAGCAGGTGCAGGTAGGCGAAGAACAACGGAAAAGCCAGCCAGACGAACTGCGGCGAGGCCAGCGCCAGCCCCGCCCAGCTCAGCGTCACCACCACCAGCCAGACGCGGCCCAGCAGCAGGTGGGTGGGGCCGCCGAAATGCGGCAGCCGCCCCTCGACGACGATCCCCGCCGCGTACAGCACTCCGAGCAGGCCGCCGCAGACCGCGATGGCCGGACGGTCCTCGTGCGCGACCCCGGCGACGGCGATCGCCAGCAGGACCGCGAAGATGCCGTGGACGGCCCACCTGAGGAGCCTGAGCGCGGGCGGAAACGGAAAGTTCATCATCTCTCACCCAGAGTAGGTGATGGCCCATCTCCGGTGCATCGTTCAAAAGATGGATTCCGGGCCGACCGAAGGAGCGAACCTGGGCGGAGCTTCCTCACGATGTGCGGGCAGGCCCCGTTGGCGCAGGCTGGAAAACGTCCAGATCAGCCCATGTCCAACGGGGGGATGCGCCGTGTTCGTGGCGCTCAGAGACCTGCGTTTCGCCAGAGGACGGTTTGCCCTCATGGGCGCCGTCGTCCTTCTCATCACACTCCTGGTCACCATGCTCTCCGGCCTGACCGCCGGACTCGCGCAGGAGAACATCTCGGCCATCAGCCGGTTGCCGGCCGACCGGATCGTCTTCTCCACCGGCAAGGGCCCGGACGGCGCTCCCGCCAAGCCCTCCTTCGCCGACAGCCGCATCACCGACAGGACCTGGCGGGAGTGGCAGCGCGTCGACGGCATCTCCTCCGCCGAAAGGCTCGGCATCACGATGGGACGGCTCACCTCCGGCCCCGACGACGGGAGCAGCGCCGCGGCCGCGATATTCGGCGTCCAGCCCGGCGGCGAGCTGGCCAGGGGATCGGGCGGAGGCGTCGACACCGGCATGGTGGTGCTCTCCGCCGGCCTCGCCGAGAGCAGCGGGCTGAAGGCCGGGGCCAGGGTGCGGATCTCCGGCCGCGACTTCACCGTCGCCGGCACCGGCGGCACAGCCTCCTACAGCCACGCGCCTGTCGCGTGGATCAGCATCGGCGACTGGGAGGAGATGGGCCGCCGGGGCGGCACCGACATCGTGGCGACGGTCCTCGCGCTGCGCACCCCCGCCGACCCCGACTTCTCCAGTGCCGACAAGCGCCTGGACACCACCACCGTCACCCTTGCGGACGCCCCTGCCGCCATCGGCTCCTTCTCCTCGGAGAACGGCTCGCTGCAGCTCATGCGCGCCTTCCTGTTCGCCATCTCCGCCCTGGTCATCGGCGCCTTCTTCACGGTATGGACCATCCAGCGGCGCGGCGACGTGGCCGTGCTGAAGGCACTCGGAGCCGGCACCGCCTACCTGCTGCGCGACGCGCTCGCCCAGGCCGTCGTCGTGCTGCTGCTCGGCGCCGGAATCGGCGGCGCGATCGGCGCGGGGGTCGGCGCGCTGGCCGAGGGCACCGTCCCGTTCGTCCTGTCCGCCACCACCACCGTCGTGCCCGTCACCGTGATGATCCTGCTCGGCGCCCTCGGAGCCGCGCTGGCCATCCGCAAGATCACTTCTGTCGACCCGCTCACCGCGCTGGGAGCCTCCCGATGACCCTCAAGCTCACCGACATCGTCCTGACCTATCCCGACGGTGACCGCACGCTGACCGCACTCGACCATGTCGACCTCGCCGTCGCCCCCGGCGAGTTCACCGCCGTCGTCGGCCCGTCCGGGTCCGGCAAGTCCAGTCTGCTCGCTGTCGCCGCCACCCTCATCACCCCCGTCTCCGGCATGGTCTCGGTGGCCGGGCACGACGTGACGGACGCCGGCCAGGCGGCCAGGACCCGCGTCCGCCGCGACCACATCGGCATCGTCTTCCAGCAGTCCAACCTGCTGGCCTCGCTCACCACCCTGGACCAGCTGCTGGTCATGGCCGACCTGTCGGGCCGTTCCACCCGCGAGGCGGCGGTCAGGGCCCGGGAGCTGCTGGTCGCCATGGACCTGGCGGGCAAGGAGGACAAGCGACCGCACCAGCTCTCCGGTGGCGAACGGCAGCGCGTCAACATCGCCCGTGCCCTGATGAACCAGCCCGAGGTGCTGCTGGTCGACGAGCCCACCAGCGCGCTCGACCACCAGCGCGGCAAGCAGATCATCTCCCTGCTGGCCGACCTGACCAGGGAGAACGGTCTGGCCACGGTCATGGTCACGCACGACCTGACCACGCTCGCGATGGTGGACAGCGTGCTGACGATGACCGACGGCAGGCTCACCGCGGGGAACTGAGACCTGTTGACTCACAACCGGCCAGGCGTGCCGAGTACGGCCCGCACGACGCGCTCGGTGTCGCTGAGGTCCTCCAGCACCAGCTCCGCACCGGCCTCGCGGAGCACCGCCACGTCACTGAAGCCCGTAGCGACCGCGATCACCCTCGCCCCGCCCAGGTGGCCGGCCAGGACATCGTTCGGGGTGTCCCCGACCAGCACGGTGCTGTGCGGGGTGAAGGGTCCGCCGTACTTCCGGGCGGCGCGCTCCTGCGCCAGGCCCACCAGCGCGGCCCGGTCCTCGTGGTCCATGCCGTAGGCCGCCACCTCGAAGTCCACGAGGTGGTCCAGCCCGAAGGCCTTCAGCTTGCCGATCGCGAGAGGCTCCATGTTCCCGGTGAGCACCGACTGGACCACGTCGTCCCGCCCCGCCAGCACCTCCAGCGCCTCCCGCGCCCCCGGCAGCGCCCGGCCCCGCTCCCTGATGGCCTCCTCGTAGGTGACGAACGCCTCGGCGATGGCGGCGCCGAAGGAGCCCAGGAGCTCATCCGACACCTCGATGCCGTGCGTCCGGAGGATCTCCGTACTGATCGCCCGTTCGGTACGGCCGGCCAGATCAGCGATCCGCTCCAGCCGCCGCCCGGTGGCCGCGCGGAACGCGTCGGCGTAGATGTCCCTGGTGAACCCACCGATCTTGATCAGCGTGTGATCGATGTCCCACAGCACAAGGGTTCTCGAGAAGCTCACCGTCCCAGCCTAATCTCCGATCTTCCTGGGCGGCGTGACGACGTCCCCTCCCGGTGCCCGGCGAGAGGCCGGGCAGCCGCCGGATCACCGGCTGTGCGGTGAGTCTCTCCATAGGGACACGCGTGGGACGTCAGAAGGCCCCCACGGCCCCCAGCTCATCCCGTGCTTGGCACGCATTTCCATAGGTGCGTGCCGACAGGATGAATCGGTCGTCCCATACACCAACCGACGACGCCGTCACCGGCTGGTAGTTCAGCGTGCATATCGCCCCCGATGATTTTTCGATCTTGGACAGCTCGCCGTTCACGGGCTCCAGGGCCGCACACGCCTCCGGCGTTCTCGGGTGCGTCCCTCCGCCCATGGGCGCGCACTGCAACACCACGGCCCGGGTCATGGGCAGAATCGCCGGCCCCTCGCTGATCCCCAGCACCAGTGTCCGGACCGACGAACTCTCCGCAGGCGCGTCCGGCCTGACAGTCGATGCACCCGACAGGGGATCACCGATCGGACCGGCGCTCGCGGAGGGAAAGCCGCACCGGGCATTCCTCCATGACCAAAATATGGACAGAGATGGCAAATAGGTACGAAACTCTCTGCTGAGGGTAGAGAAGATGCCGGGGGAACTCGCGCCTGGCGCCGGTACGCGGGGCCCGACGCCAGGCGCGAGCCGGTTCAGGCGGTGAAGAACCCCGTCAGCGCGGGGGCGAAGGCATCGCGGGCCGACCGGGAGTAGCCCAGTCCGGTGGCGTTTGACTGGCCCTGACCAAAGGTACGGTCGCCTCAATAAAGTCGTTTTCATGACCGCCGAACCAGCACACGCCATCCCCGCCGAACGCATGACCTCGCTTCACCTGGCTGTCCAGAACGCCGCCGCTCTCTGGACCGCTCTCGCCCAGACCCGCGGACACGAGCTGTTCCGCCGGCCCGGTTTCCTCGGCGTGGACGGGAACGAGCGCAGCGGCCTGCGGATCCTGCTGCTCTCCCCGGAGCCGGAGCCAGACGATCTCGCCGAACTGACGGAACTGGCCCGGCGCCGGTCCGGCGGCAGGATCCTCATCGAGGACCCGTTCAGCTCGGTCGACATGAGCGATCTCGGCCTGACCTCCCGGCGGCTCCCCGTCATGATCCGTCCCCCCGGTCCGGCCCTCGCGTCACCGGCCGTGGAGGTCAGCCGGGTGGAACCGGGCGACCAACTGGAGACCGCGGAACGGATCGCGGTCCACGGATTCCCCGTGCCGGGCTTCCAGCCCTACCAGCCGGGCGAGGCATTCCCCCAGAGCCTGCTCGAACGCCCGGAGGTCGACTTCTTCCTCGCCAAACGGGACGGGGCACCCGCCGGGACCTGCATGACGGTCACCGACGGTACGGTCCGCGGGGCCTACTGGGTGACCACCCTGCCCGAGCATCGATCCCGCGGGGTCGGACGGGCACTCATGCACACCGTCCTGGAACACCTGGCGGGTCCCGTCACCCTGACCTCGGCGACAGCTGGCAAGCCGCTCTACGACTCGCTCGGATTCGACACCATCACCGAGGCGACCTGGTGGGCCTGACCGGGGCCCGGCCCCGGTCAGGCCGGGCTACCGGGGGTCGTAGGCGAGGTTGGGACGGAGCCAGCGCTCGACCTCGGTGAGGTCGAGGCCGCGCCGCAGGGCGTAGTCCTCGATCTGGTCCCTGCCGAGACGCCCCACGGTGAAGTACCGCGACGCCGGGTGGGCGAAGAGCAGCCCGCTGACGCTGGCGGCGGGGGTCATCGCGAAAGACTCGGTCAGGCCCATGCCGAGATCCTTGGCTCCGAGCAGGTCGAACAGGTCCTGCTTCTGGCTGTGATCCGGGCACGCGGGGTAGCCGAGCGCGGGGCGGATGCCCCGGAAACGCTCGGCGTGCAGGTCCTCGATCGCCGGGTCGGCGTCCGGCTCGTACCAGTCGCGCCGCGCCTGCAGGTGGATGTGCTCGGCGAACGCCTCGGCGAGGCGGTCGGCGAGGGCCTTCACCATGATCGCGCGGTAGTCGTCATGCCGGGCCTCGTAGGTGGCCGCGAGCTCTTCGGCGCCGTGGATGGCCACGGCGAACCCGCCGAGGTGATCCCCTGCCGGGGCCACGTAGTCCGCCAGGCACCGGTTGGGCCGGCCGGCCGGCTTGGTCGTCTGCTGGCGCAGCATCGGCAGCCGGAGCATGCCGCCCGTCGACCCGGTGTCGACCTGGACGTCGGCCGGGAGGTCAGTCCGGACGCCCGCCGGGATGTCGATCAGGATGTCGTCGCCCTCGGAGTGGGCGGGCCAGAAGGCGTAGGCGCCCTGAGCCTGGAAGTGACCTTCCGCGATGATCTGGTCGAGCAGGGCGTTCGCGTCGTCGTAGAGCTCGCGCGCCACCGGCTGGTCGAGGATCGCCGGATACTTGCCCTTCAGCTGCCAGGCCAGGAAGAGGAACTGCCAGTCGATCATCCCGCGGAGAACGGTCAGGTCCGGGGAGACGGTACGGATCCCGGTGAAGGCGGGGACCGGCAGGTCGTCGAACGGGACCTGCTCCCGGTTCGCCCGGGCCTTCGCGAGAGTCAGCAGCGGGAGCCGTTCCCTCGTCGCGTGCTGCTCACGCAGCCGCTCCTGCTCGGCCCGGTTGCTCACCGCCAGGCTCTCGGCCCGGTCGGCGTCGAGCAGGTCCGCGACCACGCCGACGACGCGGGAGGCGTCGAGCACATGGACCGTGGTGCCGCCGTAGGCGGGGGCGATACGGACCGCGGTGTGCTGGCGCGACGTCGTGGCGCCGCCGATCAGCAGGGGCAGCTTCAGCCCGCGGCGCTCCATCTCCGCGGCGACGGTGACCATCTCGTCCAGCGACGGGGTGATCAGCCCCGACAGTCCCACCGCGTCGGCGCCCTCGGCGACCGCGGTGTCGAGGATGACGGAGGCGGGGACCATCACGCCGAGGTCGACGACCTCGTAGTTGTTGCAGCCGAGCACGACACCCACGATGTTCTTGCCGATGTCGTGCACATCGCCCTTGACGGTCGCGAGCACCACCTTCCCCTGGCCGCGACCGGTGTCGGCGCGCCCCTCCAGCCGCGCCTGCTCCTTCTCGGCCTCCATGAAGGGCTCAAGATAGGCGACCGAGCGCTTCATCACCCGCGCGCTCTTGACCACCTGCGGCAGGAACATCTTCCCCGAGCCGAACAGGTCGCCCACGGTCTTCATCCCGTCCATGAGCGGCCCCTCGATCACGTCGAGAGGGCGTGCCGCCTGCTGCCGGGCCTCCTCGGTGTCGGCCTCGACGAAGTCGACGATGCCGTGCACCAGCGCGTACGCCAGACGCTTCTCCACCGGCGCCTCGCGCCAGGACAGGTCCACCGTACGGCGGGTGCCGGCCCCGCTCACCGTCTCGGCGAACGCGACCAGCCGGTCGGTGGCGTCGGCGCGCCGGTCGAAGATCACGTCTTCGACGAGTTCGAGCAGGTCGGCGGGGATGTCCTGGTAGACCGCGAGCTGCCCCGCGTTGACGATCCCCATGTCCAGCCCGGCCCGTACGGCGTGCAGCAGGAACGCCGAGTGCATCGCCTCACGCACGACGTCGTTACCGCGGAAGGAGAACGACAGGTTGGAGATGCCGCCGCTGGTCCGCACCCCCGGGCACCGCTGCTTGATCAGCGGCAGCGCGTCGATGAACGCCTTCGCGTAGCCGTTGTGCTCGGCGATGCCGGTGGCGACCGCGAGCACGTTGGGGTCGAACACGATGTCCTCGGCGGGGAACCCGGCCTGCTGGGTGAGCAGGTCGTAGGCGCGGGCGCAGATCGACACCTTGCGCTCGACGGTGTCGGCCTGCCCCTGCTCGTCGAAGGCCATGACGACCACGCCGGCGCCGTAGTCCCGGATGCGGCGGGCCTGCTCCAGGAACTGCTCCTCACCCTCCTTGAGGCTGATCGAGTTGACGACCCCCTTGCCCTGGACGCACTTGAGCCCCGCCTCCAGCACGCTCCACCGCGAGCTGTCGATCATGATCGGGATACGGGCGACCTCCGGCTCGGTCGCGACCAGGTTCAGGAAGGTGGTCATGGCCCGCTCGCTGTCGAGCAGGTCGGCGTCCATGTTGACGTCGAGCAGGTTGGCCCCGCCCCGCACCTGCTCCAGCGCGACGTCGACGGCGCCCTGGTGGTCACCCGCCTCGACCAGGCGCCGGAAGCGCGCCGAGCCGGTGACGTTGGTCCGCTCCCCGATCATGACGAAACCGGTGTCCGGGCCGATCGCGAAGGGCTCCAGGCCGCTGAACCGGGTGCGTGCCGGCGGTGCCGGGATCGGGCGCGGCGGCAGAGCGGACACCGCGGCCGCGATCCGCTCGATGTGCGCCGGGGTGGTCCCGCAACACCCGCCGACGATGTTGACCATCCCGGACGCGGCGAACTCGCCGAGCAGCTGTGCCGTCTCGTCCGGCGTCTGGTCGTAGCCGCCGAACGCGTTCGGCAGACCGGCGTTGGGGTGGCAGGCCGTGTAGACGCCGGCGAGCCGCGACAGCTCGGCGACGTGCGGGCGCATCTCCTCCGCGCCCAGCGAGCAGTTCACACCCACCACCAGCGGATCCGCGTGCTCGATCGCGTCCCAGAACGCCTCGACGGTCTGCCCCGACAGCGTGCGCCCGCTCAGGTCGACGATCGTCACCGAGATCCAGAGCGGCAGGTGCGGGGCCACCTCGCGGGCGGCGGCGATCGCGGCCTTCGCGTTGAGCGTGTCGAAGATTGTCTCGATCAGCAGCAGGTCGACCCCGCCGTCGGCCAGCGCCTGGATCTGCTCGGCGTACGCGGCGCGGACCTCGTCGAAGGACACCGCCCGGTAGGCGGGGTCCTCCACCCGCGGGGACAGCGAGAGCGTGACGTTCAGCGGGCCGATCGAGCCGGCGACGAAACGCCCGCCCGCCTCGCCCGCGGCCTGGCGCGCCAGCTGGGCGCCCCGCAGGTTCATCTCCCGCACCAGCGGCTGCAGCAGGTAGTCGGCCTGGCCGATGCTCGTCGCGGTGAACGTGTTCGTCGTGGTGATGTCCGCGCCCGCCGCGAAATACTGCCGGTGCACGTCGAGGATGACATCCGGCCGCGTCAGGTTCAGCAGGTCCGGATCGCCGGTCACATCGCGCGGGTGGTCCGCGAACCGGTCCCCGCGGTAGTCGGCCGGGGTGAGCCCGGCGCCCTGCAGCATCGTGCCCCAGGCCCCGTCGAGCACCACGACCCGCTGGTCCAGCAGCTCTCGCAGGGCCTGCGTCCTGTCCCCCGCCGCCGGGCGCGCCCCGGAACCGCCGGGTGCCTGCCGTACGGGGTCGTGCCCGTGCTCATCGCCGTGGTTCAAGAACGTATCCACCAGACCACCTCCCGTTGTTGGGAGGCGCCCTTGTTGACAGTCTGGGTCGAGCGTGGCGGACCTGGGCCCGTTGCAGCGCCTCTCGACCTGAAGGTGAGGCTACCCAAAAGAAAATGACGGCGCCAGGAGCCGGGCCTCAGGAGGCCACCGGCCCAGGCCCCGGACGCAGGCCACGGACCCCGGATCGGCGACGCCAAGGTGATGGCGGCGCGGCCTGGTGGGGGGCCTGAGGCCGTACGGCATGCGGGGTGAGGCAGCATAGAGGGGTGAGCGAGGGGACGGGCGCGCTGGCGGAGCTACTGGCCGCGGGCGGCGTCATGGTGCTGAGCGGGGCCGGGATATCGACGGAGTCGGGGATCCCGGACTACCGGGGGCCGAGCGGGTCCCTGACCCGGCACACGCCGATGACCTACCAGACGTTCACCGGCGACCCGGCGGCCAGGCGGCGCTACTGGGCCCGGAGCTACGTCGGGTGGCGGGCGATGACCCGGGCGGTGCCGAACAGCGGCCACCACGCGGTCGCACACCTCCAGCGGCGGGGCCTGGTGGCCGGCATCGTGACGCAGAACGTCGACGGCCTGCACCAGGCGGGCGGCGCCCAGACGGTCGTCGAACTGCACGGCAGCCTGCATCAGGTGATCTGCCTGAGCTGCGGCGACTCCAGCTCGCGGGAGGAGCTGGACCAGCGCCTGACCCGGGCGAATCCCCAGTTCGGCGCCCGGGCCACCGCGATCAACCCCGACGGTGACGTCGAGCTGGGCGAGGAGGAGGTCAACGGGTTCCGGATGGTCGGCTGCCGCTCCTGCGAGGGAGGCGTGCTGAAGCCCGACGTCGTCTTCTTCGGGGAGACCGTCCCGGCGGAGCGCGTGCGCGAGTGCTACGCCCTCGTGGAGAGAGCCCGCCTGCTCCTGGTGCTCGGATCGTCGTTGACCGTGATGTCGGGCCGCCGGTTCGTGCTGCACGCCGCGAAACTCGGCATCCCCGTGGCGATCGTCAACCAGGGCCCGACCCGCGGCGACACCTACGCGGCCCTCGCCGTCGACGCCCCGCTGGGCACGGTCCTCCCGGAGCTGGTCCGCCTCGTCGACGCACGGACCGCAGTCACCGGGCCGCCTTGAGGGGCGGCCCGCACCTGTTTGGGGACGACCCGTTCAGTCGTGGCCGGGGGTCATCGGCCGGTGCTCCCGTCGGCCTGGATGTCGGGGTCGGATAGGGCGTCGGCGACGGCCGACGGGGAGGCGGGCTCTGAGCCGTCCCGGCTCGGAGCGCTCAGCGAGTTGAGAGCCGCGACGAGCTGCTTCTCCTCGTAGACGAAGTGCGACTCCAGCAGGGCGGCCAGACCATCCAGCTCGGCTCGCACGCGTCGCGCCTCGGCCGGGTCCGGATCCGTCTCAAGGCCGGCGAGCAGCTCCTCCAGGCTGCGCAGGATCCCGGTCACCACGTGGTGGTCGCGCTCCAGTTCCTGAAGCACGGGGCGGAGTTCGGGGAAATGCCCGGCCAGGGCGGGGAACACCCCGTTGTCCTCGCCGGTGTGATGCCGGCTCAGCGCCGAGCAGAACGTCAGGCAGTGCGCCCGCAGCTCCCGTGGCCGCTCGCCGCGACCGTCGAGGTAGGAGTCGACGTTCTCCCGGAGCAGGGTCAGCTCCTCGCGGAGCCAGATGTGGACTTCGATCAACTGGTTGCCGAACGCCGTGAGGCGGCCGTCCGGTTCGGTGGGGATTTCCATGGCTGTCCCATGATTCGGCGCCTCCATGCCCACGGCGGTCTCCTTGCCGGGTGCACCGCGACGCTGAGGCGGGATTTCATCATCCTTCGGACGGGCCGTCAAGCAGTGACACCGGGGCAGGAACCGCCGGTACCGGACCATGTGAGGTCACCGGCTCCGTACCCGTGACCGATGCTCCCGATTCATCAGAGGCTCGCCGGCAACTCTTTTTTTATCTTTTTTATCAATCACCGCTTGAGGGCGAAACGATGCTGTAACTGACAAGAAAGCGAAGAGTGATATTACTCAATAAACGTGCACATCGATCTGTACGGAAGGTACCCAGGTGACTGTTCCACCGGCCAGGACCCTCTCCGCCCGTCAGCGGACGAGTTACGTGAACAGTGGCAGGCCGCACGGCACGCTGAGCTCGTTCTCAGGCAGGTCGCTCTGCGGCGATACCGGATGACCAAGGCAGATGTGGTCGGTCGGCTCTGTCGACAACTTCCTGACAGGAAAGTAGAGATCAGTGGAGACAGTTATTCGCACCGAAGATCTTCCCGTGGCGGAGCGATTCGATTCCTGGCTCGATTGCATATCCCGGATGGTGGCGCCGGTAAAGGTCACCTGTAATGATCCGGCGGATTTTCGAGGGGAGATCCGCCTGATGAATCTCGGCGCTGTCCACATCTCCTCGCAGAGAGTCTCCTCGTGCGAGGGACACCGGACATCACGAATGATCCGCCAGTCCGATCCCGAGCTGTTCCAACTTGTGCTGCAGTCGCGCGGCGGTACCGCGATAACGCAGGATCGCAGGACCGTCCTGATGAGGCCGTTGGATCTGACGCTGTATCACACCTCGCGCCCCTACCATGTGCGGACAGGCGCGGACGAGGACGCCCATGGAATCATGGTGGTTTTCCCCGGCTCGCTGCTGCCCCTCCCGCTCGACAAGGTCGAGCGACTGACCGCCACGCCTTTCTCCGGTAGCGAAGGGGTCGGCGCACTGCTTTCGGGGTTTCTCACCCGTCTGACCACCGGCACCGACCAGTACGGGATACCCGATCTCCTCCGTCTCGGGACAACCCTGATCGACCTGCTCACCGTCATGCTCGCCCACCGGCTCGACGCCGACCGGGCCGTGCCGCCAACTACTCACCAGCACGCCCTCCTGCTGCGGATCCACGCCTTCATCCAGCAGCACCTGGCCGACCCATGCCTCTCCCCGGCCATGATCGCCACCGCCTGCGGCGTCTCCCTCCGCTACCTGCAACGGCTCTTTCAGACCCAGGACACCACCGTGGCCGGATGGATCCGCAGCCAGCGGCTGGAGCGCTGCCGACGTGACCTGGCCGACCCCGCTCACCGTCACCGGCCGATCTACGCCATCGCAGCCCAGTGGGGCTTCACCGCCGCCACACACTTCACCCGCGTCTTCCAGACCGCCTACGGACTCACCCCCCAGGACTACCGGCGCCACACCACCAACTCGGCCGCGTACTGCCTATGAGGCGCCGATCGTCAGGTGCTCGCGGTCGCGACCCGCAGACCGAAGCCGATCAGTACAACGCCGGTGACCCGGTATGCCTCCGCCGAAAGCACAACCAGGGATGACATCGACTGCCGGTCCGTGCTGCACGCCACGGAGCTCGGCATCCCCGTGGCGTGCAGCACGGTGGATTCAGCTCTGGCCGGCCTCCCGCGCCACGCGCTCCAGCCGGTTCCGATAGTCCTCCCACCATGACCGGTCGCCCGGTGCCAGGTTGTCGTTGTCCTCCCGCAGCCCGGCGGCCCCGTCAATGAGCTCCCGGACGATGTCGGCGTGCCCGGCGTGCCGCTGGATCTCGGCGATCAGGTGGACCAGGACCCGGTGCAGCGTCGGCTTGTCCTGCCCCTCGGACCACCACGGCACGTGACCGGTCTCGTCCAACCGCAGCGCCTCGATCGTGGCGTCCGCGTGCACCCACGCCCGCCGGTACAGCCCGACGACGTACTCGCGGGACTCATCGGCGGTGGCCCACATGTCCTCGTTGGGTTCCTCGGTGGGGTCCACGGTCGTGAAGTCCATGTCCTCCAGGCGACCCGTAGGGCCGAACCAGGGCACCTGCCCGTCGAAGTGCCGCCCGAACGTGTATCCCAGGTACATCAGCTCGACGCCGATCAGGTGTTTGACCAACCCCAGCAGGTTGGTGCCGGTCGGCGTCATCGGGCGGCGGATGTCGTACTCCGAGAGCCCGTCGAGCTTCCACAGGAGCGCCTCGCGGGCCTGCTTCAGGTAGCGGTGCAGATCGGCTTTAAGTTCCGTTTCGACCATGTCAGCCTGTCCTCCGTAGTCGGTCGTGCGTAGTCGGTCATGGATGTCAGGGGCTCAGCAGGCCGACGAGGTTGCCGTCGGGATCGGTGAACACCGCCATCCTGCCCATCCCGGGCACGCTCTGCGGCTCTGGCATCCGGCCGCCTCAGAGCGCCCGGTGCATGATGTGCAATCCGACATAACCCTGCGCCGGGTGCAGAAAGCCCTCCGGCAGCGTGCCCAGCACCTCGAAGCCGAGCGACCTGTACAGGTTCACCGCATGCACGTTGGTCTCCACGACCGCATTGAACTGCATCGCGCGAAAGCCCGCCGCCCGCGCCCACTCCAGCGTGTACTCACACAGCGCCCGGCCCACGCCTCGCCCGGAGTGCGCCGGATCGACCATGTAGCTGGCGCTCGCCACATGCGAACCGTTGCCCGACTGGTTGTTGTTCATCTTCGCCGTGCCCAGGACCTTCCCCGCGTCGTCGACGGCGACGACCGTACGGTTCGGCGGCGGCAGTAACCACCAGTCGCGCCCAACCTCCTCCCCGAGGTCGGTCGGGTAGGTGAAGGTCTCGCCGGCGGCGACGACCTCATGGAAGAACGGCCAGATGGCGGACCAGTCCTCCACGGTTGCTTCCCTGATCAACATGCGCACATGGTGTCAGTAGGGGCTTCGAGCCCGCCAACGCTTTTCGCCCGGCCGGACGGCGGGCACCAGCGGAGATCTGCGCGGCCTCCGGCATCAGCACGACCAGGTGAGCAAGGGACCGTACAGCCACCACCCGACGAGGAACGTCCGGCAACAGGGCGCCCGCGGGCATCAGAGCTTGATGCGGGCCACGACCGGCAGATGGTCGCTGCCGGTGGCGGGCAGAGTCCAGGTGGCGACCGGGGTCGATCCCGGTGACCGCCCGCGAACCGGTGGCCGCGTCCCACAAGGTGACCTCATCTCCATCCCCAGAGCGCCGGTGTCAGCCGAGGCCGACCTTGACGTAGATGGGTCTGTGGTCTGAGGAGGAGACACCCTGCGCCACGTGGCACCGGGTCACGCTTCCCCTGGGGGCGAAGAGGTAGTCGAGCTTGCGCTCCGAGACGCTGCCGTCCTCGCGGACGTGCTTCTCGGTCCACCGTCCGTCGCGGCTGCCATTCTGGTCGCACTCGGCGTAGGCCGCGTAGACGGGCGCCAGGATGCGTCCGGCCAGGTTCGGTGGCCCGGTCACATCGCTAATCCGCCACGGCCACGGGGCCGGGAATTCGGGATCCGGTACCGCAGGTGAGTGGCGTGGCGGGACTCGATCACCTCGGCCCGCTCCAGTTGGATCGGACCGCCGAGGTGCTCGAACAGCCGGGTACCGCTGCCCAGGATCACCGGGGCGACGTGCAGGAACAGCTCGTCGACCAGCCCTGCCGCCAGCGCCTGCTGGATGATGCCGGCGCCACCCATGATGTGCACCAGCCTGTCCCCAGCGGCCACGATCGCCTGCTCGATGGCGTGCTCGATGCCCTCGGTGACGAACGTGAACGTGGTCTCACCCTTCACGACCACGTCGTGCGGGCGGTGGGTGACCACGAACACCGGCATCCGGTAGAACCCGTCATCGCCCCAGCCTCCGGTCTCGTCGTACACCTTCCGGCTGGTGATGACCGACCCGGCGATATGGCGCTCCTCCCCGATGGCGAAGTCCATACCCCGGCTCTCGTCGACCCAGGCGTGGAGGATGTCGCCGCCCTCGCCCAGTCCGGGGTACCGGTTGAGGTTCGGGCCGGTGACGAAGCCGTCCAGCGACATCGAGATGTTCGCCTCCACTTTGGCCATGGCAGCTCTCCTCCAGGTCAACGGGTCGCGGCCCATTCTCACATCCGGCGCCGACAGAAATTTGACAGCTATCGGACCGGGCTGATGAATCCCGACTCGTAGGCGGCTATCACTGCCTGGGTGCGATCGCGGACGCCGAGCTTGGTGAGCACGTTGCCGACGTGTGTCTTGACCGTCTCCGCCCCCACCACGAGTCTCGCGGCGATCTCGGCGTTGGACAGGCCGGTGGCCATGAGACGCAGCACCTCGGCCTCACGCTCGGTCAGCCGGGCGTCGCAGAGCCGGTCGCCGACCGGCCCACCGGTCGAGGAGCCGTACGCGCCGGCCATACGGCGAATCGCCGCCGGAAACACAAGAGACTCCCCGCGTGCCACCACCCGGACCGTCTCGACCACCTCGGGTGGCCGGGCGCGCTTCAGCAGGAACCCGCTCGCACCCGCGCGCAGCGCCTCGTACACGTAGTCGTCGTTCTCGAAGGTGGTGATGACCAGCACCCGTGGCGGTTGGGTCGACGCGGCGAGCAGTCGGCGGGTGGCCTCGATGCCGTCGATCGCGGGCATCCGCACGTCCATGAGGAGCACGTCAGGCCTGGTGCGGGCGACCATCGCCATCACCTCCGCACCGTCGGCGGCCTCGTCCACCACCTCGAGGTCGGGCTGCGCGTCGATGATCACCCGCAGACCGGTCCGGATCAGCTCCTCGTCGTCGACGATCGCCACCCGGATCGTCATGACGGCTCCTCTGTCGGCAGCTGCACGGATACCTTCCACCGTCCGTCCTCCAGCCCGGCCGTCATGGCTCCGCCGAGCAGCTTGACCCGTTCGCGCATGCCGTCCAGCCCTCGGCCGCCTTCACGCCGCGGGTACGGGCCCGTGACCGGGTTGGCCACGTCGATGGTAAGCGTGCAGCCGTCGACGGCGACGCGCAGCGCGACCGGCACCGGGCCCGCATGGCGGAGCACGTTCGTGAGACTCTCCTGGATGATGCGGTACCCCTCCCGCGACACCGGAGCGGACAGGTCGCTCACGGCCCCCTCGGTCTCGATGCGCACCTCGACGCCGGTGCCGCGCGAGTGAGCCACCAGCCGGTTGAGATCGACCAGGCTGTGGTGGGGCGAGTGATCGACGGGCTCTCCTTCGCGCAGCATGCCGAGCACGCGGTCGAGGTCTTCCGTCGCCGCCCGCCCGATGTCCTCGATGGCGGCGAGGGCACGGCGCGCGAACGCCGGATCCCTGTCGAGTAGTTCCAGCGCGGCAGCCGCTTGCAGCGTGGTTACCGTCAGCACGTGCCCGATGGAATCGTGCAGCTCACGGGCCAGGCGGTTGCGCTCGGCAAGCTGAGCGGCCTGAGCCTCCAATGCCGCGATCCGCTCCGCGGGCGACGGCCCGAGCAGCACCGGAGCCATCACTGCGGCGAGCGCGCCGAGCCCGGCGACGGCGTACAGCACACCGATGAGCATGACGACGCCGAGCAGTGACAGCCAGCCGGTGTCATGCTCGTTCAGCGGTCCGAGCCGGAGCCCCGTGAGCGCCCCTCCGTCGATGTCGAACCACTGGGCGATTAGGACCACACCCATCATCAGGGGGATGAGCAGCAGCAACGCCACCACACCGCCGATCGCGAGGTGGACGATGAACCACAGGGCCGCGCGCAACCTCGTCTCCCGCGTCTCCCGCCCGGACTCGGCCGTCGGGGGCGGGTCCGGGAGCGGGACGCCGAGCAGCGACCGCACACCCACGATCTCCAGCGCCCTGGTGCCGCGCAGGAACGGCGGCACGGAAGCAATGAGCACGGCCAGGACCAGGGCCGGCAGGATCAGCACGCGCTGCGTCTCAGGCACGGCGAACATCTGGGCGAAGGCGGAGCCCACCAGGATGTACGGCAAGAGCAGGACACCGCCGAGCAACAGGTAGATACCGCGCCGGTAGGTCGTACCACTGACCAGCGGACCAACCATTCCACGGATCCTCACACCGGCCATTTTCCCCGAACGCTCCGCTCGGGCAGAGTCCGGAGGAGCACCGCGCTCGCCGAGTAAGTGCGCCGCCCCAACAGAACGAGTGCACCTCGGGCGTGAAATGCCTGTTCAAAAGCCGGGTACCGCCGAAATGGCAATGCCCTTCTTCTGCTTACCCATGGGCTCTGTCGCATCCGATGGCGCTGTTCCAGTTCTCCACGACCTGCAGGCCCACGAGCGCATTCTCGAGGACACCGAGACCGCCGGCTTCGTGACGACGATCAACGTCCTGCGCCGCATCGTCGCGAACCTTGGCGGCAACCATGACCTGCCCTGAAGGGGTGTGTGGCTATGACGATGTCTGGGAGCACCACGTGCGTGGGAGAACGAGCACCGCTTAAGGATCTTGGCTGCCGAGGATGCCGATGAGTTTGAGCACCACGACAGCATTGATCAGCTCGTCTGGCGATTACAGAATGTGAACAAGCGCTGAGAGCCTGGTTCTGACCCAGATCCTTGATCATGAGACGGGATACCCTGGATCCCAGTACGGGGCGTTAGCGGCCGGCTTATTCGGATGCGTGACACCAGGGCTCCGTCTAGGGTGCTGCACCATGCCGATGCCTTCGTCAGCTGTGTCCTCCTATCCTCCACTTAACCTGCAGGTGCACACT
This sequence comes from Streptosporangium sp. NPDC087985, assembly GCF_044741965.1. Classification (NCBI taxonomy): domain Bacteria; kingdom Bacillati; phylum Actinomycetota; class Actinomycetes; order Streptosporangiales; family Streptosporangiaceae; genus Streptosporangium; species Streptosporangium sp. NPDC087985. The sequence goes on from NZ_JBIUTQ010000005.1 coordinate 170,281, forward strand.
CCCCGCGTCACGTTGGCCGGAGCGAGTGACGAACTGCTTGAACGCCTTGTCCCGGTGGTTCGTAAGGGTGTCGTCGACTCTGAGCCTTGGCCATTCGACGACCCGATGTCCCTCTACGAGGAAAGCCCCGGACGAGAGTGGGGTTGGCTGCGTGGGATCTGGGCTGGCCGGGCACGAGTAAGCGAAGACTTCTGGCGGGTGTACCTCGTCGTCGTTGTGGATGGGGAGCCCGTCGGGATGCAGGATCTGATTGGCATGAACTTCACGAAATTTGGCACCGTAAGCACCTTCTCCTGGCTGGATCCCGAGGTGCGTGGCCGCGGATTGGGCAAGGAGATCCGCCAGGCCGTGCTGCACTTGGCTTTCGAGGGCTTCGGAGCACGGGAGGCCGCTAGCGACGCATTCCACGACAACCTCGCCTCGAACCGTGTCTCGCAGACGATGGGTTACGAGCCGAACGGCGTCGATTGGGATACTCGTCGAGGTGAGGCCGCGGTCATTAACCGATGGAGGCTTACCAGGGAGCGCTGGGCAGCGGCTCGCCGTGACGATATCGAGCTCGTCGGCGTTGCTGAGTGTCGGCCAGTGCTCGGAATCGGCGTCGGCTTTAGTTCCTGAGGCGGGCGGAAGGAGTAGACCGCCTCCCGGATCACCCGGTTGACGACGTGGTTTCGCGCTGGGCGCGGGCTTGAGTTTGGGCCAGCCGGTAGGACTGGGTGCCCGTCTCGATGATGTTCCCTGTCAAGTATGCGTGTTGAATCTCTGGGTGGGTTGTGGCTTCCTTCAGCTTTCTCAAGCACTCGGAACGAGGGGGCGTTCCAGCCGCCCACGGTCGCCCAGAGGCGTCGCCGTCCCGTCGCGAGAAGCGAGACAGGTTTAGCCTGGTCGTATGAGACAGCCATCGGAATCCGCACCGCCTCGGGCCGTGACCAGCCAAAACGTCGGCATCGCCGGTCCGGGGCGCCGCCGGGTCCTGCTCGCTCTCGACGGCGTCGGCTGAGGGCGGCCCCGTCGTGGACGGCTTCGGCGACGCCCTGATCGGCGACTGGCACCGTGCGGCCCATGCCGCGCTCAAGGCGCTGGCGTTGTTCCTGACCGCCGCGGTGGCGTTCCGGATCACCGAACGCCGCACCATGGCGGAATTCGCCCCGTTCGACTGGGTCGCCGCCGTCGCGGTCGGCGCCATCGTGGGACGTACCGCCACCGCGACCGACGCCTCATGGCTGACCGGCGCCGCGGCGCTGCTGGCCTTGCTCGCCGCCCACTCGGCCATCACCAGGCTTCGGTTTCTACCGGCCATCAGCCGCCTGGTCGACCCGCCACTGCGAGTCCTGATCCACGACGGGCACGTCAACCGGCGCAACCTGCGCCGTTGCGGACTCACCGAAGCCGACCTCGCCGCCGTGCTCCGCCAGCACGGACACCACAGCCCGGACGGCATCCACCTCGCGATCTTCGAGTCCAAAGGCGCCGTCTCCGTCCTGCCACACCCCCCGGCCGCACCACCGGACCCGGCCTCTCCGCCCGGGGGCGGACGGTAGCACCGGCGGGAGAAAGGCGCCGACGGATTCTTACCGTCTGCGAACGGGTGCGTGCCGTACGGCCCTGGCCGTCGGGGTCACAGCCCACTCTCGGCAGGGTGAAGACACTGCTCACCGGCGCGGCCGGGTTCATCGGGAGTCATGTGGCGCAGGCGCTGGAGGCGGCTGGGCACGAGGTGGTCGGTCTCGACGTGCGTATCGGTATTTGAACGATTTCGGTGTGTAATCATCGTTGGTGAGGGCGGGGTTGTCACTACTGGATCGGATCGCCGAGCGCGAGACGTCGCTGGCCGAACAGGTCGAGCTGCTGCGCAAAGAGCTGACCGCCGCCCCTCGTGATCGTGATCGGCGGCCGACGCCGGAGACGTCCTCCAGGAGACCCGGCTGGCTCGGATGTCGGAGGGATGCTGTAGCCGTCGGTGACAAGAGGTTCAAGCGGGAACGTACCCGATCTCGGTGAGGATGCGTTCCGCCTCGGCCCGGTAGGAATCGGCCCGACAGGAATCAGCCGGGCAGGAATCGGCCCGCCCCCGGCGGGCGGCGTCGGCCAGCAGGAGCAGAGCCTGTCCCTGGCCGAGGCTGTGGCCGGTCTCGCGGTGCAGGGCGAGCGCCAGTGCGGCGCGTTCCGCGGCTCGTTCGACCCTTCCGAGAATGAGGTCGGCCTCGGCGAGGACGAGCAGCGCCCGGCCTTCCCATACGCGATATCCCGCGTCCTTCGCCAGGGCCAGAGCATGCTCCGCATCGGCCGTGGCCGCGGCGGCGTCGCCTGCCGCGAGACGGGTCGCGGCGAGCTCGACCCGGATCCACGTGCCCAGCAACCGGTCGGCGACGACCTCGGCCGCAGCCTGGGCCTGCTGGAGATGCCGGAGCGCGGACGGCAGGCGCCCGAGGTGCCGGTGCACCGAGCCGAGATCGGCCAGGACGCCGGCCTTGATCCGTCCCCCTGCGCCGCTCGCGGCGTGGACGGCCGACTCGGCCTGCCGCAGAGCTTGCTCCCGGCGTCCGGCGTCACGGTGCACGGCCGCGCAGGCGGCCAGCACGAGAGGCTGCTCAACGGAGTTCCCGATCTTTCGGTAGATCTCCAGAGCGTGCTCGAAATGGCCGAGCGACTCCTCGAACCTGCCGAGGAGATGGCAGGCGTGACCGAGGGTGTTGAGGACGGCCGGATGCCCGTCACCCGAACCGGCCACGCGGTACCGCGTCAGCACGTGTTCGCAGTACGCCACGGCCTGCTCCAGGTTTCCCGCATGCAGCGCCACGAGTGCGAGGTTGGTCAGGTCGACCGCCTGTCGCGTCACGTTTCCGCGTTCCAGGTTCAGCCTCAGGGCTTGGCGGTAGCAGTCGGCCGAACGCTCAGGGCGGCCCTGTTCGAGGTGCAGGTTGCCGCGCACGGTGAGCGCGGATGCCCGGCACTCCGGCCAGTCGAGCCGGTCCGTCAGCGCGGTGACCTGATCGAGTTGGCTGAACGCCTCCTCGATCCGTCCGAGCTGGCTGAGGGTCTGGGCGAGGGTGAGCCGGGCGCCGGTCTCGCCCCGCAGGTCCCGGGAGACCAGCGCGGCGGCGAGACCCGCATCCGCCGTGGTCATGGCCGCGTCCGCATCGCCGGACAGCCAGAAGTAGCCGCGCAGCGCCATGGCCAGATGCCATGCCTCGCGTGGTGCGTCGCCTTCGGCGGCCTCCACTGTCGCGACCACCAGGTTGACCGACTCGGCGTCCAGCCATCTGCGGGCGTCGCGGGCTCCCTCGAACCGAACGGCGGGCGCGGGAAGGGGAGGCATGCGCAGCAGATGCGGGTAGAGCAGGTCGGCCGCGCTGTCCGCGGCGGACAGGTACCACCGGTACACCCGCCGGACGGCTACCATCCGCTCCTCGGCGCTGTCCTCCGCGTGCGCCTGGGCCTGTGCGTACAGCCGGACGAGGTCGTGGAAGGCGAAGCGGCCCGCCACCCGCTCCTCGAGGAGATGCGCGGCCGCCAGCCGATCGAGCAGCCGCACCGTCTGGTCCAGGCTCCGGTCCGAAGCGGCGGCGGCTGCCTCCACGGTGAAGTCCATGCCAGGCGCGATGCCGAGGAGGCGGAACATCCGTCGCTCCTCCGACGACAGTGTCTCGTACGACCCGTCCAGGGCGGCGCGTACGGCTGTGCCGCTGTCTGCGGCGATCTCCAGTGCGGCCAGCGGGTTGCCCTCGGCGAGTTCCGCGGCGTAGTCCGCGATCCGCCGCAGCGGGCGATCGGCCAGGTGGGCGGCCGCGATCCGCAACGCCAACGGCAGCCGCCCGCACAGTTCGGCGATTTCCGCCACGGCCTCCGGCTCCGACGCGATCCGCTGCTCACCGAGCAACGAGGCGAGCAGCTCCCGGGCCTCCGCCGGCGTGAGGACGTCGAGCGTGATCCGCCGCGCGCCCTCCCGGGCGATCAGCCCGCTGAGGCGGTCGCGACTGGTGACGACCACGAGGCAGCCGAGGGCGCCCGGCAGCAGGGGGCGGACCTGTTCGGCGGACGCCGCGTTGTCCAGCAACACGAGCATGCGTCGGCCGGCCAGGAGCGAACGGTAGTGGGCCGCGGCCTGCGCCGGGTCGGACGGCATCCGCTGCGGGGGCGTGCCCAGCGCGCGCAGCAGTGCTGTCAGCGCCTCCATCGGACGCAGCGGCGGCTCCGCGGAGTACCCGCGCAGGTTCAGGTAGAGCTGCCCGTCCGGAAACCGGTGCGTGATCCGCTGGGCCCAATGCACCGCGAGGGCGGTCTTGCCGACGCCGGCGGGTCCGGTGATGACCGCGAGGACGACCGGCGCGGCTGCGCCTCCGTGATCGCCGGGCAGCGTCTCGTCGAGCGTCTCGATCGCATCCACCCGGCCGGTGAATCCGTACGCGCCGACCGGGAGCTCCCGGGGGACGGGCGACGGCGACGGCGACGGCGGTGACCAGAGATCCTCTTCGCCACGCAGCATCGCCTCGTGCAGCAGCCGCAGCTCGGGGCCCGGTTCGACGCCCAGCTCCTCGACGAGCAGGGAGCGGGTCCGCCGGAAGACCTCCAGCGCCTCGCTCTGCCGGCCAGATCGGTAGAGCGCGAGCATCAGGTGGCGGCGCAGGACCTCCCGATAGGGGTGCTCGTCCACCGACAGGGTCAGTTCCGGCACCACTTCGGCGTGCCGGCCGAGCACGAGGTCGATGCCGACCCGCTCTTCGACGGCGCGCAGGCGCTCCTCCTCCAGGCGGGTCGCGGTCTCGCGGATCAGCGGGGTCTGGGCGATGCCGTCGTACGCCTTCCCCCGCCAGAGTGCCAGCGCCTTGGTCAGCAGCTCGCCTGCGCGGTTCAGGTCTCCGGTCTCCCGGGCCCGGCCCGCCTCGGCGGTGAGCTCGCCGAACCGGTCCGCGTCCAGCTCGCCGGGATGGATGGTCAGTAGGTAGCCGGAGCCGTGGCTGGTGATGCGCTGTGGTGCTTGGAGCACGCGGCGCAGCCGGTGCACGTACAGGCGCAGGTTCTCCGCGGCGGACGCCGGAGGATCCTCCCACAGCGCCTCCATGAGGCGCTTCGGGGAGACCGGCGTGTTGGCGTGGCAGAGCAACACCGCGAGCAGGGTCTGCTGCTTGGCGGAGGTCAGGCGCATCGCCTCGCCGCCGTTTCGCACGACGAGCGGGCCGAGAACTCCGAACTCCACAGCGGACTCCCTGCGCTTCGAAGGCGTCGGTGCAGAACGTATACGGCCGGGACGGGATCCACAAGATCGGTTATACGGCTCGTATACCCCCTTGTTTCATGCTGTGACCAAGGACGAGATCGCGGAGGAGGTGATCGGCATGTGCAAGGACTTCATCTGGAACGCCCCGGACTTCGTCTGGGTGTGACGACCCCCGAGTCCTGGCCGGGTGGCGCTCTCAGCGGCGCGCCACCCGGCTTTGCTGATCTACCGCACGCTCACCTGTCCCCGTCGCAAAAGTTTCAAGGAGGCGGCGTTTCAGTGGCTGGATTCATGGCCGGGACCGGCCTCGTTCTGTTCGACCCGCCGTAGTAGGAGTGCGGCCCTGAAATACCGCGAAAAGGGGTTTCAGGGTCTTTAAGGGCGCCGCAAGGCATCTGTAAGGTTCCCGACTTATCACTGAGGGACGCCGACGCCGAGGAGCCCCTCCATGAGCAACCTCTTACAGCTCTCCCGCAAGCAGCAGCGAGCCGTGCCCGACAGCCCTATGTCACGCCGCCGGCAGGCTGCCGTCGTGACCGGCACCCTCCTGTTGGGCCTGACCGGCGCCGTTTCGCCGGCACAGCCGGCAGCCGCCGCGGCCCCGCCGTTGAAAGGCACCGGAACCTGCGCGAACATCGACATCGTCTACCGGCCCCAGTCCGCATTCCCCGACACCAGTCGGGGACGTTACGACTTCAGGGCGCAGGCGACGACCATCGAGACGGCGGTTCTGTGTCTCGTCAACGCCGAACGGACCAACCTGAACCCGCTGAAGAGATACCTCTCGCTGGGCAAAAAGGGCGCCCCCACACTCGGCGCCGCCGCGGCCGGGCACGCCGCGGAAGCCGTCAGACTGCGCTGGTGGGGAAAGGTCGAGCCGGGTAAGAACTGCCGCCCCGTGACGGGCAACCCCGGCCAGTGCGACCCGCACATCAATCCGCAGACCGGCTCGACCCCGCTGAGCCGTGCCCAGGCGGTGGGCTACGGCCGCCGCTGCACCTCGTTCTCCATCGCCGAGAACACCTACGCGGGATGGGGAACCTCTTCTGTCACGCCGCGGGCGGCTGTCACGTGGTGGATGAACAGCAAGCCACACCGCGACACCATCCTCAACCCGACTTTCACCGAGCTGTACACCACGGCAGCCTGGGGAAGCGCGGATCCGGCTGCCGGGTCCATCACCCCGGCCGCGACCTACGTGCAGATGTTCGGGCGCTGCGGCTGACGCCGCTGTCCTTTCCGCCGACGCCGCCCAGCCAGGGGAAGGCCGGGCAGTACTTCAGGGTGCGAAACTGCGCCTCGCTGAACGGGTTGCCGTTGCTGACTCTTGGGCGGCTGTGCGACTGGGTGATGGTCAGGTCCGCCAGCAGTGCCGCGACCGGCTTGGAGGTCATCGAGGTGCCTCGGTCAGCGTGGACCGTATGGGGGACGAGGCCGCCGAGCTGGCCAGGCAGTTCATCGAAGATGCCATTCGCGCCAACGGCGGCCTCGTCCAGCAAGGTGGCCCACACCTGAGCCGGGGCCTTGGCAGACATGGATGCTGATCATCCCACCCGGGACGTCGGCTCACTCGTGCTCCGCCCTTACGGCGGCGTCCAGGAACCGGCGGACCAGGGCCCGTTGAGCGTCGGGCAGATAGACAAGGCTGACCGGGCTGGGCGGCGCCTCGGTGAGCGGAATGAAACGGAGGGCGGGGTGCTGGGTGCGGCGCTGCGCCACCTCGGGGACGATGCCGATGCCACGGTTGGCGGCCACCGTCTCAAGCCATTCGTCGTAGTTGGCCGTCTCGATGATCTGCTCCGGGCGCTGGTCCACGGACCAGGACCAGGGGCCGGTGGTGCCGCTGACCGTGTTGACGACCAGGGGCCAGTGCTGGACGTCCGCCCAGCCCAGGTGGCCGAGACGGACCAGATCGCAGTGCTCGGAGCAGACGGCGATGCGCGGTTCGTCGTACAGGTGCACGGTGCGCGCTGCCCTCGGCGGGTCGAAGTCGCCGCGGACCAGGGCGATGTCGACGGCGCGCTGCCGCAGAGCCTGAAGGGGATCGTCGGTGCGGGTCAGGGTGACCGAGGCTCCGGTGTCCTGCTCGAAGTGGCTCACCGCCTGCTGGGCCCAGGGGTCGGGCAGCAGCCAGCTGAAGCCGAGCCGGAGGGTGACCTTGTGGCGCACGACGGCCAGGGCCTGGTCGAGGGTGGAGAGGACACGCTCGACGTGGAGGAGGAACTCGGCGCCGGTGGCCGTCAGCTCGACGTGCCGGGAGGAGCGGTCGAGGAGGCGGACGTTCAGGTTGCCCTCCAACTGCGCGATCGTACGGCTCAGAGCCGGCTGTGTGATCAGCAGTTCCTCGGCTGCCCGGGAGAAGGACCGGTGTCGTGCCACAGACGTGAAGGCCCGCAGGTGACGGAGTTCGACGTCCATGCTCATCTGCCTTCTCCCCGGATCTATGCCTGCCGTGCATAGCAGCAGCTTAACCGGCATTTCACAAGCGTTCGCGGGCTGTCTAGCGTGGGTAGTGGCCGCTGAACGCCGAGAGAAAGTGATCATGACGCCAGAAGTAGCACGACCAACAGCCCCCACCCGCCCGCGCAGGGAGTCACCCTGGCCTGACACCCGTACCCCAGGAGGAGTTGTCATGAGCAGACTGCTGTCCGATCTCGGAATCGACCTCCCGGTCCTCGCCGCACCGATGGCTGGCGGACCGAGCACACCCGCACTCGTCACGGCGGCCGCGCGCGTCGGCGGCCTGGGCTTTCTCGCCGGCGGGTACAAGACCGTGCAGGCGTTGGCCGGGCAGATCCACACCGTACGGGCGGACGGAGTGCCGTTCGGCGTCAACCTGTTCGTCCCCAACCCAGTCCCCGTCTCCGCCGAGGCGTACCGGGGTTACGCCCAGGCGGTGCAGCCCGAGGCCGAGCTGTACGGGCTGAAGCTCACCGACGGGGACCCGGTGGAGGACGACGATCAGTGGACGGACAAGGTCGACCTGCTGACCGCGAGTCCCGTCCCCTGGGTGTCCTTCACCTTCGGTATCCCCGACCGCGCGGTCGTCAGTGCCCTGCGCCGGGCCGGCACCACCGTCCTGCAGAACGTCACCTCGACCGACGAGGCACGCCGGGCGGCGGAGATCGGAGTCGACGCACTGATCGTGCAGGCGTCCACGGCCGGCGGGCACTCGGCCACGCTCACCCCCGAGCGACCGCTCACGCCCGTGCCGCTGCCCGAGCTGGTAGGCCAAGTGCGTGACGCCGTCACCTTGCCGGTCATCGCCACCGGCGGAATCGCCACCCCGGCCGATGTGGCGGCCGCGCTGCATGCCGGTGCGGAAGCCGTTATGGTCGGCACCCTCCTACTGCGTACGGACGAGAGCGGAGCATCGGCGCCGCACAAGGCGGCTCTCGTGGACCCCGCCTTCGAGACGACCATCGTCACGCGCGCCTTCACGGGGCGGCCCGCCCGCGCCCTGCGCAACCACTTCACCGACCGCTTCGACGCGATCGCCCCCGCCGGCTACCCCGCCCTGCACCACCTCACCGGCCCGCTGCGCAAGGCGGCCACCGCGGCCGGAGACACCCGGCTGATCCACCTGTGGGCCGGAACGGGACACCGCGAGGCGAGGAGTGAGCCTGCTGAGCAGGCACTCGCTCGGCTTGCCAGTCGGCTCTAGCCCTGGGCGACTCGGAGAGTGGCCTGTGCCCGGCTTCTCATGGCCTCTCCAAGATCGTGGGAACCTGTCGCAGGCGACGCTACAGGCTCCTCGTGATCATGCCAATGCTTGATCAAAAATCTTGAGGCCGCCATCTCGGCGAGAAGCACGACCGACCGGGCGGCGGCGCCCCGAGCGAGGGCGAGCGAGCCGAACCGCCCTCGCCGGTCCCTCGCGGCCGCCTCCAGTCCCGTTCTCGCCTGCTGATCAGGGAGTGCGTCCGGGCACAAGTGGCCTCCAAGAGGGTGCGCCCATCCTGCGGGCATGTACAACAGCGGGGCTACGGGGCGTCCGCTCCGCTGCCGCTACCACGGTCGTCGAGGACGAGGGCGGCCCGTCCATTGACGGCGTAGCGGATGTGCGTGACCTCAGGGGTGTGGATCACTCTGGTGGGCGTGAGCTCGATCGCCTCCTTCTCGGCGAGGTCGAGGTCGGCGTCGAGCAGGCGCATCCCCGTGCCGAGTACGGCCGGGACGATATGCAGTTCCAGCTCGTCCAGCAGGCCGGCCTGGAGCACCTGGCGTAGCACGCTGCCCCCTCCGGCGACCGCCACATTCTTACCCCCCGCGGCGGCGCGTGCCTGTTCCACGGCGCTGGCGATACCGTCGGTCACGTAGGTGAAGCTCGTCCCGCCCTGACGCACCACGGTCTCGCGGGGGCGGTGGGTCACGACGAACACCGGCGCGCGAAACGGCGGCTCGTCACCCCAGGGAACCTCGCCTCCGTCTGCCATGCGTCGCCCCATGACGTAGGCCCCGGCGGCCTCGAACGACTCGGCGATGACGTCGGAGTTGACGTCCTGTTCGCCGCCCGCGAAGCCCTGCCGTTCGCGCCAGGCCATGGCGCCGATCACCCACCGGGTGACCCGGAAGAAGCCCGCGGCCTCCGCCGACTCCATCCAGTCCCCCGCCTCGCCACTGTGTCGCGGGCCGGCGTAGTAACCGTCGAGTGACACCGACATCTGTGCCGTCACCTTTGTCATGTCGCTTCGCTCCTGTTCCGGCGGCCCCCGGATGGGACCCGCTCAGTAGAGAGTCGGAGCCGCGGACCGGATCTCTACATGCCCGCACAGATATCTTGACGCCGCCGGACGACGCGGCCTCGCGGCCGGTCGGTTTGCCAAGCGACATGAGAGTGTCAGTGGGTCCCGGTCATGTTGTCACTTCGGACGGTGTCGATTCGTTGCCGCGCGCTTGAGCAGGTAACTCTCGCAATGAGCGCAGGGGTGAGGCATAGGCGATCGCGGTGCCGAGAAGCATCACGCCGCTGCCGATGACGAGGGTGGCTCGGAGGCTGAGCACCGATCCGAGCAACCCACCGAGAAGCGCGCCGAGGGGCTGCGTTCCGTAGACGAGGAATCTCCAGGTGGCGTTGGCCCGAGAGAGTAAGGCGGGGGTGATCAAAGCCTGTCGGAGAGTCTGCTGGTTGACGCTGTAGAGCGATGGCCCGGTTCCCCGCAGCACCTGCGCCACGGCCAGAATGGCGAGCGTGAGCGACAGAGGGCTGCCTGCGGCTGCGAGTACCAGGCCGGCGATGGCCGCGAGGAACATCCCCGTGATGAAGGATCGGCCCGGGCCGATACGTTGGCTGATCTGGGCCACGACCAGAGCGCCGAGGATCCCCGCCACGCCGCCGATCGCGATGACCACGCCGATCAAAGCCGGAGACAGGTTGAGATCTTTGACCAGATAGAGCACCAGGACGACGTTCTGGATCTGTCCGCCGAGCGCGCCGAGGGTGGCCGCCAGCGTCGTGGCGCGAATGATCCGATGGGCGAAGACCGCGCGCACTCCGTCGAGGATGTCGGCCCACAGGTGACGCTGATGTCGTTCGGTGGAGACGACGGCCGGTCCGGGGGTGCGGATGCGCGCCTTGCACAGTCCGGCGAGCAGGAAGGAGACGGCGTCGACGGCGATGGCGATCGGTGCGGTGAGCAGCGAAACCAGCACGCCGCCCAACGCTGAGCCGGTCGTGGTGACGGTCGCGTTGCTCAGCATGAGCGCGCTGTTGGCCGGCAACAACTGCTCACGTGGCACCAGGACGGGGGTGAATGACTGAGCGGTCACGGTCTCGAAGAGGCTGCAGATGCCGGCGAGAACCATCACGGCGTACAGATGCCAGATCTGCAGCAGTCCGAGCACGGCCGCGACCGGGACCGAGCCCAGCAGCAGGGTCTGCGCCAGGTCTGCCAGAACGAGTATTCGCCGGTAGGGCATGCGGTCCACCCACACTCCGGCGGGCAGCCCCAGAACGAGGTGCGGAAGCAACGCCGCCGCACCGAGAAGTCCCATCTGGGCGGGTGAGGCGTTCAGGTAGACAACGGCTGTCAACGGCAGTGCCACCATGGTGACGCTCGATCCGAGCAGCGATGTGGAATTGCCGACGAAGAGCCGGCGGAAGTCGGGATACCGCCGGAGAACCGACCATGGCCGAGATGAAGGACGGTGACCGTCATCGGTCTTCTCTGGCGGTGCTGGGGTTTCCCCCTCATCAGCGGCCATAGCCGGACGCTACCGAGGTCTTCAGGCAGATGCATCGATGCCTAGGACGTGAGCCCGGCCAGCCCCCGCTCTTCCACGATTCGGCTGATGCGGGCATAAAAGCGGGCGAAGACCGGATGGTTGACACCCGTAGCAGCCATGGTGTTCTTCTTCCCGCTCATCACCGCCTCACCAGGTGAGGGCAGGAACAGGCGGTGTCATGCCGATGGCCCTGCTGGGAGTGTGGGGTGATGTCGTCCAGGCGACGGGCGGAGGGATTCACATCCGCGGGGTGAACTGGGACAGGTCGTAGATGCCGAGGGTCTTTTCGATGTCGGCGACCTGGCCGACGATGCCGGTGAAGCCGCTTGAGCCGAAGCGGCGGTGTTCCTCGTCTTCGAAGATCTCGCCCAGTTCGAGGAACTCCTTGGCCGGCACGACATCACGGAAGACGGGGAAGACGGCGGTGTCCTCGCGGTAGATCAGCAGGATGCGCTTGAGTACCCCGTGCTCACGCATGAGATCTTCCGGCGGCGCGGGCGGCGCGCATTTCGCCGTGGTAGGCGGCCCGCGCGGTCAGGCATTGGGCGGCCGATCATCACGTCTCCTGCTGAGCAGACGAGCAGCAGCCATCCGAGCATCCGCCGCTGTTGATGGCGACGTCGGCGGCGGTGCCGGGGCCGGGACTGGTGGGTGTGGCAGCGGGGACGGCGCAGCAGGCATCGCCGCGCCAGGCTTGGCGGCCTTCGGTGACCGCGACGGCGGCGATGACCAGGGCGGCGATCGGATCGGCCCACGACCAGCCGAAGGCGCTGTTGAGCGCCAGCCCGGCCAGCACGACGGCTGACAGGTAGGTGCACAGCAGTGTCTGCTTGGAGTCGGCGACCACGGAGGCGGAGCCGAGCTCGCGACCGGCGCGCCGTTGCGCGGCTGACAGGAACGGCATGATCATCAGCGAGAGCGCGGCCAGGATCAGGCCGGGGGTGGAGTGGGTGGCTTCGCCGGCGCCGAGCAGGGTAGCTGCGGCGTCCACGGTGACGTAGGCGGCCAGCGCGAAGAAGGAGATCGCGATGATGCGCAGCGCGGCCCGTTCCCGCTTCTCGTGGTCGGCGGCCGAGAACTGCCAGGCCACCGCGGCGGCTGAGGCGACCTCGACGACCGAGTCGAGGCCGAAGCCGATGAGGGCGGCCGAGGAGGCGATGGTACCGGCGGTGATCGCGACGATGGCTTCGATCACGTTGTAGGTGATGGTCGCGGCGACCAGCAGCCGGATCCGGCTCTGCAGGACGGCGCGCCGGGCCGGTGCCGGCCCGAGATCGGGCAGGTTCAGCACGGTCATGCGACCGGTTCTTCGTCAGCCGGCGGCTCCGTGTCGCCAGGCTCGATGCCGAAGACGGGGCAGAGCGTGACCGCGTGGCCGGTGGCGGCCAGCAGCTGCTCGGCCGCGCCCAGCAGATCCATCAACTCGGGCCGGGTCAGCGCGTAGAACGACTGGCGGCCCTCGGCACGGTAGTCGACTAGATCGCAGTCGCGCAGGCAGGCCAGGTGCTTGGACACGGTGGACTGGGCGAGCCCGAGCTCGCCCACGAGGTCGACCACGCGGGCCTCGCCGCGCGCCAGACGCTGCACGATCTTCAGCCGGGTCTCATCGGCCAGGGAGTGAAACAGCGCCGCCGCCGGCGGGATGCCTGCGGCGATGTCGGCGTTCACACAGCGACCCGCCTCGCCATCAATCGCCATATAGCGATGATAGCCGGATTCTGGGATGTATTGGCAAGAGGACGGGACGGATCCGGAGCAAGGTCAGCGACGCCGCGCGGCGCAGTCGCGGCCCTCTTGGGGTGCCGTTAAGGAGCATCAGGCACGACGAGCCGAACGCCAGCGCACTGACACTCTCTGACTCGGCCTCAGGGTTCGCGGGCGCCGAGGTACGCGTCCAGGTCGGCGGCGCCCTTGAGCATGGCGCGGCCCCGGGCGGACAGGCGGGCCTGCCAGTCGCGCAGGGTCGACTCCAGCGGGGCGACGCCTCCGGCGGAGTGGACCTGAGCGATCAGCGGGGCGATCTGCTCCAGCAGGTAGCCGCCCCGCCGGAGCTGGTGGGCCAGCCGGACGTCCCGTACGTCGGCCGCGCTGTAGATCCGGTAGCCCGTCTGCGGATCGCGGCGCGGCCGGACCAGCCCGGCGTTCTCCCATTTGCGCAGGGTGGCAGGGCGGATGCCGAGCCTGCTGGCCAGAGGGCCGATGAACGTGTCGCCGCGCTCCTGCGGCACGGGCGCCAGATCGCGGAGCGCGGCTCCGACGGTCTGGAGGGTGCGGCGGTCGTCGAGGAGTTGGTCGTGGCTCTCGTCGATGAGCCGCAGCGCGTCCTCGGTGGCACCCCGGTTGACCGCCTGCATGATCGACGTGGCCGTCTGGTGACCGTGCCCGGGCACAAGGGCGAGGAACGCGCGCAGGGCTTGCGCGTGCAGCGACGTATAGGTGCGATAGCCGTGCAGGGTGCGTTCGGCGGCGGGCAGGATGCCGGCGTCCTCGTAGTTCCTGATCGCCTGGGTGGACAGGCCGTGCTCGCGCGCCAGGTCCACTGGCCTCATGAATGCATCACCGATTGAAGGTCCGTCGCGATGAGAGCGGGGATTTTCGTAGCAAAGTTTACACCGAGTGTTCAACGATACCGTTGAAGGTATGGATATCAAGGGCACGGCCCGGCCGCTCGATGGCACGGGCGTCTCGGCGTTCCTCCGGTCGCTTCCCGCCAAGCCCCTGCTGCTCGGCCTGGGCGAGGCCAGGCACTTCGTGGGGGAGCTGGGCGAGTTGCGCAACGAGATCTTCCGGCATCTGGTCGAGCACGAGGGCTACCGGTCGTTCGCCATCGAGAGCGACTGTCTCATGGGCCTCATGGTGGACGACCACATCACGACGGGCGCGGGCACGCTCGATGACGTCATGGAACGCGGTTTCAGCCACGGCTTCGGCGCGTCACCGGCCAACCGCGAGCTCGTGCGCTGGATGCGCGCGTACAACGAGGAGCATGACGAAAAGCTCCGGTTCTACGGCTTCGACGGCCCTCTGGAGTATTGGGCGGCGAGCCCGCGCCAGGCGCTCACCGCCCTCTACGCCCTCCTCGACGGCCCGCTCCCGTGCACGATGGAAACCCTCGACACGCTGCTCGGCCCGGACGACCGGTGGTCGAACGAGGCCACGGCCATGGATCCGTCCCAGTCGATCGGCCAGTCCGCCGAGGCCCAGCGGCTGCGGCTGCTCGCCGACGACCTGGTGGCGCTGCTCGACACGCAGGCGCCGCGGCTGAGCGCGGAGGACAGAGAGAGGGCGGCACTGTACGGGCGCACCGCCGTCGGCCTGCTCCGCTACCACTACTGGCTGGCCGACGCCTCCCCGGGACGGTGGACCCGGCTGTCGGCCCTGCGGGCCGCGATGATGGCCGCCAACCTGCGTGCCGTCGCCGAGCAAGGCCCGGCCCTGGTTTTCGCCAGCAACCTTCACCTGCAGCGGAACAAGAGCCTCATGCCGTTCGGCGACCAGACGCTGGAGTGGTGGAGCGCGGGGGCGATCGCCGAAACGCACCTGGGCGACCGGTACGCCTTTCTGGCCTCGGCCCTCGGCACGGTCGGCGACGACATTCCGTCCCCGGACACCGTCGAGGGCCTCCTGTCCACGCTCCCGTGGGACCACTCTCTCATCGACGCCCGCCGCCTGGCCGAGGCCATCACGGAGCCCGCCCCGCGTACCTCCCACGATTTCGCCTATTTCCCGCTGGACCCGGCCCAGCTCGACATGATCGACGGCATCGTCTTCCTCAATCAGGCTGTCAGGCTGAAAAAGCTGGGTTGACAGGCGCGTGCGTGTCAGGCTGTGCTGACACGCACGCGCATCAATCACACCATCCATGCCCACCCCCTCACCGAAGGCGGCGCCGCAGCGGCGGACCGTCCACCGGTGGCCACGTCCCGTCCTTCTCGGGACACCGGGGTCAGCCGAGCTTGGCCTTGACGCAGACGTTCCAGCTCATCACCGAGATCGCGGAGGACGACGTCCGGGCCTGAGCCTGTCCTCCGAGGAGAGGAACCGTCATGACCGCCAAGGCGGCCGCCATTAGCTTCCTTGGGATCATGACTGGTCATTGAAGCATGCCCGGACAGCCGGATCCGGCGGTCCGGCGCCGCGTGGGTGCCGGAGTCGACATCCGCCGCGGTTAGGCGGGATCTCCGAAACGCGACTGGCTGACAACACCGGGTGAGGCAGAGCCCTCGCTTCACATCTCAACGACAACACCGACCAGGACTGTCCCCTCGCCTCTCCCGGTCAGATCGCATCTGACCTGTTCACGCCCCTCGCGTCGAGCAAGGCCAGGTGAGACGGGACAACTTTTTCGTGGTGACTGGAAATGATGCGTCATCCGCGCACATAGGCAGGGTTGTCCGTTAAGTGAGTTGATGAGGAGAGGTGCCATGGGACCGCCCGTGGATGACGAGCGGCTGGTCAGATTCGAGGCTGTCTACAACCAGGCCTATGGCCAGATCACGGCCTATGCCGCGCGCCGCTGTGATTCGCCACAGGACGCGGCGGACGTTGTGGCGGAGACCTTCACCACTGCCTGGCGGCGGGTGGACGAGCTGCCGGAGGGAGAGGAGGCCACGCTCTGGCTGTACGGCGTAGCGCGCAAGGTGCTGGCCAACCACTACCGAGGTGACAGCCGCCGGCGGGCACGCAATGTCGCGCTCGATGCCGAGATGGCCGACCTGTATGGAGATTCCCCGGACAGCGGGGTCGAGATCAAAGCGATCGGCCAGGTCTTCCGTACCTTGTCCGACGATGACCGTGAGGTGCTGTCGCTGGTCGCCTGGGAGGGCCTGGACCGCGAGGAGATCGCAACGGCACTCGGGGTGTCGCGCAATGCCGTACGCATCAGACTGCACCGCGCCCGCAGGCGCTTTTCCCGCGCGCTCGCCGAGGCGGGTGTCCGCTTCACGTCAGAGAGCCGGTTGGTCCCGGCGGAAAGGCCGCTGTGAAGAACATCGACGAGATCGACGCGATGAAGCCGCTGGCCAGGGTCGAGCCCGGCAAGCAAGGAGGCAGCCCGTCCGGCGCGGGGGCGCGGGCGCTGCTGGCCGCGATCACCTCGGAAGAGCCGGGCACGGTGACGAAGACCCGCAGATATGCTCCCCGACGGCTTGCCCTGGGGCTGGCGGCCGCGGTCGTGCTCGCCGCAGGTGCGGTGGTGGGCCCGAGCCTGCTGGAGAACGGTTCCGGGGGATCGAGCTCCTGGGCCGTCACCAAGGCCGCCAACGGGATGGTGACCATCCAGGTCCGCGACTTCCGTGACGCTTCGGGGCTGGAGAAGCGGCTGAAGGACCTCGATGTTCCCGCCATCGTCGACTACGTTCCCTGGGGACAGCGATGCCGCGAACCGCGCGGCAAGCACGTGATGGACATCCCCCAGGGCCTGTACAGCCTGCCGGAGAACATCCCCGGCGAAAAGCACGGCTGGCAGATGCGGATCGACACCAAGCTGTTCAGGCCGGGCCAGACCTTCGTCTGGACCATCAGCGCCCCTGAGCGCGGGGAAGGCAGCAGCACCAGCACCTATCTCATGGAGGGGCCGGTGGCGCCCTGCGAACCTGTTCCCGCGCCCACACCGAAAGAGATCAAGGCGGAATTCCATGTTGCGACCCTCAAAGGGCGCTCGCTCGATGGATTCCGCGTGGATGAGAAGACCGTCGGCGAGGTCCTGCCGGAGCTCAAGAAGCGTGGCAGGAAGGTCATCTTCCTGATCATGGCCATCCCACCGGGGAACCCCGGAGGTTTCAGCGAGGAGCGCACACAGGAAGAGCCCGTCGGCGACGACTGGATCGTCTGGGAGGCAGAGGAGAACGTCAAGGGGGGGATCCGCCTGCTCGTCACCGAAAAGCGCTACGACAAGAACCCCGTCTACGGAGGCCCGCGAGACGCCGTCATCACCGATTAAAGCCCGGTGGACGCGCTGCTCGCGGAGGTCGTACGGCCTGAAAGTCCCCCCATGACTCCCGCCGCCCAGAGCGCTACGCCGATGTAGAGAACCTGCTCGGGGATGCGTTGCCACAGCGGCGTCGCCGCCTCTCCTGCAAAGGACACCCTGGCCAGCGCGGCGTGGATGTTGGCCGGGAGCATGAGCACGAACAGCAGGGCCAGGCAGATCCCGGCCGCCCGCCGGGTGGCCGGAAGTACGAGGCCCACCGCCCCGGCCAGCTCCAGGATGCCGGTCAGGTAGACCACGAGGACGGGGAACGGGACGAACGAGGGGACCATGGCCACCATGTCGGCGTGGTTCGGCATGAAGGTCACGTCTGGCGGGACGAAGTGAGCGCTGGCCGTGATCACGAGCATGACAGCCAAGCCATGCGCGGCGCTCACCCGCCAAGTGGTGAAGCGGGCCAGACCGAGCAGCATGCCCAACAGGCGGAAGCCCAGCGTGGCCGCGACGAGAACGATCACGATCATAGAACTCACCTTCTTTAGATGTGCTGTTATCCGAACACTTGATCGCTGATCACTTGCCGGTGGTTGCGTTACCGCCCGCCTTCCGGCAGCAGTGGCTCGATCCGCCGATCTTGTCATCGGCAAGATTGGCGGAGGTTCGTCATCTTGTCAATGTCAAGATAAAGTGAGTCCGTTACCGGGAGATCACTGAAGTGCGGAGGTGAGGCAGATCAACCAGCCGACCTACCACCACGGCAATCTGCGGCGCGCCATCATCGACGCCGCCCTTGAGGCCATCGACGAATCCGGGCCGGCCGGATGGAGCCTGCGCGAACTGGCCCGCCGCGCAGGGGTCTCACACGCCGCCCCCGCTCACCACTTCGGCGACAAGACGGGACTGCTGACCGCCGTAGCCGCTGAAGGTTTCGAGGTGTTCGCCGACGTACTGGAGCGAGCGGCCGACGACATTTTGGAGGCCGGCGTCGCCTACATCCGCTTCGCCATCGACCACCGGCCCTACTTCGAGGTGATGTTCCGCCCCGAGCTCTACCGCACCAATGACCCCAGCGTGAAATCCGCACGTGAGCGCGCCGCCCATGTGCTCGTCACCGGCGCCAGCACGATCTCGCCGGACCCGGAACAAGACCGGTTGACCACGATCGCCGCCTGGTCGCTCGCCCACGGCTTCGCCGCCCTGTGGATGAGCGGGGCTCTCCCCGAAAGCGCCCACGACGATCCGGAGATCATCGCCCGCTCGCTGGTCCGGCTCGTCTTCGGCACAGCACGGTAAGCATCAAGCTGACTCCTCCACCAGCCGGGTCAGCACCGTGATCCCGGGTAGGAGCACCGGCCGAACCGCCTCCGGACCTGCTCCAGCATGGCCCGGTACGGCAGCTCCCCGGCGAGCAGGCTCGCGGCCTTGGCCTGCAGTCCCGCGATGTTCACCGCGACCTCCGGAACCTCGCCGGGGCACGGGGTGAGCGCCTCGTTCAGGACGACCAGGGTGTCCAGCACCAGCGGCACATCCGGCGAACCGGGCGACAGATCGGCGTCCCGGCCGTCGACGTACTCGTGCAGCAGCACGATCCACCCCTCCACCTCGCTGCTCCACCGCAGGCCCGGTCCGACATGAGGGGCCGCACCGGCGGCCGGGAAACTCAGACGGGCAGGTCCCAGCTCGGCCCGCCGGGGTCGCCCAGCCAGACACGCTGACGCTCCCCGCTCACGGTGAGCCCATACGCCGACTGGTGCGGAGATCCCGCGTCCTGCCAGACCAGGACGGCGTCCTCGACCGCGTCCCACAGCCGCAGCGGACCGTGCTGGCGGACCGTCCACCCACCCGCCGGGTCGGGCCGGGTGGTGGCCTGCGAGCCGGTGGCCACGTCCAGCAGGGCGACCTCCGCACCGCCACCCAGTTTCACCGCCGACGGCGCGGCCAGCTGCCCCACGAACAGCCCGGCCGGATCGTCCAGGACACGCGGATCCACCCGGCTTCCTCTGCCGTTCCCGATCCCGAGAAGGGGGGAGGACATCGGAGGCGGGCCGTGGGGGCGGGCGGTCATGAAGTAGACGTCGTCCTCCAGGAACCTCCCACTGGCGGTGCCGTCGTCGGCAACGGTGAGGTGCGCGAACGCGACCCCGCCCATCCACCCGGAAAGAGGGGCGGTGATCGTGCCTCCGTCGCGGACCTGCCACATCCAGGGAATCGGGATGTAGCGGACCGAACAGGTGGCGATCAGCCGGTCGTACTCGGCGTTCCCCTCGTAACCCGCGAGGCCGTCGCCGACCACGAGCGTGGGCGCGTACCCGGCGGCGGCGAGCGCGTCGCGAGCCCGCCCGGCCACGACCTGGTCGTACTCGATCGAGGTCACGGCCTTGTCGCCGAGCCGATGACACATCAGCGCCGTGGAGTAGCCGGTTCCGGTCCCGATCTCCAGCACCTTCTCACCACCGGAGATCCTCGCGGCCTCCAGCATCCGCACGACCAGGCCGGGCATCGTCGACGACGACGTGGGCGCCCCGCAGACGAGACCGCGCGCCTCCCCGACCATCACGCCGTCGACCTGCGTCACCCACGTCTCGTCGCGGTAGACCAGCTTCAGCCATTCGTCCCCGGTCATCTCCTCGCGGCGCGCCACCTCCCACCGATCGCCGTACTCGGTGGCCCTGGCGATCGCCGAACCGAGAAAGTGTTCCCGAGGTACGGCCTCAACCGCCTCCCGCCAGGCCGGGCCACAGGTGAGCTGATCGGCGAGAGCAGAGCGAAGCCCTACAGCCTCATGCACGGTCACGTCAGGTCCTCCAGGAGCAGGTCAGCAGGAGCGATACCGCACCCATGCTCGCCCGGCCTCGGCGGCTCGCGCACGGAAATCGCGCCCTTCCACCGGGCCGAACCGCGCCTTGTACAGGCGGAACAGCGTCCACAGCGCGGCCAAGCCGGTGACCGCGTTCGCGGGTGCGGACCGCCAGGCCGGTACCCGGGCCAAAAGCGCCTCGGTCTGCTCCGGGATATGGCCCGCCTCGACGAGACGGGGGGCGAGCATGACGGCGTCCACCCACGCGGCGCCGCGCGCCGCGAACGCCCAGTCGATGACGTACGGCCTGCCGTCATCGATCCGGAAGTTGCCGGAATGCAGGTCGTAGTGGAGAAGGGTGTCAACCCTCCAGCCCATCACGGCTGAGCCCGCCCGTCCCATGCAACCGGCGCCCGGGCCGGAAGCATCTCCTGGGGTGTGAAGCCATCGATCTGGGAGACCCATGAACCTTGACGAGGAGTACACCGCCTACGTGAGTGGCCGGCTGTCCTGGTTGCGGAAGATTGCTTACCCGCTGTGCCAGGACTGGCACCGCGCCGATGACCTGGTGCAGACGGCGATAACGCGGCTCTACGTCAAATGGCGCCAGGCGCGAGCCGCCGATGACCTCGACGCCTACGTACGGGTGATGCTGATCCGAGTCTTCCTCGCCGAACAGCGAGGGGGCTGGTTTTCCCGGGTACGGCTGACATCCGCGATATCCCACCAGCCGTTCGAAACCGGCGACCGGGACATGGCCATGGACGTCAACCGAGCCCTCGCCGCCGTCCCGCCGCGCCAGCGCGCCACCCTCGTACTCCGCTTTCACTGCGACCTGAGCGTGGAGCAGACCGCCCACGCGCTCGACTGCTCCACCGGAACCGTCAAGAGCCAGACCGCCCGTGGCCTCGCCACCCTGCGCTCGATGCTCGGCGCGCCGAAGTCCCGTCTCGCACGTATGGAGGACCGCTGATGGATGTCAAGCAGATGTTCGACTCGCTGGCGACGCACGAGCAGCCGCCTACCGCGGTTGACGTGAACCAGGCCATGGCAGCAGGACGTGCCGTGCGCAGACGTCATCGTGCTGCCGTCGCCGGGACCACGGCCGCGGTGGCGGTCGCGGCCGTCCTCGCGGTCGGAACGGTTCACCCGTGGCCGCGGCAGGACGGCGTCGCTGTCGCCGTGCCCGCCACACCCTCCGCCACGCCCTCCGTCACGGCCACGCCACAACCCACCTACAAGGGATTCGCGGAATTGAAGAAGAAGTATCCCCCCAAGGGAAAGGTCGCCTCCGTACCGCCGCTACTGATGTGGGTGAGCGACGCGCCCCGCAAGAACGAGCTTTTCCTTTGCGAGAGCGGACCGAACGGTAGCTCCTGCTCCTCATTTCCGCCCCTCGCCGCCAAGGAGTTCGCCCGCAGGCAGGGCAAGCTTCGCGGCGTGCACGTCTGGTTTGGTGTGGCCAAGGACGACGTACACGGAGTGACGGCTGTCACCAGGGACGGGCGGAAGGTTCCAGGCACCCTCACACGGAGCGTCAGTCCAGGGCTCAGACTTTGGGCCGTCGAGTATCCCACTGGAGCCGACGTGCGGAGCCTTGTCTTCACCGGCGCGAAGGGGGGGACCCTGCAGCGGATCGCCCCGTGACGTGTCTTGATCTCTCACACCGCTGAGGGCCTGGCCGGCTCCTCGGCGGACGGCCTCTCGCGTGCCCTCAGCCGGCTGCCCTTGCTCACGGTGCCGCCCTTCAGACGTCCGGGGGGGTACTGGGCTTCCTCATTCATCGTCGCACTGCCAGGGCAGCCCCGTCAGCCGCTCGGCGTCCAACATCGACAGCCCTTTGCAGCACAGACCATGGTCGTGATTACGGACAGTTACTTTGGGGCTGGTCGCGCGGACCCGAGTGGGGGGCCTTGTTCCTTGACCCCGTGCTCGCGCAGTTCCCTGGTCGCCGAGCGGTAGGCCCGGGCGACGCCGGTGAGGATGCCCAGCATCAACGGCACCTGCTCCGGCGTGTAGTGCCCGCGGATCTCTCCCAGGTGCCGCTCGGAGGTGATGCGGGTGGCGTGGTATTCGGCCATGCCGTCCTCTATCAGCTCCACGGTGACCATGCGCCGGTCGCGCTCGCCGCGCACCCGCCGAACATAGCCGGCCTTCTCCAGGCGGTCGATGAGCCGGGTCGCGGAGGCGGACGGCAACCCCAGCTCCTCGGAGATGACCCCCACCGGGAGCGGGCCGCGCATCTCCAGCAGGATGAGGGCGGCCACGTCCACATGGTGCACGCCGAGCCGGTCGGCGATCGCCTCGATGTGCAGCATGACCGCGATCAGGAACTCGCGGAAGACGTCCTCTTCTGGGTGCTTGTCGGTCACTCGACCCAATGTACTTCATATCGATGTATCTTTAAATCGAAGTTACTTCGATTCGGAGATAAAATGGACGTTCTTGTCATCGGCGCCGGCGTGGGCGGCCTGGCCGTCGCGCGGAGCCTGCTGGCCGCCGGGCACCGGGTGCGCATCTATGAGCAGGCGCCGACCATGCGGACGGGCGGCGCGGGACTGAGCATCTTCAGCAACGGCGCCGCCGTGCTGCACGATCTCGGTGTCAGCCTCGACGGCGTCGGCGGCCGGTTCGACCGGATCGACGCGCTGACGGCGGACGGCCGGCTACGGCTCAGCTCGGACATGGCCCACGCGGCCACGCTCTACGGTTTCCCGAACAAGTCGATCTCCCGCCGCTTCCTGCTGGAGCGGCTGTCCGAGGGGCTGCCCGGCGACCTGATCAGCTACAGCATGGGCTGCCGGAAAGTGACTCAGGACGGTGACCGGGTCATGGCGACCTTCGACGACGGCTCGACGATCACAGGGGACCTGCTCATCGGAGCCGACGGCCACCACTCGGTCGTCCGGCGCGAGCTGTGGGGTGACGTCCCCATCCGGACGGCCGCCTTCGGCACCTGGCAGGCCCTGAGCCGGATCGACATCGACCTCACCCGCACCCACCTCCACCTCATGATCACCGGAAGGGAGGGTGCGTGCGGGATCATCCCCGCCGGGGACGGCAACCTCCAGTGGTGGTTCGACGTGCGCTGGTCCCCCGGCGAGCCGCGCCCCGCCGCGCCCCTGGCCGAGCTGAGGCGCCGCTTCGGCCACTGGGCGTCCCCCGTCCCCGAGTTGCTCGCCCAGGCGTCCGAGGACGACCTCGACTTCTTCGGCCACCACTGGCAGAAGGTGCGCCGGGAGTGGGGCAAGGGCCGCGTCACCCTGCTCGGCGACGCCGCCCACCTCATGCCGCCCACCCTCGGCCAGGGCGCCAACCAGACCCTGGAGGACGTGTGGGTGCTCGGGCGCGAGCTCGCCAAGGGCGGCGACCCGGCGCAACGGCTACGCGCCTACGAGCGGGCCCGCTACCCGCACGTCAACCTGGTGTCCAGGCTGGCCAGGCACAGCCCCGCCAACTGGCGAATCCCCCCGCTCATCGGCCGGATGTTCTCCGAGACGTCCCAGAGCGGGATGCTCGCCCGCTTCAGCAACCGCCTCACCGCCCTGTCCCACTGAGAGCGGGCGTCAGAAGACGGCGACTTGGCCGATCAGGAGGCGTCGTAAGGACACCCAGCATGAACATCATCAGCGGGCGAGTCGTCGGCACCAGCGAGGACGAGGTGTGCGGCGACGTCGGATTCGTCATCAGCGGGAACACCGGCCCCGTCCATCTCGGCGCCGGGACCCTCTACGTCAACACCACGGTCGTGAGCGGGGACGGCGCCGTGATCGTCAACGGCGACCATCACGGCGGCATCGGCCGCAGCTTCGGCGGCAAGAAGAAGTGAGCGCGTGCGGGACCATCCCAACCGGCCCCGCACGCGCGTAGAGCCTCCCACCTGCACCGATCCGGCGCGAGATCCCGCCCCGGCACGAGACAGGAGACCCCTGTGAAAAGCAGCGCGAAGAAGAACCCTGAGGAGCTCAGGCGCCGGGCCGAGGAGTCCCGGACCGCTGCGGCCACCGCGAGTGGCGCCAAGAAAGACGCTCACCTCCGGGTGGCAGACGAGCTGGAGCGCATGGCCCAGGAAGCCGAGAGGTGAGGTAGCCGATCGCTGGTTCTCACCGGCCCGTTCCCGTTTCCCCCGGGGCGGGCCAGTGCCATGTCCGCGTGCTCTGGGTCTCAGTCGATGGTCGGGAAGCCGGCGGACACCTCGTTTTGCGGCAGCGTCCACGGATCCACCCGGCTCTCCCGTACCTCTCCCCCCGTGAGGTACGGCGGGGCCATCGGCGGCGGACCATGAGAGCGAGTGGTCATGAAGTGGATGTCCTCCGCCAGGAACCGCCCGCTCGCCGTGCTACCGGCGCCGAGCGTGAGGTGCACGAACGCGTCACCGCACATCCACCCGGACATCGGCGTAGTGATCGTGCCGCCGTCACGGAGCTGCCACACCCACGGAATCGGGATGTGGCGCACCGAGCAGGATGCGATCAACCTGTCGTACCCGGCGTTCCGCTCGTAGTGCCCCAGACCGTCACCGACCACGAGCGCAGGCGCATACCCGGCGCCGGTGAGCGCGCCGCGGGCCCGGCCTGCCACCACCGGGTCGCACTCGACCGAGGCCACCGCCTCGGAACCGAGCCGGTGACAGAGCAGCGCGGTGGAGTAGCCGGTCCCGGTGCCGACCTCCAACACCCTGTCCCCCTCGGAGATCCGCGCGATCTCCAGCATCCATACGACCAGACCGGGCGACATCGAGGACGAGGTGGGCGTTCCAGAGACGGTACCCCGCGCATTCTCGACCAGGTCGCCGTCGAGCTGCGTCACCCAGGTCCTGTCGCGGTACGCCAACTCCAGCCACTCGTCTTCGCCCACCTCCTCGCGGTGGATCACCTTCCACCGGTCGCGGTACCCAGTGACCTCGGCGATCGCCGAACCGAGAAAGCGTTCCCGAGGGGTGAATGAACCGGCCGGCGACCCTCGTACAGAAGTCCTGGTTGTCACGGGTGTACGCCAGGAAGGCGTGCCAGCCGATGTCCGCCTGCTTGGACGCGTCCGGCCTCCTCGGCCAGGGCGACCTCCGCACCGCCCCCCCAGTTTCACCGCCGACGACGCGGCCAGCTGCCTTGCGAACAGCCCGGCCGAATCGTCCAGGACACGCGGATCCACCCGGCTGCTCCTGCCGTCGCCGATCCCGAGAAGGGGAGGAGACATCGGAGGCGGGCCATGAGGGCGGGCGGTCATGAAGTAGACGTCGTCTTCCAGGAACCGCCCGCCGGCGGTGCCGGCGCCGACGCTCAGCCGCGCCTGTGCCGCGGCAGCAACAAGCTGACCACCGCGATGGCCAGGCCGAGCCCGGCCGCCATAAGGAAGACCAGGTCGTAGCCGGCGGCGAGGGCGTCAACCGGGGAACTCCCGCCGGCCTCCGACGCGGCTCTGGTGCCGGCGGCCGTCGCGAGCACCGCCAGGCCGATCGACCCGCCTACCTGACTGGCGGTGTTGGCCAGGCCGCCGATGATCCCCACGTCGCCCTCGGGACCGTCGGCGGTCGCCGCGGCCATGAGGGTGGGGAAGGTCAGCCCGATGCCGACCGCGATGAGCAGCGTAGGCCCGAGCACGCTGGTGACGTAGCCGCTGTCGGCGTGGGCCAGGGAGAGCCAGCCGAAACCGGCCAGGAAACAGGCGCTACCGGCCAGCACCAGGGGGCGCACACCGGTTCGCGGCAGCAGGGCGGCGGCCCATCGCGCGATCACCATGAACATCACCGCCGCGGGTGTCTGCCCGAGCCCGGCTTGAAGCGCACTGAAGCCGAGTACGTTCTGCAGGAAGAGCGACGTGAAGTACCACATCGCGATGGCAATTCCGCCGAACAGCAGCAGCATGCCGTTGCCGACGGCCACACCCCGGATCTTGAACAGTCGCAGGGGCACCATCGGCTGGGTGGCGAAACGCGCCTCCACCGCGGTGAAGACGACGAGCAGGAGCAGGCCCGCCACGGCTGGCCCGACGACCAGCCCGGACGACCAGCCATGATCGGCGCTCTGCATGACCCCGTAGATCAGCGCGGCCAGCCCCGCCGTCCCCGTGACCGCGCCAGTAAGGTCGAGCGATTCCCGTTGGCCGGTTCGCATGCCGGCCAGCGACATCACGGCCACTACGATCAGCACCGCGCCGATCGGCACGTTGATGAGGAAGACCCACCGCCACGACAGGCCGGTGGTGATGGCACCGCCCGCGACCGCGCCGACCATCCCGCCCACACCGCCCGAGGCAGACCATGCGCCGAACGCCTTGGCACGCGCGTGCGGCTCGGTGAAGGAGGTGTTGATCACGGCCAGCGTCGCCGGGGCCATCATGGCGGCTCCGATGCCCTGCGCGACGCGGGCCGCCACCAGGACCTCCGGAGCGGTTGCCAGGCCGCCGACCAGACTCGACGCGGAGAACAACAGCAGCCCGGCGACCAGCATCCGGCGCGGGCCGAACAGGTCAGCGGCGCGGCCACCCAGCAGCATGAAGCCGGCGAAGGTAAGCAGGTAGCCGTTCACCACCCAGGCCAGGCCGGTGGGTGTAAAGCCGAGGTCCTCACGGACCGAGGGCAGGGCGACGTTAATGATGGACGCGTCCAGGATGACCATGAACTGGCAGGCACACGCCAGCGACAGGACCAACCAGGCGGGGCCGGCGTGCGGCCTGGCCCGCTGAGATGCGGTGCTGGTGCTTGTCATGACTTCCTCCTTGCCAACCCGCCGCTCACGCGGTGTGGGAGGCTGTTGCGGCCATGGTTTCGCGGGCGTTCCCGTCATCCGCGGCGGCATCGGTGACGCGGCCACCCCCCAGCAGCCGGGTCGTGATCTGGGCCAACCGCCGTCCCTGGTACCTGGCCGCTTCCAGCGCCGCGGCGTCTGGGCCGTCTCCGGTCGGGCCGGTCACAAACGACGTGCCGTAGGGGTTGCCGCCGGCTGCGTACACGACCGGATCGGTGAATCCAGGCGGGACGATCAGCGCCCCCCAGTGGTAGAAGACATTGCCCAGCGACAAGATCGTGGCCTCGCTGCCGCCGTGCCGGTTGAACGCCGAGGTGAAGGCCGTCACCGGTTTGTCGGCCAGTCCGCCTTCGTGCCACAGCCCGCCGGCCTGGTCGATGAACTGCTTGAGCTGCGCGGCCGGCGCGCCGAACCGCGTCGGCGTCCCGAACGCGAACGCATCGGCCCACGCCAGGTCCTCAACCGAGGCCTGGGCGATCGAACTGGTGGCATCGGCGTGCCGCCGCCACAGCGGGTTCTGGTCAATCGCGCTGTCGGGCGCCAGCTCGGCGACCCGCCGCAGCCGCACTCCGGCCCCGGCCGAGGCGGCGCCCTCGGCGACGGCCTGCGCGAGTGCGTGCACAGTGCCTGTCGCGCTGTAGTAGATGACGGCGACCTTCACGGTCATGTCCGGCTCCTCGATGTCGGATAGGATTAGTTATGCGAATAAATATTATTCGCATAACTAATCTGTCAAGGAGAGCCCATGGACTTCGAGCACGCCGACGCCCTCAACCAGGCCATCCGCCTGTTGAGCCTGCGCCACCGGGCCAGGGCCGCGACGCTGCTGGCCCCACTCGGCCTGCACCCCGGACAGGAGGCGCTCCTGCTCGAACTCGCCCGCACCGGCCCGACGATCCAGGCCCAGCTCAGCGAGGCGCTCGGCTGCGAGCCGCCCAGCGTCACGCTCATGACCCGCAAGCTCGAAGCCAGCGGCCACATCCGCCGCAGGCCCGCCCCCTTCGACAAGCGCGCCAGCATCGTCGAACTCACCGACAGCGGTAAAGCTCTAGTCGACCAGGTCAAGCAGCTATGGTGCGCCCTGGCAGAGGAGACCGTGACCGGCCTGCCCGCCCAGACCGTGGCAGAACTACCCGGCATCCTCAGAACCTTGACCAGCAACGTGGACACCAGAGGCCCCCGCCACCCACACGGCCGCCGGCACGGTCTAGTCACGGAATCGCGACGGACCGGGCACGTTGATCAGGGCATGGCGTTGACTGGTGACTACGAACCGAGCGCGTCGGGGTGGGTCCGCGAGCACGTCGAGCAGATCGTGCGCACCGGCACGACCGACGGCGTCACGATCAATGGCCTGCCCACCGTGCTGATGACCTACCGGGGCGCCAAGACCGGCAAGGTTCGCAAGACGCCCCTGATGCGTGTCGAGCACGAGGGGCGCTACGCGGCTGTCGCGTCCAAGGGGGGCGCGCCGACCAACCCGCAGTGGTACGCCAGCCTGGTCGCCGAGCCGGTCATCGAGCTTCAGGACGGCGCGGTGACCCGGGATTACCGGGCGCGCGAGGTGTTCGGGGACGAGAAGGCTCTCTGGTGGCGCCGGGCGGTGGACGCGTACCCGGACTATGCCGACTACCAGCGCAAGACTGACCGCCAGATCCCGGTCTTCGTGCTCGAACCGGTCAGCGGGGGCACACCGGCCGGTGACGGCACCGAGGGCTAGTGTTGTGAGTCGCCCGAACACCTTACCGGCGTCACCTACGCCCTCTCCGGCAACACAGCAACACGCCCTCATCGGCGGCGAGCCGGACCGTTGTGGCAGCGACCATTGCAGTCTCCCCGCGGACCCTCTGTATCAGCGTCAAGTGGGACACAGAGGGGGTTGGTGTTGTCCAGCCCATCCTGGACTAGGCGCTCGTACAGCTGGTCCATCTCGTCGACTCGGGCTTCCGTCCGCCGGTGCGGCGCGTACTGCGCG
Source organism: Streptosporangium sp. NPDC087985 (assembly GCF_044741965.1). Classification (NCBI taxonomy): domain Bacteria; kingdom Bacillati; phylum Actinomycetota; class Actinomycetes; order Streptosporangiales; family Streptosporangiaceae; genus Streptosporangium; species Streptosporangium sp. NPDC087985. The sequence continues at coordinate 199,171 of NZ_JBIUTQ010000005.1, forward strand.
CTACAGACGAGTTCAGCTGCGATGCTTTCCACACCTGACCTGGGAAAACGAATGGACTACCCGTGAATAGCAAGCCTGCTGCAGTCAGCCTCGCTCTCGCTCTGAGCATCGGTGGCATCGCCCAGTCCCGAGCCGCCGGCGCCGACGCCACGCCCTTCGCCCCGCGGACGGTGACCGTCACGGCGCCTGGATTCCATGCTGGTGGCACATGGCGGCTCCACCAGAGCAACGGGTTCGTAGTAACGCTTAACCTGACTCAGGACAGCAGCGGGAGATTTTTCGGGACCGCCTCCTACCCCGGCGCTGTCGGGACGATCGAGCAAGGCTCGGTGGACGGCAGGGGGATCTTCTTCATCATTGCGTGGGCGAACGGGGCCAAAGGCCGATACGCAGGCACCCTCGGTCCTGACAAGCGCCTCTCTGGCACTTCGTCCGACCTGAACCACCCATCAAGCCAGGCAACCTGGTTCACTACCCGCGTTTTCTCCTGAGATGCGCCTCGTTCCGGTGTGTCGCCCACCAGCGCCAAGCGGGGCGGTTGATGGGGGCCGCTCTTGGGTTACTTTGTCCGCATGGGTGGACAACGGAGTGAGGGGTCGGCGGTGGTCCGCTATGTGGGTGTGGCCGGTGTCGCCGCGTGGTTCGAGGTGTCGCCGGGCACGGTAACGAAGTGGCTGGACCGGTACGCGGAGACGCATCCGTATCCGAAGCCGGACGCGGAGATCGAGGAGGGTAGGTCGGCGGTGAAGGGCTGGTTACCGGAGCGGGAAGCGGAGTGGCGCGCATGGAATGCAGGCCGGCCAGGGCGGGGGGCAGGCGGGGGTCCGAAGCCGAAAAGGTAGTCGCTGGGCCTCGTCTTTGAGCGAGACCCTTTTTCTTGGCCCGTTCCCTCAGACAAAGTCTTACCTCCCCCCTAACATCGTCTGTATAGCCAGACGATGTTAGGGGGGAGCTGTGTGACCAACAACGAGATCCAGGCCACCCCAGAGGGGCCCGCGACAACCGACCCGCGCGCCGCAGTCATCACCGCCCGGACCGCCGCAGACGCCGCCCAGTCCAACCTGAATTACCACATTCGCGTCTGCCACTCCTGCCGCATCGGTCAGGACGGCATGTGTGCCGAAGGCGAGCTGCTCAGCGCTGCTTTCAGCAGCGCTATCGTCGTCTCGGTTGCCGCCCATGAGGCGTACGCGCCGACCGGCAGCACCGTCACTTACCACGGCATGGAAACTCGGCACCGTGGCCCCGGATGGACTGTCCGCAGCACCGTCCAGGGCTCTTGGGGGACGTCATACACGATCGTCCGGAACATCGGCCGCGCTCGGGACGCCGCACAGAACGTCGTCTTGACCGGCGTCCGCATCGAGTGCATCACCCCTGCGCAAGATGACCCGCGGCTCATCGGCCGCCGAAACCGCGCCGACGCCATCGCCGACGGCACCCTCATCGAAATCCCCCAGGTGCTCCGCGCCGAGATCGGCTTCCTACCCGTCACGTTCACCGCCGCCGCGTGGGCCGACACCGTGGCGTGGACCGACGAGGACACCGCTCGCACCGGCATCCCGCAGGATGAGGACGGCCGCCTGTTGGCCGTGCTCGCCATGGCCCGCAGCGTCGCCGGCGACGCACGGTATGACAGGCCTGTGACGTTCTCACTGTTCCGCTATAGCCGTGATGACATCGATGGCACCGACCTCGAAGCATTGAAGACCCGCCTGCAGCTGAACCTCGACTACGACGACGGCCTGGCATTCACCATCAGCCTGCCCAGCGAAGACTGACCATGTGACCTCCTCGACGCCCGGCATCCAGTACCGCCCTGACCGGTTGCTGGACGAAGACCAGGCCGGACTAGCGCATGCGCCCCGGGGGCTTTACGCCAGTGGGTCCCGGCTCGGTCCGCCAGGGGCGCCCAGCCAGATGTACTGACGGCCCTCCGTGACGGTGAGCCCGTACCCGGACCGGTCCGGGCAATCCGTGTCGTACCAGGCCAGCAGGGCATCCTCGACGGCGTCCCAGAGTCGCAGCGGGCCGCGCTGGGTGACCAGCCACTCGCCGTCCCGATCGAGCTCGGCCCTCGTCACAGCCTCTGGCTAGGGGCCACCTCGTTTAGGCGATGATCTGATGTAGGACTTCGGCAAGCACAGCACCAACTCCTCCAACAACAAGCAAGACGCTTGCGCAGCCGCTCTGCTTAGCTGCCGTCCCGCTCGCGCGCTGAGCGCGGGGGGAGGGCTGTGGCTGTACAGACACATGAACGACATGCTCGTTCCTCGGAGTTCTGTCCCACGCGGTGTAGCGATCGACGAACTCCTTCCTGTATTCGGCAGGGCTAAGCTCCCGTCGACGCCAAGCCTCATGCCACTCCGGACGTCCTGCTCGGGCCTGCTGCTCACGTTCGGCTGCCAACTGCTCCGACAGCATCTGTCCCTCGGAGTTGGCGAACAGCCCTCCGTGCTTGGCACTGATCTCAGCCTGCAGAATCTCCAGCGCCTGTTCTGGGGTGACCACCCGGATTCCCTCGGCCAGCGCCTTCACCACACGCGGATCGTCGGCCGCGTCGGCAACGATCACCAAACGAACGGTCTTGGTCACGTTGACCGCGGCCGTGGCTCCGTTGGTGACTGCGAAGTCCATAACCTCGCCGGAGGCATCCCCCACCGGCAGAAGGCGCCACCCCTTGAGAGGTCCGTTCTTCTTCGCCCGGTCGGCTCTGGCGACCTCCTCCAGGTCACTGATCAAGTGAGAGGCTGCGAGTTCCTTCGCCGCGCGCTGAAGTTCCTTGAGTTCAACGGGGGTCACTATCCCGTCTGCCTCGGCTCGGGCGCGTACGGTGGCGAGGAAGTGTTCATGTACCTGACGTGCGGTTGTCTGGGTCAGGCCCGCCCGTGCCGCGAGCACCGCAAGCTGTCCGGCCTCTTCTCCCACGATGCGGCCGTCGGCGAGCGCGTGACCAAGCATGGCCTGGTACTCGGCTACCCCCTGCGTGCGAGGCATGGGTGGCTGCGCCATGAGAGGCAGACGAGCGGTCAGCGTGGCCAGCCAGCCATCGGTGCCCTTTCGTAGTCCTGCGGCGCGAGGGGCGATAAATCCGGTTCGAGGATACGGCGGCAGGAGAACCGGCGGCCCACCGGCCCAGGCGAGACGCTGCGGTGCCTCAGAGATGAACTTCGACAGAGTCAACGCCAGTGTTCGGGCGTCACCGAGCGCGGAGTGTGCGGCGCGGGGCCACTCACCGGTGACCAGGTTGGCAATCTCGTCGAGGCGGTAGCCGTATCGGTCGAGGTGCATCCGAGACATCACCAGCGTGCACAACCCGGGGACCGCAGGAAGGTTGACCCCGAGGCGACCGAACTCGGCTGTGAGGAACTTGTCTTCGAATTCTAGGTTGTGACCGACGACGATCGCCCCGCCGATGTAGGCAAGTATGTCGCCGGCGATCTGCTCGAAGGTCGGGGCGCCTTTGACGTCGGCGTTCGTGATGCCGTGATATTCGTCGTTGGTGATTCGCATCCCGGGATCGACGAGTGTGGAGTATTCGTCGAGGACTACGCCGTCCCCGCGCATCCGAACGATGCCTACCTCGCAGATCCGCGAGCCTCGCGCGGGGTTAAGCCCTGTCGTCTCCAGATCGATCACGGCGTAGGTGAAACCACGAGGGTCGATTCCGTTTGCCCGGGTGAGCTGGCCAAAGGCAAAGATGTCGTTACCTCCCATGAAGATCATGAAATGAAAAGCAGACGATAGCCAAGCTCGCAAACGTAGCAGACCATTCGAGGTCATTTACACGCAATGACATGTTTGCATCTGTCAGATTTCAGACAAGGGCTACTTGATTCAGCCAGACCTGCAGATACCGCTTCCAGGGTGGCCAACTACGTCATTTATCAAACTCCATGTGATTGAAAATCACTTGGTGTCAACAACCAGGATGTTCGCGGCCGGCGGCTACTGCTTCAGCAACGCGTACAGCGCCCTCGACTGGATCCTCGTGCTCCCAAACCCGGACTACCGACCAACCTGCCTCCTCCAGGAGACGGTCGGTCTCCGCGTCACGCTCCTTCGTTCGTCGAACCTTCTCCGCCCAAAAGCTTGCGTTGGTCGCCGCCACGGTGTGATGTTGCGGGCAGCCGTGCCAGAAGCAGCCGTCCATGAAGACCGCGACCTTTGCCTTGGTGAACACGAGGTCTGCGGTCCGACGAACCGCCTTGAGCGGACGGTATGAGACGCGATAGCGCAGCCCGAGCGCGTGCGCAGCGCGACGGAGAGCGAGTTCTGGCTTGGTGTCACGGCCCTTGTTGGCCCGCATACTTGCCCGAACCGCGTCGCTGGACGCCCACGTCTCAGATCTCCCGCTCATGACAACCATCGAAGCACTCAACGTTCGTTTCGGAAAAATCCTTTGGTTCGGCCGTCAGGTGTTCCGATCAGCATGGCCCGATCCAAGAAGCTGTTGTTCGTCTCGCAACTCGTCTCCGGGATCAGCATGCAGGCGTGACAGGCTGCCATGTTGAGGCTGTCCGCGCCGTTCGCCTCCGCCTCCATGCACAGCGGATCGGCCGAACACCACGAGATGCGTTCCAGGGCCGATTCCAGGGTCTTCTTGAAGTAACGCGGTTCACCTTGACCAACCAGTCCGCCAAGACTGCCCGCCGAGTCGCTGGTCGCGGTGTAGACGAGAATCCCCGCCATGTCACCTGACACGTACAACCGCTCCCGCAGGGAAGATGCTGGGTACCCGGCGTCGAGGCTCCACTCGTTGATCAGCGCATGAGCCAGAGTATGAATCAGTACGAATCGCGCGGTGACCTTCGACTTCGGAATCGGTAAGCGGTTGCCAGCCCGACGTTCCAGCACGGCGTCATGGTGCTCTCGAATCTGCTGTGCCCGTTGTGCCTGTTCGGCTGGGTGTTCAGCAGACTCCCATGCCTTGAGTCTGTCCTGGTCCAGATGCAGGAAGACCCCCTCGCCAACCACCTCGACCGCCGGCAGCCATTTGACCTCCCCCACGCTCAGGTCGGCGTATCGATCTTTCTGGTCGCCCTCCATCGGTGCCTCGACTCGGGTGAAGGTCTGCAACACCCGGACCTCCCGAAGCCGTTTGATCAACATCGTCTCCGCGATCCCTGGTGGAACAGGTGCTTGTGGATCGGGAACAGGACGTTCACTCTCAAAATCCTCAGTGCGGGAAGGACGAATGAGCTGTCTGTACTCCTCGACCCGGAGGACGTCAGAGGCCTCAAAACCTGTGATCGTCGACGGGTCCGGCCGCTCGCCTGCCGCATAGGCTTCGTAATCTCGTACGGCCTGCACCACGTCTGCCGGATCGTAACGATCCTTCAGTTCCGTCTTGCCAGCCAGCCGCATGATCGTTTCGTCACTCTCATCACGCAATATCTCGTAGTGCTTGCGGACCTGCTTGTGCAGTTCCTGCGAGAAAGGTGGGATGGACAGGGCGGACCTCACCACAGGGAACCATGCGGCCGAGGAACCGCGCTGAAGCGCTCGGGGGAACAGACCGCACCCCTGTTCGCGAGCATCGCGCCCCAGCCATGGCCGTGCGCCTGCACAGCTGACTCCGATCTCTTTCATGGCCCACCGGCCGAAGGCACCTTCCATGGATACCGGCGGCTTGCCACAGGTGCAGCTGATGATGATGGAACTCAACGACGCCGTCCGCCCGGTGGTCCGCAAGCTCAGCTGATGCCCACCACTGGTGGACGGCTCCGTCGATGCGGTCCTGTTGTGAACCCACGCCCAGTAGGGGAAGTCATCCAGATGACCGTTCTCGCAGGCGACAACGAACCTTGACGGTGTGAGGTCACCTCCGCATGCGGCGCACTCGCTTTTCCCCCGCGGCGAGTTGAAGTGCCGGAAGGGACGAATGTTTTCCTCACAACATGGGCCACACTTGCTCTTGTCCGGAGAGGGGCCATGAGTGCATCCAGGGCAGGCATACATATCCGGGAAACGCCTGATTCGCACGCCATCCCCGGCCGGGGGGTCCGATGCGGGGGGCAGATGGAAACCGTTTACGCCTAACCACTGTTCAAGGCGGAACTCGAACAGGTCCGGCTGATCGGGAACCTTCCAACTGTCCAGTCCACTCACAATGAACGACTGGTCCTCAAAAGCCACCAGCGAACCGACTCCGTATGTGGTAATCAGTTGCGACCGACGAACAGCACCGAGAGGGGTACGTTTCACCTCCCGCTCAGGGCTCTTTTTCTTACGACTGTTACCAGCACGCAGTCCCATGTCACTTCTCCAGGTAGAGATCGGATTCCACGTCGACGTCCCGCAGACTCCACATCGTCTCGATGGCGTCTAACAGATCTTCGTCTGATCCGTAGGAACTGAGTAGCGCGGTATCTCCATGCCGGATCTGACCTGCCCATACCCTTCGGGGAGCCTCATAGAGCAGGCCTGGGTTGTCCTCAGCCAACTGCTGCCAGTGTTCGATGAAGTCGTCGAGTTCCTCAGCGGTGCTGTCGTACTCCTCCTCGGAGATCTTCCTAACCCGCTGCAAAATGTCGTTTTTGAGTTTCAGGACCTCATCCAGGAAGGTTCCGATTTGACTCGCGTCGGCGTTCATCCGTGCCGCAGGCACGCACATGCGTGCCAGCCCAACAAGCACCGCGTGTAAGGCTCGGTCTCGTGCACGAGCCGCAAAGGGGGTCACACTGGTGGACTCGACCTGCCGGTAGAGCGCCGAATGGTAGGTCGTGAAGTTCTCGTAATGGGAACGGTCACGAGATCGCGCCGAATTCAACAGTGCCACCACAAGGCCGGGGTGTTGCCGACCGACCCGGCTGGTCGCCTGAATGTACTCCGCGGTGGTCTGCGGTTGGCCGGTGACGGCCATGAGCCCAAGGCGGTTCACGTCCACACCGACGGAGATCATGTTCGTGGCGAGCACCGCATCAGTCACTCCCTCCTCCGGCCAAGCGATGGAGAGATCTTCAAGGTTTTTCGGGATTTCGCTGGAGTCAACGCGGCTGGTCAGCTCTCCAAGCACCTTGACCATGCGCCCGGCCGTTTCGTCCCTGTTCGCGAGCTGCTTGAGCCGCTCGTCCACATCGGCATGGATCTGCAGCTCGGCGGCGGCCAGCAACCTCAGGCTATTGAAATAACCCACCAAGGTCCAATAGGCGTCTCGGGCTTCGTCACCCTTGATGAACGCGGCATAGTGCAACAACGCTGCGTACGCGCGAATCAACAGGGTCGCCTGGCTGGTGCTGGCGGTGAGCAACCCGATGTACATCCGAGATGCCTTCCGATCCGGCGGTGCCTCAACCGCGAACCATGAGTCGCGGGCGTCTAGTCCAGCCGGTGGGAACTGACTGACATCCCGGTCGAACAACCGCGCACCCTGTTCCTTCGCGCGGCGGATGGTCGCGGTCGAGGCGATCACCTTGGGAAAATCTGACGCGATGTCAATCGCCGTCTCGTAAAGCCCGGCAAGAGTGCCCAGCGGTCCAGAGATCAGATGCAGCTCGTCCTGGATGATGAGCTCTGGCGGAGGAGTCCCCTCTGGCGCGTCATCTCGGTTGAACAACTTGGCGACGTCCGATCGCCAGGTAATCTGGGCAAACTTATCCGCCGTCGCGATGATGAGCGTCGGTCGGGCCTTGTAGATAGCCTGATCCACCACGTGTACGGGAAGCCCATTCCGGAAGTCGCAATCCGCGTTTCGGCACTGAATCGACATTGTTCCGGAGTCGGGATAAGCGTGATAGTCGAAGGCATCCATCACCGTTCCGCACCACGGACAAGACCTCAGCTGCACCGGGTTCATTTCCGATAGCTTTTTGCCGCCGCGTAGCTTTTCAATGCTCTCTTCGGCATCCTTCAGTGTGTTCGGGGTGGCAGCCTTTCCAACCCACATCCCTAGGGAGATCGTCTCCTCGCCCAGGCGAGTTCGATCTTTCTCTCGCATCAATTCCATGGCACACATGAGAGTCGCCGCCCGCTCGAACTGCTGCAAGGTGAGCAACCTCAGCGTGTAACGCATCAGGACGGTTACCCCACCGCCCTGCGCGCCACCGCGGATCCGCCGCAGAAAGACGGTGAAGGCGATGAGCCCAAGGTATGCCTCGGTCTTACCACCACCGGTCGGGAACCACAGCAGGTCTGCGATTCGGCGATCTTTATGTTTGGGGTTGGCGATCCCTTCCAAACAGAGCAGTACGAAACCGATCTGGAAGGGATACCAGCGGCCGATCTCTGGATTGGGCTTCCCTGCCCTGCCTCCTTTGATCCAGGCGGTCCGAGCGCGTTGCCTCGCCATCGCCTGATTCGCAAGCTGGAACGCTCGCAACGCATTAGGATCCCGTTCCAGCAGTTCGATTCCGCGTTCAATACGGGCGCAGACAGCCTTACACGCCTCGATTTGCCGCTGAGCGGTCTCACCAAGGTCGGTCTCTCCCAGCCACTCGGCTTCCTCGGCTCGGGCGTTGATCCAGGAGAGGTACCCGTCTGTCAGACGTCGCAGGCTTTGGAATACCTCGTCGCCATCGGCATTCGCCAGCCACTGCATCCCGAGTTCTTCGATGTCGGGGTTGGAGCTTGTGAGTAGTACCTCGGCCATGGGAGCGACTGCCGTCCAGACGGCCTCGGTGGCGGCGGGCGTGAGAGGTCTCGGCCCACGCGGAGAAGGCGGCTCCCACTCCCAGTCGGCGGCGCATCCATGCCCCGTCGCGAACATGGGTGCGTGCCGGTGGAGTAGCCGGCTCACCAGCACCTCCTCGTCACCACTCCCACTCATCACCTGGCGCTCGACGAACGCTGCTCGCCCCCCCTCAGCGGTCACCTTCAACACCGGCTGAAAGAAACAGTGAGCGTCCTTGATGTCGACTGGACCAACCCTGTTCAGATTGATGAGCGTGGCGGTGACAGCCACGACACCTCGATCGTCGATCTCACGTACGCGCAGTCGAACCTGAAGTCCTTGCACGAGCTCGTACTCGGGGTTGCCCGATTCCGTGACCTTCACCTGGACCGGTTCGATGGCCAGTGGACGCCGCCGCCACCGGATTTTGTCATCCTGAGTGGCTCGACGCTCGGCGCGCTGAGCCTTGACGACGCGACCCTCCTCGTTGATCGCGTCGTAGACGGCGACGCTCACCGCCAAGTTGATCGTCGAACATTGGGTCGTGTCCACAGCGAAGGTGAGCCCCATCGCGGAGGGCATCTGCCGGTTTGCCAAGGCCGCCCCAGCATCGGGTTTTTCATCCACGGCCATCACCGTCGGAGCCAGGTCAAGTTCCTGTTCGGTGGTCTCAGCGGTGGAGCGCTCCTCATCTGCGTCTCGCGGATAGAGCACACCGGCGATGTACGCCGTCGCCGGAGCGTCGATCAGTATTTCCTCGTCGCCTCCAACCGGGCCGAGGATGTCTTTCTGCAGCCGGTCAGCCAGCTCTCGGCGAAATCGGTAGTGCGCTTCCGAGTTAGTCATCCGTAGCCTCCTGGCCCTCATCCTTGGCGTCGTAGCCGAACCAACTCAGTCCCGTCAGACGTGGGACCAACCACACTCCGTGAGCTCCGAGGCCGGCCACCGAACCCGCGGCCTCGCTTCCCGCGACTGTCTCGACGGTGTCCAGGTGGACCCCGGTAATCACCCGGGGATAGTTCCGCGGCACGTAGTCACGGCTCAACCGCAGAAAACCGTGGAGATCACGGTGGAAGGATCGAGAGGTCGTCCCAATCGGACGATCTGCGTGCCGTACGAGATAGGGCGGGCTCTGCCCCTCTTCGAGGGAGACCTCGTACAGCCGCTCCAGGACAAGATCATCCCCGACGGAGATCTCCGTACGCAGGTAGTCCTGGATTTCCACAGGGTTCCCAGAGAGAACGCTCGCCCCTGCGGGCTCATCCCGGTGGACGTCCTCACCGAGAAACTCCAATCCCATCCGCTGCCAACGCTGCCATCCATAACGACCCCAACGAGCGGCACGGCCCTTACGAACAAGACGGGTGTCCGGCGTGTTGAGCCACATCAGCTCATCACGCGGACGGGTCATCGCCACATAGAGCATGCGAGCCTCCTCGTCTGGATCGCTCTCCCGGCCGTCGAGCAACGGTCCGGGATCGACAACGATCACCCGGTCGAACTCCAGCCCTTTGGCACGGTGGAAAGAGGAGACGACGAGCGGCGACGACGGTTGTGCGGTGATCTCATCGGGGAGACGACCTGCGGCAAGCGCCGATCGCAAGTCGACGAGGTCGATCGAGTGACGGTTACCTCGACGGGTAGTTGACCGCAGCAGCAGCCCCCACAGCGCGTCCGGGTCGTCTCCGGGTGAAAGACGAAGATCTGGAATGAGTTCGTCGAAGCGGTCCCTCGTCAGCACCGAACCGATGGAGGAACGGAACAGCGTCGCCACCCACGAGGGGACAGCTCGGTCTTGAGCAGCTCTCTGCAACCGATGAGGGACCTGGCCAGCGTGTAACTGTCCGGAGACCAACAACGCCTGTCCGTTGGTCCGGCTCAGGATCGCGGTGCTCCCAACCGGATCGCGAAGTGCGGCGAGCACGAACTCGTCATCCAGCTCCCCGATGTTCAGGGTTCCGAGCAGAGCGGTTCGCAGCTCGTTGAATGTCTTCGGGCCGAGATGTGGCGCATCCCGCGCCTCGGCGCCGGCCCGGAGAACGGGTCCAATGGGAAGCGCGGTACGCGACTCCTCCGTTCGAGCGCGGAAATTCTCCGTAAGACGTAGCTCTAAAAGATCATCACCAAAGGTGATGCGAAGCCAGTCGAAGAACCGGTTGGTCTCTCCCGCTCGTTCCTCGGGATCCTCAACCTGAAAGCCGTAGATCGCCTGAGCGGGATCGCCAACCACGGTAAATCCGCAGTCATACCGTTCCAACAGCGTCTCAACCAGTTCCCGCCGGCTACCCACGAGGTCCTGCACCTCGTCGATCACCACGTTACGCAGTTCTTCGTACAGGTGATCCGCGCGGCCATCCGCGATCGCGTCAGTGGCTCCAACGATCCGGTCCTCGAAACTCCTGCTTCGCCACTCCTCATCCGCTGCGACCTGTACGAGCACATCGAGTGCCCAGGAATCGAAGGTCTGCGCCCGAACATGTCGGGCGGCCTCGCCGTGGCGAGCCAGCCTGGTCCGCAGTTCCCGTACCGCAGCTCGGGAGAAACTGAGCACCAGGATTTCGCCCGCCCCCAGTTCCTCCTGAGCGACCAGTACGTCCAGTCGCCGAACCAGCGTGTGCGTCTTACCCGATCCCGCTCCCGCGGTGACCAGCAGAAGGGCGTCTGCCGGCTGACGGACCACCGCCTCCTGCTCGGCGGTCAGGAGATGACCGCCCTGGTAGGGCTCACTCACCGTTGCTCCACAGGTGCTCGAACTGAGTGAAGGCCAGGCTCTCGTCGAAGTTCACGATGTTGTCGCGAACGTCAAGGATCAAGCAGCGTTCCTTTCCACCGTTCTTCGGCCCCCGCAAACCACGTCCGATCATCTGTTGGTAGACGTTGGGACTGTACGTCGGTCGCGCGACGACCACGGCGCGCGTTGCCGGGGCATCGAACCCTTGGTGAAGGACTCCGAAGTTGGTAAGCACACGGATGCGGCCGGAACGGAAATCGTCGATCCTACTGCGACGTTCTGAGATCGGCGTGGCCGCGTCGATGGCCGCGGCGGTGATGCCCCGGCCGTTCAGTTTGGCTGCCAGCACCTTGGCGTGGTTTACCGATGTGGCGAATACCAGAATCGGCCAGTCCTTGGGCAGCTTGATGATCTCGTCAATCAGCATGCGGGTCCGCTCCTCGTTCCCCGCGAGTCGCTGCTCCGCCGAAGCGGGAAGGCCGCGGAAGTCCGCAATCCGCAGCTCGTTCGCGTCCAGGCTGATCGTCGCGCCGGCCAGCTCACGATGATCGACACGAGCCAACATCTCGAACTCTTGTAGAGCGGTGTAAGGGTCTCCCGGGAATACCCCGTCGTCCAGGCGTGCTCGGCCGAAGCGGTCAACAAGCCGCTTGGTCTCCTCCTCGTTGTTGCTTCGGTACGGAGTAGCGGTCAGTCCGATGAGCGGGCGTTCCGTTCGGCTGAAGGTGAGCCCCAGCAGGCGCAGAATCTGTGTGTAACGCGGGGACGTCGAGGTGTGTGCTTCGTCGACGATCACGGCTGCGGCCTTCCGCAACCATGCGTACTCCTCACCTTCCAGGCATTGGGCCAACTTGGCATCCGTGGCCACCACCAGGTGGGCGTTGTCCTGCACAGCGGACGCTGAGTTGTGTGACCAGAGTCTGCTGATGGTGAGCTTTTTGTCGGGACCCACCTTCGACCAGACAAACCGCCAGCTTTGCACCGCCTGCTCACAAAGCTCTTCTGTGGGTGCGATCCAGAGAACGGGTCCGGTGAGCCCGCGCTCCTTGATGACCCGGATCACGCCCTCCGCCGCTACGCGCGTCTTGCCGGCCCCGGTTGGGAGGCTGAGCATTGCTCGGCCCGGCGTCGGCCGTGTCAGGAGTTGGAACATGTTGTCGGCCAACTGTTCTTGGTAGGCGTGCAACCTCGGGAAACTGGTCGGCCCGTCAACTTCCTCCTCCGGGGGTCTGCTGACCGTCTTCGCACCCGCGTATGCGTCGGGAAGCCCAAGTTCGCTAATAAACCGCCGGGAGACGATGTCCCCTCGGAAGCTACTGGGTGCCTCCGGAATACGCGCTGCCAAGTCCTTGCTGTGATGACGGAGAATGCCAGCCCCGTGAGCGTTGATCGCCAGCTGAGCGACGCGCTGAGCGTCGATCACACTCCCGGTCTCCGTTTGCTCGCTCTCCAGGAGTCCTTCGGGAAGGCCCCGCTTCAGCCGTTCCTCGCCGACCAGCTCCAGGATCTTCTCCACCGGACTCGCAGCCTTGCGTGCTCGCTGAACGCGCTCGTGATCGCGCTGCTGTTGACGCCGGGCCAGAATCGACGCACATCCGGCCGCTCCCAACCCGAGTTTGAGAATCCGGTCCACCTGAACGAGCGCGGCCAGGTCGTCTTCCGGGTTCAGGATCAGAACGGAACGATCCTGAGCAGCCCCCGGTACGGTCTCGGCCCGCATGCCGTGAGGTGTTCGAGTGATTTCCTCAAGTTCGCTACACCGCACCATCGACCAGCCCATAACCTTTTGCCGGTAATTGAGCTTGAGGTGCGGAAACTCATCCGTCAACAGCGTGGGATCCGACTGGGGAACGTACCTGATCTCCTTCGCGATGACGTCAGCCACTCTGCGCATGCCCCAGATCTCGACCAACAACTCGACAGCCTGAGCGTTGGGCGCCAGCAGAGCGGGGACAAGTTCGCGCTTGAGGTCTTCGTACTCCGATCGGATCGCCGTCACAGCGATCTCCGCATCCGGCTGCGTTGTCCACTTGTCACCGATCCGACAGCGCGTGGGCACTCCTTCGGGCCATTCGATCGCCGCTTCAAGAACTAGCGCATAGACCTGGCCGGGGAACTCGTCGTCCTCACTCCTGGCTGCCTCCCAGGCAAGCCGCTCCCAGATCCGAGACGACACATCACCCAAGACCACCGGCAGATTCAATGCCGCCGTCAGAGAGGTGGATAGACGCGCCACGGGCAGAAGTCCCTGGTAGGAGCTCAACTCCGGCCCCACGGATGCGTGCACGGGCATGATTCCCCGGGAGGTCTTCATCCGTCCGTATTTACGGAGCATCCACACCAACGGAGAGTTGATGGTTATGCGTGTCGACTGGTGTGCTCCGACCTGGATGGTCCAACTCCTGACCACTCCACGATCGGGCAGATTCTGCAGGAAGGCCGCGCGCCCTTCCTCGGAGAGCTTCGTCAACAGGTGAAGAGGACCTGCGGGATTCGCGCCCTCCAGTTTCATCGTGGTCTGGCGTGGTCGAGAGGCATTGGGCGGAAGAGTCCCACAGTAGGTTTTCCACGCAGACTCCGCGTACTCGTCGTACCAGGAGTCTCCTCGCGGATCCTGGTTGATCAGTGGCGTCTCTGTCAGCCCGAGATCTGGAAACACCACGCGGTCATCGGCATGGAAACGCATGTCGACCGCGATCTCCTGATCCCGGCTCCCGTCGCCGGAAACGACCGCTCCCGGAAGCAGGCAGTCATGGATCAGTCGGAAGTGACCGCTCATCGTACGGACATGTAGCGTTCGGGCTGGGTCTGCCACCTTCTCCTTCAGAATGGTGACGGCCCTGGTCGGGTCCACCCGGCGAGCCGACTGCCAGAAGTCGGCCCACTGGGATTCGCCATAACCATGAAACCCCTGGGACACAATGGCCGCGAACCGGCCGGCACCGTCGGCCTCGTGAATCCCCAGCGATCCAAGCGCCTGAAGAGCATGAGTGTCCCGCGTCACCTGCTCCGCCACATAGACCAGGTCATCGTGAAGGGCATCGGTTGTGCTCCGACGGAACACCCGACCTTCGACGGGCGCGACCAACCCGTGCGACTCGGTGAGGACGATCTTGGCCCTGAGTGCCTCCTCAGCGAGTTTCGGCTCATCCCGCTTGATCCCCGCGACGATCCGAATCGCTCGGATGGATGCCTCCGCACTGCCATCCTCGACCAGCGCCTCAAGCCACTCGCGAAGCGACGCGACCGACACGTTCGCTGCAGCAAGAATGTATCCGACCCGTGCCCGGCGATCTCTTTGCTCGACAGAGCGGTGACACCAGTTTTTAGGAGCTCCCCGGTGCTCCGCCCACAGCTGAAGCCATTCCTCCCGCAATCCCTCAGGATGAAGTCTGATCTCCTTAGGGGTGCGAAACTCTCCTCGCTGATCAGGGAGAGACGGCTTGGTTGCCGTTGCGCCCCATACCGCAGCCGTTAGTCGACGATCAGCCCACTGAGATGCCTCTCGACCTCGCGCGGGTAGAAAATCAAGGTAAGAACCGGGGTCATCAGAGGAGGACAGCTCGGGAATGGAGTCGACCACAAGGTCGGCCGCGGCTGTGAGAAGTTCGTCGTTGAACGCATTGTGATCGAAGAGGTTCTGCCGGTCCTCACTCGTTTTCCATGGCGCATTGAGGATGCCCCTCAATGTGGTGTCGTAGTTCGTCGGGAAGTAAGCCCAGAAGGTTCCGCGCTCCGCACGTCTCTGATCAGGGACTGCCCAGGAGATGTCTATCTCAGGACGATCGTGCAGCTCGCCAGCCGCCCCCAGGGCAGTGGAGCTAGGGGCATGTGTCCTGGTGAACACCCGCCACTTTTCGGTGACATCCTTTCCGTTGGCGTTCTCCTCCTGGACCGTGCATTTTTTTCCTGAGAAACTATGGAAAATCTTTCGCTGAACCCGCCGACCGGTACGACGGTCTTCTAAAATTACCGCACCGACGTGAGCGGAGAACAGACCGAACTCCTTCGGGAAGTTCTTGATGTCTTCCCCAAGCCGATTAACGGCTTCAGGCTTGAGCGGCAGGCGGACCACTGTTGACGCCCACTTCATCAGTTCAGCCAGCACCGGATCAACAGCGACCGTCTGCTTGAGGTCGAGCGGTTTGGCTGTACGAAGTACAGGAGTTTCAAGAGCGTCTGGATGAACTACTCTTATCTGCTCGGCAGACCATTCCTTATCAAAGCCAAAACTGCCGCTGACGCTGAAGAACTGAGGTGTGTCCGACACGCTGAGGACAGACTTCACCCCCACACCGAAACGGCCGATCTGTCCACCGCGCTTGCGGGAGACACTCATGCGGAGAATTGTCTCCGCGCCGGCAGGGGTAACCGGGTTGCCCATGTTCGCGCAGTACAGGTGAGTGTCGGTCAGCACGACCTGGATGTCGCCGCCGGGATCATCGCGCAGCTCGTCCGCACCGTTCTGCACCAGTTCGTAGAGTTGACGCTCACCGTAGCCACCCTGAGTAATCCGACGCTCACTATTGGCATGCTCCTGGATAAGGCCAGGGTCGACTCTGTAAGTCTCCAGAACACGACGGGATTGATCGAGTACGACTTGCAGGACGGGGGAATCAGATGCCTCAAAGCTCACGGCTGGATCAGCTCCTGTGCGGACGCGAGGGATAGCTTGACTCAGGGATAGCCGGCATAGTCCCGCCGGCGAGGCTCGATGATGGAATTGACCATCCAGATCGGAGAAAGAGACGGAGGCAGGCAGCATAACGGTTGCCCAGAAAAAAGGCACGTTTCAATACACTGCCTGCCCCCACCTGCAACGCGTGGCTGCGGAAGCTAGCTCCCGCTCACCTATAGAAGATCAGTCGAATCGACGTCGGCCCCACCGGAAACTTGCGTGGACCGTAATGAAAAGCTGCGCCTCGTCATGCTGGTGGAGCTTGGCGCGACGTTGTCCTCGATGCGCCAGTGCGGCGCGAGTGTAACGTACAGATCTCGACGACGCGCAACTCGAACTCGGCCCATTACCCTGACTAAGGATCTTGATGAGATCCTTACGCCACCGACTGATGGCAGACGAACTAAGGCTCTCCTGATAACGGATTTCAGCTCGCCTCTCCGGGGAGGCGAGTACATACTCCAGGACAATCATCGCCTTACAAAAAGGTGTGAACCGACGCCGTCCGGACTGCTTGGCGTGACGCGGCCCCCGATACGCCTGGCCAGCGCGGGTAGGGTGTACGGACCTCGACGATGCGCGACTCGAACTCGGCCCGCGGCCTCGAGTAAGGATCTTGATGAGGTCCTCGCGCCACTGACTAATCGCAGACGAACTAAGGCTCTCCTGATAACGGATTTCAGCTCGCTCCTCCGGGGAGGCGAGTACATACTCCAGGACGATCACCGCCTTACAAAAAGACGTGAACCGTCGCGAAGCCGAAGGACCCGTACAGCTTTCCATACTATGAACCCCTCCGAGGGCATAGTTAATCCACTCTCATGGATAGATAGATACGGCGTGCAAAACCGCGAAAAAGCCCATGCCCCCGCATGAGGCTCCACCTGAGCAACAACCGAGAGGAGCCAGCTCCAAAGGAGTAGACAAATATGCGGTTATCAAACGACGGGCCGGAATCATCGTTCGGCGCGACACCTAGATTCAGGTTATCTCGATCCGGACGGATTCTACAAGCCCCACCAAAGGCGGATTTTTGGAGACTTCATAATGTGAAAGCATTTCACTTATCAGCCCAGACTCGACGAACAGGAGTGCATGGCCGAAATCGATAATTTGGACCACCCGTAATCCCCTCGAGCTCTCGGCAGGCACGTACCCAACGCGAGGAGTATGTCTTGCAGAGAATCCACCGCTGACCCAAAGACGCCGGTCATGCCTCGGAGACAAATTGATTTGACGTACCTTGTCTCGTCAAAGACGGCCTCGTAGGCTGACTAACTCAGCAGTCGAGCCAGGAGGCCAAGTGGTTGAGGACAGATACACCTTCGGGGAGTGGCTGAGCAGGCAGTTGCGGCGACAGAACATGAGCCAAGCCGACCTGGCCATAAGACTCGACGTCACCCGTGCAGCGGTGTCCGCCTGGGTAACGGGACGAGCCGAACCCCGCATGGACAAGATCGAGGCCATCGCCGAAGTGCTCGGTGTCGATCCCGGCGCCGTGATGAACCGGGAAGACTCCCCCAGTTCAGCCGGGAGCCTGGCTTGGTATCACCGTCCCGCCCATGTCGACGGTGGTCGAGAGCTCGGTAACGCCGCCACCTTCGCCTTCGATGCAGACCTTTCGGTTCTCGCACGCGAGGCCACGCAGAACAGCCTCGACGAACAACATGACCCGAACCAACCCGTCCGAGTTCGCTATCTCCTGCATGAGATCTCCGGCGAACGCCGTCGGCGCTTTCTCGACGCACTGCATTGGAACGAGCTAGAGCCTCACTTCGAGGCCGCGGCTGACCCCTCGCAGCGCCAGAAGGTCGGTCGCGTGCTGGCCAACGGTATCCATGAGATGCGGGAGAACGACACGCTGCTACTTCTGCGGGTAGACGACTACAACGCCAACGGCCTCACCGGCCCGGACTACGACGATGGCCGTTTCGCGGCCGTCGTCCGGCGCCTGCTCGACAGCCACAAGGCTGGTACGGCTGGCGGATCCTACGGACTCGGCAAGGCCACGCTCTGGGCATCCAGCCAACTGGGGTTGGTGATGATCAATAGTGCGCTCTCCGAACCACACGAAGGTCGCAGAGAGTCCCGGATGATCGGAAGACTCGATCTCCCCTGGCACCACCTGGACGGCGTCGACTACGCCGGACCCGCCTGGTTTGGTGAGGTAGATCCGCAACGTGATGGAGTCGCGCGGTCCTGGTGGGCCGATCCGAAAACCGTCGAAGACCTCTACCTGACGCGGGAGAGCCCTGACCCCGGCACGTCATTCCTTATTGTCGGTGCCCACGACGCGACCGGGGACGCGACCGATCTCGACGGAATGCACAGCAAGCTCGTTACGCACCTAGCTCGAAACTTCTGGGCCGCCATGATCTCGACCACGGACAGCCAGCCCTTGCTGGAGGCATCAGTCACCTCGATGCGTAACGGTGTCGTCGTCATCGAAGAGGAGCGGGTGGATCCTCACGTCCATGAACCGGCACGTTCGCGTGCCGTACGCGCCTTCCTGGAGGGGACTACCGTCTCCCAGCCCACCCGGACCGACCACGTGGTGCAGAGTTCCGTGGTCCTGGGTGTACCACCGTTGAAGGAGAACGCCCGGAAAGGTGAGAAGCAGTTCGCCGAGCACAACGCGGTGCTCTTGGTGACCCAGACGGACGACAACGACGAGAAGCTCAATCAACTGGTCTGCATGCGAGGAAACCGGATGGTGGTGACGAGGCGAACCGTCGCGGACGTTCCCCTCGGTTCGTTTCCGTTTCAAGCGGTGCTCCTGGCGGGGAAGGCCACCGGTTCAGATCTTCCGGACGCCCTGGCCGCAGAGGAGTTCCTTCGCGCCTCCGAGCCCCCGGAACATGACGCGTGGAAGACGACCGACGACCTCATCGCCACCTACACCCGCGGGGCAGCCAGTCGTCTCGCCGAGTTCCGCAGAGACACGCACGAGGAGATCCGCCGAATCGTGCGTCGACCCGAGGGCGACGACAACGGTCCGGATCCGCTTGACGACCTACTACGGGTTGATCCTCCAGCTCTGCCGCGCAACCCTGGATTTCCCACGGTTAAGCATGTTCAAGGCTCCCTCACTGCGGATGGGGCATGGCAGGTGCGCGTCGAGGTCAGGCTTCCCGTCCGCGTCGATCCCTGGCTCATGACGCCCATACTCAGATTTGTGACCAGATCAGGCCCACATCCCAGCGCGGACTGGCAGAAACTAACCGCTGAGCTCAACTGCGAGGTGACCTCGGCAGGAAATCTGGCATTCAAGACGGGTGCTCGATCCGCAGTGTTTCACGGTGTCAGTGACGTAACGAGTCACCCGGTGGCCGCTCAGATGTCCGCCGTGGAGATCAGCCTGACCAGGGCAAAGGAGAACGCGACGTGACAAGGCTGATCCCCTACCCAACGCTTGCGGGCGAGGTGTCCTTGGAGATCCGGGAGGCCCATCTGGACAGCGTGCCGCTGTCACTGACACTGATCTCCACCGGAGAACGTGTCATCGCGCTGCATCAGGTCGAAAGGGAGAACTGGGAACACGCCCGGCTTTCCCTTCGAATGCGAGTGCCTCTGCAGGAGCTCACCTCAGGTCCATGGTCGGAGGTGAGTTGCGTAGCCGTGCTCAACGAGAAGAAGACCAACACCCGGGTGGTCACACCGCTTCGACACGAGGTCGACGGAGTCTGGGGGGGGAATATCGAGCTCCATCACGACGATCATCTCAACACCGCGATGCTGACCGGTCATGTGGTGGCTACCGTTGACGGCATCCCCGGCAGGGTGATCGGTTCCACGATCCCGTCTTGGACAGTGGACTTGCAGAGTCGTGTTCCCACCACGCAGAAGAGTATTAAACAGAGGTGGGTCGACTTCTCCGACGAGGACAACCCTCATCTGAACGCTTACAAGTCCGATCCCTGGGCCGTGGATGCTGTCGGCGATGAGCCCGTCGTTTATCTCAACTCAAGCTTTGAAGGCCTAGGCCTGCTCCTCGGCAAAACCTCGGGAGTCGATCCGCAGTTACGGGATCTGATGCGCGCCCAGCTGGCCGTGGAAATGTGGATAACTCTCTTCAACGCGGCGGCTTATGCCGTCCGGCTCGAAAGCGGCCAGCCGGAGTGGCCTGGAGGGTGGTACGACTCGGTGCTTCGACGCATGCTGCCAGACATATATCCGGATCGCTCCCCTGACGACGGCCTGTTTGAGCTCATGGAAATCCGCCGACGAGGGGATGGGGGCGGGGATCTTCAGATGCGTGTGTTGCATGCGGCTTCGAAACAATCCAAGTTCCCTCGATCCCTCGGAAGCATGTTCCGAACAATTCACCGCACTACGGCCGCTGCCGGCGAGGAGGGGAACCGGTGACTTTCCCCCAACG
Source organism: Streptosporangium sp. NPDC087985 (assembly GCF_044741965.1). Lineage (NCBI taxonomy): Bacteria > Bacillati > Actinomycetota > Actinomycetes > Streptosporangiales > Streptosporangiaceae > Streptosporangium > Streptosporangium sp. NPDC087985. The sequence continues at coordinate 219,569 of NZ_JBIUTQ010000005.1, forward strand.
CATCGCCCTTCTTCCAGACTCGGAGACCCTCAGGTTCCTGACCAGTGGCGTCCTCGACGGGAAGGAGCAGCTCCCCCAGGCCCTCATGAGCAAGGCATGCCAGCCTTTGGACGACTCTCCCCGATGGGAGACGAGGCTCCTTCGAGATTTCATCGATGAGGCAATGCGGCGGTTCGGTGATGGTCCGTCCACCGCTGCGGACGCCTGGCTGGCTCCTCGCCTACACGCCATCCTACGGATCACCCGCAGAGAGGCTGCCGACGCCGGCCTCTGGAACTTCCTGAGTATGAGACTGGCACCGGATTACGTCTTCTGGCGACACATCGGACGTGCGAAAAAAAGCGGCGATCCCCAGACAGTCAATTCGCACCGGTTCTGCGGCCCATTCCACACTCAGGCGTTCGCTCGATTGTGGTGGGCAGCTGAGCTTTTCCGCGACGGCGACGACTACAGTCCGGTAGAACTGGCCTGCGGAAATCAGGACGTGTTCAACACGGTCCTACGGATGGAGATCATCCATCATCGACCGACCGCGCAAGCACTGATCCAGCTCATGGGACAGGGGACTATCAAGGGCGGACGCGAGGTGAACGCAGCGGCCGCCGCCGTGAACGCCACCGCGAGCACGCTGCTCTTCGAGGTCCTGGCCCCGGACGACCAGTTGGACAGCGAGGCTCGCCGAGCCTGGATGGACGACGGGGAGACCGCAGTGATCTCATACGATCGGCTACCGGACGGCCCCGACGACGGCACGATATCTGGGCAGGCGGTGAACGCACTGCTGCCACTCTTCGAAAAGCTCTTCTCCGAAGCACCCGTGCGAGGCCGTACAAATCATTAGTTAAGCAGGCGTCACCACTCGCGAGAGTGCCGGTAAACCTGCCCGGCGATGGCCTTCGCCAGCCCAACTGGTACGGCGTTGCCGATCTGTCGGGCGATCTGTGTCTTACTTCCACACCAGAGGAAATCATCGGGGAAGCCCTGAATCAACGCAGCCTCATAGTGCGTGAGTGGACGGTCGGCGAAGGGGTGAAGATAACGCCCCTTTTCCGGCTTGAAGAACTCAGTGCGAATAGTGACCGATGGCTTGTCCCACACCAGCCTACCCATGACGTCACCCGAACCAGTGCGGTGCTTTATCCAACTGGCGGTGGAAAGATGGACGGGCAGATCATGACGATTTCCTCCCGGCGGAATAGCCTGGTATCGTTTCAATGACCTTCCGGTTGGCTTGCGTCCAATATGAAGTTCACGAGAACGGAATGTTCCAGGCAGCCGGTGATCCTTGAGTTGAACGCAGTCACGTTCGGGGAGCTCTGTCGTGGCAGTTGCCTCTGAGGTCCTCTTGAAGACGGTCCCCACCGCGACCCACTCCGGGAGGTCGTCGACTCCTGTGATGAAATCGACCCCCTTCTGCCTCTTTCTGTGTGTGGGCTCCGGATGACGCAAAGGAGGAAGGTCCCGATGAGAGGCCATCACGATAGCTCGGCGCCGGCTTTGTGGAACTCCATAATCGGCGGAGTTGAGAGTCATGGACTCCAGGCGATATTCACGCAACTCACCATCAGGTTTTTCGGTAGCAGCGTAAAGCGCTTCATATTCTGTGGACCGAAAAAATCGGTCCACATTTTCAATGATGAAGACCTTGGGATTGACCGCTTTGACGACGCGCATGTACTGACGCCATAACTTATTCCGAGGATCACCAGCGTCCTCTTTCCCCAGGCCGGAGAATCCTTGACAAGGGGGGCCACCCAGAATCACATCGACGTTGTGCCCAACGTTCCTCGGATCCCAGTCCTCGATGTCACCCGGGAAGACATGATCCGCTCCACCTGACCACTCTCCAAAGTTAGCGGCGTAGGTAGAGGCTGCCGCAAGATCGAACTCTACTGCCGCAACAGACCGATACGGGGAGGATGCCTCCGCACCGGTACGAAAGGAGCGAAACCCCTCGGTGAAGCCACCACAGCCCGCGAAGAGGTCAATCACATTGATGGGACTGGTGTTGCGGGCGGTCATGAGTGGCAAGACTACCGTTGCTCCTATTCGATCTTCACACCACTGACGGGAACCGATATGGGATCGTTCAGGACTGCCGCGATCTGCCTGCCGACAGCTTCGGCCAGAGGTGGGGGAAACGCCTGGGCGACCTGCCGATAGCGCGCGGTCTTACCGCCCGCGAAGTGCCACTCCTCCGGGAAGCCTTGGAGTATGGCGACCTGCGGAATCGTCAGTTTGGGGAGGCCATCCCTGCCGTGCTTGCCAAGGCCGAACTCCATGACGAAGTCCGGGCCAGGGACATCGTTTCCCAGGCTGTGACCGTTGACTCCTAACCTGGCCCACGCTGCCTTCGTCCGCGTAGGACCCAAATCTCCCCCACCGTGTGTGGAAGATCCACCAACGATGGCCGGCGCCACCTGATCCGCGACCTGGCTCCACTCTGCAACACCTGCCCATCCGCGGCTTCCCATCGACTCCCGAAGCGCGACGGCAACGGTCAACGCTGGGCCTTGCGTCTCGGGCCAGTGAAATCGCCCGAGGTCATCAGGTTTCATGGCTACCAGGACGCTGCTGCGGCGAGCCTGCGGTACGCCGAAGTCTTGAGCGTCGAGAACCCGCCAATCGATGGCGTAACCGAGGTGTTCGAGCTCTTCGATGACAAACTTCCGATTCGCCTCGAACTTCGCATCGGTAAGCAAGGTTGGGACGTTCTCAATCATGACGGCCCGAGGACGGACCTCGGTGGCCAGCCAGACCGCAACCGAAAGCATGTCTCGCGTGTCCTTGGAACCTTGCTGATGCCCAGCCACGGAGTACGGTGTGCGCGGCACACCGCCGGAGAGCAGATCCACGTCATAGACCTGCGAGTGCTCGCCTGCCACGAAATCGCGAAGGTCCATCTGCCTTACATCCCAGGCCGGTCGGTTCCGTTTCAGCGTCGCACAGGCATGTTTGTCGTTCTCCACGAGCATGACCGGCATGAAACCAGCCATCTCCAGGCCGAGGGCCTGCCCTCCTGCCCCCGCGCATATCTCCAAGCTTGTGAGCCAACGGTCAGCCTGCACCATGACGCGCCCTTCTGCCCTTGGATGAGTGAACGGTAAAGCATGAGTACCACTCTGGGCCACCAAAATTGTTGGTGACGGGTTGGCCGGAATACCAGGCGTGGACGGACCGCCTACGCGCCAACTGGTCATCGACCTTTGATCGCGCTCGCCGGGTCACGGCACCACCCGGCCCGCACTCCGAACGACGCCACCGATCTACCCCGCCGCGTGTCGCGCTCTTCCGACACGGTGGCGTTTTTACGATCATGAAATTACGCAGCTGAGATCACATTATTGACCCTGCTCAGAGCGTTTGCGTCGGGATGGACCTGGTCATCGGAAGATCAGCATTCTTGCCCTCGTCTCAGGACAAATGTCCGGGGAGTAAGGCCCGTCCATGCCTCACATCCGGTGTCCGAGTCCGACCCGGTCGCCCACCGGATCACCGTCCGCCACACAGAGCTCCGACAGATACGTCCGCTGCCCCAGCCGACAGCGGAGACGCCAGGAGATCCCGCCTGACACATACGCCAACCAGATTCCCGGTCCGTCTTTACTTCCCCGACCCCTGGTGATCCTCTGTCTGGGTGGACCTTGACCAGTTCTTTACACTCGGACCTGAGGTGCCATTCAAGGCGAATCGGGTGTTCACCGATCGCGAGGGGTACATCCGCGCCTTCCACGAACGCCTCGTCGGCCACCTGGCCCTGAAGTGGCCCGTCGCGGAGGTGATGGACTTCCAGCGGCCCGTCCGCAACGTCATGGCGCTTAGTGGAGAAGGCGGGATCGGGAAGTCCACGCTGATCCGCCATCTCGCGGGGCTCGCCCAGGACGGCAAGCTCGACGGCCTGCCGAAGGACTGTTCAGTCGCCGTGATCGATTTCGCCGACCTGTCGAGCCAGAGCTTCGAAACGGTGCTGCTGCGGGTACGCGCCGCACTGGGACGTCTGGGCAGGTCGTGGCCCGCGTTCGACATCGCACTCTCGGCGTACTGGGAGCGCAAGCACCCCGGTGAGTCTCTGGTCCGCTTTCTGGACAGGTCCTCGTCGATCGGCGCGGTCGCCGACTCGTTGCGCCTGTCGGAGCAGGTCGCCTCCAGTATCGACGGCCTGTTCGCGGGCCTGGGTGTCGTCACTGCCGCCTACCGGGTTCTCGATCTGGTCGGCACCTCCGCACGGCAGTCGGCCGCTCTGAAGCGACTCCGGCGCGACCTCCCGGCGTTCGGCCCGATCCTGCAGGAGACGGACCCGGACAAGATGCTCGGCTACCTGCCGATCCTGCTGAGCGCGGATCTGGAACGGATACGCCAGAAGAGACAGGTGCTGGCGCTCTGCGTGTTGGACACGTTCGAGAACGTGCAGACCCTGCCGCCCGAGCGAGGTGGTCTGGAAGACCTGGTCGCCCGGATGGCGTACCTCCTTCCGAACGTGTTCTTCACCGTCGGGAGCAGAAGGCCACTGCGATGGCACGAACCGGTGCGCAGCGTCGGGTTGACCTATGGCGGGGCACAGCGATGGCCGGGACTGGCCGGTACCGACGGGAAGTCCGACCAGTTCCCGATCGACGGCCTCGAACCGCCGGAGGCCGACCTCTTCTTGCGGAAGCGCCTGACCGTCGACGATGAGCCGGCCATCGGAGCCGAACTGCGGGAGCGGATCGTCGCCGGTTCGGGGGGATCCCCGCTGTATCTGGAGCTGTCGACGGGCCTGTTCGAGCAGCACCTGGTCCGGGGAGAAGCTCCGCAACCGGAGATGTTCGGCGAGCCGTTCCCCGAGCTGGTCCTCCGGATGATGCGCGACCTGTCAGCAGAAGACAGGGACCTGCTGCGAGCTGCCGCGCTGCTGGAAGCCTTCGACGACCAGCTTCTGGCAGCCGTCCTGCCCGAGGCCCGTGGCAGGCGGATCGAGGACTTCATCGCACGGAGGTTCGTGCGCCACGATCCGACCGTGTGGCCCCCCTGCCGTCTGCACGAGAACCTCCGTCGTGGCGTCACCGGCTGCGACGCGCACACCTCGGACGGATGGACCACCCGAGAGCGGCGGACCCGGGTGTCACGGGCTCTCACCCACCTGACGGATTTCACCCTGTCGATCTGGAACGACGACCCGCCGACCGGACTGACCCCCGCCGATCACAGCCGCCGTACCGTCGCCGCCTTTCTCCTCGCCCTGTACGGCGCGGCCGAGCACGGCGTCCTGTCCCCCGGTCTGGGACAGATGGCCTACACCCTGCGCTACCTGGGGCACTGGCAGGTGCTGGCCTCGCTGCCACAGCTGGTGGGCAGTGCGCCTCCGGAGCTGGCTGAACTCACCGCGGTCGCCAGGTTGACCGCCCAGGCAGGACAGGACGCCACGCGACGTTACACGGCGATGAAAGCCACAGTCGGAGACGTGGACGCCGGCCCCTATGCCGACTACTTCCACTTCGAGCTCGGCAACCTCGCCCAGTTCACCGGTGCTCTGCCCGACTCCGACCGCCACTTCGAGGCGGTCACCGACCCTCTCGCGCCGATCGGCGTCGCCTCCCGGTTCGACCTGGCAGGCAACGCCTTCCGACGCAGCCGCTACACCGACGTCGTGCAGCGGATCGAAGGCAGGTCTGCTGCGACACGACTGGAGAGGATCGGCACCGGCGACCTACTGGGCCACGTGTATCTCCACAACGCCCGATTCCAGGAGGCCGCGGAGCTGTTCACGGAGGTTCTGTCCCAGGCGCGACAGGCGGAGGTGCCGCTCTGGGCCGCGCGGGCCGCACGCCATCTGGCTCTCTCCTGCATGTGGTTCGATCCCGACCGGACTCTGCGGGCAATCCCGGAGGCCCGCGAGCTCAATCAGTCACTCGGGGAGGTGGTGGGGTTGGCCCAGTGCGACATGGCCGCGTCCATGGCCCACGCCATGCGGGGAGACTGGGGCAACGCCGTACACCTGCTCGGCGAGGCCCGCCGGACCTTCGAAGCCGTCGGCGCCTCCGCCGAACTCATCCCCATCGACGTGGTCGAGATCCTCCAGCTCATCGCGCAGGGCCGCGACGAGCAAGCCCGGGAACTGACGGTACGCCTCGCCGAGGCGGCGGATGTCGCGGAGCCTTTCCTGCCCGTGTGGGCGGCGGTCACAGCACTCTGGATCGGCCGACCGGAGCTGCACGACTTCGCGGGCATAGGGTGGTTGGATCTTCCTGATATGACACGGGAGCGGTGGTTTCGGCCACTCGATCGGCTGCGAGCGGGAGGCGGGACGCAGGTATGAGCGCGGCACGGAGTTCGCCTTCGACCTGTGGCCGGCTGGACGTCGATGACAGGCGGGGCTACATCCCCACCGGCCACGTTCCGGATACCGAGATCGCGGAGACGCTTGCCACGGCGCTCAAGAGCGCGGCGTTCGACGGTCTCGCCGGCTCTCACTCTTCTGAGGCGACGGTGGTCTACGGTCACCGGACAGCCGTCAAGGTGCAGCACCGCCTGCACGAGCGCTTCGAGACCGCCCTCCGGATGGAGTCGAGGCGTGAACACGCGGGGCTCAGAGTTCCCGCCCTGCTGGACTCGGGCACGGTGGAGACCGCGTCCGGGCCTCGATGGTGGCTGGTGCTGGAAAAGATCGACGGTTCACCGGGCGAGCACCCCACCCCCTCGCAGCAACGCCAGGTGGGCGAACAGATCCGCCGTTGGCACGATGCCGGGGATCAGGGAGGACTCCGCCTGGACGATCCCGGCGCACTCGGAGTGATGCTCGGCTCCGCCCGCAAGCTCACCCCGCACACCTATCCGGCCATCTCCCGGATTCTCGACCAGGTGTGCGCGGGTCAGCCGATGACGGCCATCCACGGGGACGTCGCCGTGGGCCACAACGCCCTGTTCGAGGGCGATGAGCTGCGGGCTCTTCTCGATCCCGGTGCGATTGAGGTCGGACCGCCCATGCTCGATCTCGCCTGGTGCCTGGCCGTCGACCTGCCGCGCGGCGCTCATCCGCGCTGGCTGCTGGAGGGGTACGGCATCGGCGCGGTCGACCAGGACGCTCTGGACGCCCTTCTGTCACTCATGGTCCTGCGCAGGCTGATCGACGTCCGGGCCGAGGGGCCGGCAGAGGACGCCCGCTGGCTCACGGACTGGCTGGCAGCGAACGCTCCCGCCCTCCTGCCGCTGGCCGTACCGGCCGACCGGGGTTGATCAGAGTTCGAGTCCCGCACGCCACGCACACGCCCAAGGGATCCAGCGGTCCCACACATTCGCGGGCACCGACAGCCGGTTGATCAGCTCGGGCTCATCGTCCCGCGCGTAGAAGCGGTTCAGCCCGTCGAACAGTGCGAGCGCGTAACCGGCCGCCAGCAGCTCCGGCTCCCATTCCTGGTGGCTCGGCTCGGGTGTCCCCGGCACGGTCGCCTCGACCACCACCACCCGGGGACGCCAGAAGGCGAGGTCCGCCGATGCCAGCACCGCCGCCTCCCGGCCCTCCACGTCCACCTTCAGCAGGTCGAATCCCGGTGATGCGTGCGCGACCAGGATCGACTCCAGGGTCACCACGGTGACGTCCAGTTCCTCCACCCCGGCACCGCGACGGTCATGCGCTTCGGCGATCGCCGGTTCGAGGGTGCTCAACCCGAGCATGTCCGGAGGCTGCCCCTGGGGAAGGATGCGGTAGAAGGTCGCCGTCCCCGGCCTGACATCCACGGCGACTCGGATGTTCACATCCCCCGGCCGCCGGCGCCGCAACTGGTCGAAGCGCTCGGGCAGCGGCTCGATGTTTACCCCGCGCCATCCCAGCCGGTCGACCAGGTTCTTCGTCAGCGAACCGCGGACCGGCTCCCCTGCTCCGACGTCCACGAAGAATCCGTCCCGTCGATCGGCAAACGCCCGCATCAACACCACGTCCTCGGCGTTCTGCCCGTAGGCAACCAGCCGGGGATGTTCTTCGTTCTGGCCCATCACCCGATATAAATCCCTGGACGGCCCGCCGTACAGCTCCCGCGTTCTGTTCGAACAGGGGTTTCCCGAGCCGCTGGTCAGCGCACTAGGTCGTCGAAGGCTCCGTTTTTGACGCCGCCGATGAACGCCTGCCATTCACAACTGGTGAAACGCAACATCGGCCCGTTCGGATCCTTGCTGTCCCGTACGGCACGGCCTCCGCCGGGAAGGCCTGCCGCCTCCACACAGTTGTCCTGCTGAGCGCTCTGGCTGCTCTTACGCCAAACCAGCGCCGGAGGGATTCGTTCCACGGTTCTCGCCTCTACTCATGCTGTAGCTGGTCAACCAGGGAGGCCACGTAGTCCACGGACTGCTCGACGGTCAGGGCAGCCGCGACAACGCGGTTAAAAGTGAGCGTATACGCCTGAACCTCCTCTGGTCTCTCCAGAAAAAGGTTGTCTGTTGGTGTCTCCAGGTAGACGATCGACGGATCCAGATCGCCCGCGAAGTCCAGGATGACGAACCCGCTCCCCATCGCCGCATGTGCGCCGGTCGAGTCGAGGAGTATCTGAACAGCGATGTTGGATCGCGTTGCCATATCGACCAGGTGACTGAGCTGTTCGGCCATGATTTTGGGGCCGCCGACCATCTTTCTCAACGCCGCCTCGTCGATGACCGCCCAAAGTTGCGGCGGGTCGTCGCGATCGAGGACCGCTTGCCGGGCCAGTCGTCCCTCAACGCGTCGTTGGACAGCGGTTTGATCGAGAACCTGCCCGGCCTGGAAGACCGCCGTGGCGTAGCCGGCCGTTTGGAGCAGTCCGGGGATGGTTACCAGCTCGACGGTGCGGATCTGGGTTGCCTCTGCCTCGAAGCCGGGGAGGCTACCGCCGAATACATCCTTGTACTTCGCCCACCAGCCCTTCTCGCGAGACTGCCGGGCGAGATCGAGTATCGCTTCGCGTACTGCGGTATCAGTGACGTCGTAGACGTCCAGCAGGAGACGAATATTTCCAATATCGGGTAGAACCCACTTGTTTTGCTCCATATGGGTAAGGCGACCACGCGACCATTCCAGGCGTTTGGCGACTTCATCATGTGTAAGGCCAGATTGTTCGCGTAACCGGATGAGCTCGGCACTGAGACGTCGCCGTTTGACAGTAGGACTACCGGCCATCGGACCTACCTTCGTATGCGGGGCGAGCAAATCACACGAATTGGGACGCCCAAACCAGACAATTATGGCAATAGAATTTTGGCCTTGAAAATTCTGCGACAGACGGCCACCATGTGAAGAGTATCCATCACCAGTGGTGATTCGGGCGTGACTCTCATGTAATGCACCCTCTGAACTCTCAGCGAGCTATTCATCGTGGAGCTAGTCACCCCATATGCGCAGCGCTGGGATTAAACCCATCCAGCACTGCCACCAAAACCAAGAACGCTACAAAAACGGCTCTGCCAGGCGAGTGCGTCACCTGACAGAGCCTTGATCGCACGTGGAGGTGCGACCCGTGGCCAACCTTAGTAGAAGCGTAAGGATCATCCAGGTCCGTTGGCATGCCGAACAGCCGCCCTCTCCGCTGGGCTGTCGCTGGTGCGGCCATCCGCCGTACGCCCATGACGCGGCCAGCCTGCCGCACCGTCCCGAGCACCTGTGGGAACAGCCCACCCCCGCCCAGGTCCAGGCCCGGATGAAGGCCCGCCGTCGCCTCGGCCTGTGCGGCCGGCCCGGCGCGCCGCTGTCGGCCCCCGCCACAGCGCATCCGCCCCGGCCGCACTCCCCTCTCGCATCCCGGAGCCGTCCCCTGCGACCGGCCGCGACGCCGTACGTCCATCCGGCACCGCCCGGCGCGCACCCTCCGGCCAGGGCCACGTCCAGCGGGTACGGATTTCGCACAGAAGGGGGACGGCGCCATGAGCTTGTCACCCGTTGAGGACGATCCCGGATACCTGCCCGGCAGCGCCCCGACCGGCCCTCAACACGACGTCTCCACCCAGGAGAGTCCCCATGCCGAAGCCGTACACCCTGAGGCCGTACGCGCGCTGCGGCTCCGCTTCCCCAGCTGGCACCCCTGGTACGGCAGAGCCACCGGGCACTGGTGGGCACTGGCCCCCGTCTGGTGCCGGCAGCACCTCGGCCTGATCGAAGCCGACACTCTCACCGAGCTGGCCGCACAGCTCCAGCAGATAGAAGAGTGCCGCTCCCACCTCACCCCCGCCCCGTCCGGCGTCCTCATCCGCCCCCGGCCTCGGACCACCCCGCCCGCGGACGGAGGTAACCGCCCATGACGGCCCCCCGCCTGCTCTCCCTCCTCGCCGGAGCGTTCACCGACCGGTTCCGGTCCATCGCAGCCGACCCGCTGAGTCCGGCCCGACCCGCCCCGATGCTGCCGCCGCCCCTGAACCGGGCAGCCGAGAACCACCTGGTCATCTCCCGGCGCTTCCCCGCCTCCCCCAGCCAGGTCAGGCACACCCGCGCCTTCGTCGCCGAGATCCTCGGCGACGGCCACCCCTGCTTCGACGAGACCATCCTGCTGACCAGCGAGCTCGCCACCAACGCCGTCGAACACCCCACCGGCCCCACCGGCAGACCCCGGGAATTCCTCCTCACCGTCACCCTTCTCCCCCACGGCGTACTCATCACCGTCCAGGACCCCGGCTCCCTGACCATCCCCTGCCCCAGAGACCCCGACGCCGACGCCACCGGCGGCCGGGGCCTCGCCCTCGTCAACACCCTCGCCACCCGCTGGGGATTCCACCGCGACCCCCACGGCACCGTCATCTGGTTCGAACTCACCTAACAAACCGGCGTGGCGGCGCAAGCTTGGAGGGGCAGCGCCGCCACGCCTTTAACCAATGGTGTGGAACAACGTTCGCCAGCATCTTCCCGAGTGATACGTGCCGAGATCGAGACCCGCACCGCCTGACTGACCGTCTTGCACCTGCCCGCCCACGCCCCCGTAACGCGCAGCGACGCGGAATCGACCGGCAGGCCGACGGCCGCATTGATCGTCGCGCTCAGACAAAATAATGGACCCATGCCGGAGGTTCATGGACCGGCATTCTCTGGAGCAGGTGTTTCAACCGCTTCCGGTGCAGGCGCGTCGACCTTTTGTGGCGCAGGCGTAACGGTGGTTGCCTTTTCCGGAGTAGCCGTCTCGGGTTTCTCGGGTTCTGGAGTGGCCACCTTGGTGTTCTCGGGTTCCGGAGTAGCCGTCTCGGGTTTCTCGGGTTCTGGAGTGGCCACCTTGGTGTTCTCGGGTTCCGGAGTAGCCGTCTTGGGTTTCTCGGGGGCGATCACGATGACCTTCTGAGTTATGTTGCAGATCAAAACATTCTTGCACAGGGAATTCTGAATGTTGATCCCCCCCTCCGCGGTACTGGTCGACGCATGCTGGTAGCCGCGATTTTGCGCGGGGCTCCTCACGGACAAGATGTTACGGTTACGCTTGTTGTTCCCGTCACCGGTGGGGTCCCCGTCACTGTCATGATCGGTGTCGATGATCCTTGCCTTACGTTCCTTCTTGATGGGATCCACGTTTGCGCTTGCCGGGAGAGATACGATACCCCCGATGAATACAGCCGAAGCGGAAACACCAATAAGAAAGTGCGCGGCCAGGCTTTTTCTTCTGAGCACCTTGTCGTCATGCTGATAAATCATTCTTTTATCGCCCCTTGGTGAATCAAATTAGTGCGGGCAGCCCTCGGATCTGACCCCTTTGTCAACATACTCTTCATCGGGGCGATGATCGCATTCTCGGTGATCAAGATGCAGGTTATTACCACATTATTGCCGTGGGGAGTGATGAAAGCCGTCAATCTCGTTACAAGGCCGGGTGGTGTGGAATAGCGGCTTTTGCGCCATTAGGGACTGGATGATCACATCCCGGAAGGCGGTCCCGAGATGCGGCCCGGCGGCAGATGGGCGATTACCACCAGGGAGATGTTTTGATCCTCTGGAGGATCTTACAGCAGCTGGCGTTATTCTTGCAGAAAGCAGACTGAATGTTGTTTCTTCCGCTAATGCTAATCGATATCTGCTGCGTGCCGCGCATGATGGTTGGGCTGTTTGATGACGAATCGTTCTTGTTGTTCCTGCCGTTTCCGTTGCCGCTGTTGATGGGACCGTCATCCATTGGGATGGCCGCCCTCCAGGAGGCCTGATGCATCGCCACTACATTCGCGCTTGCCGGCAGCGACGCGATGGCCCCCGATATCAGAAGCGCAAGCACGGTCAGCGTCAGCCGCCGCGCGTTGGTGACCACACTGCCAAGCGGATTCTCCGCACAGTGACGAATCATTTCGTGGTAGACCTGCCCGTTCGGATCAATTGGCGGTGCGCGCTTCCGTCTGCTTGGAAACAGGCGACGTCAACCTCCATACCCCACAACCCCGTGCCGGTCCCGCTCCGAATGGGCCACCGCACAGATGATTACTGGCTCTTTGTCATTACAACGACAAGAGCCATCACCAATGTCATGTAAGGTGCGGCGATGTCGCTTTGAACGGCGGTCACATCGGCGAGTTCGACAACTGACGTAGACGAGATAGGGTCCCGTCGCCGACGGGGCCTTTCCGTTCCGGCCTGCTCGCCAGGCACGAGCGGGACCGTCGTTCCCGCCCCGGGGTCAGCTCTTGATCAACTCAAGGATGTCGGCGTTGAGCTGGTCCTCGTGGGTGACAAACAGGCCGTGGCCGGCGGTCGGATACTCCTTGGCTACTCGGGCCAGCCGGAGTTCTCGATGGTCTTGACGAAGTTCGGGCGCACGTAGCCGGGGACGAAGCGCTCCAGAACGTCGGCCTTCACGTTGCCGAAGGTCGTCTGAGGGCGGTCGGCTTTACCGCGACGAGCGACCGAACCTGCCCAGGAGTGGCCCAGGAGAGTCCGTACACCACGTCCGTGGACACAACCCGCCGCAAGGGCATCGCCACCGCGCTGCTGGCGAAGGCAGAGGCCGCTTCACCAGCTTTGGCGCCTTCCGGGCCGATGCCATGGTCCTGCACGACAGTACACTCGCCCACTCGGCCTGGAACGCCGCCGGCTATGCCCCTCAACCGCAGTGGTCCCGCTGAGTCAAGCCGTTGCCGGTCCGAACAGGCGGTCCAGGTGGTAGTCGATGATTTTGGTGGCGGCCTCGTGGCTGCGCTGTCGGCTGAGGACACTGGAGGTCAGGCCGTTGGCGAGAGCCAGAAGGCTGGCGACTTCGGTACGCGGGTCACGATCGGGGGCGATGTCCCCGGCCTGCTGCGCGGCGGTCAACCGTACGGTGAGGAAGTTTTCCAGTGCGTTGGGCAGGGTGAGCCCGACCGCGGCGAGCGCCGGGTCGGTGAGGGCGGCGGTGTAGTAGGCGGTCCAGGCCATAGAGTCCAGTTTGCTCTGCTCGTCGAAGGGCAGGATCGTGCCGAGGACGGCGGCGAAAACGCCTCGTGGTGTCAGCTCGCCCGTGGCAGCGGCGGCCCGCTGCTTGACCCGGCGGTCCATGCGGGCACCCAGCTCGGTGAGGCCGGACTCGAGCAGGGCCTGCTTGTTCGTGAAGTAGTACTGGACGACGCGCAGCGAGACCCCGGCCTCGGCGGCGATCTCACGCATCGACACTGCCTGCAGGCCGCGGGTGCTGGCGATGCGCAGCAGCGCCTCGGTCAACTGGCGCCGCCGCTCATCATGATCTACCTGTCGGGGCATGCCGTTTCCTACCTGCTGTCCGTGCTGTGCTTCGGAGTTGCGCTCCCGGGCCGCACCTGGCTGGGAAAGGTGAGGATCCGCTCGGCGACCAGGTCCGGAGCTTCGACGGGCAGCGAATGTCCGGTGCCGGGCACGATCTCCACCCGCCAGGACGGCGCGATGTCGGCCAGCCGCGCGGCCACCGCCTGCGCGTCGTGCAGCGTGCTGCGGGCGCCCAGCAGCACCTGTACGGGCACGGACAGCTCGCGTATCTGCTCGTCGGTGTAGGCGGGCGGGATGAGCACGCGCCGACGGAAGGACCAGCCGGCCCGCATCAGCCTCACCAGCCCATCCTCGCGCAGCACCCCGTTGTCCACTACGCCGGCCATGCGGTGTCGCAACGTACGAGGAAGCATGGAGGCGATGGCGCCGGCAGCGGCCCACCGGACGAACCGCCCGGTTATCGGCGCGAATCCGCCCGGATCCACCAGCGTCAGCGCCGCGACCCGGCCGCCCCCGCCGAGTTGCTGTTCCACCGCGGCCCATACCGCGGTCCAGCCGCCGGCAGAGAAACCCGCCACGTGTGCGCGCTCGACTCCGACTGCGGCCAGGACGTCGGTGAGCCAGCCGCCGACCTCGGCACTGGTCGCGAGCGGCTGCCTCTGGACCGAGCGGCCTGGCTCGCCGAGCACTCGGTCATAGACGGCGTAGTACTTGTCACGGGCAGAGTCGCTCGTGAAGGCGGACGGCCGGTCAGGAATGCGCATGGTGACCCCATCTCCCGAATGGATACAGTCGTATCCTAATAGGTGACCAGCGAGACCGCGATAGACCTCACGCAGGGTCCCCGGACACGCCACACCCGGCGAGGCCGGGGTGGTTATGACGGTCTGAACTAGCGATAGCCCGGGCGAACGGACGGGAGGGAAGATCGTGATTCTCTCGGCTCGCCTCAGCGCCAGGAACTACTGTCGCGGGCATGGTCGAACACGATGCCCTCAGTGCCACCCGCGAGGCTTACGACGCTGCCGCCGCCGTGTATGCGGAGCTGTTCCGCGGCGAGCTGCATGACAGGCCCCTGGACCGCGCGATCTTGAGTGCCTTCGCCGAGGTTGTAAGCGCAAGTGGGGACGGTCAGGTCGCGGACCTGGGGTGTGGGCCTGGCCATATCACCACTTATCTGGACAAGTTGGGGCTGGCGGCGTTTGGTGTTGATGCCTCTCCTGCGATGATCAAGTTGGCTCGACAGGCCTATCCGGGCCTGCGGTTCGACGTGGGCTCGATGGCCGCGTTGAACATCGCTGACGGCGTGCTGGGCGGCGTACTCTCACGTTGGTCCATCATCCACACTCCGCCGCAGGAACTCCCCGTCATCCTGGCGGAGTTCCACCGTGTGCTGGCACCTGGCGGCCACCTTCTGGTCGGCTTTTCGGCAAGCGATGATCCGTCTCACCCGACGCAGGTCTTCGATCACACAGTCGCGCCGGCCTATCGGTGGTGGCCTGATCACCTCGCCGCGATGCTGCGCGAGTCCGGGTTGGTCGAGGTAGCCCGGATGGTTCGCGAGCCTCAGCCCACCGACCGACGGCAGTTCCAGGAGATTCAACTGCTCGCCCGCAAAGCCTAGGCAGGGGCTGTCGACCAAACACATGACCGCATTCAACCTGCCGGACGGGGAGCCGTCAGGCTCATGATCAGGGCTCACCGCCCGTTCGAGCTCCGATGCGTTCTGGGGGATGCACTCATCCTCTTCGGAGGCCGAGCCTGGCCCGCATCCGGGCCGTGCTCCACTCGGCGAAACGCCGGTGCACCGTCTGCCCGTTCAGGCCCGGCAGAAGGCTCAACTGACGCAGACCTCACCCGACACCACAACGCGATCGCTCTTCGTCCGCTACCGCCGCCTCACCAAATGAGACGACCTCTAAAGATCCGAACTCAGAACAGGCCCTAGCGGGCCACGTACGTGATCATCGCCGGGTGGTCGACCTGGGTGGCGCCGTTGTAGCAGGTGACGTACCGGATGCTCACGTACGTCGAGTACAGCTCCCAGGGGGCGAGCAGGTTGCAGAACTCCGGGCCGTAGCCGAACGCGGTGACCTGGACGTTGGTCCGGGATCCGCTGACGTCGCCGAAGATCACCTGCTTCCTGGCGACCCCGTACCTGCTGAGCTGCACACCCCCGGACTGCGAGTTGTAGTTGACCGGGTACGGCGTCGGCAGGTAGATGCCCGGGGTATCGGGGGCGTTGTCGAAGGTGTAGGCGGAGCGGTACGGCTGGGGTGTCCAGATGATGGCCCGCTCGCGGTGGTAGGTCAGGCTCCACCCGGTGTCCAGCGGTGTGCCGGTGGCGTCGTAGCAGCGCACGATGATGGTCTGCGCGGCCGTCGTCGCGGTCCATCCGCCCAGCTTGCAGCGCGCCGGTACGGCCGGGTCGACCGCGGTGACCTGGATGTTCCCGGCGTGGCCCGACGAGCCGAGCCCCGGCAGGGTGACTCGCCACGATCCCGGGGTCGTCAACGGCTCAGCGGTGTTCACGGCGGTCGGCGCCGAGGAGTTGAACTGCGCGGCCACGGCGGAGCCGTCCCAGTGCACGTACCCGAACGCCTGGGGCGCGGGCAGGTACTGGGCGCTGTACCCGAAGGTGACGGAGAACCACGAGGCGATCGGGCCCACACCGTACCGGTGGCACTGCACCGCCACGATCTCGTCGGCGCCCGACTGCCACCAGTCCTGGACCTGGCACCAGTCGGCGGACTGGGAGATCGCCGTGACGTGGGCGACTCCCCCGGCGGCCATGCCGATCTGCGGGAACTTCACGAACACCTGGCCGGGGCCGCCCGGGGTGGCCTCGACCTGGAGCCCGTCCGCCCACGAGCCCGCCTGGCGGGAGTCTGCGACGGGGCCGGTCCTGATGACAGCGAACCCCCAGCGGGGAGGCTCGGCCGCCGCAGCGGCTGTGGCGGCCGTGGCGAGCCCGGTCGCGACCAGAGCCATAATGCAGAGCGCCCGTACGATCATTGCCCATAGCCGGTACATGTCATCCTTCATCCACATCGGAGGGGTGGTCGTGAGCGGGGATGGCGCGCGTGTGCTCTCAGGCTCTTGATAACCCGCCGACCGGGTGGCTGAGAAGGCCCAACTTGACCGATGAACTTGACTCCTGCTCGACAGCTACGGCCACGCCGTGGATTGGGAATCGATCATCGCAGCCGTGGGCAGGTCGCCGCGCCCGGCCGCGATGCGGATCCGGCCTCGCAACCGGTCAGCCAGGCGCTGCGGCAGGCCCCGAGCGCTCCAGCGCAGGAAGAAGGCGTACACCGCAGCGTGTGGTGGGAAGTCGACAGGGCGACGCTCCGAACTCGATCACATCAGCGCGGCTGCGAGCCTGGCCCCAGCCACGCAGGCTCTCAGGCGGGGCAGTTGTGATAGGCCGCGAGGAGCCATCGGTCGCCTCCGAGGAATCTGGCCACTGCGGGACCAATGGCTTCCAGTCGGCTGCCTGGATGGTGTAGGCGAGCAGATGTTGAGGGGGTTGTAGGGGAATGGCGACCAGCGAGGACTTCGCGATACGGACCGATCCGTTCCGACGGGAGCTGCTGGCGTACTGCTACCGGATGCTCGGCTCAGTCCACGATGCGGAGGATCTGCTGCAGGAGACCTTGCTGCGCGCCTGGCGGGCTTACGACCGGTACGACCAGAGCCGCGCCTCACTGCGTACCTGGCTGTATCAGATCGCCACCAACACCTGCCTGACCGCGTTGGAGCAGCGGAGCCGCAGGCCGCTTCCGTCCGGGCTAGTGCTGTGACCGTGAAGGTTCGCCGGGTTGGTGGTCGCGACGGTTGGATGTGCGGTGACGTCCGATCCGATCGCTGGAGGCGCGGTGGCTGAGCCTGTCCGTGTACGCAGACTGACCGACCAGGAGGGGCAGAAGCTGCAGCAGATCGTGCGCCGGGGCAGCACGAGTTCGGTGCGCTACCGGCGCGCGATGATGCTGCTCGCCTCGGCGGGCGGGAACCGGGTGCCGGTGATCGCCCAGCTGGTCCAGGCCGACGAGGACACCGTGCGCGATGTGATCCACCGCTTCAACGAGATCGGCCTGGCCTGCCTGGACCCTCAGTGGGCGGGAGGCCGTCCCCGCCTACTCAGTCGTGACGACGAGGACTTCGTCATCCGGACGGCCACCACTCGTCCCAGCAAGCTCGACCAGCCCTTCACCCGCTGGTCGATCCGCAAACTCGCCGCCTACCTGCGGAAAGCGCACGGACGTGTCATCCGCATCGGCCGTGAAGCCTTACGGTGCCTGCTCCGGCGCCGCGGCATCACCTTCCAGCGCACCAAGACCTGGAAGGAGTCACCCGACCCTGATCGCGATGCCAAGCTCGACCGGATCGAGCAGGTGCTGGACCGCTTCCCGGACCGGATCTTCGCCTTCGACGAGTTCGGGCCCCTGGGGATCCGGCCCATCGCGGGCTCCTGCTGGGCGAAGCAGGGCAAGCCCAACCGGCTGCCGGCGACCTACCGCCGCACCCACGGCGTCACCTACTTCCACGGCTGCTACTCCGTGGGCGACGACCGCCTGTGGGGCGTCAACCGCCGCCGCAAGGGCACCGCCAACACCCTGGCCGCGCTCAAGTCGATCCGCGCCGCCCGACCCGACGGCGCCCCGATCTACATCATCCTGGACAACCTCTCCTCCCACACCGGCGCGGACATCCGCCGCTGGGCGAAGAAGAACAAGGTCGAGCTGTGCTTCACCCCGACCTACGCTTCCTGGGCCAACCCGATCGAGGCCCACTTCGGCCCGCTGCGGCAGTTCACCCTGGCCAACTCCCACCACCGCAGCCACCCCGCGCAAACCCAGGCACTGCACCGCTACCTGCGCTGGCGCACCACCAACGCCCGCCACCCCGACGTACTCGCCGCCCAACGCAAGGAACGTGCCCGCATCCGCAGCGAAAAGGGCATCCGCTGGGGCGGACGCCCCCTCAGCACCGCAGCCTGACCAACTGCGAACCGCAGCCCCCGAGCGCCGAAGGGGCAAGTTCAGGAGAAGGACAGCGACAGAAGGATGACTCAGGAGGCGGACGCCTCGATCTCCCCCGCAAAGACGATGACCTGGTCGATGAGGCTCCGCCGCAGATGGACGACGTCCGTTCCCGCCAGGCGGGGGCCTCCATCCGGCGTGGTGAAGACCCACTTGTACCGGGCCCACTCGTCAGGCATGTCCACCGCTGAGCAGCGCACCATCGTGCCGGTCCCCGCTGGGTGGCGCCGGATGTCCAGCACGAACCGCTCGACCGCCGCGATTCCTTCGCTGCGGCCCAACGGCCCCCAGAAGACCACGTCTGAGGTCAGGGCCTGGGAGAGCAGGGCAGTCACATAGCTGTCGTCCGAGGCGTTGAACGCGGAGATGAACGTGTCGATCGCGGAGCGTGCGGTCTCTTCCTGCATGCCCCAGTAATACCAGCCGTTTCGCGTGCGCTCGTCCCGCGAGCCGCCTTCCGATCACGGTGAACCATCCCGGTCACAGCACTAGTCCTGGCACAGCGGGTAGGCGATCTGCCGCAACCATGGCAGCCGCCCACTCACATAGGCGGTGTACTCCTCATCGAGACTCATCGGTCTCCAAGAAAAATAGCTTCACGCCAGGTAGATGCGCCGAGCCCGTTCAGAGGTTGCATCGGACGATGACAAGCAGCTGTGTCCGTCACGCGCGCTGGAATGCCGGTCGCCATCGGCCCGGCTGCTGGAGTTCGCCGCCCCGACGCGACCCACGACCTCCGGCTGCTCCCCGCAGGGGATATGCCGTGACCCCGCTTTCCATAAATGCATAATTCACAATTTATCTTACTTTATCGAAAGGTCTTTCCGATAAAGAATTGGCGAGGCTGAACTCCGAGAGGATTCCTGACGTCTAAAAGTCAGAGGAAGGTAGGGAAAGAGCCGCCTTCAGGTCACCTCGGAAGGGAAAATTCATGCTTTATCGGACCATTCGCAGCGTTGGATTGACCGTTTCCGCGGCGGCACTTCTGGCCGGTGTCGCCGCCGGTCAGGCGAGCGCGAGCAGCGCGGCGGCCACCGGCACGGCAGCCGCGAGCGCTCCGAGCTGCGCGCGCGTCGATTGACGCGCCGCCAGGCGGACACGGGCCGGGCAGGCGGTCTGACAGCCTGTCCCGGCCCGGCCGGCGGACGGGAGTCCGCTATCCCATGGTCTTCGAACCGTCCAGGGATTCGCGGATGATGTCGGCGTGACCGGCGTGCTGGGAGGTCTCGGCGATGATGTGCAGCAGAGCCCGGCGCACCGACCAGCGCGCACCCGGCTCGAACCACGGCGCCGTCGGGAGCAGGTGGGACGCGTCCAGATCGGGCAGCGTCGCCACCAGCTCATCGGTCCTGCCGGCCACCTGCTCGTAGGTGGCCAGCAGGCCGGCCAACGTCTCACCCTCGAGCATGCGGAACTGGCTTGCCCAGCCGTCCGGTCCGCTCTCCAGCGCCTTGGCACCGCCGACCGCGAACCGCATCCATCCCTCCTCCATGAGGGCCACATGCTTGATCAGACCACCCAGGCAGAGCTCGCTCACCGTAGTGCGCTGCGCCGCCTGCTCGTCGGTCAGGCCCTGAACCGTCTGACGCAGAAAGCCTCGGTGCTTGGCCAGCGTCTGCAGCAGATCGGTGCGCTCGCCGGTCATGATCCTCTCGCGCGTGGTCATGGTGCCGCCTTCCGTGTCGTCCGGTGTCACACGTTAGAGCCGCCCACCGACATTTCCCGCTCGCCACGACGGGGTGGCGGCGGCGCCGGTCAGCCCGGGGGGCAGACCCGCAGGCGTGGTGCGTGTACCTGCATGGAGGAAAAGGGCTGAAAGGACAGGCAGTGCTCAGAACAGCCAGTCGAGCAGGCCTCCACCACGCTTCGGCTTCTCGCTCGGAGCCGGGTTCTCAGCCGGAGCCTGGTTCTCGGCTGGGGCCTGGTTCTCGGCCGGAGCAGGTTTCTCAGCCGGGGCAGGTTTCTGGCTCGGAGCGGGGTTCTCAGCGGGAGCGGAGTCCTGACTCGGAGCCTGGGCCGCCTGCGAGGGAACGGGCTCGGCGGAGATCTGCGACCGAGACCGCACGTTAGTGGAGTTGTCGTCCCTGCGCTCCCCGGTGGACTCCGGAGTCGGTTTCACCGGCGAGGTGCTGAGAGTCGGCGTCGGCCGGGGGACCGGACTGCGAGACGCCTGAGCGTAGGAGGTCGTCGGTTCGGGGGTGACGCTCTGCTCGACGGCGGGCCCCGTCGCCTCCTCGGCCTCCTCGGTCTCCTCGGCCGGGAAGTCCTCCGGATACGACTGCGGTCGCTCGCCCGTCGCGCAGTTGACACCGGGCGGACATGCGGCGTCCGACGTCGAGCCCGCGGTGGAGGACAGCATCCAGCCGCCCGCGAGTCCCACCACCACGACACCCGCGGCGACCGTCAGGAGCGCCTTGCCCCGGCCCCGGGGCTTCTCGTCGTCCGGCTCCCCCGTCCAGCCCGATCCCAGGAAGCCGCGCGTCTGCTCCGTGTCCTGGCCGACCTCGCGCCAGGAGCGCTCGTCTTCCTCGTCGAAAGCCGCGGTCTCCTGGAGTTCGTCGCCGTGAACGGACACCGAGGTGTCGCCGTGGACGGACACCTGCGCGTCACTCTGGGCGGACACGGGGACATCGCTCTGGACATACACCTGGATGTCGCCGTGGACAGGCACCTGGGCGCCCTCCTGGGCCGGCACCTGAGCTGTTCCCGGACCCCACCCATCCGACAACACGTCGCCCCCCGGGCGGCCAGGCTCACGCTGCGACACGGGCCCCACCGGGCCGGTCTGCTCGCGGAGATCCTCTCCGTACGACCGTTGGTTGTCGTCGCTCCCCACAATGCCCCTCTCCGAAACGGATCTTTGCCGGGCATCTTCTTAGCAGATCCGACATCGTTTTGTCCGAAAAATTCACCACACAGCAGGAATCGACTGGATTCCCGCCCGAGCGCGTCAGGCGGCGCCTGACCGATCGGCTCGGCACTGCCCCCCGGCCCCGGGCGCCTTACCACTCCGCCACGGACGCCGCTCTCGCCCCGCCGGCCCCTGAAGGGATGAGGGACGCCGTCAGGTCCCGGCGGCACGCGCCGGGGACAACAGCCCGCGGGGCGGCCATCGCCCCAGGGAAAGAGACCGTATCCGGAGATCAGTCCTCGTTCTACACTCGGTACGGCCAGTCCCCCGACCTCACCCCATCTGGCAGGACACGAAAAAGCGGAAGGGAATATGAAAGAAAAAGAGGAGCGCGCCGCGCGGGTTTACGAAAGAACCAGCACCCTCGCGACGGGAAACGTGTTGGCGCAGGGTGCAAGCGGGTTCTTCGGCGGCGGAGCGAACCTGGTCGTCGACGTGATCGCGATTCCGTTCTACATCGACCTGTGGAACGACGTACGGAACATCTACGGCAGGGGCCACATCACCGCGGAGGCCGCCAAGGAATACCTGAAGCCGAACATTCCCTTCCTCGCCCAGGACCTGCTCTGGGACAAGCTCGTCGGCTCCATTCCCATCGTGGGGATTCCGTTCAACATCGCCTTCGCCAAGGCCCTGACGTGGCGCCTCGGCGCATGGTTCGGCATGCTCTCGGCAATCGGCGGAGACAGTACCCCCAACGAGAAGATAACCGCGTCCACGATGGAACTCACGCGCAGAATCTTCCCCTCGCTGGGAGACACCTTCAGCTTCAAGGCCCCCGACAGGGACGTCTTCGTCTCCTTCATCGCCTCCGTGGACGGTCTGACGCATCAGGAGGCCCAGAACCGGGCCGAGGAGGCGCTCCGGGTGCTCCGCGGCGAAAAAGACACCCCGTCGTAACGCCGTTCAGGAGCTGATCCGGCACGTCGATTCCGTGCGTCCGGAACGTCTCCACGATGCGGGAAGGGGGCGGCGGGAGTCCCGGGTAGCCGGCTGGTCAGGGCGTCCTGAGACCGCCGTAGGGCAGGGTCTGGTTGTAGACGAGGTTGGTGGTGGTGGTGCCCAGCTCGGTCAGTTCGTTGACGAGCTGTTCGAGGTGGGCCATGGAGGTCGCGGCCACCTTCAGCGTGTAGCAGTCCTCGCCCGTGATTCTCAGGCATTCCAGGATTTCGAGGCGCTCCTCCAGCAGCCGGTGCAGTGGCTGGTGTTGGTTGCCGGGGTACTTGAGGCGCACCACGGCGAGCACGGTGAACCCGACCTTCGCCAGGTCGATGTCGGCCCGGTAGCCGGTGATGACGCCCTTCTCCTCCAGCCGTCTGACCCGCTCGGTGGTCGCGGAGGCGCTGAGGTTCACCCGTCGCCCCAACTCGCTGAGGGAGATACGGCCTTCTCGTTGCAGCTCGGCCAGGATCAACCAGTCGGTCGGATCAAGTTCCTCGGTCATACGGCAAAAGTACCGGCAAATCCACGGATCGCCGGGCCACATGCCGGGAGAAACCTCTTCCAGCCGGGGATGATCGCTGGATAGTTTTGACGGGTGCGAATAGGCGTGAACATCCCGAATTTCGGACCCGGAACCGGTCCCGACGTGCTGCGACGGTGGGCGCAGACGGTGGAGTCGCTCGGCTACGACCTACTGATGATCTCCGACCACATCGCGGTGACGCCCGACGTCGCTGAGCAGTACCCGGCACCGTTCTACGAGCCCTTCACCACGCTCGCCTGGCTGGCCGGTATCACCGACCGGGTCCGGCTGGGGACCACCGTACTCATCGTCCCCTACCGGCATCCCCTGCTCATCGCCCGGATGGCCGCCAACCTCAACCAGCTCAGCGGAGGACGGCTGGTCCTCGGCGTGGGCGTCGGCTGGGCGCGGCAGGAGTTCGACGCGCTCGGTGTCCCGTTCCAGCAGCGCGGGAAGCTGACCGACGACCACCTCCGGGCGGTACGTGCCGCGTGGGACAACGACGAGGACTACCGCAGCGGGCGGATCCCGATCTGGGTCGGCGGCAACAGCGACGCCGGGCTACGCCGGGCGGTACGGCTCGGCGAGGCATGGCACCCACTGCGCTTCACCCTCCCCTGGCTACGCGAGGCGCTGGACCGGATGAAGGCCATCGCGGATGAGCGACAACGGCCGGTACCCGCCCTGGCCCCCCGCATCGCGCTGCGCCTGGTCGAGTCGCCGATCACCGCCCCCGACCGGCTGGCCGGCGAGGGCACGATCGACCAGATCATCGACGACTTCGAGCAGCTGCGCCGGCTCGGCGCCGACACCGTCCTGCTCGACCCCTTCAACGGCGACCCGCGCGAGACGTGCCACCCTGAGGTGGCGTGGCAGGCGCTCGCGACCGTGGCCGCCCGCTGGGACCTGGGCACAGCTCACACCCGAATGGAGTAACTGATGACAGGTGACGACGAGAAGTTCCTGCGCAGGGCCATCGAGCTCGCCGCCAGGTCGCGGGCGACGGGCGACGCCCCGTTCGGCTCGTTGCTGGTGGGCTCGGATGGCAGCGTGCTCGCCGAAGACCACAACACGGTCCTGTCCGACGCCGACATCACCGCCCACCCCGAGCTGAAGCTGGCCCGATGGGCGGCCCGCGAGCTCGACCCCGGCGCCGCGGCCACCACCACCATGTACACCAGCTGTCAGCCCTGCGCCATGTGCGGAGGCGCCATCGAACGGTCCGGCCTCGGCCGCGTCGTGTTCGCGCTCTCCGCCGAACAGCTCACCGGCCTCAAGCCGCCCGCCACCGACGCCGGCGTGCGCCAGGAAGGCCCGGCGCTGTTCGACGAGGCGCGTATCCCCATCGAGGGCTACTACTCCTGAGCGGATCGGCCGGGGCGCGCGGCGGCCCGGCCACGCGCGGAGGGCTGGTCGCCTTCCGCCGAGGGTCAGTCGCCGCGACGGCGTCGTAGCAGGCTCCGGACGATGAAGGCGACGACCAGGACGGCCAGGCCGATGAGGACGTAGGTGTGGTAGCGGGTGACCTGTCCGTAGATCGCGCCGATGTGGGTGCCCGCGACGTATCCCAGGGTCGCCCACACCCCGCTCCACAGGACCGCGCCGAGGCTGTTGAAAACCAGGAAGCGACGCCAGGGCATGCCGCTGGCGCCCGCGACGATGCCGTTGGCCTGGCGTAGCCCCTCGACGAAGCGGGCGATGGTGACCACCTTGCCGCCGTGCCGGGCGAAGAACCTCTCGGCGGTCTGGAAGCGTTCGGGGGTCAGCAGGACGTAGCGGCCCCACCGGTGCACGAAGGCCCGGCCGCCGGTGCGGCCGATCAGATAGCCGACGTTGTCCCCGGCGACGGCGCCCACCACCGCGACCAGGACGACGAGGGCGATGTTCAGTTTCCCGGTCCCGGCGTAGACCGCGGCGGCGATAAGGATCGCCTCCCCGGGGGCGGGGACGCCGAAGTCCTCCAGGAAGATCAGCCCGCCGACGGCCAGGTAGCCATAGTGGTCCAGCAGCGGTGCCAGGTGGGCCAGCGGACCTGGCAGCGGCTCGGCCATACGAGCACCTTACGCCTCTGACCAGTCTTTTCTTCTTAAGAGGACGACACGGAGCGACTCTGCCGGTACGGGTGATCCTGATTCTGTGGGATCCGCCCAAAAGTACGGACGGTTCTCTAAGATCCATTGCAGACGAATGCTGAGAAATCAGGGGAAAACATGGAGAATCAGGCTGCGCCGGATATAACCGACCCCGACATTCCCAATGTCGCCCGGATGTACGACTACTACTTGGGCGGCAAGGACAATTTCGCCGCTGACCGGGCCGCAGCCGAACAGATCATGAAACTCTTCCCCGGGACCCGCGACTCCGCACGCGAGAACCGGGCGTTCCTCTCGCGTGCCGTACGCCATCTGGTCGATTCAGGCGTCCGGCAGATCGTGGATCTGGGTTCCGGGCTGCCCACCCAGGGCAACACCCACGAGATCGCGCACGCGGTCGCGCCCGGCACCCGCGTGGTCTACGTGGACTACGACCCCGTCGTGTGCACGCACGGCCGGGCACTACTGACCGGCGGCGACAACGTCTCCATCGTCCAAGCCGACGTACGTGCCCCGGAGATGCTCCTGGCCGAGCTGCGCAAGCACGTCGACTTCGACCGGCCCGTGGCGTTCCTGCTGCTGGCCGTTCTGCACTTCATCCCGGACGAGCACACCGGTGACGAGCACACCGGCGGCGCGGGTGCCTACGAGATCGTCCGGCGGCTGCACGAGGCGAGCGCGCCGGGCAGCCACCTCGTTGTCAGCCATGCGACCGACACCAGGCCGGACACCACGCCGGAGGCCCTGGAGATCTACAACCAGGCCACCGCCGCGCTGAGCCTGCGCACGCACGCGGAGATCACTCGGCTGTTCGACGGCTACCAGCTGGCCGAGCCCGGCCTGGTGTTCCCCAAGGACTGGCGGCCCGACGGACCACCGCCGCTCGACGACCCGAACCCCTCGGTCGGCTACGCCGGAGTGGGCCGTAAACCTGGACCGGCCGCGGCCTGAGGGCCTGAGAGCACCAGCCCGCAGTTCGGTAGCAGTCCCTCGATGCCGTAGCCGCGGACAGACGGATCCGAGCGCATTCCCTGTCACATCTGGGTATCCGCCCTGGTCAGGCGACACGTGTCGATTTCCGCCGACCTCGGTCGACGCGTAGCCAGAGACCGGCGAGGATCGGTCACACGATCACCTGAAGGAGACACCACGATGCGATTCCTGATGACGACCCTGGGCGGCAACCTCACTCCCCCGGACGAGACGGTCTATGCGGAGATGGCCGCGTTCGTCGAGGAGATGACCCGGGCGGGGGTGCTGCTGGCGACCGGCGGCCTGGACCCGGTGGGCACCCACGTCTCGGCCTCCGGCGGCGAGATCACCGTCACCGACGGGCCGTTCACCGAGGCGAAGGAGGCGATCGTCAGCTTCGCGCTCGTCGAGGTCCGCTCGAAGGAGGAGGCCATCGAGATCTCCCGGCGCTTCTGGAAGATCATCGGCAATGGCGAGGGCAACATCCAGCAGGTCTTCGGCCCGGAGGACTGATCGGGGCGCTTGCGCACCCGGCCGGGCGGGTGCTCTGATCGAGCACGTGATGTCCGGGGACGCCCACCGCGCGGTCGACGCGGTCTGGAAGATGGAGTCGGCGAGGATCATCGCCGGGCTCGTCCGGATGGTGGGCGATGTGGGGCTGGCAGAGGAGCTCGCGCAGGACGCGCTCCTCGCCGCCCTCGAACAGTGGCCGGAGTCAGGGGTGCCGGACAATCCGGGCGCCTGGCTCATGGCCGTCGCCAAGCGCCGCGCCATCGACCACCTGCGGCGCGGCGAGCGGCTCGACCGCAGGCACGAGCAGCTCGCCCACGAGCTCGCCACCCGGCAGGACACCGTCGAGGCCGACACCGACGCGGCCCTCGACGACGAGGTGGGCGACGACGTCCTGCGCCTGATGTTCGTCTCCTGCCACCCGGCGCTGTCCACCGAGTCCCGGGTGGCTCTGACGTTGCGGCTGCTCGGCGGCCTGCGCACCGAGGAGATCGCGCGTGCGTTCCTCGTCTCCGAGCCGACCGTCGCGCAGCGCGTCGTCCGGGCCAAACGCACCCTCGCCGCGCTCCGGGTCCCCTTCGAGGTCCCCTCGGGGCCGGAGCGGGCCGCGCGCCTGTCGTCGGTTCTCGAGGTCATCTACCTGGTGTTCAACGAGGGATACGCGGCGACCTCCGGCGACGGCTGGATGCGCCAGGACCTCTGCCATGAGGCGCTGCGGCTGGGCCGCCTGCTGGCCGGACTCGCGCCCGGCGAGGCCGAGGCGCACGGCCTGGTCGCGCTGATGGAGCTGCAGGCGTCGCGGCTGGCCGCCCGGACCGGGCCGTCGGGAGAGCCCGTCGCACTGCACGAGCAGAACCGCGGACGCTGGGACCAGCTCCTCATCCGCCGCGGTTTCGCGGCCCTGCTCCGCGCCAGGCAGGCCGGCGGACCTCTCGGCCCGTACGTGCTGCAGGCCGCCATCGCCGTATGCCACGCGCGGGCCCGTACGGCGGAGGAGACCGACTGGGCGCAGATCGCCGCCCTCTACGAGACGCTCGCCCGAGTGCTGCCCACGCCGGTCGTGCAGCTCAACCGCGCAGTCGCGCTGGCCATGGCGTACGGTCCCGAGGCGGGTCTGGCACTCGCCGACACGCTGGTCGCCGAACCGGCGCTCAAGGGCTACCACCGCCTGCCCAGCGTGCGCGGCGACCTCCTGGCCAGGCTCGGCCGTCACGAGGAGGCCCGGCGGGAGTTCGAACGCGCCGCGGCCCTCACCCTCAACGTGCCCGAACGGACGATCCTCCTGGAACGCGCGGCGGCCTGCGCCGGCGCGGCCACGCCGGGGACCGCCGTCACCCTGGCCGAGGCCGCGAGCGCCTTCCTCGCCCGGGACGACCTGGACGCCGCGACCATCCACTCCTACGGCCAGACCATGAGCCGGCTCCGCCGGGAGCTCGGCGACGACATCCCGCTGTCGGATGTGACCGCCGGGCAGGTCGCCGAGGTCTTCACCACCGCGTGGGGGAGCGCCGCCGCCGCGACGTGGAACCGGCACCGCGGCGCCGTCCGCTCCTTCTCCGCCTGGGCCGCCGCCCAGGGCCGGCTCCCCAGCGGACCGGCCGACAGTCCGGCCGACAGCCTGTCCAACGGACCGGCCGGTGATCTGGCCGGTGACTTGGCGGGCGGGATCGGTCGGCGGTTCGAGCCTCGGGGGCGTACCCGCCCCATCGACCGGCCGCACGTCGAGGCGCTGTGGGAACGGCCGGACGTCGCCCTGCGCGAGCGCGCCCTGTGGCTGCTGCTCCACGAGAGCGCGGCCGGAGTCGGTTCGGTGCTCGCGCTCAACGTCGAGGACCTCGATCTGGCCGGGATGCGCGGGAGGGTGGCCGGGTCCCGTTGGATCCACTGGCGGTCCGGCGCCGCCGAGCTCATCCCCCACCTCGTCGCGGGCCGCCGCCGGGGCCCGCTGTTCCTGTCCGACCGCAGGCCCGGCCCCGGCCGCCGGCCCGCGCCCGGCGACCTGTGCCCCGAGACCGGTCGCCGCAGGCTCTCCTACGAACGGGCCGAGTATCTGTTCAAACAGGCCACCGGCTACACCCTCAACCAGCTCCGGGCCAGGTAGGGACCGGGTAGGGACGCTCGCCAGGACAGTGAGAACGTCGTCGCCCTGACGGGCTTGACCTGGAGTCCGCTCCATGTACCAGAGTCGATCTCCACAGCCGATGGAGAACGGAGCACACCATGACGACGGTGAACCTCGCACTGGGAGCGATGAACTTCGGGACGCTTCTTGACGAGCATGCCTCATTCGACCTGCTGGACCGGTTCGTGGCCGCGGGCGGCACGATGATCGACACCGCGAACTGCTACTCGTTCTGGTCCGACCCGAGCGGCACCGGCGGACAGAGCGAGCACGTGATCGGCCGGTGGCTGGCACGCCGCCCCGGCGTCCGCGACCGGGTGTATCTCAGCACGAAGGTGGGCGCGGAGCCGACCGGAGCCGGTGAGTGGCCTGCCAGCAGGGAGGGCCTGTCAGGTCCCGCGATCAAGGCAGCGGTCCAGGACAGCCTCCGCCGGCTCGGCACCGACCGGATCGACCTGTACTGGACGCACATGGAGGACAGGGCGGCGCGGCTGGAGGACACGGTCGGCGCGCTGGCGGATCTGGTCGACTCCGGCACCGTCGGCCGGCTGGGCTGCTCGAACCATCCGATGTGGCGGGTGGAGCGCGCGCGGCAGATCGCCCGGAGCAACGGCTGGACCGGATACACCGCGCTGCAGCTGAGCCACTCCTACCTGAGGCCGCGCCCCGACACCCCGGTGCCCGGCCAGAACCACCGGTTCGGCTGGGCCAGCGAGGAGGCCCTCGACTACGTTCAGAGCGACCCGCAGATGACCCTGTGGGCGTACACCACGCTGTTGAACGGTTCCTACACCCGCGCGGACCGTCCTCTGCCGGAGGCGTACCGGCATCCGGCCACCACCCTGCGGATGGCCGCGCTCACCGAGGTGGCCGGAGAGCTGGGCGTCTCCCGCAACCAGGTGGTGCTCGCCTGGCTGACCGGCGGCGACCCGGCCGTCACACCGATCGTCGGAGTCAGCGACGCGACCCAGCTGGACGAGGCCCTCGCCGGGGTGGCGCTGGCCCTGACCGACGAGCACCGCGAGCGGCTCGACGCGGCCGGCTGACCTCCGGCGAGCTCCCACCCTCCGGTAATCGCATTCCGGTTCTGCGGTCATTCGGATACCGTTCGCCCGCGCGACCTACCAGGCCCTGGGATTTCGCCGTTACGCCCACAACGTGACGTCCGTGCGCGACCGCTGATTGCCGTGTGCGGGAGGTGAGGGTCACTCCGACCCGCGCGGGAACTCCGAGCACCGGAAGGACCCGAGCCGCCGGCCCCCCGTCCACTGGATGACGACGATGACGGCGTCGGGGTCGATGTTGGTCCGCGCGGCCAGGGCGCTCGCCGCCGTACAGGTGAGCTGGCCCATCCCCAGCGTCGAGGGGAAGGCGGACGGCCTGGCCTCCCTGGGTGTCGGCTCGGTCACCCTGGGCGCCGGAACGGGCAGCACGGGTGACGGCTTGGGCACCGGGAGCGTGATGAGGACCTTCGCCTGATCCGAGGCCACCTTCACCAGTGTCTCCGCGTCTGACCGAAGCTCGCTGCGGAGCCCGCGCCCGCGTTCGGCGGCGCTGGGCCCGTCCATCAGCAGGGTGAGCGTGTCCTTCAGCGGGGGCCACGGGATGGGGCGGGTCGCGGCCTGCAGCCGCGACCCCGACACGAAGTAGAGCCGGGTGCTGGGGCGGAAGCCGACGGCGGGTTCGCCCCCGTCCACGACGCCTGTCGAGGTGATGCCACAACCGGCCGCCAGCAGCGTGACCACAAGGACGAGCGCCGGCGGCGTCCGGCGCGCGCGGGCGCTCGTCATCGCTCCTCCACCGCCGGGGAAGGTCCGGTGGCCTCCGCGCGGCGCGGCAGGGAGACCGTGAACACCGCTCCTCCCCCGGCTCGGTTGGCCACCTCGATCGAGCCGCCGTGCAGGCGCGCGTTCTCACGGGCGATGGCCAGGCCGAGACCGCTCCCGTCCGATCGCACCCGTGCCGCGTCGGCCTTGGAGAAGCGGTCGAAGACGTGCGGGAGGATGCGCGGGTCCACCCCGTCGCCCGCGTCCTGGACCTCGATGACGACGCCGCCCGCTCCGCCCGGACCGTCCGCTCCCCTCAGATGCTCCGCTCCGCCCGGACCGTCGGCTCGCAGCCGTACGGTGACCGGGGGCGCGCCGTGGTCGAGCGCGTTGCCGACGAGATTGGCCATGATCACGTCGAAGCGGCGGGGGTCCATCCGGATCCGTACCCCCGGGGGGAGATCCAGCTCGACACGGCCGGTCCAGCCCCGGGTGCGCAGGCAGGCGCGGATCGCGTCCGCCACGTCGATGTCGTCCAGGATGAGCGTCGCCGCCCCGGCGTCGAACCGGGAGATCTCCATGAGGTCCTCGACGAGCCGGACCAGCCTGCCCACCTCCAGGTTCATCAGGCGGGCCGCTTTTTCCAGATCGCTTTCGAGGCGGCCGGCCTCCTCCTCGAACATGTCCGCCATCGCCAGGATGGACGCCAGCGGAGTGCGCAGCTCGTGGGACACGTCGGCGGCGAACCGACGGGCCTTGATCTCCATGCCGCGCAGTTCGGACACGTTGGTCTCCAGGGCGACGGCCGTGGCGTTGAAGGTCTTCACCAGCCTGGCCAGCTCGTCGCCGCCGCTCACCTTCAGGCGCGTGTCCAGCTCACCCGAGCCGAGCCTGCGGGCGGCCCGGTCGAGGTCGCGCACCGGGCGCAGCACACCCCGCGCCGCCACGAGGGCGAACACCACGGCCAGCACCAGGACGGGGATCACCCCGTTGCGTGCCGCCGCGACCAGCGCCTCCTCGTCCCCCTCCTCCTTGCTGAGCGGGGTCACCAGGTAGACCTCCACACCCGACGGCTCCGTCCGCTTGCCCAGCATCACCGGCGTGCCGACCACGAGGTAGGGGGTGCCGGAGGTGATCACGCGCTGGTAGAACAGGCGATTTCGCGCGACGACGGTACGGCGCAGCGCAGGGGTGATCGGGCCGGTGTCGTCCCCCGAGGCGATCAACCCCGAATCGCGGTAGGCGGCGGCGCCGGTCGCCTGCAGGAACGAAGGTGCGACCCCGTTGGCGAGCCGTTGCAGCGCCGCGCGGTCCGGCGGGTGTTGCATGTTCTCGGTGAGGGTCGCGACGCGCAGCCGGAACTCGTTGACGACCGACCACTCCGTGCGCCTCAGCATGAGGTCGTGCGCCTGCCGGTAGATCAGCCCGGCGGCGGTCAGGGCGCTGAGTCCCGCGAGGAGAATGAAGACGACCACCAGCCGGGCTCTGAGCCCGCGCACCCAGATGGGGAGTCGCGGCGTCCGCCGCCCGGAGCCGCCCCCACCCGCCCGATCTCCGCGGGTCACGTCGCTCACCGCCCGGACCGCCCGGCACCGGAGGCCGTCCGATCCACCCGGGTCACGTCGTCTCGCCTGGCGGACGGTTCACAGGGGCCCGAACCGGTAGCCGAACCCGCGGACGGTCTGGATGTAGCGGGGCCTGGACGGGATGTCCTCGATCTTCGTCCGGAGCCGCTGCACGCACGCGTCGACCAGCCGGGAGTCGCCCAGGAAGTCGAGTTCCCAGACCGACTCCAGGAGCTGCTGGCGGCTGAACACCTGGCTGTTCGCCGCCGACAGCTCCAGCAGGAGCCGTAGCTCCATCGGCGGTAGGACGATCGGGACACCGGCCTTGGAGACGGTGAGCGCGCCACGGTCGATCGTCAGCTCGCCGTACGTCTCCTGCCCGGCCGCGGCGGCCGTCGCCGGGCCTCCGCGCCGCAGCACCGCGCGGATCCGCGCCTCCAGCACGCGCGGCCGGACCGGTTTGACCACGTAGTCGTCGGCCCCCGCCTCAAGGCCGCTGACGACGTCGAGATCGTCGCCGCGGGCCGTGAGCATGACGATGGGCGTGGGCCCGCCGGCGCGGATCCGGCGGCACACCTCGAATCCGTCGAGGCCGGGGAGCATCAGGTCGAGCACGACGATGTCCGCCGGAGCGACGAGCAGCCGCCGCAACCCGTCCTCACCTGTCCGGGCGACCTCGACGTCGTGTCCGTGCCGGCCGAGTGACAGGCGCAGCCCTTCCCGTACGGACGGGTCGTCCTCGATCAGCATCACTCTGGCCACCGTCCAAGTATCCGCAGTGGCGGGACTGCTTCCTCCCGATGAGGACATCCATTACACACCCATGACATTCCGGTCACGGCGAGCGGACATTGCCCTGCCAGCATCGAAGCCGTTCCCGACCGGTGAACAGCTGTGCCGGTAGGCGTCGCCGGACCGTTTCGGCGACGCCGCCGCTGAGGAGGATGTATGCGATCTGTCCGTACCATCGTGGCCGCGACGGCGCTCGGCGTCGCGGCACTGACCATGGCCGGACCGGCCATGGCGGACGCGGAGCCGGCGGCCACCCCCAAGCCCGTGCCCACCGCCAAGCCCAGCCCGCAGGTGGTCAGAGAGGCCAAGGAGCCCGCGCCGGTCACGCGGGCGGTACCGGCCGAGAAGCCCGCGCCGGTCAGCGACCGCGGGCCGAGGCCGGTCCCGTTGATCCCCAAGGGCGCCCCGGAGACCGGCGGAGGTCCCGCGGGGAGCGCTCTGGTGCCGCTCGGCGGAGTCCTTCTCGGCACGGGGGCCGGGATGGGCGTGCTGGTACGCCGCCGCCGCGCGCGGGTCCACGCCTGAGATGTCAGGTGGAGAGGTGACCGGCGGCCGCCATGCCCTGGGCGTGGCGGCCGCCGCCGTCACGCTGACCGGTGCCGTGCTCGTGAGCTGTGGGCTCCTGCCTCAGGAGGGCCCCCCGGCTCCGCCGGCCGTGAGCACACGGGATGTGCCCTCGGCCGTGTCGCAGGCCGTACGGGCGAGTTCTTCCCCGACCGGCGGCAGCCGGTCCTCCGCGTCCTCGGCCGGTCCCGCTCTCGGCCGCTCCGAGCCGCGCCACCTGGACGTCCCGAAGCTCGGCGTCCACGTGCCCCTCGGCCGGCTCGGCCTCAACCCGGACGGCACGGTGCAGGTCCCCCCGGTCGAGCGTCCCGAGCAGGCGGGCTGGTACTCGCGCGGGGTCACTCCCGGCGAGCGCGGGGCGGCGGTGATCCTCGGGCACGTCGACGGAGGGGGACGCCGGGGCGTCTTCTACGACCTCGGACGCCTGCGCGGCGGGGACACCCTCTCTGTCGGCCGCGCGGACGGCTCGGCCGCCACCTTCGTGGTCGAGTCGGTCGAGCAGGTCACCAAGAGTGATTTCCCCTCCCGGCGCGTGTACGGCCCGCTCGACCACGCGGGCCTGCGCCTGGTGACCTGCGGCGGCGCGTTCGACAGGCGGACCGGCCACTACACGGGCAACGTCATCGTCTACGCGCGTCTCGCCTGAGCGGAGGGACCCGGCTCAGCGCAGCGCCAGGTCGAGTGCGCGCTCGACGTGGATGCGGGTGGAGTCGAAGACGGGGACGGGGCTGTCCTGGGCTCCGACGAGCAGGGTGATCTCGGTGCAGCCGAGGATGACCCCCTGGGCACCGCGCCCGGCCAGGTCGGCGATGATCCGCCGGTAGGCCGCGCGGGAGGAGTCCTCGACGCGCCCCTGGGTGAGCTCCCGGTAGATGACGTCGTGCACCAGCGTGCGGTCGGGCTCCTCCGGCACCAGCACCTCCAGGCCGTGCTCGCGCATCCGGGACCGGTAGAAGTCCATCTCCATGGTGAACCTGGTCCCCAGGAGCCCGACGGTCGTGAGACCGGCCGCGGTGATCCGCTCCGCCGTGCTGTCGACGATGTGGACGAACGGCACGCCGATCCCGGCCTCGATGACCCCGGCGACCCGGTGCATGGTGTTGGTGCACAGCAGGATCATCTCCGCCCCCGCCCGTTCGAGGGTTCCGGCCGCCTCGGCGAGCTGCTTCCCGGCGTTCTCCCAGTCACCCGCGCGCTGCAGGGCCTCGATCTCGGCGAAGTCCACGGTGAGCAGCAGGCTCCGGGCGCAGTGATGGCCCCCGAGACGCCGCCGGGTCTCCTCGTTGAGCAGCCGGTAGTACTCTGCCGAGGATTCCCAGCTCATGCCGCCGATCAGGCCGATGGTTCGCATCATGTGTCTATGGTCGCCCATCCCGACACCGTGGTCCGCACGATCACCGGATTCCGGCCCCGGACCCTGCGCCCGGTCCATCACCGCGGAGCGGACCGGCTCCCCACGGCCCGCGGCGCCGTACGGGCCCTCCAACGCCCGGCCGCGCAGCGGCACACCGGCCCGGAAGCCGGACCTGTGCTCGGCGTCGGAACCGGCGAACCAGCGGGTCCCGCCGGGCGTCGTACCAGGATGGGCTGATCCATCGACGCAGGAGGTAAGAGTGATGGACGATCGTCATCTCGACTGGGAGGGCTGCTACAACGTCCGCGACCTCGGTGGTCTCCGTACCGTCGAGGGGCGCGTGACCCGATGGGGGGCGGTCGTCCGCTCGGACGCCTCCGACCGGCTGAGCCCGGCGGGCTGGTCAGCACTGGCCGCGCACGGTGTCCGCACGGTCATCGACCTGCGCAACGACCACGAACGCCCGGCAGGGGTGAAGGCCGGTGCGGCCGGGGTCGACCTCGTGCACGTCCCGCTGGAGGACCTGACCGACACCGCGTTCCGGGACCACTGGGGCAAGGGGCTGTACGGCACGCCGCTGTACTACCGGCCCTTCCTCGACCGCTTCCCGGAACGATGCGCCACCGCCGTGGCGGCCGTCGCCCGTGCCCGGCCCGGCGGCGTCCTCATCCACTGCGCCGCGGGCCGTGACCGTACGGGGCTCGTCACCCTGTTGCTGCTCGCGCTGGCCGGAGCCGCGCACGAGGACATCGTCTCCGACTACGAGCTGAGCACCGACCGCCTGCGTCCGCTCTACGCCGCGCGGGGGAAGGAGGACCAGGACATCGCCATCCAGAGGCTCCTCGCGGCCGAGAACACCTCCGCCCGCGCCTCCGTACTCGCCGTGCTGGAGTCACTCGACGCCGAGGCCTACCTGCGGGCGGCGGGCCTCAGCGAGGAGGATCTCGCGGCGGTCCGCGCCAGGATTCTCACACCGGCGGCCACCCGGTGAGATCGGCGGCAGAGCGGAAGGGCCCGTTCCCGGTGATCGGGGGACTCCCGGTTCAGTCGACGGAGTCCAGGGACCGGAGGAACGCGCGGACGGCGGTGGCGAAGCCCTCGGGGTCGCCCGCGTAGACGAAGTGGTCGGCCTCCAGCTCGGCGAGATGGGTGCCGGGGCGCCGCTCGACCATGGCGTGGGCCTGCTCGGCGGGGACGACGCCCTTGGTGCCGCGCACCAGGAGCGCCGGGCAGGTGCTCGCGAGCCAGTCGCTCCAGTGGTCTCCGTGGACCAGATCCTCGGAGTCGACCATGTCCTGGGGGTGGAAGGGCAGGCGCCAGGTGCCGTCGGGGTTCTCGCGGAGGGCGTCGCCGAAGAAGGGGGCGGCCTGGCCCAGCCCTTCGATCAGCGCCTCGCGGGTGGGCGCCTCGTACGGCAGGGCGAGCACGAAGGCGAGCGGGTTGGGGCCGTCGAGGCCGAAGGAGGCCGGCCCCTCCGCGTTGACGACGGCGCCGACCCGGCCAGGGTGGCGGGCGGCGAGCTGGTAGGCGTTGACGGCGCCGAGCGAGTGCCCCAGGACCACGGGCCGGTCGAGGCCGAGGTGGTGGCCGGGCTGCGCGACCTCGTGGCGAGCATCGACCCGGCCGGCTCCCCGCCCCGGACGGTCCGACGGTGAACGTGGGGCTACCACCTCACCGAGCCGGGGCGGGAGCTGGTGCCGGGCCTGACAGCCCCTTCAGTCAGAGAGCACTACGCTCGACACCATGTTCGACCAGTATGTATGCCACTGCCTTCTGTGCGTTGAACACGACGTGGAGCTCGACGAGATCGACCGCAGCACGATGCGGCATGTCCGGGAGCGCGGATGGGGCGTCATCATGGTCCCGGAGGACGAGGACGGGCCGGGGTGGGCGTTCACCGTCGGGCTGTGGCACACGTTCCGCTCGCCCGAGGCGGCGATGTTCGGGCTCCGGGTGGACGTGATGAAGAACTGCCTGAACACCCTGGCCGACGAGGTCGCGGCCGGTCGCCATCTCGTCGACGGCCAGGAGCGGGACGACGTCATCAGGGACTACCCGGTCGTCGCGAGGACCGTGGACACGAGCTGGTACCGATCCCTGTTCGGCATGGCGCTGCACTTCTACCAGGAGCCTCCGCTGCCCTTCATGGAGATCGTCTGGCCCGACGCCGGCGGCCGGTTCCCCTGGGACGCCGACGCGGCGCCGAAACTGCGCGAGCTCCAGCCGGCGCTCTGGGTCCCGAAGGACGACCACGCCCCGGGGCCGTGGACGAAACTGCCCTGACGGAAACCGGATCGCCCGGACGGAAACAGGACCGCCTCGACGGGAAAGGCCACGCGCCCGCCCTTTGAAGGAGCGAGCGCGCAACCGCGGCGGATCGACCCACCTTTCTCACTGGGCGGAGATCCAGCGGAAGATATTTCCATTTTTTACCAGCACGGTCTTTTGCCGGCCGTCCGAGTGCGGAAATCGAACGCGCCATGCCCGTGCGCGACTCCGGGATGGGCCGGTCCCGGCTCAGTCCCCGAACCCGGCCCCGCTGCCACCGATCAGCTCATCTTCCGCCTGCTCATCCTCCGCGAGGATGAAGTTCCTCGCCGAGTGAGAGCCGTGGCCGGCATTCGCCAGTGTGCTGGTCGCGCTGGCGCCGTGACCATCGTCCGCGACCGCCGGGCCAGCCATGAGCGCTCCGGCGAAAAGGGTTGCTCCGACCGCGACCGCGACCGCAGCAAGCGATGCAGCAGTTTTCGTTCCCATGTGATCCTCCGATTCCAAGAAGACGGAATTCGCCCTCATGAGTTACCGACGCCCCAAGAATGCCGGACGAATAATCACAAAAAATACCGCCAAGCGCTTATACTTCAGCAAAGCAAAGAAGGCCTACATAAATAGGAAATAAATTAGACATATCAGCTTATTTCTACGTGAAATAATCCTATTTTCGCTGCGGCCGCCTTCGCCCGTTCCGCCACATGGTCGAACACGGCGGGCAAGCAGCGTGAGAACGGGTGCGCGGCGAGAGTTCCGAGGACGTTTCCCATCGACTTGGCAATCCGTGGAACATCACGGCCTCGCGGGGGCCCGTCACGGCTCGGGATCACGCGCGAGCACCGGCCGGCCGCCGTCGACGGGCATGGTCGCCCCGGTGATGAAGGCGGCGTCGCCGGAGAGCAGGGGGACGATGGCGGCGGCGGTGTCAAGGTTGAGCGTGATCATGAAAGACCCCTGCTCTTCTCCGGTCGTTGAGACGTCCGCCGCGCTCCTACCCCTTCCCGAAACCGCTTTAATAACAAAAGTCGGTTTGAAGGTGAAACAGAACTCCTGATCCGGACAGGTGTAGGTGACGAGTCCCCCCTGAAAGGGAGCAGACGTGGGCCCCCCTGACCCGAAGCAGCGCTTCGAGAAGATCTACGAGGCGCACTACCCGGATCTCCTCGCCTACGTACGGCGGCGCGCCGACTCCCCCGACGACGCGGCGGACGCGCTCGCCGAGACCTTCACCACGGCCTGGCGCCGGATGGACGACATCCCCGAGGGACACGATGCCCGGCTCTGGCTGTACGGCACGGCCCGGCGGGTCCTGGCCAACAGGCGGCGGGAGGAGACCCGGCAGAGCGCGCTGGCCGTACGGCTCCGCGCGGAGTTGACCGTCTGGGCCGAGAACGCCGTCGAGGACGATCCCGACGGGGTCCGTGCGGCGTTCCGGCGGCTGAGCCCCGGGGACCGGGAGCTGCTCTCCCTGGTGAGCTGGGAGGGCCTGAGCTCCGAGGAGGTCGCGAAGGTGCTGGGCTGCTCGCGCGGCGCCGTACGCCTCCGGCTGCACCGGGCGCGGAAACGGCTCGCCCGGGAGCTGACCTCCGCGGGATACGACATGACCAGGTACGGCTCGCGCGCGGTGGCGCTGGCGAAGGGACAGCTGTGACCAACGACATCGACCGGCTCGTCGCGGGGATCGCACCCGACCCGGGGCCGGGCATGACCCCAGGTGCCAGGGAACTCTTCGAGGAGATCACCACTGCCCCGGCCGTCGCCCCTGGAGGGCTCCGCCGCTGGTTCGCCGCCCTTCCCGGCTACCGGCGGAGCGCGGGCCACCCCGTCTCACCCGCCCGGCGGTTCGCCGTGCCGATCGTCGCCGGACTCGCCACCGCGGTGATGGCCCTGAGCTGGGTTCTTCCGGGTGGTTA
The DNA here is from genome assembly GCF_044741965.1 of Streptosporangium sp. NPDC087985. Lineage (NCBI taxonomy): Bacteria > Bacillati > Actinomycetota > Actinomycetes > Streptosporangiales > Streptosporangiaceae > Streptosporangium > Streptosporangium sp. NPDC087985. The sequence goes on from NZ_JBIUTQ010000005.1 coordinate 258,521, forward strand.
CGGCACGTCCCCGGCCTCCGCCGCCCTGGACATCAAGCAGGAGGGCGACTACTACGTCATCACGGTCAAGGACCTCTACGCCGCCCCAGAGATGTACGAGCGCGAACTGCAGGCCCGCGGCCTCAGGATCACGCTCAACGTCGACCCGGCGCCGCCGAGCCTCGACGGCCAGATGATGGTGATGGACCCTCGGGCCAACGGCCTGTCCAACGCCGAACAGGCGGAGAGAAAGGACCTCATCACGACGACCGACCGCTCGGGAGCCTGCTACCGCGCGGGAGTGAGCTGTCCGATCGGGCTCCGGGTCCCCGTCGCCTACCAGGGCAGCGCTGAGATCTTCCTCGCACGCAAGGGCCGTCCGGGTGAGACGTACAGGTGGCGGACCAGCCTCGCGGCACCCGGCGAGCCGCTGCACTGCGTCGACTTCATCAACAGACCCCTTGACGAGGTGCGACCGCTGCTGCAGGAGCGCGGCATCAGCCTGAAGTTCGTCAGCGGCGGGGGGACGCCGGCCTCGGTGCCCGGATCGTGGTACGTCCACGACGGCGTCCTGGAGTCCGCGACCTCGGCGCTCATGCTGGTCTCGCCCAGCAAGAAGAAGCTCGCCCCGCCCGGAGCGGAACTGGCTCCGGAGCACATGTGCAAGAAGGACTCCCCGGGGGAGGCGCCCGCCACCCAGGCTCCGGGCACCCCGTGATCGGGCGCCCCGTGCCCTGACGGCGCTCTCCTCCGCATGCGCGGCGCTCACCCCACGCCCCGCGCTCTCCTCCGCATGCGCGGAGCTCCCCCTCGACGATCGGTTCCACGTGCTCATCGACATCCGTCCCGCGGCCGTCCTCCGGGCCCGCCGCGTCCTCACCGGCCACCGCCTCTTCGCCGTGGTCCTCGCGCTGGCCGCGGCCCTCCGCGTGGTCACGATGCTCGGCTACCGCCCCGCCCAGCTCTACTGGTACGACTCCTTCAGCTACCTGGACACCGCCGTCCACCTCAGGCCCTCGGTCGCCTTCCACCCGATCGGCTATCCCCTCCTGCTCAGAGCGCTGTGGCCCTTCCACAGCGTGGAGGTGATCGCGGGCGTCCAGCACGCCATGGGTCTGGGCGTCGGGCTGATGATCTACGCCCTGCTGCGCCGTAAATCCCTGCCCGCGTGGGGGGCGAGCCTGGCCGCCGTGCCCGTCCTGTTCGACGCCTCGTTCCTCCGGCTCGAACACGCGGTCCTGTCGGACACGCAGTTCATCTTCCTCGTCGTCGCCGGACTGACCACCCTGATGTGGTCGCCGGAGCTGTCGGCACGGGCCGCCGCGGGGGCCGGCCTGCTGTTCGCGATGGCCGCCCTGACCAGGACGGTCGCGCTGCCGCTGCTCGTCATGGTGCTGGCCGTGCTGGCCGTCCGGCGGGTCGGGTGGCGGCGTCTGGCGGTCACGGCGCTCGCCGGGATGCTGCCGCTCGTCGCCTACGCGGGCTGGTACGGCCACCACCACGGCAGGTTCGCGCTCAGCGGCGCCGACGGGGTCGCGCTCTGGGCGCGTACCATGACCTTCGCCGACTGCGCGGTGATCAGGCCGACGCCGGAGCAGGCGACGCTCTGCCCCAACGGGACGGTGGTGGACGCGGCCTCCGAATACGTCTGGGCGCCCGGTGCCTCGCTCAACAGGCTGCCCGGCGACCGGTTCACCCACAACGAGCTCGCCCGCTCGTTCGCGCTGCGCGCCATCGCGGCCCAGCCACTGGACTACCTGCGCGAGGTGGCCAGGGACACCTCGCTGGCCTTCGCCTGGACCCCGGTGGCCCACCCCAGGCGGGTCGTCCCGGCCTTCGGCTTCGGGCACGGGAACTGGCCACTGCCCGACTTCCCGCTGATCGACACGGTGAAGCAGGAGTACGACCCCGGAATCCGGGGCCTGTACTCGGTCCGGCCGTACGCGGACCTCCTGGTCGCCTACCAGTACCCCGCCTACCTGCGCGGCCCGCTGCTCGGGTTGCTCCTGCTGCTGGGCGCGGCGGGCGCGGTACTGCGACAGCGGGCGGTGCTGCTGCCCTGGAGCGTGGCGGTGGGACTGCTGGTGGGCCCGGTGGCGGCGCTGGACTTCGACCACCGGTACGTCCTCCCGGTGATCCCGGTGGCCTGCGTCGCCGCCGCGCCGGCCGTACGGGCTATTCGAGAGCGCGTACGGCCGGCGTCTGCTGCTGTTCGGGGTCGGCGAGCACGGTCTGCGGGATGAGCACGACCGCCGTGGTCCCGCCGAAGGGCGAGCGGTTCAGAGTGACCTTGATGCCGTGGCGGGCGGCGAGCTGGCTCACCACGAACAGGCCGAGCTGCTCGCTGTCGGCCACGTCGAACTCGGGCGGGGTGGTGAGGCGCTCGTTGATCTCCTCGCGCTCCGTGTTCTGCATGCCGAGGCCCCGGTCCTCGATCTCGATCACGAAGCCCCGCCCGACGGTCTCCCCCCGGACCTTCACCGGAGTGCTCGGGGGCGAGAAGGAGGTCGCGTTCTCCAGCAGCTCGGCCAGCAGGTGGGTGACGTCGGCGGTGGCGGAGCCGGTCAGCCGGGCGTCCGGCAGGGGCGGGACGATGATCCGCCGGTAGTCCTCGACCTCGGCCACCGCCGCGCGGACCACGTCCATGAGGGGGACGGGGTTGCGCCAGGTACGGCCGGCCGTGGCGCCGGAGAGGATGACCAGGCCCTCCGACTGCCGTCGCATGCGGGTGGTGAGGTGGTCCAGCCGGTAGAGATCCTCCAGCGCCTCCGGCTCGGTGGTCTTGCGCTGCATCGAGTCGAGCTGGGCGAGCTGGCGGTGGACCAGCGACTGGTTGCGCCGGGCCAGGTTGCGGAAGACCCGGTTGAATCCCTGCCGGAGCCGGGCCTCGCCGACGGCGGCCTCGACGGCCGTGCGCTGCACGGTGGAGAACGCCCGGCCGACGTCGGTGATCTCCAGGGTGGTGCCGGTCGTGGGAATGGGCGGCGCCTCGGTCTCCACGTCCACGGTCTCCCCCTTGCGGAGCCGCTCGACGACCTGCGGCAGCCGTGTCTCGGCCAGGTCCAGGGCCGCCAGGCGCAGACCGCCCAGCTCCTGCGCGAGTCCCCGGCCGAGCCGGGTGGACAGGATGACCGCGCCCAGGATGGCGGCGAGTCCTAGGCCACCGGTGAAGACGATCTTCGTGATGATGCTGCTCGCGGCGTCGTCGACGCGGTTGTGGAGCAGCTCGGACCGGCTGGCCAGGAATTGTTCCATGTTCAGGTCGAAGGAGCCCATGAGGGCGCGCCACGCGTCCCGGTCCCGGGGCAGCTCCGCCCTGTCGGCGATGTCGAGTTCCAGGGTGACCAGCCCCCGGTAGCCGAGAGAGTTGATGAGCGAGTTCAGTGGGCCGCGCAGCTCGTCGTCCAGCGTGGCGGCGCCCTCGGTGAGCAGCATCCGCCGGTTCGGCGCGAGCACCTCGATCGCCCTGTGCTCCTCGCGCGACAGCCTGCCCGCGAGGGTGGCGCCGGCGACCAGCGCGTCCTCCCTGGACAGCAGGTCGTGCGCGTGGACGATCCGCTGGTATCCGACGGCCTGCTGGTAGAGCTTGATGTCCGAGACGGTGACGGCCTTGTCCTGGAGCCGGTAGGCCGCCTCGGTGATGTTGCTGAACGCCTGGACGGTCTGCAGCCGGTTGGCGGTGCGCCCGTCGACGTTCCTGCGGATGGAGCGCAGCTCGCCGGTCTCGTCGAGGACCCGTTGGACCGCCACGGCCAGCTCCGGGCCGGTGACCGTCCTCCCCTCCGTCGAGGTGGCCAGCAGGCGGAAGGCGGTGACCGCCCGGTCGGTCGCCTCCCGGGCCTGGGCCAGGTCCTCGGGCCGGGAAACGGCCCTGCTCAGCGCGACGGCCGAGAGCTTGCGTTCGTTCTGCACCTGGGTGATCAGGTCCGCGGCAGGCGCCGACAGCCGTTCGTGCAGTGTGGCGGCCGTGCGCAGCTCGAAGATGTCCCCGACGAAGTGCCCCGTGACGAACGTCCAGAGCGCGACGAGCGCCACGATGGGGATGCTGAGCAGCGCATACAGCTTGGAGCGGATAGTCCGAGATGCCATGGTTCTACGCCTGCACTATCGATGTTCGCAATGTGGACAAAAAGCCCGAAAGATCGGAGATTAACACTCAGCGACGGCCGCTGTCCGGCGATCCCATACCGTCTCACCTCCGATGACCGTTGCGACACAGCGTCCCGGCCCCTCCGCGACCAGGATCCGGTACGGCTCGGCCCCCGGGGAGACGTCGAAGACCGCGAAGTCGGCCGGACCGCCGGGATCGAGCCCCCCGGCGACGCCCAGGGCGCGGGCCCCGCCCAGCGTCGCGGCCTCGACCAGCCGCCGGTCCAGGTCGGCGGCCCGGTAGCCCTGCCGTACCGCGAGATCACGCAGGTCCGCCACGTCCGCCAGCACGTCCAGCGACGGCGAGGAGGAGAGCGAGTCCGTGCCGACCGCGATGGGGTTGCCCTCGGCGAGCAGCGCGGCCACGTCCGGCCCCTCCATGCCGACCGTCCGGTTGGAACGGGGGCAGAGCGTGACGACGGTGCCCCGCGCGCGGAGCAGGGCTCGGTCGCCGGCGTCCAGGTGGACACCGTGCGCGACATGGCAGTCCGGCCCGAGCAGGCCGAGCCCGTCCAGGAACGCGGTGGGTCCGAGACCGGTACCGCCCTCGCGCAGGATGGCGAAGTCGAACCCCAGCTCCCTGACCATCCGGGCCAGCGGCCCGGTGCCCGAGACCGTGTACTCCCGCTCGTGCTCACCCTCGGCGAGGTGGATGTGCAGGCGCAGCCTCCGGGAGCGGGCCAGCGCGGCCACGTCGCGCAGCACCCCGGTGTCGAGCGTGTACGGCGCGTGCGGGGCGATCCCCATCGGCGTCCCCGCCGCGTCGAGCAGGGCCCGGAAGCGCTCCCGCCCCGACTCCGCCCAGCTCGCGTCGTTGTCGCCGAGGGTCTCCAGGTACGGCAGGCCGCCCAGACCGGTGTCCCGCAGCGCGCCGGCCGCCGGGAGGTCGGTGACGACGTCGGCGGCCGAGGTGGTCCCGGACCGCAGCGCCTGCCGGGCGCCGTCGCGGGCGCTGGCCGCCCAGTCGATCGAGGAGCCGGCGTAGACCTTGTCGAAGGCGGCGGACCAGTCCTCGAAGGAGGCGTAGTCGCGCCGCCCCACCTCGGCCATGTGCGTGTACTGCAGGTGGGTGTGGGCGTTGACCAGCCCGGCGACGAGCAGGCCGTCCCAGCGGGTCTCCTCCCGGTCCGGCCACGCGGCCAGGATCCCGGCGCGCGGGCCGAGAGCGGCGACGCGGCCGTGCCGTACGACCAGGGCGCCGTCGGGGACGGGAGGCGCGCTGACCGGCAGGATCAGCGGCGCTGAGTGGATCACGGTGTCCCCACCCGGCAGGACCGGCGGCGCGGAGTGGATCACGGCGTCCACACCGTGCCGATCGGTCCGAAGAACTTGGCGGCGGTCATCACCACGGCGAGCGCCAGGAACCCGCCCAGGACCAGGTAGTCGGCGCGGCCGAAGCCGAGCTCGCGCATCCAGGTGCGGTGTTTGGCGCCGAAACCGCGCAGGTCCATGGCGTTGGCGGTGTCCTCGGCGTCGATCAGCGCGTTCACCGTCACCGGGATGACGACGGGCTTCATCGAGGCGAGCTTCCGCAGCGGGTTGCGGCTGCGGCTGTGCTCGTAGCCGCGGACCCGCTGGGCGTCGATGGTCTCGCGCATCGAGGCGACCGTGGACGGCAGGAACCGGAAGGTCAGGTCCACGCCGTAGGCGAGCCGCTGGGACAGGCGGAGCCGGGCGAGTGCGGTGCCGAGGTCGGCCGGGGCGATGTCGAAGGCCACCGGGAAGCTGACCATGGCAAGGGAGGCATAGCGGACCATCAGGGTCGCCGCGTACGACAGGGTGACCCAGGTGACCTCCGTCCCGACGAGCGGCATGGTGAACAGCGCCTCCCCCGACCCCAGGCGGGTGTCCGCCGAGGTGACGACACTGTTCACCACCACCAGCATCGTGGTGAAGGTCAGCATGAAGATCCAGTTGGCCCTGACACCGCGCCACGGGATGCCCGCGGCGCGGTAGTACACCAGGGCGACCGCGGCGCACACGAGCATGCCGCGGAGGTCGGCGACGTTCGCCACCGCCACGAAATAGAGCACAGGGACCAACAGGAGCACGCGCGGGTCACGTCGTGCGAGGAAGGAACCCGCGCCCAGATAACGTGGCGTGACGTCCATCGGCTTCCTACAGACCCGCCCGCTTCGCGAGCGGCTCCCAGGCGGCGTCCAGCGCCGGCACGAGGATGACGACCGCGATGCCGTTGGCCAGCAGCGCCGGGAGGTAGTTGACGTAGAAGAAGGTGGAGAAGTCGACGCCCTGCTGGAACCAGATGTCGGTGACCACGAACAGCATGCCGATCGCGGTGGCGGCGAGCGCCCCGAGGGCCGTGGCCACGAGCCGGACCGCCTCGTTGGAGATCGGCGGGATCGCGGCGAAGATCAGCGCGGCGAGCGCGCCGACCAGGCCGTTCGCCACGCTCCAGTTCCACCAGAGCAGGCCGGCGCCCTGGATGAGGTCGATGATGACGTTTCCGATGAAGCCGACGAAGAAGCCGGCGATGACGCCGAAGCGCTTGCCGAAGAACGGCACCAGCGCGAACGCGGGCCGGACGGCGACGCTCTGCGTGCCGGGGATGAGGAAGCTGGCCAGGCCGAGCACGGCGTAGAGAGCCGCTCCGACGGCGCCGAACACGACCGTCCTGGAGCTGATCGTCCATGGGGAGTGGCGCGGTGACAATGCCTCGGTACTCATGAAGGGGGGGTTCCTTCCGGGTGGGGGGTGAGGCGCGCGAGGTCGAACGGGTGGGGGATCCCCCGCGCGTCCTGGACGTGGTCACGGATGGCCCGGACCAGGCTGGTCTGCCGGAGCCCCGCGCGGGACCAGAGGTCCGCGTCTCCGGCGAGCTCGACGGTTGGCGCGTCGGCGACGATCCGGCCCCCGTCAACGACGACGATCCGGTCGGCCGAGGTCAGCGCCAGATCGACGTCGTGGGTGATGAAGTAGACGCTCTCGGTGGCGTCCAGGACCTGGGTCATGAACCGTGTGGTGGTGTGCAGGTCCTGACCTGCGGTGGGCTCGTCGAGGATGAGCGTGCGGGGGCGCATGGCCAGGGCCAGGGCGACGGTGAGGCGGCGCTGCTGGCCGAAGGAGAGCGTGCGCGGTGAGCGGCCCATGATGTCGGTCTCGCCGTCGAGGAGCATCGCGCGCAGCGCCTCCTCCGAGACCCGCCGGATCTCGTCGTCCGGCCAGCCGAGGTTGCGCGGGCCGAAGGCCAGCTCGTCGCGGACCGTCGCGCAGAACAGCGCCTGGCCGGGGTTCTGGAAGACGTACCCGAAGGTGGTCGCCAGGTCCAGGGTCGAGCGCTCGGTGACCGGCGCGCCGTCCACGTGGACGGCGCCGCGCAGCGGTTCGAGGAGCCGTACGGCGGCGCGCAGCAGGGTGGACTTCCCCGCGCCGTTGCGCCCCAGGACCGCGACCCGTTCACGGGTCCCGAGTGCCAGGTCCACGTCGTCCAGCACGGCCCGCCCGCCGTACCCCAGCGCGACCTTCCGGTAGTCCAGCCGGGGCGTGGCATCCGGCTCCGCGTGCCGTGGAGCGCGGGGTACGGCGGGCAGTTCGGCGGCCCGCTCCACCAGCGTCCCGAACGGGAGCTTCACGTGGGCCACCGGCGCGGCCGCCAGGAACCCGGCGACGTCCCCCGCGTAGCGGCCCTGCCCGTCCTCCAGGTAGAGGACCTTGGTGGGCTCGGACTCCAGGATCTCCTCGACCCGGTGCTCGACGACCACGGCGGCCCCGCCCTCGTCGACGAACCGGCGCAGCTCCCGCATCAGCCGCAGGCTCGCCTCCAGGTCGAGGTTGGCCAGCGGCTCGTCCACCAGGACGAGCCGGGGCCGCATCACCAGCACTCCGGCGAACGCCACCATCTGCAGCTCGCCACCGCTCAGCTCTGCGGTGGCCCTGCCCAGCAGGTGCCTGATGCCCACCCGCTCGGTCACCTCGCCGATCCGGCGGCGGATCTCGGCCCGGGTCAGGCCCAGGTTCTCCGGGCCGAAGGCCAGTTCGGTGTCGACGGTGGTGCCGACGATCTGCTTGTGGGGATCCTGGAGCAGGGTGCCGACCGTGGTGGAGAGCTGCCTGATGCTCTGCTCGGCCACCGGCCGGCCGCCGACCAGGACCTCGCCGGTCACCTCGGCCCGGTAGGCGTGCGGGATGAGCCCGTTGAGCAGCCGGAGCAGGGTGCTCTTCCCCCCGCCGGAGGGCCCGCTGACCAGGGCGAGATCGCCGGGGCTCACGTCGAGGTCGACGCCGCTGAGCACCTGCCGTCCGGTGGTCCGGTAGCGGACCGAGGCGGACCGCAGCTCGACGATCACGGGCCTCTTCCCAGGGACTCTCGCTGGACTGCCGACGGCGCGCCGGGACCGAGGCCCGGCGCGGCCGTCATGCGATCTTCTGCAAGCTCCGATTAAAGGGGAGATCCACGCCCAGTGACAATGCTCTTTCGCGGATGAAAGAAAACAATCCGTGCGTATGGTCGGATCTTCGGCCGCGTCCCGGTCAGGTCGCAGTGATCATGTATGCCAGGCCGAGCAACACGGCGACAGGGATCAGCCACACCACGGCCTCGACTGCGAACTCCTTGTACACGGTCAATTTCTCCTTTTAAGGCATGCCGAATCTATAAATTTCGCCATGCGAAGCATATGCGCACCGGGAAGCGGGTCCGCACGCGGTCAACAGTCACCTAGGGTACCCAGAAAGTGACCAACCGTAGAAATTGCTGATGTCGTAGCCGTCTATACGGCCGGATCTGGGGGAGAATGGCCTCAGCCGTGCAGGTCGGTCGCATCCGCGCACTACCCGCACTTGACACGTTTATGAGATGGAGCGGATACAGACGACGGCGGCAGACCCGGTTCTTTGCCGGATACGGTGGGTCAACACACTTTGGAGGAGTTCATGCGACAGCTGAGGCGCGGCGCGCCCTTCGGCTGGCTGCTCGTCCTCCTCTTCCCGCTGCTCGTCTCCGGCGGCCTGGGCGGGGGCGGTGCCACCGCCCTGCTGGGACACCCGGCCATCACCACGGTCACCGCGGAGCACCACCCCCTGTCCCGCCAGGTCCATCCCGGCGGGGAGCATCACGTCTCCGTCGCGGGTTCCGTCGGGGCCGGAGGCGGGGGCAGCCACCCCGTCGCGGCCGGCCCGCCGGACGACCACCGGCTGTCCCTCGCCCCGGGCCTCGACTCGCGCCGGGCCGACGACGACGATCCTCGCCCGCTCGCGGCCCTGCTGTTCAGGCCCAGCCGGGCGCCGCCCTCCACAGGCATCTGAAACACCTCGCGGTCAGGCCCCTGCCGTCGCGGGTGCTTCGCCGTACCCGGACCACTTCCCTTCAGCCTGTGGAGGCTCCCATGTCGCGTGCCCCTGTGGTACGCGCGATAGCGGCGTTCGCCGTCATCGCCACATCAATATTCATCGCATTCACCATGTCCCCGCGGCTCGGTCTCGACCTGCTCGGCGGCACCCAGATCGTCCTGGAGACCAAGGACTCCCCCACCGTCAAGGCCGACGCCGAATCCACCGACCGCGCCCTTGAGGTGCTCCGCCGCCGGGCCGACGCCCTGGGCGTGGCGGACGCACCGCTGGCCCGCTCGGGCGAGCGGCGCATCATCGTGGAACTGCCCGGCGTGCAGGACCCGGCCAAGGCCGCCGAGATCATCGGCAAGACCGCCCAGCTCACCTTCCACCCCGTCGTCGCCGTGGCCGACAAGACGACCAAGGCCGGGAAGGACGAGCAGGTCATCACCGACGAGGACGGCTCCGGGCTGCTCATCGGCCCGGCCGCGCTCACCGGTGACGGCGTCGGCGACGCCAAGGCCGGAATCGACACCCAGATGGGCGGCGGCTGGTTCGTCACCGTCGACTTCCGCGACAAGGGCCGCGAGGCGTGGGCCAAACTGACCGGCGAGGCCGCGTGCAACCCGCCGGGTGACCCGAAGCGACGGGTCGCCATCGTGCTCGACTCCAAGATCATCCTCTCACCGCAGGTGAACGAGGACGTGGGCTGCAACGTGGGCCTGCCGGGCGGCTCCACCCAGATCACCGGCTCCTTCAGCGCCGAAGAGGCTCAGGACCTGGCCGTGCTGATCAAGGGTGGCGCGCTGCCGGTGCCCGTCGAGATCGTCGAACAGCGGATCGTCGGCCCGACGCTCGGCGCCGCCGCGATCAGGGCCAGCGCCGACGCGGCCATCATCGGTGTGGTGCTCACCGGGCTGTTCATCGTGGGGATCTACCGGCTGATGGGCCTCATGGCCACCATCGCGCTGGCCTGCTACGCGCTCATCTCGTACGCGGCCCTGGTGGCGCTCGACGCCACGCTCACCCTGCCGGGCCTGGCGGGTTTCGTGCTCTCGATCGGCATGGCGGTGGACGCCAACGTGCTGGTCTTCGAACGGGCCAGGGAGGAGTACGCGATACAGCCGAAACTCAAGCCCTCGCTGGAGAAGGGCTTCCGCGGCGCCTGGAGCGCGGTGGCCGACTCCAACATCACCACGCTGCTCGCGGGAGGGCTGCTGTTCTTCCTGGCCTCGGGACCGGTGCGCGGATTCGGTGTCACGCTGAGCATCGGTGTGGTCGCGTCACTGATGACCGCGATGGTCATCACCCGGGTCCTGGCCCACTGGGCGGCGGACCGGAAGTTCGTCGGGAAGCGCCACGGAATCACCGGGGTCTCCGACATCGGGCGGATCCGCAAGTGGCTGAACGAGCGCAACCCCAACCTGATGCGGTGGCGGAAGATCTACCTTGTGTTCTCCGGTGCGGTGGTCGCGACGGCGCTGGCCGGGGTGGCGATCCAGGGGATGAACTACGGGGTGGAGTTCACCGGCGGCCGGCTCGTGGAGTACTCCACGAGCACACCGATCAGTGCCGACGCCGCCCGCGAACTGGTCAGCGACGCCGGGTTCCCGAACGCGGTGGTGCAGTCCTCGGGCTCCGACATCTCGGTGCGGACCGGCCAGATCAGCCCCGCCGAGGCGGCCAAGATCGAGGCGGCGCTGGAGAGCGGCGCCGGGAAGATCGCCAAGGAGCGCGACGAGATCATCGGCCCGAGCCTCGGTGACGAGCTGCGCCGCAACGCGCTGATCGCCCTGGGGGTCGCCCTCGCCGCACAGCTCGCCTACCTGGCCTTCCGGTTCCGCTGGACGTTCGCCCTGTCCGCGGTGGCGGCACTGGCCGTCGACTCGGCGATCGTGATCGGTACGTTCGCGTGGCTGAACAAGCCCATCGACGGAGTGTTCCTGGCCTCGATGCTGACCGTGATCGGTTACTCGGTCAACGACAAGGTCGTGGTCTTCGACCGCGTCCGCGAGATGTGGGGAGCGCAGCGCAAGGCACCGTTCGTGGAGGTGATGAACAGCTCGATCCTGCAGACCGTGCCCCGTACCGTGAACACGGGTCTGGGTGCCCTGTTCATCCTGGCCGCGCTGGCCGTGCTCGGCGGCAGCTCGCTGACCGACTTCGCGGTGGCACTGCTGATCGGCATCGTCGTCGGCACGCTGTCCTCGACGCTGGTCGCGGCGCCGCTGGCGATCACGTTCGAGAAGCGCAACTCCGCACCGCCGCCGCAGGCCCCGCGTAAGCGCGTGGCCCGGGTGCGCGAGGGATCAGGAGCGGTGGTGTGAACAAGTGGTTGAAAGAGCTTTCCTCGGGGCAGCGGTATCCCGCTAATCTGCTTGGCGTCTGATCTCCCTGCTGACGGAAGGCCGATGTAATCATGGCGGACGACTACGCGACGACTTTCAAGATTATCGACGTCGACGGTGACGGCCTGATCTCGGCCGAAGAGATGCAGCGTCTCATGGAGGTGCTCGGCCAGCCGATCACCCTTGAGGCGGCGGAGGTCGCCATCGCCAGGATCGACCTGGACGGTGACGGGCTGATCTCCCTGGAGGAGTTCGGCAGCTACCTCGGATAACCAGCACTCCGGGTAAACACGCCAGATGACCACGCCCCTCCCGCCGGACTCCGCGGGAATCCGCCGGGGGGGCCGTGGGAATCCGCAGGGGCCGTGGGGGCCGCGGGCCGGTGTTGCCACGCCCGGCCCGCGACCCCCTCTCCGGCCGCGCCCTACGCGGGTCAGCGGACGTAGACCGGCGTCCCCGTCTGGGCCATGCTGAAAAGCGGCCGGGCGTTGTGCAGCGGGAGACGGATGCATCCGTGGGACGCCGGATGTCTCGGAACCACTTCGGAGCCGTGGAAGCCGATGCCGCCGTTGAAATAGACGGTGTAGAACTGGGTGCCCAGCGGGCCGGTGGTCCACCCCGGTGTCCGCAACCAGGCGCGGAAGTCCCCGGGGGGCGTGACGGCGACCCCGCAGTGGCCGTTCTTGCAGTAGTGCTTACCCGTACCGGTCGAGATGTGGGAGACGAGCACGGGCTTGTCCTCCCGCCATGCCGTGAGCAGCTGGCGACGTAGGTCGATCTCCACCCTCGCGGGCTCCCCGGAGCGCACCAGCGGCCTGACGCGTGCCGGATGAGCGAGCGCCTGCCAGGTCGCCGGATCAACCTGGTCGACGGGGGGCAGCCCGTTGGCCTTCTGGAAGGCCCACACGGCCGCGCGCAGCGCGGGGCCGTACTCGGAACCAAGCGGTCCCGGGCTGAACCCCAGCCGGTCAAGACGCACCTGGACCTCGTGGACCAGGTCTCCCCTGTCGCCCAGCTGGAGGGTGGGAGACCCCGGCTGCGCGGCAGCGCGCCCGGCATGGGTCGCGGAGGGCACGGGACGCCGCTGTGACGCGCTACCGGTACGCGGCATATCGAACGGCAGGAACGCGGTCAGCGCGAGGACCGTGTTCGTGACCAGGAGGCACTGGACAGTTCTTCGCATGTTCGACGCCTATCCATTCTCCGGCGGAACCAGTCAGAAGGAATGTGAGTACTTACGGCCCTCTACGGCTGAACGCACCAGGTCGACGGCTTCCTGGGCGCACCCCCAGGAGAAACTGAATCCGGCCCCACCGTGCGCGAAATTGTAAATTATCTGGCTTTCGTCATCCCATTCCAGGCAGACGTTCTCCCGCCGAAACGGCCGCAGCCCGACCCGGACCGGCTCGTCGGGGTCTACTCTGGCCTGCCGCAGCGCGGGCATGAACGCCAGGCAGCGCTCATACATGTCCCGGATGGGGCCGTGATTCTCCATGGTGATGCCCGTGTCCCACTCATCCTTTTCCGCCAGCCCCCCAAGAACAAGGATTCTCTGGCTCCGGGGCACGATGAAGACGATGTCCTGCTCGTCGTGGCCCTCCTGGTGGGAGACGCAGTGGGCCTCACCGATACGAGGTCCGCGGATCCCGTTGTTGCGGACGCGGACGAGCGCGCCGCGCAGCGGATACATGTCGATGCCGCGGAGCTGGGCGGTGCCGAGTCCCGCACAGCAGACGATGGCCTCGGCATCGAAGCGGTCAAGGAGCTCGGCTCTCCGCTCGGTGAGCAATCCCTCGATCCGGTACCGCCTGACCTGCACCCCGTGATTCTTGACCTGCCGCATCAGCCACAACATGTACTGATCCGTGTCGATCATGGGTGCCAGGTGGGAGTACGCGTCGACCACACCGTAGTCGGGACTGACGCCGTTCCGTTCGGCGAGCGACCGGTCGTGGACGAAGCCACGCACCTTCCCCGCGAGCTCCTGCATCTTGTGCAGATCGTGCGGATTCTCTCCGACCGGCTGCCGGAAATAGAAGTTGGACCTCCGCATGGCAACGCCGGGGACCTTGGCCCGGGCAAGCTCCTCGAAAATTCCGTACGAGGTGACACACCAGTTCTTGGAGCGGGTGAGCGAGATCTGGTCGTGATGGTAACCGCACACCGCGGGCGGCCACTCCCACAGCGCACCCGCGACGACCGAGACGATATCGGGTGCGAATTTCTCCGCGACCACGGTGACGCGGAATCCTTCCTTGGCCAGACACAGCGCGGTCGTCAGTCCGCTCACACCGGCCCCGACGACGAGCACCCTCTCCGAATTCGCGCGCACCTGGGAACGCCTTCTTTCTGAGTTCATCCGGATCGATCACTTTTTCGGCATGACCGATCGCGGGAGGTTTTCGCGACGGACGCTGGAACCTCCCCAGAATAAATCGAGCCGACGGCAGAACCCGGATTGGTGACATGCGCGGGTGGAAGAAGCGCGGCCCCGGTCGATGGGAAACCATTGCCGCCTACGGAGAGGACCTGGATCCAAAGCGGGCACAACCGTGCCGGAGCCCGATAACCAGATGACGGTCGTTTGGCGTCACGCTTGATTTCCACGGTCAATCCATCGACCGGCCCGGGCCGATATTGACGCACTTTTAGTCGAGCACCGGCGGTTACCGCGGGCCGACCGGGGTCACGGAGGACTGTATTGCCTACGTTGATCTTCAAGCTCGCCCATATGACCCCGGGTGGGCCCGTTGGGCGCAGGCAGGCGGCCGAGTCTCACTTGCGGGAGAACGTGACAGCGGGTGAGCCGGTGAAACGGAACGGCCCGCGCCCCGGTGAACGGGGCGCGGGCCTTCCACGCCGGCCTTCCCTGCGGGCCCTTCCACGCGGGCCTTCCAGGAAGGGGCGTCGAGGTCAGGCGGTGGTGAGATAGACCTGACTGAAGGCCTCGGCGATCTTCTTGAGGTCGGTGGTCACGTCCACCTCGGGGGTGGTCGGGTTGTAGACGGCGGCCAGGCGGCGCTTGATCGGGGTGAGCTTCTTCAGCTCATCCCAGGCGGTCAGCCGGTTCACCGCGCCCTGGGCGTCCTGGACGCGGGTCCAGAGGTTCACCTGCTGGGCGGCGCCGTCCATGACGGCCGTGGACGCCCGGGCGGCGACCTGCTCGGGCGTGACCTGGCCGACCAGGCCGGTCTCCTCGGCAGCGATCTGGGCCAGCACGTCCCACGAGCGGGCGCGGACCTGGATCCACTGGTTGTGCTGGGCCTTCTCAGCGTTGATCTGCCAGGCCTCGTAACCGCCGTACAGCAGGCCGGTGTCCAGGGAGAGCTGGTCGACGCGGTCGGTGCTCAGCAGGGATTCCACCTTCTCCGAGGCGACCAGCGGGTGGCGCTTACGCATCTCGGTCTTGCAGGCCTCGTCCACGCCGCAGGCGAACTCGGGCACGACCGTGTGCACACCCAGCCGCTTGCCGGGAGCCGCCTGACGCAGCGCGTCCGACGCGGCGGTGACGAAAGCGGTGATCTCGCCGTCCGTCTTGAACGTCGCGTTGTAGCCCAGCTGCGAGGTGAAGCGGATCCCGGCCACCTCCGGCCGCGCGGCCAGCGCGCCGACCCGCCTGACGGCCGTGGCGAAGCTCTCGGCGCCCGCCTTCCAGTCGTCGGCCAGCTCGGTGTCGAGCCAGACCCGGACCCCGGTGGCCTTCGCGGCGATGACCGCCTGTCCGGCGGGGGTCTGCGCCGCCGCGGCGACGTCCTGCGCGGTCGGGGTGAAGTTCTGCATGGCCGCCGTTCTGGCGTCCACGCCTGCGCTGCCCGGCTCGAGCCCTCTCTGCGTGCCGTCGCCGCCCTCCCCGGTCCCGTCGATCGAGCACTGCTGGCCGGGCTCGCATTCGGGCGTCCCCCCGTCCTCGGCGTCCCCGGGGGCCGGGGAGTTCTCGTCTCTGGCGGTGTCGTCACCCTCCAGGTCGGGACAGGCGCTCCCGGCGGCGGAGCAGTCGAGGAAGTGCCCCTCCATCGGCTCCGCCTCCTTGAGGTTGGCGTTGTCGTTGGCCATCCAGAACATCGCGACGTTGAGGGCCTCCTCCGGCTTGGCCAGCCAGTGGCACACGACGAACGCCGGAGTGTCGGCACCCATCAGGTCGTTGCAGCTACGAGGGTCGTCCTGTGAGTAGGCGGCGACCGCAGGCGTCACGGCACCGACGACCGTGAGCATGGCACCGACGGCGAGGGCCCGCCGCAGAGTGGATCTCATGTCTTGAAACTCCCCGGTAAAGCCAGCCAAAACGGTCTCCGCACTCTACCTAGATCACCGCCGCTCGAACAGGGACTGACAGGAAATCGTCAGACTCCGGATAATCGGAGGCATGCTCACACTTCAGCAGGTGCCCTGATGCCGGCCGAGTCGTCGCAGACGTTGGAACGCGGCCTCCGCCTGCTCCGCCTGCTCGCCGACGGCCGTCCCGGCCGTACGCCCACCGAGCTCGCGGCCGAGCTGGAACTGAGCCGCCCGGCGGTCTATCGCCTGATCACCACCCTCCAGAGCGAGGGCTTCGTCCGCCGGGACGGCGACGGGCGCGTCCATCTCGGTTTCGGCGTCCTCGTCCTGGCCCGCGCCGTCCAGCCCCTGCTCCGCGAGGGCGCCCTGCCCACCCTGCGCAGGCTCGCCGAGGAGGTCGGCGCGACCGCGCACCTCACCGTCGCCGAGGGGGACGACGGCCTGGCGATGGCGGTGGTCGAACCCTCCTGGACGGACATGCACGTCGCCTACCGCGAAGGTTCCCGCCACCCGCTCACCCGGGGCGCCGCCGGTCTGGCGATCCTCGCCCTGCGCCGGGGCCGCACCGAGTACGTGATCACCGAAGGCCAGCTCCAGGAGGGCGCGCGGGGCATCGCCGCCCCCGTCCCCGGCGTCCCCTGGCTCGAAGCCTCCGTGGGAGTGGTCGCCTTCACGCCCCTCGCCCCCGAGGTCATCGGCCCCCGCGTGGCGACCGCCGCCGCCGAACTGGCCGCCGCCCTGTCCTGACCCCGTCCGTGACGGCCTCGGCGTGCTACCGGGTGTTGCTCTCCGCCGGCCGGTCTCCCACCGCCGGGGAGGAGACCGGCAAAGATCCCGCCAAATGGCGCAACACGGCGATTCCGGATGACGTCTGCCCTGGTCAACGACTTACGCTGAACAGCACCTGATGATCGAATCCTCGGAGGGACAGGGTTTTTCATGAGGCTCGTCGTCGATCTCAACCGGTGCCAGGGATACGCGCAGTGCGCCTTCCTGGCGCCGGATGTCTTCATCATGCACGGCGAGGAGGCCCTGATGTACGACCCCGGCCCCGACGAGACGCAGCGCGAGCAGGTCATGAGGGCCGCGGCGGCGTGCCCCGTCCAGGCCATCCTCGTCGACCGCGTCGACAAGGCGGAGGGGGCGGACGTCCGTGGCCGTTGACGGGTCGGCGAAGGCGTTCCGGCGCCAAGGCCGTGTGGTCGTCGTCGGCGCCTCCCTGGCGGGCCTGCGGGCCGCCGAGACGCTACGCGAGGAAGGCTTCACGGGGTCGCTGACCATGATCGGCGATGAGC
The DNA here is from genome assembly GCF_044741965.1 of Streptosporangium sp. NPDC087985. NCBI lineage: Bacteria > Bacillati > Actinomycetota > Actinomycetes > Streptosporangiales > Streptosporangiaceae > Streptosporangium > Streptosporangium sp. NPDC087985. The sequence continues at coordinate 275,853 of NZ_JBIUTQ010000005.1, forward strand.
CGCATGAGCCCTACGACCGGCCGCCGCTGTCCAAGCAGGTCCTGATCGGCAAGGTCCCGGCGGACGGCACCGCCCTTCCCCGGCGCCGCGCGATCGACGCGGAGTGGCGGCTCGGGGTCGCGGCCACCGGGCTGGACCTGACCGAGAAGCGGGTCCGCCTGGCCGACGGGCAGGAGGTCGGGTTCGACCGCCTGCTGATCGCGACCGGCACCCGGGCGCGGCCGTGGCCCAGGGACGCGGAGGCTGACCTTGACGGCGTCTTCGTCCTGCGTACCGCCGACGACGCCGCCCGACTGGACCGGCGGCTGTCCGGCCGGCCCCGCCGGGTGCTCGTCGTCGGCGCCGGGTTCACCGGCTCCGAGGTCGCCTCCGCCTGCCGCGAACGGGGCCTGGAGGTCACGGTCGCCGAGCGCGGCCCGGCCCCGCTCGTGGGCGCGCTCGGGGGCGTCATCGGCGGGGTCGCGGCGGAACTGCAGCGCGGGCACGGGGTCGACCTGCGCTGCTGCATCACGGTCACCGCGCTCGAAGGCGACCCGGCCGGACGGCTCAGACGCGCCCACCTGTCCGACGGCACCGCGCTCGACGTCGACGTGGCGGTGATCGCGCTCGGTGCGATACGCAACACCGAGTGGCTCGCGGGTTCCGGGCTCGGCGCCGGCCCCCGGGGGGTCGGCTGCGACGCCGGGTGCCGGGCCTTCGACGTCCACGGCATCGTCACCGACGACATCTTCGTCGCCGGTGACGTCGCCCGTTCCCCGCACCCGCTCTTCGCCTACCAGTTCCTGTCCCTGGAGCACTGGGGCAACGCGGTCGCGCAGGCCGAGGTCGCCGCCCACAACATGATCAGCGACGGGCCCGACCGCCGCCCGCACCTGTGGGTGCCGGCCTTCTGGTCCGCCCAGTTCGGGGTGAACATCAAGTCCGTCGGCGTACCGACAATGGGCGACCAGCTCGTCGTCGCCCAGGGATCGCTCGCCGAGCGCCGCTTCGCCGCGGCCTACGGTTTCCAGGGCCGCGTCATCGCCGCGGTCACCTTCGACCACGCCCGATGGATCGACTTCTACCGCGAGCGGATCGAATCGGCCGCGCCGTTCCCGCCGGACTTCGCAGGCGTCGACCGGCGTCCCGGGGGGATACGGCCGGTCCCGGCCGACTTCCCGGACCCCGCCCTGCCCAGCCACGGGCCCACCGTCACGCTGAGCGGCTACGCGCCCAGCGAGCGACGGATCACCTTCACCCCGGCCCCTGCCTGACGAGCGCCCCCGCCGACCACGTTGAAGGACTCCGCCATGACCTCGGGCACCCTGCTGAACCAGATCACCGACTACGCCAACCGCGCCGATCCCTACCCCCTGTACGCCGAGCTCCGCAGGACGCCGGTGGCACGGCAGGACGACGGTGTCTACACCGTCAGTACCTACTGGGAGATCCTCAGCCTGCTGCACGACCCGCGGATCAGCTCCGACGTGCGCAACCGCACCCCGCGGGCGGGCGACGCCCTTGCCCCGGAGGAGGACACGGGCCTGCCGGTCAGCTTCATCAGGCTCGATCCGCCCGAGCACGACCGGCTGCGCCGCCTGGCGACGCGTCCGTTCGGGCCGCCGAAAAGCCCCAGGCGGATCTTCGACATGCGCGGCGAGCTCGCCCGGATGGTCTCCGGCCTGATCGACGACTTCCAGGGGAGGGACCAGGTCGACATCGTCGAGGACTTCGCCTATCCCTTCCCCGTGATGGTGATCTGCAAGCTCCTCGGGGTGCCCCACCAGGACGAGGCGCGTTTCCACGCCTGGTCCGAGGCGATCGTCTCCGCCCTCGATCCCAATCCCGCGGAGGGGCCCGCCGAGCGGCAGCGCGCCGCCCAGCAGGCCCGGTCGGAGATGGGCGCCTACCTCGCCGGGCTCATCGAGGAGCACCGTCGCGCCCCCGGTGACGACATGCTCTCCGCGCTGGCCCGCGACCACGGCCCCGACGGGCAGATGTCGCCGATGGAGCTGGTCGTCACCGCCGTCCTGCTGCTCGTCGCCGGCCACGAGACCACCGTCAACCTCATCACCAACGGGATGCTCACCCTGCTGCGTCACCCGGAGAGCCTCGGGCGGCTGCGCGAGGACCCCGACCTGGCCGTCCCGCTCGTGGAGGAACTGCTGCGCTACGAGCCTCCGGTGCAGCTCCTTCCCCAGCGCACCGCCCTGGCCGACATCGACATCGCCGGCACCGTCATCCCCGAGGGCGCGCCCATCTGGCTCGTCCTGGCCGCCGGCAACCGCGACCCCAGACGTTTCCGCGACCCCGACCGGTTCGACCCCGGACGCCGGGACAACCAGCATCTCGGCTTCGGCAGCGGCATCCACTACTGCTTCGGCGCGCCCCTGGCCCGGCTGGAGGCGCAGCTCGCGCTGACCGAGCTCGCCCGCCGCCTGGCCAACCCCGTGCTCGTGGAGGACCCGCCCCCCTACCGGCAGAACCCGGTCCTGCGCGGCCCCCGCCACCTCCCCGTCGCCTTCGACGGCCTCGCTCCGGGCCGGGCCTGACGCCCCGGCCGCACCACCGGCGCCGGCCCCGCTCAGGCCGTCAACCATCCGCCCGCGGTTGACATCACTTCCCGAGTGGCAGATGGTTGTTCGTATAAAGGACGTTAATGTCCGTTAATCGGACGAACTTGGGAGAAGCGGATGCCGTACTACCGCGCCGTCGGGGAGATTCCCCGCAAGCGCCACGTGCAGTTCCGGCGGCCCGACGGTGGGCTGTACGCCGAGGAGCTGATGGGCGAGGAGGGGTTCTCCAGCGACTCGTCCCTGCTCTACCACCGCCATCTCCCCACGGCGATCATCAAGGCCGAGGCGGTCGAGCCCCTGACGGCCTCGGTGCTGACCCCCAACCTGCCGCTGTCTCCGCGTCACTTCCGCACCCAGGACCTGCCGGTGGGCGGCGACCTGGTGACCGGGCGCGGGCTGCTGGCGGGCAACGCCGACGTCCGCATGTCGTACGCGGCGAGCGAGACTCCCAGCGAGCTCTACCGCAACTCCATGGGCGACGAGTGCGTCTACGTCGCGAGCGGCCGGGTCAGGTTCGAGTCGACCTACGGCGTGATCGAGGCCGGCGAGGGCGACTACGTCGTCATCCCGACCGGGACGATCCACCGCTGGGTCCCGCAGGGCCGCGTCACGGCCTTCACCATCGAGGCGGCGGGGCACATCCGGCCGCCCAAGCGCTACCTGTCCAAGCACGGCCAGTTCCTGGAGCACGCCCCCTACTGCGAGCGTGACCTGCGCACCCCGCAGGAGCCGCTGACCGTCGAGGGCGAGGAGGTGCCGGTGCTGGTCCGCACGCGCGGCGGGCTGACCCGGCTGGTCTACCGCAACCACCCCTTCGACGTGGTCGGCTGGGACGGCTGCCTCTACCCGTACGCGTTCAACATCAACGACTTCGAGCCCATCGTGAAGCGGACCCACGCCCCGCCGCCGGTGCACCAGACCTTCGAGGGCCCGAACTTCGTGATCTGCTCGTTCTGCCCCCGGCCGCTGGACTTCCACCCCGACGCCGTACCGATCCCCTACAACCACCACAACGTCGACTCCGACGAGCTGATGTTCTACGCGGGCGGCGACTACACCGCGCGCAAGGGCTCGGGCATCGACGTCGGCTCGATCTCGCTGCACCCGGCCGGGTTCACCCACGGCCCGCAGCCGGGCGCCGTCGAGGCCGTCATCGAGGCGGTACGGCAGGGGCACACCCAGACGAGCGAGCTGGCCGTGATGGTCGACACCTTCCGCCCGCTCGACCTGGGTCCCGCCGGTCTGTCGGTCGAGGACCCCGCCTACGCGTGGACCTGGGCCCGATGACCCCGTCCCACAGCGACCCGGGACCGGTGACGTCCTCTCCCGACACCGGACCGGAGAGGCTCTTCCACGGCCTCGTCGACGACGCCGGGCTGTTCCCGCCGACCGGACTGCCGATGGCCGAGGCGCTCCGGCGGCACCGGGCCGACCTGGCCGGGGGCAGCCCGGTGCTCACCCACCGCTTCCTCTGCCTGGCCAGCCGCCTGCCGGAACTCCGAGCCCACCTGGATTTCCCGATCAGGCTCGGGTTGATCCTCGACACCCCGGACGTCCCGCCGCTCGACGACCTCACCGTCGAGCTGGTCGAGGTGCCGGGCGGCCGGGCCGTCGCCCTGGACATCCCCGCCCGCCAGTTCGTCGAGGTCACCGCCGCCCAGCTGCCCCTGGACGTGCCGCCCGGAGTCGGACTGAAGATCAGATGCGGCGGGCTGACCGCGGCGGCCTTCCCCACCGCCCACGAGCTGGGCTCCTTCATCGCCTACTGCGCCGGACACGGCATCCCGTTCAAGGCGACCGCCGGACTGCACAACGCGGTCCGCCACTTCCACCCGGCGCTGGGCGCCGACCGGCACGGCTTCCTCAACCTGGTCCTCGCGGTCTGCGCGGCGGTGGAGGGCGGGGACCCGGTGCCGGTGCTGAAGACCACCGACGTGGGCGAGCTGGTACGGCTGGCGCAGGCCGTACCGGACGGCACCGCCGAGCGCGCCCGCAGACTGCTGGTGTCGTACGGCTCATGCAGCACGAGCACCCCGATCGAGGACCTGCAGGCCCTCGGCCTGATCACCGGGTGGCGCACCGGAAACGCGGGCGGACGACCGCTCGGGGACGGCGCACCGGCCACCGACACGACCATCGACACGACCATCGAAACGACCACCGACACGGACACCGGCACGGTCGCCGGCACAGAGGAGAACGCGTGATGTCTTGGGGCCTGGAGCACCTGCCCTACGGAGTCTTCTCACAGCGGGAGGGGGAGATTCCGCGCGTCGGCGTGCGGTACGGCGAGCACGTGGTCGACCTCGCCGGGGCCCTGCACGACGAGGTGTTCGCCACCGGATCGCTCAACGCCTTCATGGCCAGAGGCTCGGCCGCGTGGCAGGACACCCGGACAGTGATCCAGAACAAGCTGCGCACCGACCCGACCGCGATCGAGGCGCATCTGATCCCGCTGGAGCAGGTCACCCTGCACCTGCCGATCGAGGTGGCCGACTACGTCGACTTCTACTGCTCGCTGGAGCACGCCTCCAACCTCGGCCGGATGTTCCGCCCCGACGAGGAGCCGCTGAAGCCGAACTGGCGGCACCTGCCGGTCGGCTACCACGGCCGGGCCGGGACCGTCGTGACGTCCGGCACCCCGATCGTCCGGCCGTCCGGGCAGCGCGGCGCCGGGGTCTTCGGCCCCTCGGCCAAGCTGGACATCGAGGCGGAGCTCGGGTTCGTGGTCGGCGCGCCGACCGCCCTCGGCGAGCGGGCCGGCCGGTTCGAAGACCACGTGTTCGGCGTGACGCTGGTCAACGACTGGAGCGCCCGGGACATCCAGGCGTGGGAGTACGTGCCGCTGGGCCCGTTCCTCGGCAAGTCCTTCGCCACCTCGATGTCGCCGTGGATCACCCCGCTCGCGGCCCTGTCGGAGGCCCGCGTCCCGGGCCGGGAGCAGGAGCCCGAGCCGCTGGACTACCTGCGCCGCCAGGAGCCGTGGGGGCTCGACCTGACCCTGGAGGTCGCACTGAACGGCGAGGTCGTCTCCCGCCCGCCGTACCGGGGCATGTACTGGACGCCCGACCAGATGCTCGCCCACATGACCGTCAACGGCGCCCGCCTGCGCACCGGCGACCTCTACGCCAGCGGCACGGTCTCCGGCTCCGAGCCGGGCGAGCGGGGCTCGCTGATCGAACTGACCTGGAACGGCACCGAGCCGCTCAAGCTGCCCGACGGCTCGTCCAGGTCCTTCCTGGAGGACGGCGACACCGTCACGATCACCGCGTCCGCTCCCGGTCCCGGCGGGACCGTGATCACCCTGGGCGAGGTGTCGGGGACCATCCTGGCCGCGAGATAGCGGCTCGATCCCCCGCTCCGACGGGCGTTTCCCGGATGACGACAGACCGGCGGCAAGTCTCTGACACTCCGTGAAATAACGGCATACGGTATGAGAGAGAGGAACCTCCCGAGCGCCTACCCCGTTTGACAATGTAGGAGGGCCGAGCATGGACGACTGGGTGATCTGGTTGATTCTGGCGGTCGTGCTGGGAGTCGCCGAGATCTTCACTCTGACCACCGCTCTCGGCATGCTCGGCGCCGCCGCCCTGTTCGCCGCCGTCGCCGCCGGTCTCGGCCTGCCGGTCCCCCTCCAGCTCGTGGTGTTCGCGGCCACCCTCGCCGCGGGGGTGGCCGTGGTCCGGCCCATCGCCAGGCGCCAGCTCAGGCAGGCGTCCTCCGGCAAGCGGTTCGGGATCCAGGCACTCGTCGGCAAGCCCGCCTATGTCGTGCGTGAGGTGACCGGCAGGGAAGGCCGGGTGCGGATCGGCGGCGAGGAGTGGTCCGCCAGGGCTTATGACGAGACACTGGTGATCCCCATAGGGGCAACCGTCGACGTCATCGAGATCGAGGGCGCCACCGCGCTCGTATATCCCCGGGAGTGACATGGATGCATTGCTGATCGTCGTCCTGCTCATAGTCCTGTTCGCCGCGTTGACCGTGGTCCGCTCAGTGCGCATCGTGCCGCAGGCCCGGGCCCGCAACGTGGAGCGGCTCGGCCGCTACCACAGCACGCTCAAGCCCGGCCTTAACTTCGTGATCCCGTACATCGACCGGGTCTACTCGATGATCGACCTCCGCGAGCAGGTGGTCTCCTTCCAGCCGCAGCCGGTGATCACCGAGGACAACCTGGTCGTTGAGATCGACACGGTTCTGTACTTCCAGGTCACCGACCCCCGCGCGGCCGCCTACGAGATCGCCAACTACATCCAGGCCGTCGAGCAGCTCACGGTCACCACGCTGCGTAACGTCGTCGGCTCGCTGGACCTGGAGATGACGCTGACCTCGCGTGACACGATCAACAGCCAGCTCCGGGGCGTGCTCGACGAGGCGACCGGCAAGTGGGGCATCAGGGTCAACCGGGTGGAGATCAAGGCCATCGACCCGCCGAAGAGCATCAAGGAGGCGATGGAGAAGCAGATGCGCGCCGAGCGTGACAAGCGCGCCGCGATCCTCAACGCCGAGGGCCAGCGCCAGTCCCAGATCCTCACCGCCGAGGGTGACAAGCAGAGCGCGATCCTGCGCGCCGAGGGTGACCGGAGCGCCGCGATCCTCAAGGCCCAGGGCCAGTCCCAGGCCATCGACGAGGTCTTCCAGGCGGTCCACCGCAACGACCCCGACCCCAAGCTGCTGGCCTACCAGTATCTGCAGGTGCTGCCGGAGCTCGCCAAGGGCCAGGGCAACACCTTCTGGGTGATCCCCAGCGAGGTCACCTCCGCCCTCCAGAGTGTCTCCAGGGCCTTCACCGAGGCGCTGCCCCAGTCGTCGGCCACCCGGGAGGCCCCCGCGATCAGCGAGGCCACCGCCCACGAGACGGCCCAGGCGGAGAAGGCCGCGGCCGAGGCCGTCGCCGAGGCCGCCGAGGCCGACCTGGGCCCCCGCCAGCTCGGTTCCGCCGCCGCCACAGCCGACCCGCTCGCCGACCTGCAGCAGAACCGCCACCGCACCATCCCCTGACCGCTGACCCCGTACGGCCGGGCGCCCCGGACTCCGCGGGCGCCCGGGCCGGGCGTTCTGGCCGGGCGCCTGATCACACGATCAAAGGCGACCTGGCCGGGCGTTCTGGCCAAGCGTGAAGCAGCGCTGTGGGCGGGGTTAAGAAAACCGCGATGGACACCTTCGGAGCCGACCGGGCACAGTGCGTAAGGTCGTATCTGAGGGGGGATCTGTGATGAAAGCGCTGGTCAAGGAGAAGGCCGAGCCCGGCCTGTGGTTGACGGACGTGCCGGAACCGGTCGTCGGACCCGGAGAAGTACTGATCAAGGTGCTGCGGACCGGGATCTGCGGGACGGATCTGCACATCAGGAATTTCGATGCGTGGGCGCAGCAGACCCTGCGGACGCCGCTCATCATCGGGCACGAGTTCTGCGGCGAGGTCGTCGAGGTGGCGCCCGGGGTGGAGGACATCGCGGCCGGTGACCTGGTCAGCGGTGAGGGGCACATCGTCTGCGGGAAGTGCCGCAACTGCATGGCCGGGCGGCGGCACCTGTGCCGCAACACGATCGGGCTGGGTGTCAACCGGGACGGCGCCTTCGCCGAGTACGTGACGCTCCCGGCCTCCAACGTCTGGGTGCACCGGGTGGCGGTGGACCTCGACGTCGCCGCGATCTTCGATCCGTTCGGCAACGCCGTACACACCGCGCTGGCGTTCCCGATGGTCGGCGAGGACGTGCTGATCAGCGGGGCCGGGCCGATCGGGCTGATGGCCGCCGCGGTGGCCACGCACGTGGGCGCCCGCAACGTGGTCATCACCGACGTCAGCCCCGAACGGCTGGACCTGGCCCGCAAGCTCGGGGTCACCCTGGCCCTGAACGTCGCCGAGAGGTCCGTCGCGGACGGCCTGCGCGAGCTGGGCATGCGCGAGGGCTTCGACGTGGGGCTGGAGATGTCCGGGCACCCGCAGGCGCTCCGCGACATGATCGCCAACATGACGCACGGCGGCAAGATCGCCATGCTCGGGCTGCCCGCCGAGGAGTTCGCGGTCGACTTCGCCACGGTCGTGACCTCGATGCTCACGCTCAAGGGCATCTACGGCCGCGAGATGTACGAGACCTGGTACGCCATGTCCGTGCTCCTGGAGAAGGGCCTCGACCTCTCCCCCGTCATCACCGACCGCTTCTCCTACCGCGACTTCGACGCGGCCTTCGACACCGCGGCCAGCGGCAAGACCGGCAAGATCATTCTGGATTGGACCGCCTGATGTTCGACAACGTCCGCGCCGACCTGCGCGCCACCCTCGACGAGATCGCGTCCGCCGGGCTGCTCAAGCCCGAGCGGGTCATCACCACCCCGCAGCGCGCCGACATCGCCGTCGCCGGCGGCGGCGAGGTGCTGAACTTCTGCGCCAACAACTACCTGGGCCTGGCCGACCACCCCGAGGTCGTGGCCGCCGCCAAGGAGGCCCTGGACCGCTGGGGCTTCGGCATGGCGTCCGTCCGCTTCATCTGCGGCACCCAGGAGGTGCACAAGGAGCTGGAGGCGCGGCTGTCGGACTTCCTCGGCCAGGAGGACACGGTCCTGTACAGCTCGTGCTTCGACGCCAACGGCGGCGTGTTCGAGACGCTGCTCGACGACCGCGACGCGGTGATCTCCGACGCGCTCAACCACGCGAGCATCATCGACGGCATCCGCCTGTCCAAGGCCCGCCGCCTGCGCTACGCCAACCGCGACATGGCCGAACTGGAGGCCAGGCTCAAGGAGTCGGCCGACGCCCGGCGCAGGCTGATCGTCACCGACGGCGTCTTCTCCATGGACGGCTACGTCGCACCGCTGGACGAGATCTGCGACCTGGCCGAGCGCTACGACGCCATGGTCATGGTGGACGACTCGCACGCGGTCGGCTTCGTCGGCCCGAACGGCCGGGGCACCCCCGAGCTGCACGGCGTGATGGACCGGGTCGACATCATCACCGGCACGCTCGGCAAGGCGCTCGGCGGGGCCAGTGGCGGCTACGTGGCGGCCCGCAGGGAGATCTGCGAGCTGCTCCGCCAGCGCTCCCGCCCCTACCTGTTCTCCAACTCGCTCGCCCCGGTGATCGCCGCCGCCTCGCTGCGCATCCTCGACCTGATCAGCGGCTCCAGCGAGGCCCGCGAGCGGCTGCGCGCCAACACCGAGCGGTTCCGCACCAGGATGACCGAGGCCGGGTTCGACATCCTGCCCGGCGACCACCCCATCGCCCCAGTGATGATCGGCGACGCCGCCGAGGCCGCCGCGATGGCCGACCGCCTGCTGGAGCAGGGCATCTACGTGATCGGGTTCTCCTACCCCGTGGTCCCGCACGGCCAGGCCCGGATCCGGGTCCAGCTCTCGGCCGCGCACTCCACCGAGGACGTCGACCGCGCCGTGGACGCCTTCATCGCCGCCAGGAAGTGACCTTCGGCCCGGCCGAAAGGTGACCTCTGGCTCGGTCAGAAGGTGACCTCGGTGAGAATGGAAGGGTGATAGACACGCGGCGGCTCAGGACCCTGCGCGCGGTAGCCGACCATCGGACGGTCACCGCCGCGGCCGCCGCGCTCTATCTGACACCTTCCGCGGTCTCCCAGCAGCTCGTCGCCCTGGAGCACGAGGTGGGCCACCGGCTGCTGGAACGTGACGGCCGGGGTGTGCGGCTGACCTCCGTCGGCCGGATCCTGCTCGGTCACGCCAACGAGGTGCTCGCCCAGCTGGAGCGGGCCGGAGCCGACATCGCCGCCTACACGACGGGTACGGCGGGCGAGGTGAAGGTGGCCTCCTTCGCCACCGCGATCGGCCTGGTCGTGGCCCCGGCGGTGGGCACGCTCCGGGACAAGGAGCCGGGCATCCAGGTGCGGATCCTGGACGCCGAGGGCGACCAGAGCCTCACCATGGTCCTGGACGGCGCGGTGGACGTCGCCGTCGCCGTGGAGTATCGCGGCGCCCCCGCCGAGGACGACCGGCGCCTGTCCCGCATCCCGCTCTACTCCGAACCGTTCGACGTGGTGCTCCCCAGCGACCACCCCCTCGCCCAAGGCGGGGTGGCGGTCGCGGATCTGGCGGGCGAGACATGGATCGGCCCCTACCCGGGCAACCCCTGCCACGACGTGATCGCACTGGCCTGCGAACACGCCGGGTTCACCCCCGAGTTCGCGCACTCTTCCGACAACTTCAGCGCGGTGGTCGCGCTGGCCGGAGCAGGAGCCGGCGTGGCGATGGTGCCCCGGCTGGCCCTGCGCGGGACGGATCTGTCCGGTGTGGTGATCCGCCCGGTCGCAGGCCCCGAACGGCGCGTCTTCGCCGCCGTACGCCGAGGCGCGGAACGGCACCCGCTGCTCATCCCCCTCCTGGACGCCCTCCAGGAGGCGGCAACGGCACTGCGCCAGGCCCCGTCCATCTGACGACGACGTGGAAAAGCCCCCGGCGGGGCGCTCCAACGGGGGTGGGGAGCGGGCACGTATCGGGGGGTCGTGGGGAAGACGACCACGTGCCGTGGCTTCCCGCCGGGGGCGGTCTGTACGGCTCCCGCAGCGGGCGGGGCCGGGTCAGTCACCTCACCCGGAACCGGTGAGGAGATCGGATATGTCCAGGAGGGGCTCTTCGGGAGACGGCGGGCCGGCGGGGATCTCGGACGTTTCCGAGGAGGGGCCTCCGGAACATGGCGGGCCGGCGGGGATCTCGCACCAGACGGTCCGGCCGAGACCCGGCCCGTGCGAGCGGTAGCCCCAGTTCCCGCCGGAGATGAGGCTGACGATCGCCAGCCCCCGGCCGCCCTCCGCGAGATCGAACACCGGCTCCACCGGAATGCGGGGCTCCTCGGTGGCCCAGCCCCGGTCCATGACCTCTATGCGCAGCATGTCGCCGTCCACCGGCACCAGCCGGACGGTCAGCGGGTCAACGGGGTACCCGATCCCGTGGGAGGCGTGCTGAACCGCGTTGGTCACCAATTCCGATACGGCCAGCCGCGCGTTCTCGTAGGCGGGGTGATTCTCCCCGAGCCATTTACGGACCTCGTCCCGCGCCCGCGCAGCCGATTCGGGACTACTGATCAGACATATCTCGCTAAACGTCTCCGGATTCATCGATTTGCCTCTCCCGACTTAATTCGGCCGGTCTGTTCTGTGCTTGAGCCGTCGACTGGGACACCGCCATGGCTCTGGCCTGGCCCTCGTACCGTCCCAAACAATGAAGCGTCGAGGCAGTTAATCCAGATTCACTCTGGGTTCACAGTTATGTGAACCACTGGCGCCGCCATACGGCCGCACAGGACAATGAACAAGCACCCCTCAGAGCAGCGAGAGGAGCTTTCAATGAACATCCCCCCAGATCTGGACTTGGACCAGGACCTGGACCCATGCCCGAATTCAGACCCCACCCCAGAACCGGACCCGTACACGTCCACGCGTATTCAATTCGGCCTTGAATTGCGCAAGTGCCGAATTATGTCGGGATTTACCCAGAAAAAGCTCTGCACGGCGATCCATCTCTCCATCAGCCAGCTGAGCATGTTGGAGAACGGCCACCGCGCCCCCAACAGAGACCTGGCCTGCAAGATCGACGACACCCTCGGCCTGGGGACGGCGCTCGTCGACCTGCTGGACCGCCTGGAACGCGCCGCCGCCCAGATCCCCCGCTGGTTCCGCCCCTGGCTGGAGTTCGAGCGCACGGCAGAGTCCCTGTGCATCTGGGGACCACTGATAGTTCCCGGCCTCCTCCAGACCGAGGACTACGCGCGAGCCATCCTCAGCCGTAACCCCGGCATCACCGCCCAGCAGGTGGAGGAGAACGTCGCGGCCCGGATCGACCGGCAGAGCATTCTCCGGCGGCCAAAGCCTCCGATGCTCTGGGTCGTCCTGGACGAGAGCGTCCTGCAGCGGCCCATCGCCGACTCGGCAGTGATGAAAGACCAGTTCCAGCACCTCCTTGAGGTGGCGGAGAGCCCGCGGATCTCCCTCCAGGTGCTCCCCTACAGTGCGCGCAGCGTGGTCGGCCTGCTGGGCGGATTCACCGTCGCGGACATGCCGAGAAGCAGACCCTCCGTGGCCTACATCGATTCCCAGACCATCGGGGACCGAGTAAGCGAGCGGAATGAAGAGATAAAAAGGCTAGAATTCCGATATGACCTGATCCGAGTGGACGCCCTGTCCCGGTACGAGTCACTCGGCATGATCAAGGAGTCGATGCAGAAATGGACGACCTGACCCAGGAACTCGGCAACGCCCGCTGGCGCAAATCAACCCTCTCCGGCGACGACGGAAGCGACTGCGTCGAAATCGCGGGGCTCTCCGGTGGCCGCCAGGCCGTACGCGACAGCAAGGACCGCAACGGTCCCGCCCTCATCCTCACCCCCGGCCAGTGGACCACCTTCGTCAACAGCATCAAGAACGGCGACTTCGACTAACGGCCCGTCATACAGCCTTGGCCGGATAACCAGCCCTTTTGGGCTGATGAACCGGCGGTGGATCGGGCCCAGGGCTCAAGCGTTCTCGGCTGGTGAGACGATCGCGCCGCTGGGGCGGGCGGGTCGTTGAGGGCACCCCCGGTATGGAGATGACAAACGCGACCCCTGATGATCGTCGGTTGTCTAAGCCACCAATGGAGCGGCGCGCTGGCGGAAAGGCGTGCGGCGCGCGCCCGGCTGGGCCCGGCCAGCCTGGTGCTGTATGACGTCTCCACGCTGCACTTCGAGACCGATGCCGGGGCGGTGTGGGGTACACCTGACACCACACGGCCGCAACCTGCGCCAACCGGGCGAGTGATAGTCGCCGAGTTTGATCTGGTGGATCCTGCTCGGCGACTATCACTCTGAGGTCGTCATGGGTGTCGGGGCAGGGCCATCGGGGCGAAGCCGAGACCGGCCAGCGCGGCCGCGCCGCGGGCGGCGTGGTCGCCACCGGCGAGCACCAGGGTCCGCGCCGACTGATAGCGGCAGCCGGCGGTGTCGAACGCATCTGCCGTGGCGAGCAACCGCTCCTGGTCATTGTCGAGCAGCGCTTGGGCCCGCTCCACGATGGCAGTGGCGACCGGGTTGCCGGCCACGACGGTCCGAGCCTCGGCCAGACGGTCGCCGGCATCGGAGCTCCTGGCGAGCACGGCAGTTTCGGCGCGCAGCGCCACGTACCAGTGAAGCCAGATCCAGGTGACCCATTGCCACACCTCGCCGGGCTCAGGCGCCAGCCGCTCCAGCGCCTGCGGTGCCTGCCCACGGTGGAGCAGGAGCATCGCGTCGAAGATCGCCCCGTAGCCGTAGGTATTCCCCGGTGAGGGGTCGAGCTGATTCAGGACCGCGCTCCATTCGCGCCAGGCATCCTGGTCGTCGCGTAGGCCGTGGATCGTCGCCACTGCGGCCGCCGGCGGGCCGAGGACGGACCTGGCGGGGCTGCCGGCCTGCTGCCACGCGTCGAGGAACCGGACGCTGCCGGTGAGTATCTCCTCGACGTTGCCCGCTAACGCGTCGGCCACAAGGAGCCAGCCCGTGGCACGGTGGCCGACTTCCACCAGCAAGGGATGATCCGCGAGTTGCCGTGCCCACCGGCGGGCACCCGGCAGGTCGCCGGTGCCGAGGCTGGCCTCGGTGGCCTCGCCGAGCGCCTCGATCAGCTCGTGGGTACCGGCCGGGGTATCCGATGTGGACAAGAGCAGCGTGATCCGGCGCCGGGCCGTGCCGGCGGCGGCGAACGTGTCACCGGCCCAGCTCTGGGCGCAGGTGAGCGTATCGAGCGCGGCGGACTCGGCGAGCGGGTCACCCGTGCGGTGAGCGAGTTCGACCGCTCGTTCGGCGCGTGCGATCGTCATGGGAACCGCGTTGTCGTTCAGGCCCGGTGCGGCACCGATCTCGGTGAGCGCCCGCCCAGCCTCGGCCAGCGCCACCGCGGCCTGGGCGGCAGGGTCGTCGCCGGCCAGCTCCCGCGCCTGGGTGATGAGCGCGATCGCCTCTTCCTGTGGCAGCTTCCTTACGAACTTGCCGGAGAACCGGTAGGCGTTGGCGGCGGCGGTCGCCAGGTCACAGGCGGCGCCGGCGGTGTCGCCGGACCGGCGGGCGGCGTCCGCGGCCGCGCGGTGCAGGCGGTACATGTCATCACCATGCATCCGGCAGCCGGCCACGGCCGCGGCATGTCGGAGCATCGACGCGCCGGCGGCGGGGTCGTCGGCGAGCGCGGCGGCCTGCTCATAGCGCCCCTGGGACTCGCCGATCAGGTTACGGATGAAGGTCAGCTCCGCCAGGCCCCAGGCGAGGCGGTACGCGTCCGTGCGCTGTTCCGGCTGGTCGGCAGCCCACGCCAGGGCCGCACGCAGATCGTCCGCCGCCGCGTCGAACCGGGCCCGCCAGTCCTCCCGTGCCACCGACAGCTCGGCGACCTTGGCCAGGCACCAGCGAACGTGGCGGGATCGAGCGTCGACCAGCTCACCGGCCTCGGACAGCCGCTCCACCCCGTACTGGCGGATGGTCTCCAACGCCCGGTACTCCGTCCCACCCGGGGACGCCGTCACCACCAGCAGGCTCTGTTCGGCCAGCCGGGCCAGTCCCTCGGCGACAATGCCTTCCTCGCCCCCGGCTACCTCCGCCGCCGCCATGGCGGTGAACGGCGCCACGAACACCGACACCTGGCGAAGCAGCGCCCGGTCGGCCGGCTCCAGCAAAGCGTGGCTCCAGTCCAGCGCCCCCCGCACCGAACGGTGCCGCTCATCGGCACGAGAGCCGCCGGTCAGCATCCGCAGCGGGTGGGACAGGGCGGCGGTGATGCCGTCCAGCCCGAGCGTGGAACACCGGACGGCGGCCAGCTCGATCGCCAGCGCCATCCCATCCAGCCGCTCACAGATCGAGGCGATCTGGTCTCGCAGTGCAGGATCCAGCGACTGGCCCACCGCCGCCGCCCGCTCCATGAACAACGCGACCGCGTCGGACTCACCATCAACGGGCAGCGACAGCGGCGGGACCGGATACACCCGTTCGAACGGCACCATCAGCCGTGCCCGGCTGGTCGCCAGCACCGTCATCCGAGGGCACGTCGCCAGCAGCCGCTCGAGAAGCAGCGCCACCCCGTCCACCACTTGCTCGCAGTTGTCCAGCACCAACAGCGCATGGCGGTCGGCCAGCGCGGCGACCACGGATTCGGTCATGTCACGGCCGGGCTGCTCACCGAGGCCGACCGCCCCGGCGACCGCAGTGGCGATCAGGTCCGGATCGGTGACCGGAACCAGGTCGACGAACCACACCCCGTCGGAGTACTCGTCGGCCGCTTCCGCGGCCACCGCCAACGCCAGCCGGGTCTTGCCCACTCCGCCGGGACCGACCGCGGTCACCTGACGGTGTGCCTTGATCATCTCGGCCAGCTCGGCCCGCTCGCTCACCCGGCCGACGAACGAGGTCAGCGGGGCCGGCAGAACCGGTGCCGGATGCGACGGAGCGGCGCCGGCCGGCTCGGGCGCGCGCTGGGCGAGCGCCCGCCGATCCGGCACCTCCAGCTTGCGCAGCAGCGAGGAGACGTGACTCTCCACGGTACGCACCGAGATGCACAGCCGTGCCGCGATCTCGGCGTTGCTGAGATGGGCCCCGACCAGTTCCAGCACCTCGGCTTCCCGAGGCGAGATCTCCACTCCTGTCACCACTGCCCCAGTTTGCCGCATCCCCTCCGCACCCCATCCGCAATGGCCACCGTGCGCGATCCGTGCCGTCGATCCGTGGTCGGGTTCCGTGATCACCACGGATGCGGACCCGCTGGGCCGGAAGAAAAGCTGTGCATACGTACACAGCGGGTCGATGTGACCCACGACTACAGGAGTGACCATGACCGGCTCTTCCACCCAGGGAATCAAGACCGTGCTGCACCCCGTGTCCGACCTGGCCAAGGCCAAGGCGGTGTATGCGGCCCTGCTCGGTATCCCGCCGCAGACCGACTCGTCCTACTACGTCGGCTTCGATGCCGAGGGCCAGCACATCGGACTGGTGCCGGACGGTGGACCGCAGGGCATGACCTCGCCGGTGGCCTACTGGCACGTGAAAGACATCGAGGCGAAGCTGGCCGAGGTGACCGCCGCCGGGGCCACCGTGAAGGAGGCCGCGCACGAGGTCGGTGGCGGCCGCCTGGTGGCCACCGTCACCGACCCCGATGGCAACGTCCTCGGGCTGATCCAGGACCGGTGAGCGCCGACCTGCCCCTGCCATACCCGCCGCGTAGCGGCCGCCGACAAGACGACGAACCCACCTCGCTCAAAGGACCTGCCATGACCTCCTTCGAATCCGTCACCCTGGAAGTTCCCGACCCCATGGCCGCGGACGCCTTCTACAACGCCTTCGGTCTGGGCTCTTACGTGAACGTACGCGCCTCGGATGCGCCAACGACCGGCTTCCGTGGGTTCGCGCTGTCGCTCGTGGTGTCCCAGCCGGGCAATGTTGACGCCCTCATCGGCGCCGCCCTCGACGCCGGCGCCACGACGCTGAAGCCCGCCACGAAGGGGGTCTGGGGCTACGGCGGCGTCGTACGCGCCCCGGATGGGACGATCTGCAAGATCGCGACCTCAAAGAAGAAGGACACCGGCCCTGCCGCCCGGCACATCGACCAGGTCGCGCTCCTGTTGGGAGTGGCGGACGTCAAGGCGAGCAAGCGGTTCTACGTCGACCGCGGCCTGGCCGTGGCCAAGAGCTTCGGCGGCAAGTACGTCGAGTTCGACACCCCGTCGTCGACCGTCACGCTGGCGCTCTACCCGCGCCGCGCCCTCGCCAAGGACACCGGCGTCTCCCAGGAGGGCACCGGATCACACCGGATCATGATCGGCAGCGATGCCGGGCCCTTCACCGACCCAGACGGGTTCGTCTGGGAGGCCGCATCCGTCTGAGGCACATGAGGTCCCTTCTCAAGATCCCGAAAATCAAGATCCTCAAGGAGGAAATCTGCCATGAGCAGCACCGAAAGCAGCACCTACCAGGGATTCACGGTCGAGGAGCGGGCCGCGATGAAGGAGCACGCCCAAGAGCAGAAGAAGGCAGCGCGCCGCACCTCACGTGCGGACAAGGCGGCGCAGGATCAGCGGGACGTACTCGCGAAGATTGCCCAGATGCAGGAATCGGACCGGATCATGGCCGAGCGCGTCCATGCCGTCATCACCGCCAGCGCCCCGGCCCTCGCGCCGAAGCTCTGGTATGGGATGCCCGCCTACGCGCTGGACGGCAAAATCGTCTGCCACTTCCAGAGCGCGGCGAAGTTCAAAACACGCTACGCGACGCTCGGGTTCAGCGACCAGGCGAACCTGGACGACGGCACGATGTGGGCTGCCGGTTTCGCCCTGACCGAGGTGACGGCCGAGGTGGAGGCGCGGATCAGTGCGCTGGTGAAGAAGGCGGTGGGCTGAGGCGCGCCCAGCGGCTAGAGAAGATCCTCAACCAGAGCCACGGCCAGGAATGTGCGCACTAAATTGAGCCAACTCGGGTGAGACGATCGCGCCGCTGGGACTGGCGGGTCGTTGAGGGCGCCCCAGTATGGAGATGACAAACGCGACCCCTGATGATCGTCAGTTGTCTAAGCCAGTCGATCAAGAACAGGGGCCGCCAGCGCCCCGCCACCTGCGGGCACCAGAACACCGCTGCCCGGCCTGGCCGCGGGCGGCAAGACCCTCCGCGGCAGCCGCACCGGGCGGTGCGTCACAGCGCGTCGTATTGGTCGTGGCGGGCATACAGCTCGGTCCACTCCTCCTGCGTGAGCTGACGGCCGGAGGCGACGATCTCGGCGAGTTCCTCGAAGTACGCCTCCCGGGGCGCTCCCGGCGTGAACAGCACCAGCATCGACGCGGGCGCGCCCGAGTTGTTGCTGAAGGCGTGCACCCCGCCCGGTGGCACATACAGGAAGTCGCCCGGTGTGGCGTCCAGCCACCGTTCCCCGTTGTACAGCGAGACGGTGCCCTCCAGGATGAAGAACGACTCGGAGATGGTCCGGTGGAAATGGGCGCCGGGCCCGTTCGGGATCGCGGCCATGTCCCAGCGGTACAGACCGAACTGGTCCGCGGTCGTCGCTCCGGTCGCGAGATAGCCGACCCGGGACTTGACCCCGATCGTGAGGTCCGGCTGCGTGTCGGCAGGCCGGTAGATCGCGCTGGCGGTGCCGTGATCGGCGAAGTACTGCGGCGGTGGATAGGACATCGGTGTGCTCACCTCGAGCGGTAGATCATTTGCGGCCGACCACGTGATCCTACGGAGTCGCAGTAGCCCATCTAAAGATCCAACTCTGGTCTGTTCCATTGGGCCAATCCTGGAAGGCGTGAACCCCGACCCGGCTTCATGGCGATACATCCCTGACCGTGTCCCCGACGGAAAGGGCTGCCGCCATGCCATGGTGCCCGCGATGACCGTATCGTCCAGCACGAGGATCCGTGACTCCGACATCGTGAGCGAGTCACGGACCAACCCGGAGGCGTTCGCCGAGCTCTTCGACCGCTACTCCGGCATGCTCTACCGTTACGTCTCCCGCCGGCTCGGCCCGGAGATCGCCGAGGATCTGGTGGGCGAGACGTTCCTGGCCGCCTTCGCCCGGCGGGCGCACTACGACCTCACGTATACCGACGCCCGCCCATGGCTGTTCGGCATCCTCACCAAGCTCGTCTCCCGGCACCATCGCGCCGAGGCCGCCCGCTACCGGATGCTCCAGCGCAGCTCGACCGAGGACGTGGTGGAGTCACCCGCCGACCGGATGGCCGAGAGAGTCACCGCCCAGGCCTCGCGACCGGTGCTCGCCAACACGCTGGCCGGGCTCTCGGCCAAGGACCGCGACGTCCTGCTGCTGATCGCGTGGGGCGACCTGTCGTACGAGGAGGTCGCGCGGGCCCTCGGCATCCCGGTCGGCACCGTCCGATCCCGGCTCAACAGGGCCAGGCGGAAGGCCCGCGCCGCGCTCGGCAACACCAATCCGATCGACGAGGAGGAGTGACCGTGGACGACCTGAAGATGCTCCGCGACCTCGGCCGGGAGTTGGAGCACGAGCCCCCGGCCACGCTGGCCCACCAGCGGCGGCGGTTCCTCGACGCCGGAACCGGCGGGGGACCCCGATGGACGCGGCTCCTCGGCGCCGGAACCGGCGGGGGACCCCGGCGGGCGCGCCACTGGACGATGATCGGTCTGATCGCCGTGGCCACCGCGGCCATCGCCCTTGTCCCCGCCCTGCTCCTGGGTGCGGGCCAGAGCATGTCGGTTCTGAGCGGCCGCCAGACCGTGCCGAGCCCTGTGGGAGATCGCCCGGACAAGCGGACCGAGGCCCTCAACATCCTGCTGGTCGGCACCGACAGCGAGACGGGCACGCCGCGGTATCGCCAGCCGGGCGCGCGGAGCGACACCATGCTGCTGCTGCACCTGCCCGCCGACCGCGAGAAGGTCACTGTCATCAGCATCCCGCGTGACTCGATGGTCCGGATCCCGTCGTGCGGGCCGGACATTCCCGCCCGGACCGACATGATCAACTCGGCGTTCTACGCGGGCGGGCTGGCCTGCGCCTGGAAGACGGTCGAGTCGCTGACGGGGGTGCGTGTAGATCACGCGGTGGAGCTCGACTTCTCCGGCTTCGCGGGCCTGGTGGACGCCGTCGGCGGGGTGGAGATCACGCTGCCACAGGCGGTGGACGACCCCAAGTCGGGGCTGCGGCTGCCCGCGGGCAGGCACCTGCTCGACGGTAAGCAGGCGCTGGCCTACGTGCGGGCCCGCTACAGCCTGGGCGACGGCTCCGACATACAGCGGATCAAGCGGCAGCATCTGCTCATGAGCGCGCTGGCGAAGAAGATGAAGAAGCCGTTGGCCGACCCGGCCCTGCTGCACGCCTTCCTCACCGAAGCCACCAAGTGGGTCAAGACCGACGCGGGACTCGACCTGGAGACGATGTACGCGATCGCCGGCAGCCTGGCGAAGACCGACCCGGAGGCCCTCCTCTTCGTCACGGTCCCCTGGCGCCCGTACCCCGATGATCCGCACCGGATCCAGTGGCTCCAGCCGGCCGCCGAGCAGCTCTTCGCGTTGATCAGATAGGGGCTGCCGTGGCATCCGTTCAACCATCTCGGCCTGTTCTAACGGGTTTTCCCCTGCTTCAGAGATGACTTCCACGGCGGCCACGCGGGTTCCGTCCCTCCTCCGTCGTTCTGGCAGGGGACATGCCGACAATGGGGGGATGGACTACCCAGAGCTACCCGGACCCGCTTTCCTGTTCGATCTGGACGGCACGCTGATCGACAGCGTCTACCAGCACGTCATCGCCTGGCGTAACGCGCTGTCGGGCCTCGGCATCGACCTGTCGGTCTGGCGCATTCACCGGCGCATCGGCATGAGCGGCGGCCTGTTTGTCTCCGCGCTGCTGCGTGAGACCGGACTGTCGCTGACGCAGCAGCAGATCGACGAGTTGCAGCACGCGCATGCGGACGCCTACATCGAGCAGGCCCACTCGGTGCGCCCGCTGCCGGGCGCGGCCGCCCTGCTGACCGAGCTGACCGGGCGCGGCGTACCGTGGGCGATCGCCACCAGCGGCTACGCCAGGACCGCCAGGCCGGCGCTCGGCATGCTCGGGCTGTCCGAGGACACCCCGATGGTCACGCGCGACATGGTACGGCGGGCCAAACCCGACCCCGACCTCTTCCTCGCCGGGGCGGCACTGCTCGGCGTCGACCCCAGGTACGCCATGGTCGTCGGCGACAGCATCTGGGATCTGCTGGCCGCCCGCAGGGCCGGGGCGCTGGGCATCGGCCTGCTGTCCGGCGGTTATGGCCGGGACGAGCTTGAGCGCGCGGGGGCGTTCCGCGTCTACGCCGATCCGGCGGACATGCTGAGCCGGCTCGACGAACTGGGGGTCCGCTCCAACTGACCCACGACGGACCAGGGGTCCGTTCCAACCGACCCGCGGCGGGCGCTCACCCGATTTTCCGCGCGTTTCCGGGCCGCCCGCCGTGCAGGATGGTGATTATGACTCCGCGAAAGCTGTATCACGGCACCGGTCCAGGACCGATCACACCGGACGGTTGTGCGGTCGACTACTACACCATGCTCACGCCCAACGGTGAGCCGGAACGCGTCCACGCGGCGATCCCGGAGGGGGCGTCCATCCTGGAGCTCGGCTCGGGCGTGGGCCGCGTCACCCACAGCCTCCTGGCCCTCGGTCACCAGGTGACCGCCGTGGACGAGTCGCCCGAGATGCTCGCCCACGTCAGGGGAGCCGAGACGGTCTGCTCGTCCATCCAGTCCCTGACACTCCACCGGACGTTCGACGCCGTCCTGCTCATGTCGTTCGTGGTCGAGACGGCCGACGACGGGCTCCGCCAGGCGTTCCTGCGCACCTGCCGCGAGCACGTCGCCGAGGACGGGTCCGTGATCCTGCAGCGCCAGGCCCCCGAGTGGTACGACACGGTCCAGCCGTTCGAACGGGACGCCGGCGACGGCCACACCGTCCGCATGACGGAGATCAGCCGGCCGGAGCCCGATCTCCTCACCGCCACCATGGAGTACACGGTCGGGGACCGGCGATGGACCCATACCTTCCTCAGCAGACGCCTCGACGACGACTTCCTTGAGGCGGAACTCGGCAAGGCGGGCCTGCGGATGTCCGGATTCCTGGACGGGGACCGCGGCTGGGTGCGCGCGGTGCCGCGCTGACGGTCCGGGCCTGTCAGCGGCCGTTCGCTGATTCTCAGTGTTTCTCGGTGAGGGTCAGCGAACGGCCGCGTCGCCGGGGCAACGTTCCCCGTTACCGGGGTTCCCGTTTCACCCCTCGGATCGTCGTTGCCGTCCTCCACGTCTCCTACGAGCGGGTTGCCAGGGAATCGACAGCGGCCGCGGAGATTTTCCGGTCTCCTCCGCTCACGGAGGGGCGCCGCGCCCGCCACATGGCCAGGCCGAGCCAGACACCGCCGATCGTGATCAGGGCGCCGTGGGCGATGCGGAGCTCCGGCGTGCTGAAGAACTGCGGGATGAACAGGGCGAAACCAGCGGCGAGCGGGATGGCACTCCAGCGGGGCAGCGTGCCCGAACGCCAGACCGCGACGGCTGCCATCACCGCGCCGACGCCGAGGAGCACGAGGCCGGTCGCGAACATGGTGGCCGCGGCGGAGCCGAAGCGGAACTCGTTGGCGAGTTCCAGCAGTGAGGTGTCCTGTGCCTGCACGGCGCGGTGGGCGATGACGTTCAGGCCGAAGACCTCGGCACCGTAGTAGGGCAGCGTGAGCCCCGCCCCGATCCATGTCACCGCGACGGCCCGGAGGGTGAGGCGCTGGTCCAGCACGAGGTGCAGGCCCAGCAGCCCCAGCGTGAACAGGATGAAACCGGCCATGGCGTACAGATGTGAAGCCATCCAGGCGGAAGAGGCCATCGCCTGGGCGCCCGCCATCGTCGTCTCGTCGGAGTACGGCCGCACCACGGGATAGAGGAGGAAAAGCACACCGGCCCCGATGAGGGACATGGCACTCAGGCGAGCACGGGGAGGGGCAGAAGTGGTCACGGTAGCTCCATCGGCAGGCGAGATGCGTTCGTCGATCTCTTTCGAGAGCAATGCTCTCTCTAGGGAGCGTCAATGTCAAGAGAGTGCGCCGCTCTGCCCTGATTCACCCGTCTCGCCGTCGAACTCCGCGGGACGGGGCGGGACGGCGCACGAGGGTGACGGGTGGCATCGCCGCCAAGTTCGCGACGAGGAATCAGTTTTTGTCGCGAAAAATAGTGATTCGTCGGCTAACTTAAGATCATTAAGGGCGATCAAGGAGTGGTGAGATGAGCACGGAGCGGGTGCCGTCCGGGATCGATCCGAGCATTCCGAGCGTGGCGCGAATGTACGACTACTACCTCGGCGGCAAGGACAACTTCGCGTCCGACCACGAGGCCGCCGAGAAGATGATCTCGTTGGTGCCGAACATCCGCGAGGTCGCGCGGGCCAACCGCGAGTTCCTCGGCCGGGCCGTACGGCTCATGGCCGAGTCCGGGGTCAGGCAGTTCCTCGACATCGGCGCCGGCCTGCCCACCCAGCAGAACGTCCACCAGGTGGCCCGGGACGTGGCTCCCGACGCCCGGGTCGTCTATGTGGACAACGACCCCATCGTGCTGGCCCACGCCCGCGCCCTGCTCACCGACAACCCCGACACCATTGTCGTCCATGGCGACGTCAACGCCCCGGAGGCGATCCTCGACGACCCCGAGGTCCGGCGGCATCTGGACCTCTCCCAGCCCGTCGCCGTGCTCATGCTCGCGATCCTGCACTTCGTCCCCGACGACAAGGACGCGGCCTCGATCGTCACGCGGCTCCGCGAGAGCATGGCGCCCGGGAGCTACCTGGCCATCTCGCACGGGTACACCGGTGAGATCGGCGGCCAGACCGACCAGAATGTCCGCGACCTCTACAACAAGACCGCGACGGGCTCGGTCAAGCCGCGGGACCATGCCGAGATCGCGGCCTACTTCGACGGCCTGGAGCTGCTCGAACCAGGCCTCGTTCCGGTGTCCGCCTGGCGGCCCGAACGGGAGTGGGAGGCCGAGATCGACCTCACCAAACCCACCGTCCTCGGCGGCGTCGGCCGCCTGCCGTAGCCGTGACCCCGGTGGCTCCGGCCACGCCGGGCGGGGATCCCGGGACGGGGCCTAACCGGCGTCGCCGTCCCGGGCCACCGTGATCGCCTCGGTGAACCGGCGGTAGCGGGACAGCTCCTCGTTCACGGGCGCCAGCACGAGCTCGCGGGCGACCTCGTCCACGCTCGCGCGCAGCGCTCCGGCCGCCCTGCGTGCCCGCCGGCGACCGCCCAGCCAGGCGGCCACCCGGGAGAGCCACGCGATCACCAGCCCGAGGATGACCCCGCCGGCCAGCAGCAGGGCGGGCCAGGGCAGCTCGCCCACGGTCGGCAGGTACGGCTGCGGGAGCCGGAGATAGCCCATCCCCAGCAGGCCGAGCAGCCACAGCACACCCGCCAGCATGGCCGCGAACACCGTCCACTGTGCCAGCCCGGCCACCCGCCACCAGACAGGATGCCTGGCCGCGCCGAGCGAGGTGATGGCCACGGCCCGGTCGAGGCCGTCCTCCAGCTCGTCCCCGTGCGAGCGGGCCGCCTGCCGTACGGCCGCCGCCCACGGTGCGGGCAGTCCCGCCGAAGCGGCCTCGGCGGTCTCGCGGATCGCGGTGTCCATCCGGGAGCGCTGCACGGCGGTCGTGACGGGAATCGAGGTCCGCCCCACGGGTCCGCCGGAGTCGCGGACCGCGGGGGTGCTCAGGCGGAGGCGGCGGAGCGGGTCGGGCCGTAACCTGCGGATCCACCGGGTCAGCGGCCAGCCGGTGGCGGCGACCGAGCGGTGCCGGTGTGCCTTGGCCACGGCCTCGACGACGACCGGCACCCCCGCCGCCTCCGACAGCGCGGCGGCCAGGGGGCCGGCGAGGCCGTCCACGGGCACCTCCGGCGCCACCGCCATCGCGACCGCGCCGGAACCGGCACCCGCCCCGTAACGGGAACCGGGGCTCGCCGCGGAGCCGGCACCCAACGCCGGGCCGGACCGTGCGGAGCCACCGGTGGACGCCCTGACCAGCGTGTCCGCGGCCGTGCCGACGTCGGCGGCCAGCCGGGTGGCCCAGGATCGCCGGTCGGCGACCCGGGAGGCGAGCAGGGAACGCAGTTCGGGGAGGCCCGTCCCGGTGCGCGCCGAGACGCCGAGCAGCGGCACCCCGGCCAGCCCGTCCCCGTCGAGCAGCCTCCGCAGGTCCTTCAGGCACCGCTCGGTGGCGGCCGGGGTCAGCCGGTCGATCTGGTTGAGGACGACGACCATGACGCCCCGATGCCGGGCCAGCGGGCGGAGATACCGCTCGTGCACGGCCGCGTCGGCGTACTTCTGCGGGTCGAGCACCCACACCAGCAGATCGACCAGCTCGACGAGCCGGTCCACCTCCAGCCGGTGCGTCGGCTCGATCGAGTCGTGGTCGGGCAGGTCCAGCAGGATCAACCCGGCCGCGCGCGAGGGGCCGGCGGACGGTACCTCGTGGCGGCGGGGAATCTCCAGCCAGTCGAGCAACGGCCCGGACCCCGCGCCCTCCCAGAGCGCGGCCTGCGCGGCGGAGGTGGTCGGGCGGGTCACTCCCACGGCGGCGAGAGAGGTGCCGGACACCAGGTTGAACAGCGAGGACTTGCCGCTGCCGGTGGCTCCGGCCAGGGCGACCACGGTGTGGTCCACCGACAGGCTCCGCCGTACCCCGGCGCGGGAGACCACGGAACGCGCCTCGGCCACCGCGTCGGCGCCCAGCCGCCCGTCTGCGAGGTCGGCGGCCTCCGCCAGCCCGTTCAGCCGGTCGTCCAGGGAGACCGCGCTCTTGCGTCGCAGCACCTTCACCTCTCGCCTCCCTGCCGCTCCCCTGACGGCAGCGCGGCCGGTGGGCCCGCGGCCGGGATCTCGCGCTGGTGATCCCGTACGGCGTGCACGGCGGCGCGGAGGGCGGCGGCGGCGTCCTCCGGGGGCTGGACGGCGTCGAGGATGGAGGTGAAGCGGGTGGCCTCCGCACCGAGGAGGGCGGCGGCGCGGGCCCGCAGGTCGGTGCGGGCCTTGACGGTGAGGGTGCGGACGGCCTGGTCTCCGAAGGCGGCCTCCAGGAGTTTCTGGCTCAGCACGCTGGTGCCTCCGGCGATGCCGACCTCGATCCCGGTCAGGCCTCCGGTGGAGGCGAACACCGCGAGCATCAGCAGCAGCCCCGCCGCGTTCACCCCGTAGGAGGTGAGCCGGGCGGTGGTCCGTCTGTCGGCGCCCTCCTCGCGGACCAGGCCGAGCACGTATCCCTGCCAGCTCCGGAGCGCCGCCTCCGTCCGTGCGGGCAGGTCGGCCGAGGCCCTGCCGAGCCGCCCGGCCTCGGCGACCCCGGCCTCTTCGAGCAGGGCGCGCCCCGACGGGTGCGACGACCACGATTCCAGCACGCGTTCGGCGGCGGTGTCGGCCGAGGCTCTGATCAGCGACTCCACCCCGCTCTCCAGAGCCACCCGCAGCCCGCTCTCGGGCGCGGGCCGGCCGGTGAGCAGCGCCACCAGCTGGTCCCTGAACCGGCCCACCCGGTTCTCCAGGGAGCGCATCAGGTCGCCGGTCCCGATGAAGTCCTGCCAGCGTGCCAGCACCTCACCCCGGAGCAGCGACCCGTCCAGCATGCCCTCGTCGAACATGGCCAGACCTCCGGCGTAGGCGGCGTCCGCCATCGAGCGGAGCTCGGCCGCCACGGCGTGCTGGCGGTCCACGGCGTCGGCGAGGGCGGGGACCCGGGTGGCGAGGCTCTCCAGGGCACCGGACAGGGTCTGGCGCACCACGTCGGCGCGGGCCTGTGAGTCGGCCGCGATGCCGGTCAGCCAGTCGGCGACGGGGGCGACCGCCGGACGCGGCAGCCGGGCGTTCTCCTCGGGCAGCACCAGCTCCGGCACCTCGAACAGGCGCGTCCCGCCCAGCCCGTTGGCCTCCAGCAGCCGGGCCAGGTCCCTCTTCACCACCCCCAGCGCCTCCGGCGGAACCCGCGACAGGATGACGGCCATGGCCGTGCTCCGCTCCCTGGCGACACGGAGGAAGCCCCACGGCACCTCGTCCGCGTAGCGGGCCGCGGTGGTGGTGAACAGCCAGAGGTCGGCGGCGGCGAGGAGCTGGGCGGCCAGCTCGCGGTTCGCGGTGACGACCGAGTCGATGTCCGGTGCGTCGAGAAGGGCCAGGCCGGGCGGGAGAGTGGGGACGGTGACCACCCGGAGCGTGCCCGGCTCGCCACGGCCCTCTCCCGTGACGCGGGGGAGGCCGGGCAGGACGTGCTGGGCGGTGAACCAGGCCTGGTCGGCGGGGCTGACGGCCAGGGTGGGGGCCAGCGTGGTGGGCCGCAGGACACCGGGCTCGGAGACGTCGGCGCCGACCAGGGAGTTGACCAGGGTCGACTTGCCCGCTCCGGTGGAGCCGCCGACGACGGCCAGCAGCGGGGCGTCGATCGCGCTCAGGCGCGGGAGCAGGTAGTCGTCGAGCTGGCCGGTCAGCTCGCGCAGCGCCCGGCGGTCGCTTCCGACGTCGCCGGCCACGAGCGGGAACAGGGCGAGGTCAAGGTGGCCCCGTAACTCCCGCAGCGCCCCCAGCAGACCATCGCTCCCACTCACAGGAGCGATTCTTCCCGCCAGAAGGGCCGCTAGACGTGATGTGGCCCCACCGCTCGACCGGGTCACGGGGGCGAACTCGGTAGAGCGGTGGGGCCTTACCCCGGGCTTCACGTGGGGGCCGTACCGGATCCGTCTCCCCCGCAGCTGGAGACGGGTCCGGACCCGTCAGGTGAGCACGGAGTGATCGGGGTCCCGCGTCGCCCATTGGAACAACCGAAACTCAGGATCAGGTGAGGCCGAGCTGAGGATTAGCTGAATGTTCAATCACCCTGCGGTAGCCGCAGGACATAGCCCACGCCACGCAGGGTGTGGATGAGTCGCGGCTCAGTCATGTCGACCTTCCGGCGGAGGTAGGAGACGTAGGATTCGACGACCCCGGCGTCGCCGCCGAAGTCGTAGTTCCAGACGTGATCCAGGATCTGCGCCTTGGACAGGGCCCGGCCGGTGTTGACCATGAAGTAGTGCAGCAGCTTGAACTCGGTGGGCGACAGCCGTACCGGCTTACCCGCCCGCCACACCTGATGCCCCTCCTCGTCCAGCTCCAGATCGCCGACCTGGAGGCGGGAGGGGAGATCGAGGTCCCCTCTCGTACGGCGGAGCACCGCCCGGATCCGGGCGAGGACCTCCTCCAGGCTGAACGGCTTGGTCACGTAGTCGTCCGCCACGCGCAGGCCCGCGACCTTGTCGTCGGTCGCGTCCCGCGCGGTCAGGAAGACCACCGGCATCTGCCCGCCCATCTCCCGTAGCCGCCCGGCGACCGCGAAGCCGTCCATGTCGGGCAGCATCACGTCCAGCACCACGAGGTCGGGACGGATCCGCTGCGCGAAGTGCACGGCCTCCCGGCCGTCCACGGCGGTCACCACCTCGAACCCGGACCTGCGCAGACTGGCCGAGAGCAACTCGCGGATGTTCGGCTCGTCATCCACGACCAGCAACCTGGCCTCAACTCTCTCCAGCACAACAACGAGGCTCGCTCACGCCGCTGGAACGCAGCTCAGCTCCGGCTGAACGTTTCCTGAGAGAACGTTTCCCGGGAGCCGGGCCGTCACCGGCGGCCGCCTCCCTCGTTGATCGTAGTGGCGGTGATCGAACCGTCCTCGGCCCTGGCCCCCTGGACGACCACCATGCCGCCCGGCTTGAGGTCGGCGACCTTGCCCTCCTTTGTCACCCGGACGGCCGTCTCGCCGCTGGTGTTAACGGTGACGACGGACCCGTCCATGGTGGTGACGTAGACCTTGTCCCCGTCCACCCGCTGCACTGTGCCGACGGCCGCCCCGCCCTGACCGCCCCGTCCCCCCGGGCCGCCCTGCTGGCCGCCGCCGAAGCCGCCCGGCCCGCCGGAGCCGCCTCCGAACCCGCCGGGACCCATGCCCTGGCGCATCACGGCATCCGGCCGTACGGAGGCTCCGGCCGGACCGCCCATCGCCTTCTGCGCCTGGATGCCCACGATCACCCCGGCGACGAGCATCACTCCGGCACCGAGCACCAGTGTGAGCCTGGAGAGCCCGCGCTTCGGCCGGACCACCAGCTCGCTCTCCAGATCACCCCGGAAGGGGGAGGTCTCCAGCATCTTCCCGGACGGGGCCGTCTCATCCGCGTTTTCGCCCATGTCTGTCTCCTTGCGTAAGCCGTACGGGTCACTCGTGGCGCAGTGCCTGGATGGGCCGGAGCCTGGCCGCCCGGTTGGCGGGGTAGCCGCCGAAGAACAGCCCGATACCGACGCAGACGCCGAGGGCCAGCACGATCGAGGACGGTACGATCACCGGCGCGATGCCCGCGATCGTGAACCGGCTGCCGATGAACGCGATCACCACGCCTGACAGGCCGCCCACCAGGCTCAGCACCGTCGCCTCCAGGAGGAACTGACCGAGGATCGCGCTTCTGGGCGCGCCGATGGCCTTCCTGATGCCGATCTCCCTGGTCCGCTCGGTGACGGTGACCAGCATGATGTTGGTGATGCCGATGCCGCCGACCAGCAGGGAGATGGCGGCGACCGCACCGAGCAGGGCGGTGAAGATGCCGATGGTCGAGCTGACGGTCTCCTGCAGGGTGGCCTGGTTCAGGATGCGGTAGTCGGCGATGCCCGTGGGGGTGATGCCGTGCCGCTGGTTGAGGATGTCCGTAACCTCGGCCTGCGCCGACTCCGTCGTGTCGGCGCCGGTCGCCTGCACGATGATGGAGCCGAGCGAGCCGAACCCGGTCAGGCTCTGCTGTACGGCGGGCAGCGGCACGATCGCGACGTCGTTGGCGTCCTGCATCCCCGCGGAGCCCAGCTCCTTGAGCACCCCGACCACCGTGAACGGCACGCCGGAGACGCTGATCTGCTTGCCGACGGGGTCCACCGCGCCGAACAGCTCCTCGGCCACGGTCTGCCCGATCACCATGACCTTCCGGGCGGCGAGCACGTCGTCGTTGACGAAGTAGGAGCCGCTCTCGACGGGCTTGTTCGTCGCCTCGAAGTAGCTCGGGTAGGTGCCGACGAGCTGGGCGACCGTGTGGCTCGCCCCCTCGTAGACGGCGGTGGCCGACATAGCGGTCACCACCGGGGACACGCTCCTGACCGAGGGGGCCTGCTCGCGGTCGGCCAGCGCCCTGGCGTCGTCCAGCGTGAGCTGCCTGGCCTGCGTGCGCGGCCCGGCCTGCGTCCGCTGCCCGGCGCCCTGACCGCCGCCTCCGCCGGGACCACCCCCGGAGAAGGAGGGGGAGACGGTGAGGGTGTTGGAGCCGAGCCGCTGGATGCTCTGCTGGATGCTCTGCGAGGCGCCCTCACCGAAGGCGACCAGCAGGATCACCGCGGCCACCCCGATGAGAATGCCGAGCGTGGTCAGGAAGCTGCGCAGCTTGTTCGCCGCCAGCCCGCGGAGAGCGAACCGGAAGATCTCGAACCAGCTCACGCGGGGACCTCCGGCATGTGCATACGGGGCGGGGGGCCGTCGACGGGCGCCTGACGGCGGTCCTCGACGATCTGGCCGTCCACCAGGCGGATGACCCGCTTGGCGTGCGTGGCCACGTCATCCTCGTGGGTGATGATCACAATTGTCCGGCCCGAGTCACTCAGCCGGTCGAGGATCTCCAGCACGTCCCCGGTGGACTTGGTGTCGAGGTTTCCGGTCGGCTCGTCGGCGAGCAGGAGGGAGGGCGAGGTGACCAGTGCCCTGGCCACGGCCACCCGCTGCTGCTGGCCGCCGGAGAGCTCGTTGGGCTCGTGGCGGACCCGGTCGGTCAGGCCGACCTGATCCAGGGCCGCCAGGGCACGGGCGCGCCGCTCGGCCGCGCCGACCCCGCCGTACGCCATGGGCAGTTCGACGTTGGCGAGCGCGCTCATCCGGGGGATCAGGTTGAACGACTGGAACACGAAGCCGATCTTCCGGTTGCGCAGGATGGCGAGCTGGTGCTCGTCCAGCGATCCGACGTCGGTGCCGTCGATGAGGTAGCGGCCGGAGGAGGGCACGTCCAGGCAGCCCAGAATGTTCATGAGCGTGGACTTGCCCGAGCCGGAGGCGCCCATGATGGCCACGTAGTCGCCCCGCTCAACGGTGAGGGACACCCCCCGCAGGGCGCGGACCTCGGCGTCGCCGTCGCCGTAGACCTTCCAGAGGTCCTGGACGGACAGGACGGGCGCGGTCATCGGCCACCTCCGCCGAAACCGCCGCCGCCACCGCCGACACGGACAGGACCGCCACCGCCGCCACCGCCACCGCCGCCGAAGCCGGGGAAACCGCCGCCCTGCTGGGGGTTACCGGTGGTCGCCGGGCGGACGATCAGGTCGCGCTCCCCGATCCCTGACGTGATCTCGGTGAGCGCGTCGCCCCTGATGCCGACCTCGACCTGGACCGGCACCTGCTGGCCGTCCCGCAGGACGGTCACGGTGCTCCGGCCACCCGCCGTGGAGACCACCGTCGAGGGGACCGCGAGCACGTTCTCGGCCTGGTCGATGACCACCTCGACCGTGGCGGTCTGGCCGAGCCGTACCTCCTTTGGTGTCTTGGTGAAGGAGATCGTCACCGGATACTGGACCACGTTGTTGCTGGTGGCGGCGGTCGGCTGGATCTGGGTGACCTTGCCGGTCGCGGTGACGCCGGTCAGCGCGTCGAACCGGATCGAGGCCGGCTGCCCGACCTTGAGCCTGGTGACGTCGGACTCGCTGAAGTCGCCGACGAGCTGGAGCTTCTTGGTGTCGGCGAGCTCGATGAAGCCGGCGGAGCCCTTGTCCGCGGAGCCGTTCGCCCTGGCGCTGGAATCACCGGAGCCGCCGGACGGCGGGGCCGCGGAGGAGCCGGAGGAACCTCCGACCGTGCCGTTGACGGCGGTGATCGTGCCGGCGAACGGGGCCTTGATGACGGTGCCCGCCACCGTGCGCTGGGCCGCCCGGTAGGTGTTCCTGGCGTTGACGTACTGGGCGTAGGCGGCGGCGGTGGAGGTGTCGTCGTCGGCGGAGTCGAGGGCCGCGGCGGCGGCGTCGAGACTCTCCCGGGCGGACCTGTCGTCCAGCCGGGCGAGAACCTGCCCCTTGGTGACCTTGTCCCCGACCTTGACGTAGATCTTCTTCACCGTGCCGCTCGACCCGAAGCCGAGGGAGCGCGCCTGGGCGCTCGCCACCGCCCCGGAGGCGGACACCGAGGCGACGACCGTGCTCCGGGTCGCCGAAACCGTCCGCGCCGCGACGCCGGCGGAGGAGACTCCCCCGCCGAGAGAGGAGTAGGCGATCCCCGCGCCGCCCAGCAACAGGACCGTGAGGGTCCCGTTCACGATCAGCGCTCTGCGCTTGGTCGACAACTTCACAGCGTCGTACTTTGGCGTACTTTCCTGAGACGCACCACCGACTCTGGCTGAAGGTTTCCTGCAGACTTCCGGCAAGTGCCCGAGATCCGGAGGAAATCTTCAGGTATTTGTGAGGAGAGAGTGAATCGAGCAGGACAAAATGGTCCGTCATGAGACCGACCAATCTCCCGAAGACCCTGCGGACGGGAGGGCTCACGCTGGCAGCCCTCGTCCTGGTGGGTGCGGGTGTGCTCTACACGCTTGATGACGGCACGGCTCCGGCGACTCGCGTGGAACTCGCCTCCGCCCGGCGGGGAACGGTGACGGCCGAGGTGTCCGCGGCGGGCAACACCGTGGACGACGGCACCCGCGAGCTGGCCTTCGGCGGATCGGGCACGGTCACGAAGGTCTACGTCAAGGCCGGAGACAAGGTCGGCAAGGGCGACGTGCTGGCCAGGATCGACTCCGCGCCCGCACGCGAGCGCCACACCGCGGCCAAGGCGCGGCTGTCGGCGGCCCGGGAGGCGCTGGACGGAGCCGAAACCGCTGCGACGGCACAGCCTCAGATCCAGGGCCAGAACCAAGGTCAGGGTCAGGGTCAGGGCCAGAACCAAGGCCTGGGTCAGGACCGGACCCAGGGCCAGGACCAGGGCCAGGGCCGGACGCGGAACGGCTCCGCCCGGCAGCCAGGCTGCGAACCCACCGCGCGGCCGGTCCCGTCGACGGGTCCCACCGCCGCGCCCCGGCCGAGTGGCACGCCGGGCCCGACCGGAACGGCCGGTCCGGCTCACCCGCCCACGCCGGTCGGCTCGGAGCAGCCGGTAGTGGTGGTGGTCCCGGCCGGATACTTCCCCGGACTCATGCGGAGCTCGGCGCTGTCACCAGCCCCGACCCCGACCCCGACCCCGACCCCGACTCCGACTCCGACGCCCTCCGAAGATTCGCCCGAGCCCGCGCCGACGGTGACCGTCACGGTGACGGCGACCCCGACGGTCACCGTGACGGCCACGGCCACCGTCACCGTGACCGCCGCACCACCCGCGGACGCGGAACCCACGTGGCCTGGCCCGATCCCCACGGCGAGCGGGCACCCCGGGCCCAGCTCATCGCCCAGGCCCACTCCTGCCGCCACCAGGACCGCGAAACCCGGCGACAGCCAGGAGCCGACCCACGGCCGGACTCCCACGCCACAGCCCACCGCATGCCCGGGACAGAGCTCCGGCCCGCGTCCCGCTCAGAACGGCGGCAACGACGGCCGCAACGGCAACGGCGGTGGCAACGGCGTCGGCAGCCGCAACGGCGTCGGTAACGGCAACGGCAGTGGCAACGGCGGGCAGCGGATGCTCAGCGTGGAGCAGGCCGAGGCCGACGTGAAGCGCGCGGAGGCGGAGCTGACGGACGCCAGGGAGGAGCTGGCGGGTGTGCGGATCGTCGCCCCGGCGGACGGCACCGTCCTGTCGGTGGCCGGGGCCGTCGGCGACAACGTGGGCACCAGCGCGTTCGTCACCCTCGGGAACCTCGACGAGCTCCAGGTAGAGGCACTGGTCACCGAGTCGGACGTGGGCAGACTGAAGCTGGGACAGCCCGCGGCGATCACGCTGGCCACCCGGGAGGGCAAGGAGTACACCGGCAAGGTGACCCGCATCGCGCCCACGGCCACCACCACCGGGCAGCTGGTGAGGTACGGGGTCACGGTCGCGTTCGACGAGGCTCCCGGAGACCTCCTGGTCGGCCAGACCGCCACGGTCAGGGTGACCGTCGCCGAGTCGGAGCAGGCCCTCTACCTTCCGGCCCCGGCCGTAAGGTCCAAGGACGGAGCTTCGGTGGTCACCGTTCAGGGCGGCGTCGAGCGCGTCGTGGAGACCGGAGTCCGCAGCGACCAGTACGTCGAGATCCTCTCAGGTCTGCGGGAGAACGACCGGGTGGTGCTCCCCGGCGGCACGGCCACCGGCGGGTTCCCCGACAGCAGCTGGCCGGGAGGCTCCTGAGCCTCCCGGTCCGTGGGGCGCGGGCGTGACCCGGAACACCCCGCCCGTCAGTCGTCCCCGACGGCCAGCGGGAGGGAGACCCGGAACGCCGAGCCCTTGCCCAGGTATGACTCCACGGCGACCGTACCGCCGTGGGCGTCGACGATGGCCGCGACGATGGCCAGGCCGAGCCCGCTGCCGCCGTCCTCGGGCGCGCGGCGGCCACGGGCGGAGTCGACGCGGTAGAACCGCTCGAAGACACGCTCACACTGCTCGGCGTCGAGACCCGGGCCCTCGTCGGCCACCTCGATGACCGCCATGCCGTCGCAGGCGGAGAGCACTATCCGCACGGGGGTGCCGTCCGGCGTGTGGGTGAGCGCGTTCGTCATCAGATTGCCCACGACCTGGCGGAGCCGTACCTCGTCACCGGAGACGATGAGCGCGGACCCGTCCACCGAGAGGGTCACCTGACGGTTGGGGGCGAGAATCCGGGCGTCGTGGACGGTGTCGGCGGCGATGGCGAGCAGGTCCACCGGGCGCACGGCCATCGGCCGCTGCTGGTCCATCCGGGCGAGCATGAGCAGGTCGTCGACCAGTAGGCCCATCCGGACCGCCTCGGACTCCACCCTGCGCAGCAGCGGTGCGGCGTCGATGTCGGGCGCCTGCCGGTAGAACTCGGCGAAACCGCGGATCGAGGTCAGCGGGGTACGGAGTTCGTGCGAGGCGTCGGCGACGAACCTGCGCATGCGCTCCTCGGAGCGGCGGGCCGATGCCTCCGACTCCGACCGGGCCTGGAAGGCCGTCTCGATCTGGGTGAGCATGCCGTTCAGCGACTGGCCGAGACGGCCGACCTCGGTGCGCGGGTCGGCATCGGGGACGCGGCGGCTCAGGTCTCCGGCGGCGATGGCCTGGGCGGTGCGCTCGATCTCCTCCAGCGGGCGCAGGCTCCGCCGTATGATCACCACCCCCATCCCGGCGAGTGTCAGCATCAGCCCGCCGCCGCCGAGCAGCTCCACCAGCGCGAGCTGGCCGATGATCTGCCGGACCTCGGACATGTCCACGGCCGTGACGAGACTTCTGCCCCTGTCCAGAGGGGTGATGCGGATCCGCCACTCATCGTTGTCGAACGTTCCGGGTCCCCGGCCCGCGGGGATCCGCAGAGCGGGTTTGTCCTCCACGTCGGCACCGCTGAACTGGAGGATGATCGCGCCTTCGGAGTTGCGGAACTCCACCTTGGTGTCGGCCGGGAGCGGCTTGCCGACCAGGGTGATGGCACCGCGGCCCAGGCGGCGCAGCACGTTCTCGGCCGTCAGCTCTATCTGGCTGTCCACCCGGTCGATGAGGTAGCCGCGCATGATCGAGACACTGCCGATGCCGATGAGGGTGAGCGCGATGACCAGCAGGAGCAGGATGACCGCGATCAGCCTCACCCGCAGCGGGGTCCTATTGATCATCACTGAGAGGGGGGACACGCAGCACGTAGCCGACTCCGCGCAGGGTGTGGATCAGCCGGGGTTCGGTGTTGTCGATCTTCCGGCGGAGGACGGAGACGTAGGACTCCACGATCCCGACATCGCCTCGGAAGTCGTAGTCCCACACGTGGTCGAGGATCTGGGCCTTCGACAGCACCCGGCCGGCGTTCGCCATGAAGTAGCGCAGGAGCTTGAACTCCGTCGGCGACAGCGCCACGGCCCTGCCGTTGCGCCACACCTCGTGGCTCTCCTCGTCGAGTTCGACGTCGGCGAAGGTGAGCCGGGGCGGCCGGGCGAGGAGATCTCCCGAGCCGGTACGGCGGAGCACGGCCCGGATCCGGGCCACGACCTCCTCCAGACTGAACGGCTTGGTCACGTAGTCGTCGCCGCCGGCCGTAAGCCCCCGGATCTTGTCCTCGACGGCGTCACGGGCGGTGAGGAAGACCACGGGCGT
This sequence comes from Streptosporangium sp. NPDC087985, assembly GCF_044741965.1. NCBI lineage: Bacteria > Bacillati > Actinomycetota > Actinomycetes > Streptosporangiales > Streptosporangiaceae > Streptosporangium > Streptosporangium sp. NPDC087985. The sequence continues at coordinate 312,136 of NZ_JBIUTQ010000005.1, forward strand.
GTCGGTGCCACCGCCGCGCAGGCGTCGCACGACATCGAATCCATCCATGTCGGGCAGCATCACGTCGAGGACGATGAGGTCGGGGCGATGGCGCTGGACCGCGGCCACGGCATCGGTTCCGTTGCCCGCCGTGTTCACCCCGAACCCGGCGAATCGCAGGCTCGCGGCCAGGAGTTCGAGGATGTTGGGCTCGTCCTCGACGATCAGCAGACTGGCTTCGGGTACATCGGTCACGGGTTTTATTTTCACTCGCCCACATGAAAGAGCAGTTAAAGATTCAGCTCCGAGGTTAACCCCACAATATGCCTGGCGATCGCCAAACTGGATGTCGCCGCCGGTGAGGGGGCGTTCCGCACCAGGACGACCCGGCCGTGCACGTCGATCGCGAAGTCGTCGAGCATGCTCCCGTCCCTGGCCACGGCCTGGGCCCGGACCCCACCGGCCGTCCTGACCAGATCGGCTCTGGTGAGCGCGGGCACGTAGCGGCGCGCGGCCGACAGGAAGGATCCCTTGGTCATCGAGCCGAGCACCTCCCGCACCCCGGTCCGCCAGTGGGCGGCGGCCAGCCGCCGGGTGCCCTCCCAGGCCAGGACCCGGCGCAGGTCGGTGAGATCGATGTCACCCCAGGAGTAGCCCTCCAGCGCCAGCGCCATGACCGCGTTGGGACCGACCAGCACCTCACCGTCGATCCTGCGGGTCAGATGGACGCCGAGGAACGGGTAGCGGGGGTCGGGCACCGGGTAGATCAGTCCGCGGACCAGGTCCCTCGCCGTACCGGCCAGCGCGTAGTACTCCCCGCGGAAGGGGACGATCCGCACGTCGCCGACGGCCCCGGCCATCCGGGCGACGGGGTCGGTGCCCAGCCCGGCGCAGACGATCAGCCGGTCGAACCTCAGCCTCCGCTGCCCGGCCAGCACGTCCACCCCGCCCGCGGTCTCCCGCAGGGCGCGGACCGGGTGGGAGAGCAGCACCGAGCCGCCCGTCTCCTCCACGTCCCGGGCCAGGCGGCGGGCGACGGCGGGGAAGTCGGCGATCGCGGTGTGTGGGGAGTGCACGGCGGCCACCCCGACGGTGTGCGGTTCGATCTCGCGCAGCGCCAGCGCGTCCAGCTCGGCGATGCCCGGAACCCCGTTGGCGCGGGCGCGCTCGGCGATCCTCCGCAGTCCCGGCCGCTCGGCCGCGGTGGAGGCGACGACGAGCTTGCCGACCTCCTCATAGGGGATGCGGTGCTCCGCGCAGTACTGCCTGAGCAGGGCCACCCCCTCGCGGCAGAGGCGGGCCTTGAGCGAACCCGGCGGGTAGTAGATCCCCGCGTGGACGACCCCGCTGTTGTGGCCGGTCTGATGGGCCCCGACGTGATCCTCCTTGTCGAGGACGGTTACCGTGGCGCCACGGGTCCGCGCCACCTCCCTGGCCACCGCCAGACCGACGATTCCCGCGCCGACGATCCCGATGTTCACGGCCGCGACTCTACCCGCCGATCCGCCGCCCTCCCAGGGGTGAGCCATTACTTTTGGGCGATTCTGCGCCGAAAACCGGCGATCGTCACACGGGGCGGAATGTCAGCGCATCCGGCCGAAGGCCGCGCGGAGGCGGCGCACCTCCCCCAGCCGCGCCTCGTAGGTCGCGCCGACCACGACGAGCAGCAGTCCACCGGCCGCCATCGGCACCCAGCGCGGCACCGTCACGACGATCTGCGCGATCCACGGCGTCAGCTCGTGCAGGGCGACAACGGCCAGGGTGAGACCGCCGAGCAGCACGGGAGCCTGGAGCCGGAGACGCGCCCCGGCCAGCAGCACGGCCAGCGAGACCACGCCGAGCAGCAACGGCCGGACCCAGCCGGTGTCGCCGAGCATCGCGACCATGCTGGGGATCAGGCTGGAGGCGAGCCCGGATCCGTAGGAGACCCAGGAGGACGTCTCCCGGGTCCTGGCCCGCCACCAGCCGAACGCCAGCAGGACCAGCGAGAACGGCACCGTGTACGCCTCGACGACGGTGATGTCGGAGGCGAGCAGCCGCAGCCAAGAGGCCACCAGCAGGAGACCGGTCCCCACGTATCCCGCCCACCGCCGGTCGGCGCGGAGAGCCGTACCGGCCATCAGCACGCCGACCACCGCGCAGGCCAGACCGGCCAGCGGCAGATCGGCGGCGGCGAGCGGCAAGCCGACGGCGGCGAGGGCGTATCCGGCGGTCTCCACGCCGATCGCGGACGTGGAATTCCTGAACCTGCCCGCCACGGCCGCGGCCAGGCAGGCCACGGCGAGCACGCCGAACGCCGCATGCCGTACCGGAAGATCCAGCGCCATCCCGGCGGCGAATGCCTCCGCCCCGGCGAGCAGCGTCGCCAGCCCCGCCCCGGCGACCCGTACGGCCCGCACCCGCCCGTACCACGCGACCGTCCCCGCGATCACCGCCACCAGCGGCAGCACGGCCAGGGTGGCGGGTCTGTTCATGAGCGCCCAGGAGACCGCGATCGAGGCCGTCCAGAGCGCCGCCGTCCCGGCGAACACCCCGTTGGTACGGCTCCGCGCGGCCATCCACGCCAACGGCGCCAGACCGGCGACAAACAGCCCCACCTCCAGCCCGTACGGCAACGCGACCGAGAGGGGCAGTGCTGCCAGCACCACCGGCCAGGCCACCAGACCCGCCCTGAGCGCGCCCCTACGCCCGGCGAACTGCCAGAAGACCAGCACGGCCGTGACCCCGACGAGAGCCGTGACCACGACGAGGAGCGGGTGGTGGTCGGCGGGGGCTCTCAGGGCCGTCCACGGCGCGGCGAGGGGGCGGTAGAACCCGAGGATCCGGGCGAGGCCGCCGAGCACGGAGAGCAGCGCGAGCATGGCGAGCACGGTCCCCAGCACGAGCCCGCCCGTCCGCCGCGGATCGTCGACTCCCTCCCCCGCCGCGGACTTCTCCGCTGCGGGCTCCGTGTCCGGCTCCGCAGTGGCCCCATCCGGCGCGGGTACGGCAACCGCCCCGGCGGCGGACCATCGGCGCAGGGCGAGAAGCCCGGCGAGCAGGGCACCGACGGCCAGGGACAGAGACAGCCCTCCGGCCGCCGGCTGCCACCCCGTCCCGGTGGCGACCGCCCAGATCAGGCCGGTCGCCGACAGCACCGCCATCACCAAGGCGGCCGCGGCCGCCCCGGGCACCCTGGCGGTGAACGCGGCCAGGCCACACGCGACCAGCAGGACCGCGAGCGCCGCGTACGTGGTGCTCCGCTCGGTGAGCGCGGTGGCCACGGCCAGCAGGGCGATCGGTCCGGCCAGGACCGCGAAGACACGCGCCCACCACGGCCGCCCGGCCAGGGCCAGGAGCGTGACGAGCGTGACAGCCAGGGCCAGCAGGACCGCGAGATCCACCGCGTAGCTCCAGCCGAAGGCGGTCGGGGTGACCGCCACCGTGACCGTGCCGACGGCCAGGGCGACGGGCCACATGGCCGCCCTTCCCTGACGGGCCGCCACCGCCGAGGCCGCCGCCAGCAGCCCCAGCACCAGGACTCCCTGCGGGAATGGCATGGCCTCCAGACCACCGACGGCTCTGTGGCTTCCCGACCAGACGTCGTCCAGCCGGGTGAGCGGTGCGACCAGCGTGAAGATCACCACGGGCAGGAACGGGAGCGCGGTGAGCGCGGCCAGGACCGCGGCGGTGAGGGCACCCGCCCGGCGGACCAGGGGATCTCTCAGCCAGGGAAGACGGAGCGCGGCCACCGCCACGGCCAGCGCCGCGACGGTGTGCACGGCGATCCGCCAGTCAGCCGGGAGCAGCGGCCAGGCGGACGCGGCCAGTCCCGCGGTCAGCGCGGACGCCGACCCCGCGGTGAGGGCCGTGCGCCTGCCCCGAGCCGCCCGGGGCGCGACGGCCACGCCGAGCACGCCGAGCAGGATCAGCAGCACCCCGCCGGTCGGGACGGAGGCCGGGAGATCGGCACGGTTGAGGAGGTACGACGCCGACCCCAGATAGGCGTCCAGCCATCCGTGGCCCACGCTCAGCGTCCACAACACGCCGAAACAGAACCCCAGCGTCACCCTGGCCTTGGCCAGATGTTCCGCCACCACCCGGACCCCGGAGACCCGTTCCGGCCCCGCGTCCTGCGGAACCGCCACGCGATCGGCCAGCAGGAAGGCATTGGCGTCGGCGGCCGCCGTCACCGCGAGTGCGGCGGTGAGCCAGGCGGCCGTCTCCCCCAGCGCGAACAGCGGGAGCGGCAACTGGGCGAGCACGATCGCCACCGGCAGCGGCAGCCTCAGCGGAAGCAGCCGCGAGTAGGCCGCCATGACCAGCGCGACGAGGCCGAAAATCAGGGCGGCATAGTGGAGTTCGGTGAGGTCGTCGAGCCCGGCCAGGCCGACCCGGCGGGCCGCGTAGCCGTCCAGGAAGAGCAGGGCGACACCGAGCATGGCGATGGTCTCGGCGGTGGCGACCAGCCCTCGTCCCGCCAGGATCTTCGGCGCGGCGAGGGCCAGCCCGGTGATCCCGGCGAGGATGACGGCCCGGCCGCCGATGCCGAGGTGCCCCCAGCTGACGACCGTGAAGGCGACGGCGGCGACGGCCAGCAGCAGGCCGCCGAGGATGAGCAGCATGTTCTGCACGGCTCGGGGGGAGACATCCCGCCGAGGTACGGAGAGCACGGGCCCCGCAGGTACGGGACGCCCCGGTGACGCGGGTACGGGACGCCCCGGTGACGCGGGTACGGCACGTCCCGGTGACGCGGGCTCGGAAGCCTCCGGCTGTACGGCGAAGGCGCCCGCGACGTGGCGGGCCCGTTCCGCCCGGAGCAGGTCGAGCAGGAGCTCGCGCTGGGCCAGGAGCTCCGTCTCCCTCACCCGCAGCCTGGCCAGTGTCCCGTCGAGCTGCCACAGGTTGATCGCCGCGGGTCCCCGCAGCGGCAGCGCGCAGCGGGGACAGCGGTCATACACACGGGTGAGGGCGGCACCGCAGTCCGGGCAGTTCACCTCCGCGGGCGGACTGGGCGGATCGGGAGGCGTGCTCTGGTCGCGCATACTTTGAAGGATGACGGGCGCGGATTGCCGTTTGGTTGCGGTGTGCTGTCCGGCAACCAGCGGGTATCGCCCGGAGCGGAGACCTTCTAACGGGTACGGCGGGCGACGAAGGTGATGATGCCGGTGGCCGCCGCCGCGACCGCCAGCCAGGCGGCCACGGCCAGGCTCGGCACCCCGGTGCCGGCGGCGTCGTCCGCCCTGGTATCGGCCACCAGCGCGGCGCCCGCGCTCCTGCTGACCGGCGGTGTGGGGGTGGGCTTCGGGGCCGTCTCCCTGAGGACCTCGGCGGGCAGCGGCACACGGTAGACCGGGCTGTTCACCCCTTCGCTGCCGGTCAGCAACGCCTTGCCGTCGGCCGTGTAGGCGATCGACTCAGCCTGCTGCAGCTGCGGCATCGACACTCGCGCGATCTGGTCTCCGGGAGCGCGGTAGACCGTGGCGGAGAAATAGGTGCGGATCACGAAACTCGACCCGTCGGGGGCATAGGCGGCGTCGGTGGCCATGATGGGCGCGGGGCCGATCTTGCGGAGCACGTTGATCCTGTCGGTGCGCAACCGCTTCGGGGCCGCGTAGATCGCCCCGGCGAACTGCTTGGTCACGATGTAGAGCCGCCCGGTGCGGGGATGCACCATGATGCCCTCGGCGTTGTGCCCGCCGTCCTCGTAGCGGAACCGGTAGCGGACGGCGGAGAGGACGGCGTCACGCAGCACCGTGGGCTCGTTCACCTTGTAGACCGAGATGTCGGGCCACGCCCCGTCGAAGTTGTCGCCGATGTCGCCGAACCAGAGCAGCGCCTGCCCGGTCTGCGGATCCCTGGAGGCGGCCATCCCCTCCCAGTCGCGGGCCGTCACCCCCTGGAGGGTGAACGTCGCGCGGGTCCGCCCGTCGGGCCCGAGGGCGTAGAAGACCGGCCCGGCCCCACTGTCGTTGTGGGTGTAGTAGACGTCCTTGTGCGTCGGAGAGACCGCCAGCCCGCTCGACTCGTTGATGCGCCTGTCCTTGATGATGAAGAAAGGCGGATCCCTGTCGGCCGACGCTCCCGGCCCCGCGAACACCGCCGTCCCGGCCAGCACGGTCACCGCGAGCATACGGATCACAACATTCCCCGCCCTACTCCCCATCCCGTCATCATGCCCTGTCTCCGGGGTCCGGAGGCGGCTCGGACGGGTCTCGTCTCCCCCAAGGTCATCTCCGCGTTGCCGAAAACAGGGCGACATCACGGGACGGCCGACGACCTGACCATCGCGCTGTACCGGAGAAAACCGCTCCCCTGTGCGGTGGTGAGCAGCAGGTTCGTCACGATCAGGGTGATCCAGAGACCGGTGAGGCCCGCGACCGCGGCCACTGGGAAGGCGGCCAGGGCGAGCAGGCCGTACAGGATCACGAAGTAGACCAGGCTCGCCGAGGAGCGTTTGAGCGCGGTGAGGCCGAAGCCCATCACCGCCTGGCAGGCGTCGGCCATCGCCGACAACAGCATCAGTGGCAGCAGGGCGAGTACCCGGTCCGCCACGGCGGCGTCGTCTGTGAACATCGTGATCATCCCGTCGCCGGACAGCACCAGTACGGCCGCACCGGCCGACGCCCCGGCGACCGCGATCAGGAGTGCCGTCCGGACGGCGCGGCGCGCCTCGGGTGCGTCGGCGGCGCGGGCCACCACCGGCACCGAGGCCTGCGCCACTGCGATGGATGCGACCATGATGAACCCGATCAGGGAGGTGAGGATCGAGTGGACCGCTCCGTCACCCGAACCGAGCCTGGTCGCCGTGAACGCCACCACACCCAGCACCGCGAACTTGATCAGCAGGGTACCCGCCAGGGGGATGCCTACTCTGGCCAGGGCGAGAATCTCCTTCGCTCGGGGCCTCCCCGGACGGAGCGAATAGCCCTTCAGCAGGGGCACCCTGCACAGGCAGATGTTGGAGACGGCGGCCCCGGCGCAGGCGGAGAGGACCTGGGCGGCCCCCGCCCCGGCCAGCCCCAGCCATGGGACCAGGGCTGCGGTCAGCGCCACGATTACGACTGTCGACACCAGGCCCGACCACAGAACCTGCCTGTTGTGGCCGAGAGCGATGAGCGCCGAGTTCGCGCCGCTGGCCAGGGCCATGACCAGCACGCTCAGCCCCGCCAGGAACGGGTAGATGCCGAGTTCGCCGACAACCTCGCCGGGCACCCCGCCGAGCCGGGCGATCGCCGGGACGCACGTTACGGCGATCGCACCCGCCGCGCCGACCGAGACGGCCAGCCACCGGGCGTCCCGCAGGATGAGGACGGCCGCGTCCGGAGCGTCGCGGACCGGTGCGAGGAACGGCATCAGTCCCCGTGTGGCCCCGGCCACCGCGGCGGAAGCCGGAGTGGAGACCGCACCGACCAGGGCGAACGCCGCCAGCGTCGCGGTCGCGTACCGTCCCAGGGTGGAGACCATTACCAGGCCGCCCGCCATCGTGGCGACCATCGAGAGATAGAGAGGTACGGCGGCGCTGAGGATGACGCGGTGGGGAGTCACGCAGAAAAGACATACAGCACATGTGCGACGCGCGCCCCAAGCCACCGCAGGAAAGGTCCGGACAAGCCTTAGAGGTATACCTCTTAGAGATATACCTCTAAGAGGTGGGCTGTGGATGATCCTGAAATCCGATCATGTCTTCGCCCGGGATGCGTAGTGGGCTGCGCCGAACCCCTTGGCCCGAAAGTCAATCCAGGTCGACGTCGCCGCGCTCGCTCCCGATGAACCCGGCGCGCGCCCACGCGTCATCGCCCTGGGCGAAGCCAAATGGGGAAAGATCATGGGTCTCCGGCATCTCGAACGGCTACGCAGAGCCAGAGATCTGCTGGCCGTCAAGAAATACGACACGGAAGGCGCCTCGCTCGCCTGCTGCAGCGGAGCCGGACTCGACGCCGAACTTCGCGCGGCGGCCGCGAGTGACAGCCGGATCATCCTTGTCGATCTTGCACGGCTGTACGGCATGCCCGGCGATCAGACGAGGTGAGCGGTCCCTTTCTTCGCCCCCCCAACCAGGCATTTTGATGCCAGTGTGACGCGAGGGCCGCCGCCCCCGTCGAAAGGGGCGACGGCCGATGTACTACTGGATCACCAGGCGAAGGCCTCCGGGGACGGCCCCGGGCCGGGGAAGATCTCGTCCAGCCCGGCCAGTACCTCCTCGCACAGCTCCAGCTCCAGCGCGCGCAGGGCGCTGTCGAGCTGCTCGGCGGTGCGCGGGCCGATGATGGGGCCCGTCACGCCCGGCTGAGTGAGCAGCCAGGCCAGGGCGGTCTCGCCGGGTTCCAGGCCGTGCTTGTCGAGGAGATCCTCGTACGCCTGCACCTGCGCCCGTACCGAGCTGTTGGCCAGCGCGTCCGCCGACCGGCCCGAGGCGCGTCGGCCGCCCTCGACCTCCTTCTTGATGACCCCGCCCAGCAGGCCTCCGTGGAGCGGGGACCAGGGGATGATCCCGAGGCCGTAGTCCTGGGCCGCCGGGATGACCTCCATCTCCGCACGGCGCTCGGCGAGGTTGTACAGGCACTGCTCGCTGACCAGGCCGACCCTGCCGCGCCGGGCGGCCGTCTCGTTGGCCTGGGCGATCTTGTAGCCGGGGAAGTTGGAGGAGCCCGCGTAGAGGATCTTGCCCTGCTGGATCAGTACGTCCACGGCCTGCCAGATCTCCTCAAAGGGGGTCCGGCGGTCGATGTGGTGGAACTGGTACAGGTCGATGTGGTCGGTCTGGAGCCGCTTGAGGCTGGCCTCGACGGCCCGGCGGATGTTCAGCGCCGACAGCCGGTCCTCGTTGGGCCAGGTCTCACCCTCGCGGGACATGGAGCCGTAGACCTTCGTGGCCAGGACCGTCTTCTCGCGTCGGCCACCGCCCCGGGCGAACCAGGTGCCGATGATCTCCTCGGTGCGCCCCTTGTTCTCACCCCACCCATACACGTTGGCTGTATCTACGAAATTCAGACCCGCGTCGAGGGCGGCATCCAGGATTCCGTGGCTGGTCGGTTCGTCTGTCTGCGGACCGAAGTTCATCGTGCCGAGGACGAGTCGGCTGACCTTGAGTCCGGTGCGTCCGAGCTGCGTGTACTTCATGGGCCCCAAGCCAACTGCTTCGAGTCCACTTCAGGCAAGAGCTGCCGTGCAGCCGCCCATTTATGCGACAACGCGCATAGTCGCGTCTGTGCATGGACGGCCGCACACGCCACTGCTGTCCGGCCCCGACCGGGGCCGCTATGGGCCCCTGTGGGGCCGCTCTGCCGAAGCAGGCTCGGACGATGGCGGCCTGGCCGCCCTTGCCTCTGCCGCTGAGGGCGCTGCCGCGCCCTGCTTCCCTTTGCTGCTGCTCGGTATGCCGCTTTCTGCTGTCGGCCCCATCAGGAGCCGCACTATGAGGCCAAAAAGATAAGAGAGGCAGCGTACGTTTCCACAGCTCAGAAGCCTTGCCGGTACACGCGGCACGTGTTCTGGCTACACACGAGGGAAGTGCTGGGAGCGTCTTGGCCCCAGCAAGGGCGTGCGCGATCTCAGCGGGTTGGGGCAGTGCACGTAGGCGTGTGAGGATCCGCCCGTGGAGTGCGATGTGTGTGGACGGGCGACGTGGCGATGGCCGGCGCTGCCGACTGCGTGGGAAGCGGAGATTTGGTCCTGTCCCTGGTGCCATGCCAGCACCCATGGGGATGGCGAGGCGTTCGAGATCTCGCGGCCCCCGTATTTGCCCATGGAGATGCGCTGGGAGAGGGCTGTTGCAGACCGCCTTCCCGCTGGCGTCTCCCATGCCTTCGGCATCTTCGACAGGACGCTGTGCGGGATCCGGGAGGCCGGCATTGCGCCCTCCGATCACTTGTGGCTTCTGGAGCGTGAGGACGCCTGTGATGACTGCCTGGAAGCGGCAGGTGTCATTGATAGGCGCTGGCCGCAGGCAATGAGAGGAGAAGATTCGCGGGTCAACGCGGCCCGACCACCTAGCGCTGTTTAGTGGCGCTTGCTGGCTGACCACGCCTGCACCGTCAGTACAAGCGCAAGGTAAGGCACCCTCTCGCCCTCGGCGTTGAGCCGTCCTCGGTTGGTACCGGCGCATGCGCGCGGTGTTCAGGACCTGAGCCGGTCCTGCTGCGGGTCGAAGCAGACAAGCCCCATCGACTTCGCGAGGTCCGCCGCATACGCAGAAGCTTCGTCAGCCATACTCCAGCGCATCGCGAAGTAAATCAGCGGACCACTGGCCTCGCCGATCAAAGGGCCTGTCGACCAGGGTGAAGTGTCGTCCTCGTCTTCAGTGATGTCGCACCACCGCTCCACAAGCGCAGCGACGTAGGAAGCGATGCGCTCGGTCGGCGGGTGATCGGCCTCGCCGTCGATGTAGTGGTTGTAGAGGCCGGTGAAGACCCGGCCGGCGGTGTCGTCGTCCGCCGGCCGCTCGCCTTCCCAGACAGCCAGGTCGTAGCTCATGCCCGGAGGCTCTCACGCCGCGCCGACAAGCCGAGCTGGCCGACTGAAGTCGTCAAGGACACGACTTACCGGTCTTGGTGGATGCGGCACGGTACCGGGGCACCCTTCCTCTTCTGGAAGAGGTGAGACGGGACAACGAGGCAAGCGGCCCCGGACCGGGGCGACACAAGGTCCAGCCGCTTCGCGCGGATGACGGCATTGGTCGTGCTCTGGTCAGACAGGGGCTGGTCTTCCTTGCCCAGCAGACCGGCCAGCTTCTCTGGGCCAAGGCTCGCGTGACCCTGGCAGTCGGCCCATCCGAGGGCAGCGAAGTGGACGCGGTAGGCGAGCTGGTGCCGGGAGTCCTGGGCCATGCGCCGGTACTCGTGCTGGGAGATCCCGCCCCAAGGACGGCCAGTGCCGAAGTGGATAGCCACTGAGCGCGGCTCCTTCCTGTGCGGCGCACGGATGCGTCAGTTACCCCCGCCGGACGGCGGGACATACGCCTCCCTTTCTTCGCGGGGGTGGACCGGCCGTGTCGGCAAGGTCGTCACAGGACGTCCAGGGCTTCGTGCCCGGACTCGGTCTCGTGCAGTTGGGAGTGACGGCGGCGACCTGGCAGGAATCCTACAGAGCAGCGGAGGGCCCGTAGCGGGGCCCTCCTGTCGTCCAAGGAGGAGACGGTCAGCTCTCGCTGTGCACCGCCGCCAAGTCCCGGACCCGGCGCTTGAAGTCCATTGGGATCAAGACCTGCACGCGGCCTTTCCCTTCCTGCCACATGCCGTCATGTCCCTCCGGTGACATGGCTTGCACGGCGGTCATGGTTGGCAGCTTCTCGGCGTGAATGACCGCCCTGATCCCAGCGGCCCGGAGTTCCTTGCCCTTCTCGTGCTGGGTGGACAGTTGCGCCCAGCGTTCCCGGTAGGTCTCACCCGTCGGGATCTCCTCCCAGGTATCCGGGCGGGTGGGTTGGGCCATGAGTTGCTCGCGCCGGGCGTCCAGCCGCTTGTACGTCTCCCGGTACTCCTGCTTGCCGAACTCACTGGAGTAGAGACCGGCTTCGCGGTCCTCCCGAAGTTCGGCCAGAGCGCGATTGACCTCTTCAATGTCCCGCGTGAAGTCGACGCCAGGGCGGAAGACCTTCCGTACGATCTCGACATTGCCGGCCGCGCGCAGGAAGACCTCCTCGACCGCTCCTTCCAGGACATGCGCCGCGATGCCCTTGCTGCCCGTGGGACACGGCTTGTGCGTGGTCCGTGAGGCACACCGGTAGTACGGCCAGTTCCGCCCCGGGCCGAGGTACGCAGGTTCACCGCAGGTGCAGAAAGCAACCCTGAGCATCGGGGAGCCGCCCTTCCGGTTGCCGTTGCGCTTGCTGGTGTTGTCGTCCAGCTTCTTGTTCGCCAGCTCCCACTCCTCCTGAGCGACAAGCGGCTCCGCGCGCTGGAGAGGGCGGCCCTCCACGTCACGGACGACGCGGGTTCGCTTCGTCTTCTGTCCGTCGATGACAACTTCCTCCGTCACCTCCATCTGGCCGAGAACATTCAGGGAGCGCACCACCTTGGCTGTATTCGCGGCGGTCCACCGGCCGCCCTTCGGGGGCTTGCCGCTCCTGATCAGCTGGGCATCGAGCGACACCGGGGTCTTGGTCGGGTCCTCGTTGAGCCACTGGGCGATGCTGTTCGCGGACTCGCCTTCGATCAGCCGGCGAACGATCTCGCGCAGCGTCCGGGCGGTGTCCGTTCCGTAGTCGTCCGGCACCAGCCGCCAGCCGTCACCGGTGTCCTGCTTCTCGGCCCGATAGCCGTACGGGATCCGGCCACCGCGCCAGCGCCCCTCCTTCACCAGGTGGTTGTACGAGGACTTCGCCCTGGCCTTGATGGCTTCGAGCTCCCCTTCCGCGAAGGACGCGATGAGGCTGAACAGCAGCTTGCCCATCTGCGTGTTCAGGTTGATCCCATCCTCGACGGTGGCGACCTCCTTGCCATGCTTCTCGCACCACTCCACGAGCGTGTGCACGTGGAGCACACGCCGTGAGAGGCGGTCGAGCTTCAGTGCGCAGATGATGTCGTACTCGTCGGCCCGGGACTCCTCCAGCGCGATCCGGTGCTCGATCGAGCTGACCTCTTTGCCGATAGTGGACGGCAGCCACTTGCTGAACTCCGGGCGCTTCCACGGCTCGACACCGCCGGATACGTCGATGTCCTCGACCCACCCGACGACGACGTGCCCTTCCTGGTCGGCCCATCGTTGAATCGATCGGCGCTGGCGCTCCGGTGATGTGGTCTCGTCCGAGATCTTTGACAGACGGACCACGCCCAGGACTCTTGCCACCTTGTTCTCCCCATCCCCTGTGGTGCTTGGGGAACGACGCTAAGGCCCCTGCTGGCATGGCGTCAAAGTGAATTGTTTGGTACGACCAACATGTACGGCTGGAAGAAGGGCGAGGGCATCACCGAGAACATCATCGGGCGATGGTTCGCCAGGGGAGGCGGTATGCGCGTGGGTTGCTGACCGATGGGGCGCGCAAGTCGATGGAGCCGATGGCGGCCCGGCTGGGCGTGGGCCGCCAGGGGCTGCAGCAGTTCCTCACCGACGCCCCCTGGTCACATCAGCTGGTACTGGCCGAATGGCCGGTCGGCAGGCCGGAGCCGACCAAGTACTGCTAGAACGGCGGTTCGTCCAGCTCGCTCAGGCCGTCGATCCTCGCGCGGAGCGCCTCCGCGTCGCCGGGGGCCAGTTCGGCGATGAGGTCGAGGGCGCGCCGCAGGGTGACACTGCCCTCGTGCAGCCGGCCCGCGGCCAGTTGGGCCTCGCCCAATCGCCGTAGGGTCCGGGCGCCGAGTGCGCGTTTCCCGCCCCAGCGCCAGGCCAGTGACTGGCGGTAATAGGCGATCGCCTCCTCGTGCTGACCGAGCAGGTGATGGATGTGGCCCATGCTGTCGAGCGTGGCAGACTCGCCGGGCATGTCGTCCAGTTCGCGGTGGATGGCCAGCGCCTCCCCACAGCGGCGCAACGCCTCCTCGTACGCCCCGAGCTGCGCGTTGAACCAGCCGATGTTGTTCAGGATCCTGCCCTCGCCAGCTCGGTCGCCGGCCGCCCGGTACAGCTGCAGCGCCTGCTCGCTCAGGCCCAGCCCTTCCGCGTACCGGCCCTGGCGGTCCTCCAGCACGCTGAGGTAAACAAGGCAGACCCCCTGTCCGACATGGTCATCGAGCCCGCCGAACAGGCCGAGCGCCTCCCGCAGATGGGACTCGCTCGCGCCGTCCTGGCCCAGCCGGATGAGGGCCTGGGCGAGCCCGACGCGGGCGTGGGCCTCCGCGCGCGGGTCGTTCAGCCGTGCCGCCGCCTCCAGCGCGATGTGGTACATGGCTGCCTGATCGTCGGAGCGTCCCTCCTGGGACAGGAAGCCCCAGCAGGCGCCCGCCAACTGCCAGGCATGCGCGTCGAACCCGGAGCGCGCGGCATGCCGGATCGCCGCCAGCAGCGTCCGGTGCTCGCGGCCGAACCACGCCAGGCTCTGCGCGCGGTCGGTGATGCGGGCCAAGACCACGCCGTGCCGCGGCGGCGCCAGGGCCAGCGGCACGCGGTGGAACAGGTCCAGGAGCCGGTCGCCGAGGCTAGCGCTGTGCAGGTAGTGATCGAACAGCCGGTGCAGCGCCTCACGGCGCTCGGCCTCCGAGTCGTGGAGGCGGGTCAGCTCCTCGGCGTACGCCCGGAGCAGGTCGTGCGAGCCGTAACGCCCGGGGGAGCGCTCCGCCGCCAGGTGGGCCCGGGTCAGCTCGGTCAACAGGCTGTGGGCCTGCCGCAGGGGTATCCCGGTCAGGCTGGCGGCTGCGGCGGTGGAGATCTCAGGCGCCGGTAACAGGCCGCGCAGCCGGAACAGCCGTGCGGCGTCTGGGCTGAGCGCGCGGTAGGACCAGGAGAACACCGTGCGCATGTTCGTCGCCGCGTCCCCGCCGTCGAAGACGTCGAGGCCGTCGACGCCATCGAGCCCCGAGATGAGCGTGCCGGGCAGGAACGCCGGGCGGGCATGGGCCCGGGCAGCCACGATGGCCAGGGCCAGCGGTAGCCCGGCACACCGGGAGACGATGTCGTCGATCGCCTGCGGCTCGGCGCCCACCTTGTCCACGCCGAGGCGGCGCGTCAGAAGCTCACGGGATTGCGCGGGAGAGAACAGCCCCAGCGACAGCGTGCGGGCGCCCTCCGCCGCGACCAGGCCGGTCAGCTCGGCACGGCTGGTGATCAGCGCCAGGCAGCCGGGCGCGTTCGGCAGCAGCGGCCGGACCTGGTCGGAGTCGAGGGCGTTGTCGAGCAGGATCAGCATGCGCCGCTCCGCCAGCAGGCTGCGGTAGAGCCCGACCTGCGCCTCCAGCGTGGCGGGTATCAGCTGCGACGGCACCTGGAGGGCGTCCAGGAACAGCCGCACCGCCTCAGCCGGCGGCCGGGCGATGTCGATGGGGCCGAACCCCTGGAGGTTCACGTAGAGCTGACCGTCGGGGAAACGGTCGCGCACCCGGTGCGCCCAGTGCACGGCCAAGGTGGTCTTGCCGATGCCGCCGGTGCCGGTGATGACGCAGGGCGCCATCGCGTACGCCGAAGACGAGGAGTCGGCGGCCGGGAGCGTCAGCCGGTCCAGGGTGGCCAGCTCCTCCTCGCGGGCGGTGAACAGCTCGGTGTCCGGGGGAAGGTGCCGCGGCACGGCGAGGGCGGCCGTACCGGTCGTGGCGGTTGTCTCCCCGGCCGCCTCCTCCCGACCGGCGAGGATCGCCTGGTGCAGCCGTTGCAGTTCTTCGCCGGGCTCGATGCCCAGATCCTCGGCGAAGCGGCGCCTGACGCGGCGGAAGACAGCCAGCGCCTCGGCCCGGCGGTCGCATCGCAGCAAGGCCGTCATCAGCAAGGACACCAGCCGTTCCCGTAGCGGCTCCTCACCGACCAGGACCGCCAGTTCCGCCGCCACCTCCTGATGCCGCCCCTGCCGCAGGTCGAGCGTGGCCCGCCGCTCCAGTGCCGCCAGCCGCTCCTCCTCGAGGCCCGGCACGACGACATCGGGGAGCCACCGGCCCGCGACGTCCGCCAGGGGCGCGCCCTGCCACAGCGCCAGCCCCCCACGCAGCAGGTCGACGGCGCGTTCCGGCTCCGTCCCGCCGTCGGCCTGGCGGACCAGCTCCCGGAAACGGTGCAGGTCGATGCGGTCGCGCCCCACGGTCAAGCAGTAGCCGCGCGCCGAGGTCACCAGTGCCGCCTCGGGGAACGGGGCCAGCAGCCGGCGGAGCCGGGAGATGTGCCCCTGTACGGCGTTGCGGGAGAACTCGGGCGGTTCGCTGCCCCAAAGCGCGGTCTCCAGTCGCGTCACGGGCACCGGCCGTCCCGGTTCGAGCAACAGCATCGCCAGCACGGCCCGCTGCTGCGCGGTGGACGGGCCCAGCCATCGCCCGGCATCCCACACTCCCACCGGTCCCAACAGGCGGAACTCAACGCCGTCCACGGTCACTCGTCTCTGCCCCCAGCCACCAAGTGCCTCCGGTGAGTGCCCAGCATGATCATCATTTGGCAGCCTAACCGCCGACTCAGCAGAAAATCAGCGCTATTTCAGCACCAAGCCGCAGTCTGTTCACAAGCGGCACTTACAGCCGCACAACCTCACGAGGAGGCACATCATGGAGATCAAGGTCAAGAAGGTCGAGTCTGTCAAGGCGACCCAGAACCCCGCCACGTGAGGCGCTGACGCCGCCTGACGATTTCTCCCACGGGGAGGGGGCTCGTTCCCCCTCCCCGTGGGGCCCAACATGTGTACCGGCGCGGGAGGCACGATGCGTGTGGCGTTGAAGGAATGTGAGTGGGAGGCGACCGGTGAGGATCTCCTCATCGTCTTCGACGCTCGCGAGGCGATCACCCTGAGCGATCCCGCTGGGCAGGTGGCCGCGCTCCTGAGCGAGCTGCGCCGGGCCCCGCAGACCGCGGCCGAGCTGAGCATCGCCCTCGACAGGCAGGGGTTCCGCCTCTCCGAGGAGGACGTCAGCCGGGGCCTGAGCGGGCTTGACTCCCTGGGCCTGGTCGAGGACGCCGACGGCACGGGCCTCGGCGACCCGGGCGAGGACGAACGGCACTTCTCGAACCTCAGCTTCTACGGCACCTACTCCGCCCTGGACCGCCACCGCGCCGCGTTCCTCCGGCCGATGCGCGATGCCCACGTCCTGGTGCTCGGCGTCGGCGGGGGCGGCTCCTCCCTGGTGCAGTGCCTGGCCGGCCTCGGCGTCGGCGAGATGACGCTGGTCGACCACGACCGCGTCGAATCCCGTAACTTCGCCCGGCAGTTCCTCTACCGGCATGCGGACATCGGCCTGCAGAAGGCCGAGCGCGCGGCCGCGTGGGTGCGCGACTACGACCCGAGCATCAAGGTGCACGCCGTCGACCGCTGCATCGCCGCCCCCGAGGACCTCGCGGACCTGGTCCAGGACATCGACCTGATCGCGGGCGGCCTCGACGGCCATCCCCACGCCAACCTATGGGTGAACGAGGCCGCAGTCCGGGCCGGCGTCCCCTACGTCCTGGGGGGTGCCAACCGCAGCCAGCTCATGTACCTCTCCGTGGATCCGGGCCGAACGGCGTGCCTGGCCTGCGACTACGCGGACCAGCCGGCCGAGGGCAGCTCGGAGAGGATCGCCTACCGGATCGCGGAGAACATGAAGCTGAGCAACCCGCTTACCGGGCCGATGGCGATGCAGGTCGGCTCGCTGCTCGCCTTCGAGGCGCAGCGGTACCTCACCGGCTACGAACCACCCCGCGCGGCCGGGTTCCGGGTCACCCTTGATCTACGCGAGGGGCTGGTGCCCGAGTGGCAGCCCCTGCCCAAGAACCCGGAGTGTCCGGTCTGCCTCCAGGCGCCGCCACGCGAGGGTGAGCGCCGGTGACCACCACCCCCGGCTCCGCCGCGGTCAGGCTCAGGCCGCTCAGCGTCGTTCCCGAGGGCGAGGACGAGGTTCTGGTGGGCGACCCCGCCACCGGCACCTTCGTGACGATCCCGGCGGTCGGCGGGGTGGTGATCGCCGCCCTTCAGCGGGGAGCGAGCCTCGACGAGGCGGCGGCCGAGGCTGAGAAGTTCGCCGGCCAGCCGGTCAACGTGCCGTCGTTCGTCGCCACCCTCGGGGAGCTCGGCTTCCTGGCCGAGGACACCGGCGACGAGGATTCGGGGGAGGGCGCCGCGTCGGAACCCGTCCGCACCGCACCCATTCAGGCCCGCCGCTGGATGACCGGCGTCCGCCCGGAGGCGGTACGCCCCTTCTTCGGCCCCGTGGCCTGGACCTGCTATGCCGCCTGCCTGCTTTTCGCGCTGGGCGTCTTCGCCCTCCGGCCCGGTCTGATTCCCAACCCGGCCGAGGACGCCTTCCCCTTCGACGACACCGGGCTGAGCGCGCTGGCCTGGATTCCCTTCGTGTGGTTCGCGGCGGCCAGCCACGAGTGCGGCCACTGGCTCGGCGCGCGGGCTCTCGGCATCCAGACCCGCTTCGGTGTCGACCGCCGCATGATCATGCTCGTTTTCGAAACAGACCTCACCCAGCTGTGGACACTCCCGCGCCGCCAGCGGTACGGCCCACTGCTGGCGGGCCTGGCCGTGGACTCCGTGCTGCTCGCCGTGCTGCTCACCGGTCGGCTGCTGATCGACACCGGCCTCTGGTCAGCCCCGGACCTGGTCGAGTCGCTACTGGCCGCCTGGGTGTTCATCAAGGTCATGCAGATGCTCTGGCAGAGCCTCGTCTTTCTTCGCACCGACCTCTACGCGGTACTGGTCAACGCCCTGGGCTGCCGCAACCTGTGGCGCGTGAAGTCGCTGATGCTGCGGCGGGCCTTCGGGAGGCTGACGGCGGAGGAAGCCGAGGAACTGGCGGACTCGACCGAAGCCGACCTGCGCGCCGGACGCTGGTTCCGCTGGGTGTGGCTGGCGGGATTCCTCGGAGTGACCGCCTGGTTCTGCCTCCTGCTGCTGCCAGTCTTCGTGAAGGTCCTGGTCTGGGCGGCCGACGGCCTGGCCGAGGGCCCCCTGGTTGCCGGGTTCTGGTACAGGCTGCTCTGTACGGGCCTGCTGCTGGGCCCCGAGACCCTGGCCCTGGCGCTGGCCATCAGGGAGTACGCAGGGCGACTCGCCGCCCGGCGGGCTTGATCTTCCTCAGCCGCCCCGGACCCGTCCCGGACGGCCTCGCAATCCCCCACCCATCGGGCGAGGAATCGGCCAGACCAGTCACGGAACCGACCTGAGCGGGCCACCCGGCACGATCACATGCTGAAGATGGCCCGCTTAACACCAGTCACCTAGGAGATCAAGGCGCCGATCACCACGAGGAGCACGAGCAGCACGAGCACCGTGGGCAGCAGCCAACGACGGGGACGATCCACGCCTGGAGCTTAGCTCTGCCCACCGGGTGCCCGCGCCTTCAGGGGGTAGGCGGCGATCGTCTCGTAGCGGACCACCGCACCCAGGTGGCTTCTCACCAGGTGTACGGCGCCCGCCTCCCAGGCGGTCCCCGCGAACGGACCGAAGTCCTCGACCAGGCGGCTCAGGTCGACCTCGTCGCGGGACCGGGCCAGGGTCAGGTGCGGGCGGAGCTGCCGCCGGTCGGTATGGACGGCTCCCGCCCGCTGCGCCCCCGCCGCCAGCGAGCGGGCCAGCCGGACGAGCTGCGGGTGGGGGCCGTCCAGGCCGGTCCAGAAGACACGCGCCCGGCGGGGCGAGGGGAACGCGCCCGCGCCGATGAACGACAGCGTCATCGGCGCGTAGCGCGACGCGGCCCGGGCGAGCCGCGTCTCCAGGTCGGGCAGGACCTCCGGCGGGACCTCACCCAGGAACGACAGCGTCACATGCCAGTTCGCCGAGTGCGGCCAGCGGAGTTCGGGCCACGCGGCGCGGTGAGGTTCGAGGGCGCGGGCGAGCTCGTCACGCGCGTCCCGCGGCGGCGAGAACCCCACGAACAGTCGCATGCGACCTCCTGCTGAGCATCTTGGTCAGCATTATCGCCGCACCGACGCCGACGAGGGTGAGCACCCCGCCGATCACGACACCCGTGCGGGGTCCGCCCAGCTCGGAGATCCAGCCGAGCAGCGGCGCGCCCATCGGGGCACCGCCGGTCATCACCAGGACGTAGATGCCCATCACCCGGCCGCGCATCTCCGGTGAGGAGGCGAGCTGCACACTGGTGTTGGCGGCCGTGTTGACCGTGATCAGCGCGATACCCGCGGGGATGAGGAACAGCAGGTAGAACGGGTACCAAGGGGCCAGGCCGGTGACGATCTGGAACAGCCCGAAGGACACCGCGCCGCCGATCAGCAGCTTCCGGCTGGGCCGTGCCCGCCGGGCCGCCAGCAGCGCCCCGCCCAGCGCGCCCACCGCGAACATGCTGGAGGCCAGGCCGAAGGAGGACGCGCCCGCACCGAAGACCTGGCGGGCCATCAGCGCTATGGACATCGAGAACGCCTGGGTGAACAGCGACACGAAGGCGACCAGCAGTATCGGCATCAGCAGGTCGGGCCGCCCCAGCACGTAGCGCAGCCCATCGCGGAGCTGGCCCTTGGCCCTGGGCACCGGCTCGGGAGTGGTCAGCTCCGAGGCGCGCATCAGTGCCATGCCGCCGAGCACGGCGCCGAACGACAGACCGTTGAGCAGGAACATCGGGCCCGTGCCGCCGAGCGCGAAGATCAGCACACCCGCGACGGCCGGACCGACCACGCGGGCCAGGTTGAAGCTGGAGGCGTTCAGCGCGATGGCGTTGGGCAGGTCCTGGCGGCCGACCATCTCCACCACGAAGGACTGCCGGGTCGGCACCTCGACGCAGGAGATGAGGCCGAGCGTGAAGGCCATCACGTAGACGTGCCAGACCTGGGCGTGACCGGTCACGACGAGCAGGCCCATGGTGAGGGCCAGCATGCCCATGAGCGACTGGGCGACCATGAGCAGCTGCCGCTTGGGATAGCGGTCGGCGAGCACGCCGCCCCAGAGGCCGAAGAGCATCAGCGGCAGGAACTGCAGCGCGGTGGTCAGACCCAGCGCGGTGGCGCTGCCGTTCGTCAGGTCCAGCACCAGCCAGTCCTGCGCGGTGCGCTGCATCCAGCCACCGACGTTGGAGATGACGCCGCCGATCGCGAACAGCCGGTAGTTGCGGTTGCGCAGCGACCGGAACATCCCGCTCTGCTCCGCGTCAGGTGCGGCGTGCGCCTCGGCGTCCTGCGGGATCGCCGAGGCACTGGGTTCCTCGGGTTCGGCTAAATCCGGCTGAGCTTCTCCAGAATCGGAGCCGCCTGCCGGAGCACCGACCTCTCCTCGACTGTCAGTTCCTTCAACTGCTGCGTCAGCCACGCCTCCTTGCGGCGGCGTTCCTCCTTCAGCAGCGTTGAACCCTGCTCGGTCACGTTCACGGACACCTGGCGCCGGTCGGTCGGGTGCGGCGTTCGCGACACCAGCCCCCGCTCTTCCAGTACGGCGATCACGCGGGTCATCGAGGGCGGTTGCACCTTCTCGAGCTCGGCCAATTCGCCGGGGGTTATCCCGGAATGCCGTTCCACGGCGGCGAGCGTCGCGAGCTGGGTGGGAGTCAGCGAGTGTGCCGCGGCCTGCCTGCGCAGGCGCCTGTTCAGGCGTGCCAGCGACACGCGCAGTGCCGAAGCCAGACCGGCGTCGCTGCGCAGGCTCGCGACGGGGTCCTTCCTGGGGTGATTCGTTAGCATAAGTCATTACCTTTGCTAACTATATATGAACTCACGGGATTCCTCTCCAAGCGATGTTTTCCTCGACGCGGCCGTACCGCGTGACAGACCGGCGGACGGCCACCGATCCCAGCATGACGCCCCCGCCGAGAGGAACCGGCAGGGGCGTCATGACCAGGGCGTTCTCAGTTCACCGACCCCGGCGGAGCCGCCCACTCGGTCTCGATGTCGGCGGCCTTCGCGATCGTCGCGAAGTCGCGGTCGTAGTGGAGCACCTTGAGCCCGTGGTGCCGCGCGGTGACCGCGATGGTCTTTCGCCGGAGAGAGATCGGAACAGGCTCAGAAGCGTCCCGATCCGGCCGTGCCCGGGAGTCGGACCGCCCGTGCTGCCAGATGAGCCGGGGTCCGCGCGGACCCCGGTTCACGAGGGATTACAGACCAAGAAGGGTCTTGATGGGGCCGAGGGCGAAGTAGAGGACGAACAGGGCGGCCACCACCCACATCAGGAGGTGGACCTCGCGTGCCTTGCCCTTGACCAGCTTGATCAGCACGAAGCTGACGAAGCCGGCGCCGATGCCGTTGGCGATGGAGTAGCTGAACGGCATGAGCACGATCGTGAGGAACGCCGGGATGGCGATCTCGTAGTCGGTGAAGTCGATCTCGCGGATCGCGGTCATCATCAGGAAGCCGACGATGACCAGCGCCGGGGCGGCGGCCTCGTGGGGGACCACCCCGACCAGCGGCGAGACGAAGATGGCCAGCAGGAACAGCACACCGGTGACCACGCTGGCCAGGCCGGTGCGCGCGCCCTCTCCGACGCCCGCGGCCGACTCGACATAGGTCGTGTTGGAGGAGACCGAGGCCGCGCCGCCGACCGCCGCACCGATGGAGTCGACGAGGAGGATCTCGCGGGTCCTCTCCATCGTGCCGTCCTCCTTGATCAGCCCAGCCTGTCCGCCGACACCCACGATCGTGCCCATGGTGTCGAAGAAGTCAGTGATCAGCAGGGTGAAGATGAACAGCAGGGCCAGAATGACCGAGACGGAGCTGAAGGCACCGAGCGGGTCGAACTCCTTGAACAGCACCAGCGGGTTGTGGAACCCGAAGATCTCCTCGGGCATCCGCGGGACGATGAGCCGCCAGCCCGACGGGTTCGGGGCGTCGGGCGTCCCTGAACCGCCGACCTTGGTCACGGCCTCGACGACGATCGCGAGGACCGTGGTGGCGACGATGCCGATCAGGATGGCGCCCTTCACCTTCCGGGCCACCAGGAGGGCGATCGTCAGCAGTCCGACCACGAACACGAAGATCGGCCAGCTGGTCAGATCGCCGCCGATGCCGAGTTCCAGCGGTACGGCGGGCGCCTGGCGGACGAAGCCCGCGTCCACGAAACCGATCAGTGCGATGAACAGGCCGATGCCGACGCTGGTCGCGGTCTTGAGCTGGGACGGGATGGCGTTGAACACCGCTGTGCGGAAGCCGGTCAGCACCAGGAGTCCGATGATCACGCCTTCGAGGAAGACCAGACCCATGGCCGACTCCCACGACATCTGCGAGGCGATGCCGTAGGTGACGAAGGCGTTGAGGCCGAGTCCTGCCGCCATCGCGAACGGAACCTTGCCGATGACGCCCATGAGGATGCTCATGACACCGGCCACGAAGGCGGTACCGGCGGCGACCAGGGGGATGGGCGCCTCGAGCGCGTCGGCGATGAACTGGCCCTCGGCGTCCTTCGCAGTGGCGATGATCAGGGGGTTGAGCACGACGATGTAGGCCATCGTGAAGAAGGTGGCGAGGCCACCACGGACTTCCTGACCTACCGACGAACCACGGTCAGAAATGTGAAAGAAACGGTCAAGTGCGCTTAATTGGGAGGTTTTGCTATCACTCACGGACGCAGGGTGGCAGCGGCTATCCCCTACCGGAAGTCTAGGGTTCCGATAGTGATGTTTTTGAGATGGATCCGTGCCCTCACCGGGGCCGTTTTGCAGGTAGAGAGACCCGGTCGCCTACGCTGGAGTGCGTGAACCAGCCTCGCCGTCCGGAGCTCCAGCCGTTGAAGACCAACGACACGGTCACGATCCTCACGGGCACGGGCCTGTGGGCGGTCGCCCTGGTCGTGCTCCTGATCGCGCAGCCGGATGCCGAGCACCACTGGTGGATCTGGACCTGCGTGGCGGGCATCTGCGGCGGCCTGTTCGGCCTGTGGTACGTCCGGCGCCGCGACCGCCGGGGCCCGCCGCCCGGCTCCGAGGACCAGACCGAGCCCGCCACGGCGGTCCCGCCCGCCTCTCCCACCCCGCCGTTCCCCTGACGGCAGGCCGCCCCAGCCCGGCCGTGCCCGCGGCCAGGCTGGGGCGGACATCCGCGGAACGCGTCTAGCCGGTCGAGGCGGTCCAGCTGTCCAGATCAGCCTCGGCGAGCAGCAGCGGCACCGCGGCCGGGTCGCGCAGCAGCGCGGCAGCGGCGAGCCGGTCGCTCCACTGGCCCGACGCCCACGCGAGCCCGCGTGCCAGGCCCTCCACACCCGTGGCGTGCACCGCGCCCTCGAAGAACCGCCAGGTCGCGGGGACGCCGTCCACCAGTAGCTTCTCGTGGTCCACGTAGGTGGCGGGCGCGCCCGGCAGCAGTGACCGTACGGCGGGCGGGACCTCGCGGACCGTGCCCGAGGAGGTCACCTCACCCGCGGCCTCCTCCCCGGCCATCGGCAGGTCGAGCAGTTCCGACAGCGCCTCGGCCAGGTCGAACGGGGCCAGGATCAGCGGCCGGTCCGCGACCAGCGGGAGCAGGTCCGGCGCTTCGACCACGACCGGCTCGCCCTCCTCGCCCTCGGTGTCGGCGACGACGATCTCGCCGTTGAGGACGGCCCGGACCGCCCGGGGGGGCGCGACGCGGGCGGGGGCGACGCCGGCGAGAGCCACCCACAGGGACCGGAGCTGGGCCCGGTCCACCTCGATCGCGGGGTCGGCGAGCAGCTCCAGGAGCTCGTCGGGGCCACCGTGCGAGGCGAGGAGGTCGGGCAGGGTCGTCCGGACGCCGATCATCTCCAGCGCGGCCTCGTCGATGCCCCCGGAGGCGTCGCCGTACAGGCCGAACAGCAGCGGGTCACCGGCCGGGAGCCGCAGCTCGGTGGGGCGCCTGCCGTCCAGCACGGGGTGGGTGGACAGCCACCAGGCGGTGTAGGAGGGCACCTCCACGACCTCGCCCGCGACCAGGACCCGCAGCGGGTGCAGGACCGAACGGAGCGGCGGGCGCGACAGCAGCGCGAGCGCCGAGGGCCAGTCCGCGACGTACTCCAGGTCACGGACGGCGGAGAACTCCCGGGCGACCGGCGGCACGTCCATCTCCGGCAGCAGGTCGAGAACGGTCTCCAGCCACTCGTCCTCGCGGTCGAGGTCGTGGTCGCAGTCATCCGGGTCGATCATGACGTCGGTGTCGTTCACCACGGCGAAGCCGTCGAGCACTCCGGCCGCGGCCAGGACACGCGGGCCGTACCGCTCCACCAGCTCGGGCGCGGCCGTACCGAAATGCGTCTCCTCATCCAGCAGCCCGGCCAGCGAACCGTCGGCCAGGAGCAGCTCACCCGCCGGGTACAGCTCACCGTCGGTGCCGCGCAGCGCCAGCTCGGCCAGCCACGGAGCCTCGCCCGCAGCCAGCCCTGCGGCCTCCACCAGCGCGAGGACCGCCTGGGCCACCGGCTCGGCGTCGGGACTGTCGAGGGACTGCGCGACGGCGGCGCGGGTCAGCGGGTCCTCCAGGACCGTCCGGGGCGTCGCCTCGCCCGCGCCGAGCCGGAGCAGCAGGGGGTGGGCGGCGTCCGGGTGGACGACGCGCAGCCCCAGCGGGGCGAGCACTCCCGGGTCCAGCGCGGAGCCGTTGGCCAGCAGCAGCGTGCCCCTCGGCCCCCGGACCAGGCGGCCGTCGGCCAGCGGTACCGGCAGCGCGCCGAGCGCCTCGGGGTCGTCGGCGGGCAGCACCTCGTACAGCGACCGCCACCAGGCCGGGTCCCTGTCGGAGACGGCGTCGCCGGAGAGCATGTCCACGACGTCGGCGAGCTGCACCCGCCGGACACCGAGCGTGGTGATCGCGGGGTGCCGGGACGGCCACCCGGCGGGCAGCAGGCCGGGCACCATGGCGGCGATCTTCTCCAGCAGCTCCGCCGGGGCCGCCACCACGGACGCCTGCCGTCCCGTCACGGCCAGGCCCTCGCCGCCCGCGGGCGGGTTCTCACCGCGTGCGGGCAGGCCCTCGCCGTCGGCCGGCGGGGAGAGGGCGGGGAGCAGCGGGACGTCGGGGAGCCGGCGCAGGATCGCCCGGCGGATGTGGGCGTCGAGCTCACCCTTGCCCATCAGGCCGGGGACGAGATCGAGCAGCTTGGGCGTGCGGGGCAGCCCGCCGAGCAGGTCGACATAGGCGTCGGCGGCACGCTCGACCAGGAATTCGGTCAGCGCGCCCATGGCCACGTGCCGCCGGTCGGTGGCCATCGGGAACGAGGCGATCAGCAGCGCGGGCAGGTCCAGCGGCTCGTCGCTCGGCGTCGGCGCGTGCACCACCGGGGGGACCCGCGCGGGAAGCGGCCGGGGCTCCCCCGAGTCGCCGTCGACGGGCACGGCCCAGCGGACCAGCCAGTGCGGGCGGGCGCGCTCCTCGGTCGGCCGGTCGGCGAACAGTTCGGCCACCTGCTCCGGAGTGAACCGCCCGGAGGCCGACACCACCTGCCAGCCGTCCGGCAGGACCGTCCGCACCTCGCCGTCCAGGTCGATCTCGATCGACTCCAGCGCGGGCAGGCCGAGCAGCAGCGCGGGACCGGTCTCCCGCAGCATCCGCCGGACGGCGTCCTCGGCCGCCCGGTCACGGAGCGGCAGCCGCACCAGCGTGTCGAATCCCGCGGGGACCTCCAGCGGACCGGCGGGGAACGGCAGGCGGAGCAGCGGTACGTGCCGGCCGCGCTCGGCGAGCTCCTTGGCCAGCGCGGGCTCGGCGGCCACCAGGGCCGTGGTCTGGTCACGCGACCAGCGGACGACCCCGGACCCGAGCGAGCCGATCACCGGCTCGTCGGTTACCGACACCACGGCCGCGAAGCCGACACCGAACCGGCCGGCCATGCCGGATTCGTCGCGCTTACCGGAGACGCGCAGCGTGGACAGACCTTCGATCCCGACGGCGTCCAGCGGGACGCCGGTGTTGGCGGCCGACAGCACCCCCTCACGCAGCGACAGGCGCAGCCGGCCGGGCATCCCCGCGCGGAGCGCGGCGTCGGCGGCGTTCTGGGCGAGCTCGACGATCAGCCGGTCGCGGTAGCCGCCGAGCGCGAAGTCCTCCTCGGCGTTGGCGTCCTCCCGGAAACGCGCGGGCGAGGCCGTCCAGGCCGCGAGCACGGCGGAGCGCAGTCGATCGGTGCCGAAAATGTCAGTCACAGCGATGAGTCCAAAGGTCGAAGGGCCCGCGGGTCACGTCGCACGGCAGCCGGCCGAGCCCGGGTGACCCGGTGGCCTGCGGGGGCGTCGGATCAGGAATGTCCGAGCGGCTCGGTGTCGGCGTCCTCCACGGACCCGGCCAGTTCCGCCTCCGGGGGCTCCTCGGTGAGGTGGTCGTAGGCGAGGTCGTCGAGGATGGGCGAGGTGGGCTCGACCTGGTGCGGCAGCACGGCGGCCTCGGAGTGCGCGCCGCAGCCGTGGTCGGCGGCGACCACGCGGCCGTCGTCGGGAGCGAACTCGTTGGTGCAGACGCCGAAGCCGACCCCCAGCGCACCGGCCAGCGGCCAGTAGAAGCCACAGGTCGAGCACTGGGCGGGGGCGGCGTGGGCGATCGGCGTGTGCGGGCCGGGATCACCGGAGTGCCAGCGCCGCACGACGCGGTCACGGCCGATCGGGGAGAGCACCCGGGCCCGGCCGAGGCCGTACTCGAAGATCATCTGGCGGTCGGAGTCGTCGGCGGTCTCGGTGAAGCCGGGCGCCAGCCGGTCGTCGTCGGCGGCGGTGGGCAGCAGGTCGCCCACCCCGAGGTCTCCGGGGCGCAGCCGCTCGCTCCACGGCACCCACTCCGGCGGCAGCAGCGCGCCGGATCCGGGCAGGAGCACGACCTCGCTGACCGTCACGTTCCGCGCCCGGGACGCCCGGGCGACGGTGACGGCCCAGCGCCAGCCACGGTAGGCACGGTCGAGACAGTCGAAGTAATGGGTGATGACACGCTCGCCCTCACCCTCGACGCCGAGGTGCTCGCCCACATCGCCGGGCCTGACGTTCTCCTCGATGGCGGAGCGGGCCAGGTCAACGGCGGCGACACATGCCGGGTCAAGCGGTGCGGTACGGGATCGGGTACGGCTCACGGGCCCTCCTCCGTCGGCCTCGCTCGCAGGCTGCTGGGCCAATTGGCTCGCTCGCTGCGCTGACTCACACTTCATTCTCGCCTATGCCCGGAGCGTACTGCACCGCTACCGGGCCGTGAGACGGGAGCATCACCACGTGAACGTTGAGGTGATTGGGCATCAGCCATGGAGCTGATGTCATCGGGTAAGACTGAATGCGTGGCAAATGGGTGGGAACGGGCACGGAAGACGGCGGGCGAGGCCTCCCGTCTGATCGGCCGCTCAGCCGCCGAGGCGGGACGGGCCACCGTGCGCGCGGGCAGGAGCACGGGGCGGGCGACCGTGCGGGCCGGCCGTGGTGCGGCGAGCGGGACGCAGTGGGTCGGCAGGGCCACGCGGCGGCTGACCCACGCCCAGGGCGCGGGCCGTACGGGGCTGGGACAGCTGATCGAGCTGACGGCGGCGCAGAGCGCGGGCGACGCGCTGGTCACCGCGGCCCTGGCCGGGACGCTGTTCAAGCTTCCGGTGAACGAGGCCCGCGGCCAGGTCGCCCTCTATCTGCTGATCACGATGATCCCCTTCGTGGTGGTCGCGCCGTTCGTCGGCCCGGTCCTCGACCGGTTCCGCTCGGGCCGGCGCTTCGTGATGGCGGGCACCCTGTTCGGCCGAGGCCTGCTCTGCTTCGCGATGGCGGCGGCGATCATCCCGGGAGACGTGTTCACCATCTTTCCCGGAGCACTGGCCGTGCTGGTGCTGTCGAAGGCCTACAGCGTCTCCCGCGCGGCGATCATGCCGAATGTGCTGCCCGCCGATATCGCGCTGGTCACCGCCAACGCCAGGGTCGCCCTGTTCGCGCTGGTCACGGCCGGTGTAGCGGTTCCGCTCGGCGCGGGGGCCAGCGCGTGGCTCGGCGCCGAGTGGGTGTTGCGGGGGGCGACGGTGTTCTTCCTGCTCCAGGGTGTTCTGGCCGTACGGCTTCCGCGTCACGTCGACTCCCCCGACCTGGAGCTGGACGGGGAGGGCGAGGAGCGACCGCCCCGCTGGCGCACCATGCTCAACGTGGGCCCGGTGGTCACCGAGGCGATGAACGCCAACGTGGCCATCCGCCTCTACTCCGGATTCCTGCTCTTCTACCTGCTCTTCCTCGTCCAGGACAGGAAGCTGCCCGGCCTCGCCCCGGCCGTCACGATCGGCGTGCTGGCGGTGGCCGCCGGAGCCGGCGGCCTGGCCGGAACGGTCGTGGCCTCCTGGATACGCACCCGCTCCCCGCAGCTCATCGTGCTGTCCACGCTCGCCCTGTCGACCGTGACCACGGCGGTGGCGGCGGTCATGTTCACCCTGTGGACCGCGGTGGCCGTCGCGCTGATGGCCGCGTTCGCCCAGGGCCTGGGCAAACTCGCGCTGGACGCGATCGTGCAGCGCGAGATCGGCGAGGAGGTGCGTTCGTCCACCTTCGGTGTGGTGGAGGCGTTCCTGCAGATCGCCTGGGTGGTCGGCGGCCTGGCCGGCCTGTGGCTGTCGCTGTTCGCCACCGGGACCGCCGGGCTCACGGTGATGGCCACGGCGCTGGGCGGCTCGCTCGGCTGGCTGCTGCTACGGCGCCGCGGGCGGCTCCACGTGAGGGACGCCAGGGTCGAGGCCGCCCGGGCGGGCGGCCGGAAGCCCCCGGCACCCGACGTCCGGCCGGCGGCCCCCGATGACAGGCACCCGGCACCCGACGCCTGGCCGGCCACCCCCGATGACCGGGCCCCGGCACCCGATGACCGGCCTGCGGCTCCGCGGGAGAGGCCGTGGCGGGACTCCCCGGGGACGACGGCCGCGATCGTCCGACACGATGATCCCCCGACGGAGAAGCGGACCAAGCCGCTGACCAACCCCCACGGCTGAGGCCGCGGGGGCATCAGGGGAGAACGGTCAGTCGTCCAGGTCGTCGGCCACGGCGCGGAGCACGGCGGCGATCTTCTTGGCGTGCACGGCCTCGGGATGCTTGCCCTTCTGGTAGGACGTGGAGGCCGCATCCAGGAGTTTGATCAGATCTTCCACGATGACGACCATCTCGTCGGGCTTCTTGCGCTTGCCCTTCGGTTTGGCCGCCTTGGCCAGCGTGGGGGGCTGGTCGATCACGCGGACCGAGAGCGCCTGCTGGCCGCGGCGCCCTTCCGCCACGCCGAACTCGACCTTCTGCCCCGGTTTGAGCGCGTCCACGCCCCCGGGCAGCGCGGAAGAATGCACGAAGACCTCACCGCCGTCGTCGCGGGTGAGGAAGCCGAAACCCTTGTCGGCGTCGTACCACTTGACCTTGCCACTCGGCACAGGGGTGACCTCGTTCAGACTGTCGTGAAAAGGAATAGATGTAGGTTATGCCCAGCGGACGCCGAGGGCGACCGTCTATTCGGGCCCGAATTACACGAGTGCGGCGGGGATCCGCCAGCCGTCGAACCAGTCGGCGAACTCGGTCAGATCGCCGAGCACCACGTCGGCTCCGTGATCGCGCAGCTCTCCCGCCGGGTAGCGGCCGGTCGCCACCGCCACGCTGACCACGTCCCCCGCCCGGGCCCCCTCGATGTCGGCGACGTGGTCTCCGACGTAGGCCGCCGCGCCGAACCTCGCGAGTGCCGGGCCCTTCGCCGCCGCGAAGACCGATCCGGCGATCTCCTCCACCTCCAGTCCGAGGAACTCGACGGTCCTGGACGCGTCAAGGGCGTTCTTCCCCGTCACCACGATGACCCTGCCACCGGCCCGCCGTACGGCCTCGACGGCCTCGCGCGCACCGGGCATGAGGGTGGTCGCCGGGACGGCGATCGAGGGGTACAGCGACCGGAAGAGGGCGACGGCCTCAGGGATCTCCTCGGCAGGCAGCCAGTTGGCCAGCTCCCACTCCAGCGGCGGCCCCAGCCTCGCCACCACGGCGGCGCTGTCGATGGTGACGCCGAGGCGCAGCGCCACCTCGTCGTAGACGGCGGCGATACCGGCGCGCGTGTCCGCGAGCGTCAAGTCCAGGTCGAACCCCACCGAACTCATCCGGTCACTCACCGTTCCTCATCCGTTTCGCGGAGAATGTTCTCCGCTGCCCCCTGGAAGCATGCCAAATCTCTGGAAACAGAGGTAATTTCAGCCGCTGTACGCGATGCCACCTGCGATGACACCTTTCGGGACAGGCCACCCAGCGACGGGAGAGTGCGGTCATGGGCCTGCCCCTGCGATCGGCCGTCCAGGCGCCCGGCCGGACCGTAGAAGTCCCTACCTCCCTCATTTACGGCCGATCATAAGAAAACGGGCTTTCCCTGAGCCCCCGCTGTCGGTAAGGCCTCCTACCATTGACGGAATGAGCACGGAGTTCACCGAGTGGCTGCGCAGCCGGAGCGACGACCAGTTGCGGGCCCTCGTCGCCGTGCGACCCGAGCTCATCACCCCCGTCCCGGCACACCTCGAAGGGCTGGCCGGGCGGGCGAGCAGCACGTCGGCGATCGGCCGGGTGCTCGACCGGCTCGACCTGTTCGCGCTCTCGGTCATCGAGACGCTGGCCGTGCTCCCGTCGCCGATCACCGCCAAGGCGCTCCGTGCCCAGCTGGCCCGCGCGCTGCGGGGATCGCCGGACGCGGCGTTCAGGAGCGCACTCGGGGAGACGGTCGAGCGGCTGCGGACCCTGGCCCTGGTCTACGGGCCCGACAGCGCCCTGGCGCCGGCCCCCGGCGTGCGGGAGAACCTCGAAACCCCCGCGGGGCTCGGGCCGCCCGCGGTGGAGGTGTTCAGGCACCATCCCACCGAGCGCCTGGCCGAGCTGGTCCAGGACATCGGCGGCGACAGCGGTGACGGCACCAAGGAGACCCTCGCCGGGCTGCTCGGCGACCCCGGAGTCGTCGGACGGCTGATCCAGGACGTCTCGCCGCAGGCCCGGGCCGCGCTCAACGAGCTGGCCTGGGGACCCCCCAGCGGCCGGGTGCCCAACGCCCGCCGGGAGGTGCGGGCCGCCACCGCCCAGTCGCCGATCGAGCAGCTGCTCTCCCGCGCGCTGCTCGGCGCCACCGGCGAGGAGACCGTCGTCCTGCCGCGCGAGGTCGGCCTGTTCCTGCGGGACGGCCGGATCCACCGGGACCTCTCCCCCGTCCCGCCCGCACTGGACGGCGCCGACCGCGACCGGAGACTCGCCGACCGCACGGCCGCGGGGCAGGCGTTCGCGGTCACCCGCGCGGTGGAGGAGCTGTGCGAGCGTTGGAGCATCGACCCTCCCGGCGTGCTCCGCGGCGGCGGCCTGGCCGTACGCGACCTGAAACGAGCCGCGGGCATGCTCGACCTGCCCGAATGGGTGGCCGGACTGGTCATCGAGGTGGCGTACGCGGCCGGGCTGGTGTCCACGAGCGGCACGGTGGACGGCGACTGGCTGCCCACCCCGGCCTACGACGCCTGGCGGGTCAAGGGCACCGAGGACCGCTGGACGGTGCTGGCCACGACCTGGCTCACCATGGACCGGGTGCCGGGCATGATCGGCGAGCGCGACGAGCGCGACCGGCTGCTCAACGCCCTCCAGCCCGACCTGCGCCGCTCGGCGGCCGCCGAGGTCCGCACCACCACGCTGGGCGTGCTCGTCGCCGCCGGTCCCGGCCTGGCGCCCACCGCGGAGTCGGTGCGCGAGCGCCTGGCCTGGGAGCAACCCCGCCGCCGCGGCGGCCACCGCGACCAGCTGGTGGAGTTCACGCTGCGCGAGGCCGAGCAGATCGGGGTCACCGGCCTCGGCGCGATCGTCGACCACGGCCGCGCCCTGCTCCCCTGCGGCGACCGCGCGATGTCGGCGGGCCGGCTCCTGGCCCCGCTGCTGCCGGAGCCGCTCGACCACGTGCTCCTCCAGGCCGATCTGACCGCCGTCGCCCCCGGACCGCTCACGAGCGATCTGAGGCGGTGGCTGGCCCTGTCCGCCGACGTGGAGTCCACCGGGGGCGCGACGGTCTACCGGTTCGACGAACGGTCGATCCGGCGGGCGCTCGACGCGGGGCAGAGCGCCGACGAGATGCTGGCCATGCTGGAGCGGCACTCGGCCACGCCCGTCCCGCAGCCGCTCAGCTACCTGGTCACGGACGTCGCCCGCCGCCATGGCCGGATGCGCGTCGGTACGGCCAGCGCCTACGTGCGCTGCGACGACCCCTCGCTGCTGGATGAGGTGATGGCCGACAGGCGCGCGCTGCCACTGCGGCTGCGCCGGCTCGCTCCCACCGTGATCGCCTCCAAGACCTCCCGGCCGACCCTGGTCGACTCGCTGCGCGCGATGGGCTACGCCCCGGCGGCCGAGTCCCTGGACGGCGACGTGATCATCACCCAGCTCGACGTCCGCAGGACCGACGGCCAGCCCCTCGTCCGGCCCGCCGCCACGTTCGGCGGCCTGGAGGCCGACGTCGTGGCGGCGGCCGTCCGCGCCGTCCGCGCCGGCGACGCCGCGCACCTGGCACGCCGCGCCCCCGTGGACGCCCCCGGCGGGCAGGTCCCCCGCTCCCCCGCGACCACCACCATCGTGGCGTTGCGCGAGGCCATCCGGCAGGGCTCCCAGGTCTGGATCGGCTACCTCGACTCTCAGGGCAACTCCACCAGCCGGATCCTCGAACCCGCCCGGATGGAGGGCGGCTATCTCACCGCCTACGACGAGACCCGTGCGGCGGTGCACCGCTTCGCCCTGCACCGGATCACCGGTATCTCCGATATCCCCGACATCAACTGACGGTGATGCTGTACGTGATGACGCCGCAGGTGGGCCTGCCCCATCAACTGACTGACGTTCCGCCCCGGGAGCGGCCGCGAGTCAGGTGAAGATCTTTCCTACCCCGTCCGACCGGGTGCGACCGCGTTCCCCACGTCCCGCGTGGCGCACCCCAATATCGTGATATCCGTTGATGTTTCCGACTCAACAGAATTGAGACGATCTACAGTGAGCAGCGGTCACCCCGAGGGTCCCAGCACGAATCCGGATGACTGGAAGAGCCCGTACAGCACCGGTCCCGGTCAGAGCCCCGGATACGGCCAGCAGCCCTACGGCTACGAGCAGCCCGGCCAGGGCTACGGCCAGCAGAGCCCGGGATACGGACAGCCCGGCCAGAGCC
The DNA here is from genome assembly GCF_044741965.1 of Streptosporangium sp. NPDC087985. Classification (NCBI taxonomy): domain Bacteria; kingdom Bacillati; phylum Actinomycetota; class Actinomycetes; order Streptosporangiales; family Streptosporangiaceae; genus Streptosporangium; species Streptosporangium sp. NPDC087985. Next base: position 345,637 of record NZ_JBIUTQ010000005.1, read on the forward strand.
AGGGTTATGGACAGCCTGGGCAGAGCTACGGCCAGCAGGGCTACGGCGAGCCCGGTCAGGGCTACGGCGAGCCGGGACAGTACGGCGTGCAGCCCTACGGGCAGTACCAGCCCGGCTACGGCTACCCGCCCCCGCCGCAGCAGAACAACGACGGGGTCAGGACCCACGCGATCGTCGCGCTCGTCATCAGCATCGTGATGGCACTGAGCTGCTACGTCAGCCTGGGCGGGATCGCCGGAGCCATCCTGTCCGGCATCGCGTTGGGCAAGGTCCAGACCGACCCCAGGGGCGCCAGGAACCTCCTCAAGTGGACCTGGATCAGCATCGGCATCAACGTCGCGCTCATTATCCTGGGGGTCATCGCCTTCATCGTCGTGGCCACCACCAGCACGTCCAGCATCTGAGCCGGTCAGGGACTGTCCAGAGGCCCATCTCCGTTGGACATACGGGGGGCGGGGACCCGAGGGCCGGGAACGGACCGGCAGGTCACCCGCGCGAGTGCGACCATGGGCTCGCCAGCCGTACACAAGGGAGAAGTCTTTGACTGACGGACCGTTGATCGTTCAATCCGACAAGACCCTGCTCCTTGAGGTCGGCCACGGCATGGCCGACGAGTGCCGCAAGGCGATCGCGCCCTTCGCCGAGCTGGAGCGTGCCCCCGAGCACGTGCACACCTACCGGATCACCCCGCTGGCCCTGTGGAACGCGCGGGCCGCCGGACATGACGCCGAGCAGGTGGTCGACGCGCTGATCGGTCACAGCCGCTACCCGGTGCCACACGCGCTGCTGGTGGACATCGCCGAGACCATGGCGCGGTACGGCAGGCTCCGGCTGGAGAAGCACCCCGTCCACGGGCTCGTGCTGACCAGCACCGACCGGGCCGTGCTGGAGGAGGTGCTGCGCTCCAAGAAGATCCAGCCGCTGCTGGGCGAGCGGCTGGACGCCGACGCCGTGGCGGTGTACCCCAGCGAGCGCGGCAACATCAAGCAGCACCTGCTCAAGCTGGGCTGGCCGGCCGAGGACATGGCCGGATACGTCAACGGCGAGCACCACCCGATCGAGCTGGCCGAGGAAGGCTGGCAGCTCCGCTCCTACCAGCGGGAGGCCGCCGCCGCCTTCTGGCACGGCGGCTCGGGCGTGGTCGTGCTCCCCTGCGGCGCGGGCAAGACGATCGTGGGCGCGGCGGCGATGGCGCACGCCAAGGCGACGACACTGATCCTGGTGACGAACACGGTCTCGGCGCACCAGTGGAAGCAGGAGCTGATCAGGCGGACCTCGCTGACCGAGGACGAGATCGGCGAATACACCGGCACCAAGAAGGAGATCCGGCCGGTCACCATCGCCACCTACCAGGTGATGACGGCCCGCAGACAGGGCGTCTACCGCCACCTGGAGCTGTTCGACGCCCGCGACTGGGGTCTGGTCGTCTACGACGAGGTGCACCTGCTGCCCGCGCCGATCTTCCGGATGACCGCCGACCTGCAGGCCCGGCGGCGGGTGGGGCTGACCGCGACGCTCGTGCGCGAGGACGGCAGGGAGGGCGACGTGTTCTCCCTGATCGGCCCCAAGCGCTACGACGCACCGTGGAAGGAGATGGAGAACCAGGGCTGGATCGCCCCGGCCGACTGCGTCGAGGTGCGGGTGACGCTGACCGACGACGAGCGGCTCGCCTACGCGATGGCCGAGTCCGAGGAGCGCTACCGGTTCTGCGCGACCACACCGTCCAAGAGCCAGGTGACCGAGGCGCTGGTCCGGCGGCACCCGGGCGAGCAGGTGCTGGTCATCGGGCAGTACATCGACCAGCTCGACGAGCTGGGCGAGCACCTGAACGCGCCGGTGATCAAGGGCGAGACGAAGGTCAAGGAGCGGGAACGGCTGTTCCAGGCGTTCCGCGACAGGGAGATCCAGGTTCTGGTCGTCTCCAAGGTGGCCAACTTCTCCATCGACCTGCCGGAGGCCGCGGTGGCCATCCAGGTGTCGGGCACCTTCGGGTCACGGCAGGAGGAGGCCCAGCGGCTCGGCCGCGTGCTCCGGCCCAAGTCGGACGGGGGCGGGGCACGCTTCTACTCGGTGGTCAGCCGGGACACGGTCGACCAGGAGTTCGCCGCGCATCGGCAGCGTTTTCTGGCCGAGCAGGGATACGCCTACCAGATCATCGACGCGGACGACGTGCTCGCCGAGGAGTAGCGTCACACGGCGGACACGCCGTCGCCCGGGTCGATCAGGTCCACGAAACACCGCGGCTTTTCGACAAGGAAACCACCCCCCTCGCTGGGCCACAACGACCATTAGCGGCATACCCCATGATCTACAGAAGTCACCAGATTTAGGTGGGCTTTTCGGTATTTTGGCGCAGAATCACGGAGGGTTTCAGGCCGCTTACGGCGCCGTGTAGCCCAGCGCGTAGGGGCCGGAACCGCTTGCGGCGACCACGCGGTAGCGGTAGTAGCCGGGCGCGCCGATGTAGCGGATCGTCTCGCCGGGATTCGGGCTGACGGCGGTGGCGACGGTGAGCCAGCCGGATCCGCTCCGCTTTTCGAGATAGAGGTCGAAGTCGACGCCGTCGTTGGCTTCCAGGCAGCCGAAGTGCGTACCGGTGGCGCTGCGGTAGTAGCGGTTGTTCGGCTGGTAGACCGATTGGTCTCTGCTCAACGTGCCGGTGACGGTGTTGGGGTAGCCGGTGCAGGTGCCCGTGCTCAGCGGCGGAGGGTTACCGGCGGTGGTCACCAGGGCCAGGTCATAGGTCGTGAGGATCTCGTTGACCGGCTGGAAGTAGGTGACGCCTCCGGAGGTGCAGTCGCCGGAGCCGCCGGAGGTGATCCCCTGGGCCTGGTCGATGGAGATGAAAGGGCCGCCGGAGTCACCGGGTTCGGCGCAGACGTTGGTACGGGTCAGCCCGAAGACGTTGCCCTGGGGGTAGGTGACGCTGGCATCGGCCTGCTGGATGAGGCCGCAGTGCCAGCCGCTGGTGGAGCCGGACCGGCAGACCGAGGCGCCCTCGATGGCCACCCGGGAGCCGGCGACGCTCACCAGGTCGCCACCACCGCTGTCCGTCTGCGGTGTGAGCGTCCAATCGGCGTTCACGGCGATGAAGGCATAGTCGCTCTCCGGGAAGGTCGACGCCTGGAAGACGCCCTGAGGTGCCCGGTTGAAGCCGGCGGTGGTGGTGCCCGGCTTGCCACAGTGACCGGCGCTGATGAAACCCTTCTGGGTCTCCCCGATCACCGAGAAACCGGTCGAACAGCGACTTGTGGCGCCGATGAAGTAGCCCTGGCCGCCTATCAGGTCGGACAGGAGCCGGGGCCGCTCGGTGGAGGGCACGACTTTGACCGCCGTCGTGTCCACCCCGACGGCCTTGATGATGGCCTGAGCTGTCCTGGGTTCCTCGGCCAGGACGACGACCTCGTTGCTTGTCGTATCGATGTAGCGCACGCTGCCCGCACGCGGATGGCGGGGAAGGACATCGTCGAGTCTCTTCTTGATCACCTGAAGGTCCGTCAGTGACCGGCCGACGACCTTGGCCCTGGCGCCCATGATGGTGATCTGAGGGATGTCGGCGGGGTCGGTGGTGGCCACCACGAGGGTCTGCGCGGTGGGTCCCAGGAGCCAGGAGCCGGCGAAGCGGGTGCCGAGTCTCCTGCGCAGCTGCGTCGCGATCGGGGTCAGACGGATTTCGTTGAGGAGGCGGGCCTGGGCATGCTCGGCGCTGAGGCCGAGGTCCCGCTGGAGTGCCTCAAGCATGCCCGGTGGTGGCTTGGCCGACAGGGTGCCCGTTCTCGGGGAGGAGGCGGCAGCCGGGACGGCCGTCAGGACGAGTGCGATGATCGTCAGGGCGCAGCCCGTAATACTGGCACGTCTGCGGAACATGAGCCTCTCCTCGATCTCGACCTTCGGGCATCGGGGGAGAGAACGCCTTGCATCGCTGATTGATCATGCGATGTGGGCAACGTCATCTTAAGCTTGCTGTTGTCGCTTACAACCCAAAAGCCCCACGCCACGCGGGAGGCGACGGCAGAAGGCCGGCCGAACTCGGATCTTCTCCGAGAGATCTCCACTCGTATCAAGGTACGACCGGAGTTCGAGACGCCCCCCGGACTGCGATTAATCCTTTGGAGCGTGCGAAGGTCACCGGTAAGCTGGTCGGCTCGCTACCTGATGACCACCTCCGTTTATCGAATGGGAGGCGCTTCCGCGTGCCCGCACATCAACTGGCCCCCGACATAACCGACGACCCGGCCGAGACGCTCGCCGCCGAACGCGAGCATCTGGCCACCTCCAGAACCGCCCTGCGCGCGATGCGTGAACACGCCCAGTCCCTCTCCTCCGACGCCGCCGGCGACTGGGTCTCGCAGCAGATCCTGCAGGCGCTGCTGGACCAGCGGGTGGCGGCGCTCGCCGACCACTCCGGCACCCCCCTGTTCTTTGGCCGCCTCGACCGGTCCGTGGACGACGACCTTCCCGGCACCGTCTACGTCGGGCGCCGGCACGTCCACGACGACCGGAGCCGTCCCCTGGTGATCGACTGGCGCGCCCCGGTCTCCCGGGCCTTCTACCAGGCCAGCCCGTCCGACCCGATGGGCGTCGCACTCCGCCGCCGGTTCGGTTACCACGGCGGCGACCTGACCGCCTACGAGGACGAGCCGCTCGACCAGGGCGGCGCCCCGCAGCACAGCCGGATCCTCACCGAGGAGATCGAGCGGCCCCGCTCCGGTCCGATGCGCGACATCGTCGCGACCATCCAGCCCGACCAGGACGAGATCGTCCGCTCCGAGCTGGTCCAGACCGTGTGCGTCCAGGGAGCGCCCGGCACCGGGAAGACCGCCGTCGGCCTGCACCGGGCTGCCTACCTGCTCTTCACCCACCGGGAGAAGCTCGCCCGGTCCGGCGTGATGATCGTCGGCCCGAACCGGGCCTTCCTCTCCTACATCTCCTCCGTGCTCCCCGCCCTGGGCGAGGTCAAGGTCGACCAGACCACGGTCGCCGGGATCCTGGGTGACCACGCCGCGCCCGAGGACCCCGAGGTCGGTGCGGTCAAGGGCGACGCGAAGATGGCGCCGGTGCTCAGACGCGCCCTGTGGATGCACATCGTCAAGCCGACCGAGGGCGTGCTGTTCACCAAGGGCGTCAACCGCTACCGGGTGGCCGACTACGAGGTCCGCGAGGTCGTCGCGTCGCTGCGCGGGACCACCCGCTACGGCCCCGGCCGGGCGGCGCTCGCCCAGCGGCTGGCCCATCTGGTGCTCGTCCGGATGGAGCAGCGCGGCGAGTCCCCCGACGACCGGGTGCAGGACGCGGTGGCCCGGTCCAAGCCGGTCAAGCAGCTCGTGGACCAGGTGTGGCCCAAGCTCACCCCCCAGCAGGTGCTCCACCGCCTCTTCAGCGACCCCGAGTTCCTCGCCGCCGCCGCCAAGGACGACCTCACTGCCGACGAGCAGGCCCTGCTCCTGTGGGCGAAGCCGGCCAAGTCCTTCCGCTCGGCGAAGTGGTCGGCGGCCGACGGCGCGCTGATGGACGAGCTCGGTGACCTGATCGAGCGGACCGCTCCCCTGGGACACCTGGTCGTGGACGAGGCCCAGGACCTGTCGGCGATGCAGCTGCGCGCCCTCGGCCGGCGCTGCCGTACCGGCTCTGCCACCGTGCTGGGCGATCTCGCCCAGGGCACGACCCCCTGGTCGGCCCGCTCCTGGACCGAGGTCCTCACCCACCTGGGCTTCGAGAACGGCGCGGTCACCGAGCTCACCCTCGGCTTCCGCGTCCCCCGCGAGGTGCTCGACTACGCCGCCAGGCTGCTGCCCGCCGTCGCCCCCGACCTGGCCCCGCCCCGGTCGCTCCGCCCCGGTGTGGGATCGCTGTCGGTACGGCCGGCGCCCGACCCGGCCGCGTCTCTGACGCAGGCGGTGCGGGAGGCGCTCTCCCGCGAGGGCTCGATCGGGGTCATCGTCCCGGACGCCTCGGTCGCGGCCGTCTCCGCGTCCCTGTCCGGCCTGGACCACCGCGTGCTGAGCCCCGACTCGGTCGAGGAGCACCGCCTGCTGGTCATCCCGGCCACCCTGGCCAAGGGCCTGGAGTACGACCACGTCATCGTGGTCGAGCCAGCCGACATCGTGGACGCCGAACCACGCGGCCTGGCCCGCCTCTACGTGGTCCTGACCCGGGCGGTCACCTCCCTGACCGTCCTGCACACCCGGGACCTCCCCGCGCAGCTCCGCTGACTCCCCGGTCCACGGCCACCGCACGGTCTGTGGGTGCCCCTGCGACACCCGATCGTGAAGCGGTGGCCGTGCGTCCTCCACCGGCGGGGTCGCGGACCCTCCGGTGGATCCGTGGATCAGCCCTGTCTCTGCCTCTGTCCCTGTCCCTGTCCCTCCTGGGACGTGGCCTCTGAGCGGTGCGGGCGGCCCTGCGGCCTGCGGACCGTGATCGGAGCCCTGCTCGGGCGGACGATGCTTGCGGCCGCGACCCCGAAAGGCTCGTCACCGACCGGGATGGTGGCGACGACCTTGTTGGTCACGGCATCGATCACCGACACGGTGTTCGCCCCCAGATTGGTCACGTAGACGCGGGCGCCGCTGGGGGAGATCGCTACTCCGAAGGGGTTGTGGCCGACGGGGATGGTGGCGACGACCTTGTTGGTCACGGCATCGATCACCGACACGAGGTCCGAGTCCAGGTTGGTCACATAGGCACGGGCGCCATCGGGTGTGATCGCGATCCTGAAGGGGTGTCGGCCGGCCGGGATGGTGGCGACGACCTTGTTGGTCACGGCATCGATCACCGACACGGTGTCCGAGTCCTGGTTGGTCACATAGACACGGGCGCCGCTGGGGGAGGCCACGACTCCGAAGGGATGGTGACCGACGGGGACGGTGGCGATGACCCTGTTGGTCATGGTGTTGATCACCGACACGGTGTCCGAGTCCTGGTTGGTCACATAGACACGGGGGCGGTTGGGGGAGGCCGCGACCCTGAAGGGGTTGTGACCGACGGGGATGACGTCGATGACCCTGTTGGTCAGGGCATCGATCACCGTCACGGTGTCCGACTGGGTATTGGTCACGTAGGCACGGGTACCGAAGGGAGAGATCGCGATCCCCAGAGGATGGTCGTCGACAGCGATATTGGCGATGACCTTGTTGGTCGTCGTGTTGATCACCGACACGGTGTCCGTGCCCTGGTTGGTCACATAGATGCGGGCGCCGCTGGGGGAGAACGCCACCTCAAGAGGGTTGTCGCCGACAGGGATGGTGGTGACGACCTTGTTGGTCATCGTGTTGATCACCGATACGGTCCCCGACTGCGAGTTGACCACGTAAACGTACCTTGGGGACGGCGCGGCCGCCCCTGCCGGGACAGCTGTGACCGTCGGCACGGCCAGTCCGGTCGCGATGACCACCGCGGCCAGGGACGGGCGGACGCGGGACCACCGTCCGTGCCGCTGAAACCGACCGGATAGTTTCCGATGGTGATTCTCGATCGCACTTCTCATCCAACGCCGCAACACCAGAGACCTCCATCGCCGCAACAGGTCTCTGTTCTATGGCTACACACCGTTGTGTCCTGGAAGACGACGCGCCGATTTGAGCCTCAGCGACCGCCCGCTTTGCCCATTCATGACTTGAGGGCAGTGGGGTTAGCCTGAATCAACAAAAGTCTGACCATAACCCGCCGATCGTCGGCTCTCACCGCTCCGGCCAGGCTCCGCAACGGAAAGAGGCGGCCCCGACACCTCGGGGTCGCCTCTTTTCGTGAAAGCGGCTGGACTTAGAAGTCCATGTCGCCGCCACCCGGCATGGCGGGAGCGGCACCGGCCTTCTCGGGCTTCTCGGCGATGACGGCCTCGGTGGTGAGGAACAGCGCCGCGATGGACGCCGCGTTCTGCAGCGCGGAGCGCGTCACCTTGGCCGGGTCGATGATGCCCGCCTCGAACATGTTGACGTACTCACCCGTGGCGGCGTTCAGGCCCTCACCCGGGGTGAGGTTGCGCACCTTCTCCACCACGACGCCGCCCTCGAGGCCGGCGTTGACGGCGATCTGCTTCAGCGGCTCCTCAAGGGCCTTGCGCACGATCGCGGCACCGGTGGCCTCGTCGCTGGAGAGCTCCAGCTTGTCGAAGGCCTTGGCGCCGGCCTGCAGCAGAGCCACGCCACCGCCGGGGACGATGCCCTCCTCGACGGCCGCCTTGGCGTTGCGGACGGCGTCCTCGATGCGGTGCTTGCGCTCCTTGAGCTCGACCTCGGTCGCCGCGCCGGCCTTGATGACGGCCACGCCGCCGGCCAGCTTGGCGAGACGCTCCTGGAGCTTCTCGCGGTCGTAGTCGGAGTCGGTGTTGTCGATCTCGGCGCGGATCTGGTTGACCCGGCCGGCGATCTGCTCGGCGTCACCGGCACCGTCGACGATGGTGGTCTCGTCCTTGGTGATGATGACCTGGCGGGCGCGGCCGAGCTGGTCCAGCGTGGTGGACTCGAGCTTGAGGCCCAAGTCCTCGCTGATGACCTGGGCACCGGTCAGGATGCCGATGTCGCCCAGCATGGCCTTGCGGCGGTCGCCGAAGCCCGGGGCCTTGACGGCGACCGAGCGGAACAGACCGCGGATCTTGTTGACGACCAGGGTGGCCAGGGCCTCGCCCTCGACGTCCTCGGCGATGATCAGCAGCGGCTTGCCCGCCTGCACGACCTTGTCGAGGACCGGGAGCAGGTCCTTGTTCGCGGAGACCTTCGAGTTGACGACGAGGATGTACGGGTCGTCGAGGACGGCCTCCATACGCTCCGGGTCGGTCACGAAGTACATCGAGATGAGGCCCTTGTCGAAGCGCATGCCCTCGGTGAGCTCAAGCTCCAGGCCGAAGGTGTTGCTCTCCTCGACGGTGATGACGCCTTCCTTGCCGACCTTGTCCATCGCCTCGGCGATCATCTCGCCGATCTGCGGGTCGCCCGCGGAGATGGAGGCAGTGGAGGCGATCTGCGCCTTCGTCTCCACGTCCTTGGCCAGCTTGGAGAGCTCCTCGGAGACGCGCTCGACGGCGGCCTCGATGCCCTTCTTCAGGGACATCGGGTTGGCGCCGGCGGCGACGTTGCGAAGGCCCTCACGCACCAGAGCCTGGGCGAGCACGGTGGCGGTGGTGGTGCCGTCGCCCGCGACGTCGTCGGTCTTCTTGGCGACTTCCTTGACGAGCTCGGCCCCGATCTTCTCCCACGGGTCCTCGAGCTCGATCTCCTTGGCAATGGAGACACCGTCGTTGGTGATCGTGGGGGCGCCCCACTTCTTCTCCAGAACGACGTTACGGCCCTTGGGGCCGAGGGTCACCTTGACGGCGTCCGCGAGCTGGTTCATACCGCGCTCGAGACCGCGCCGGGCGTCCTCGTCAAACGCGATCATCTTGGCTGCCATACGGCTAGACCTCCCAAACGCAGGGTGGCTTGCACCGGATCGAGCCGACGCCCGCGACGGCATGCGGACCCGCGACTCCGTTCGGCGGGTCCCATCGTCTCGATCCAGGGTTGGCACTCTCCAACGGGGAGTGCCAACGAACTGTTTAGCACTCTACCCCGTCGAGTGCAAGCGACGCCGCCCTGACCTGCGTCCAGCTTAGAGCGAGATACGTGATTCACAGCGAAGGCCCGGCCCACCGGTAGGAGCGGCGAGCCGGGCCGACGTGCGGGGAGATCCGCGCGGACCGCGCTGCCACGGGATCTGCCGGCGTTTCCCGACGGATGGATGGAACGGCTACGTCAGACTGCCCGGACGGACTCCGCCTGGGGACCCTTCTGGCCCTGGGTGATCTCGAACTCGACCCGCTGGCCCTGTTCGAGCGCACGATAGCCGTCCATCATGATCGCGGAGTAATGGACGAACACATCCTTACCACCGTCGACCGCGATGAAGCCGTAGCCCTTGTCCGCGTTGAACCATTTGACGGTGCCTTGCGCCACTTCCGACTCCTCTTACTGGGCTTGAGGACATCGCCCATTCCTCTCGCGAAGCCCCCAATCTTCGAGGCATGGACATCGCCTACGTCGATCATTGTCGACGATACCCGTGGGACACCGTGGGGCAACAGAGTCAATCAGAAAACCACTACTTTACGCACGCATTCAGGGCCGGAACCGTGTTTTGCCGGAGCGTTTGTTCGGTCAGAAATCGAATCACATTCCTGGGCCACCGGCCCGGACTCCCCCCCACATGACACGACACCCGCACGCGGCCAGGCCGGGTGCGGGTGTCGTGGAGATGCGGTGCGGGCACCGCTGGAGATGCCGAGGATCAGCCTCCGGCGACCGCCGGAATGATGGAGACCTGAACGCCGGACGGCGTGGCCGTGTCGAGATTGTCCGCGAAACGGACGTCCTCATCCCCGACGTACACATTGACAAAACGGCGAATCTTGCCCGTCTCATCAAGAATGCGAGCACCAATCCCGGGGAAGTCGGCGTCGAGCTTCTGCAGAACCTCGCGCAGCGTCGCTCCTTCTCCACCCACCTCGGAGGAGCCGTCGGTGTAGGTCCGGAGAATAGTCGGAATCCGCACAGAAACGCTCATAACTCAGTACCTTTCACATATTTTCAGGCGATAACCGTACGGAATGCGTCGAGAGACGGACGGATGACAGCGGTGGGGCGCGCCTGGCCCGCCACCGCATCGAGGGTCTTGAGACCGTCACCGGTGTTGAGGACCACGGTCTCGGCGTCGGGGTCGATCCGCCCCGAGGCGACCAGCTTGCGCAGCACGCCGACGGTGACTCCGCCCGCGGTCTCGGCGAAGATCCCCTCGGTCCTGGCCAGCAGCCGGATCGCGTCGACGATCTCGGTGTCCGTGACGTCCTCCACCCCGCCGCCGGTGCGCCGGGCGATGTCCAGCACGTAGGGACCGTCGGCGGGGTTCCCGATCGCCAGCGACTTGGCTATGGTGTCGGGCCTGACCGGGCGGATCACGTCGTGGCCCGCCTTGTAGGCGGCCGAGACCGGCGAGCACCCCTCGGCCTGGGCACCGAAGATCTTGTACGGCCTGTCCTCGACGAGGCCGAGTGCGATCAACTCCTTGAACGCCTTGTCGATCTTCGTGAGCTGGGAGCCGGACGCGACCGGGATGACGATCTGGTCGGGGATGCGCCAGCCGAGCTGCTCGGCGATCTCGTAGGCCAGGGTCTTGGAGCCCTCGGCGTAGTAGGGCCGCAGGTTGACGTTCGCGAAGCCCCACCTCTCGCCCAGCTCGTCCCCGATGAGCTCGGAGCAGAAGCGGTTCACGTCGTCGTAGGTGCCCTCGATGCCGATGAGCCGGCCCCCGTACACCGACGCCATGACGATCTTGGCCTGCTCCAGGTCCGCGGGGATGAACACGCAGGCGTCCAGCCCAGCCCGGGCGGCGGCCGCGGTCACCGCGCCCGCCAGGTTGCCGGTGGAGGAGCAGGAGAGGGTGTGGAAGCCGAAGTTGCGGGCCGCCTCGACGGCGATGGCCACCACGCGGTCCTTGAAGGAGTGCGTGGGGTTGCCCGAGTCGTCCTTCACGTGCAGCGAGCGCAGGCCCAGCTCGCGGGCGAGGTTGCCGGCGTTGACGAGCCTGGTCCAGCCGGGGTTCATGTTGGGCTTGGTGGCCACATCCGCCGGGACGGGCAGCAGGGAGCGGTAACGCCAGATGCTGGCAGGGCCCTCGGCGATCTGCTCACGGGTCACGTGCCCGAAGTCGTAGGCGATCTCCAGGGGCCCGAAACACTCGGCACAGGCGAAGTCGGGACCGAGGTCGTAGCGGGCACCGCACTCGCGACAGGACAGCGCCACGGCGGGGCCGAAGCGCCGGCTCCGCGTGTCTTCGACACGGCCGAGCGAGGAGGTGGAGGTGGTTTCACTGCTTGCGAGCGCCATGAAGCGAGGCCTTTCCCTCATCTTCGTCTGCGACCACCCTGGTCGCAGACCGGAATTGGCACCTGTCCCGGCCGACCTCGTCAGATCACGAGTCTTGAACCGGGAGGGTTGCCGGGGCTTCGCAGGGCCGGTCCCTCCACCCCTCTGGATGAGCAAATATTCAGTTGGAGACCTGACGAGCAGGTCGTACGCACTCTACCTCGCCTTCCCGTCACCCTGACCAGATGTCTCACTCCGCGAGATGCAACGTGTTACCTGTCGGACAGCCGGATCAGAGCCGCCGGCCGTGGAACGGACCGCCCACACCTGCCCGCAGCCGGATCATTAACGCTACGGCGGGGTCAGGGGTCACCGCCCCGCGTCCCGTCCGTTCTCGGAGAGCCAACGGCGCTCCACCCCGGACGGGCATTCGATCACCCGTCCGGCGCGGAGCGCCGTCCCACTTCCGGCCTGCGCCGTCATCCACGCCCCAGGATGATCACTCTGGGCGTGGGTTACGGCGCGCTGTAGCCCAGGCTGTAGTTGCCGGAGCCGCTGAATGCGTTCACGCGGTAACGGTAGTAGCCGGGCGTGCCGGTATAGCTGATCTTCTCGTCGGGGTTCGGACTGTCGGAGGTGGCGACGGTAACCCAGGCCCGGCCGTTCCACTTCTGCAGATAGAGGTCGAAGTCGGTGCCGTCGGGGCCGTCCAGGCAGCCGGAGTGGACACCTCTCGCGTTCGACCGGTAGTACAGGTTGTTCGGCTGGTAGGCGGATTTACCGCTGGCCAGCGTGCCGGTGACGGTCTTCGCGTAGCCGGTGCAGAAGCTCGAAGTCGGCGGAGTCGTCGGAGTCGGCGGAGTCGTCGGTGAGATCGGTGGCGGCGGAGTGGAACCGGCGCTGGTCATCAAGGTCAGGCCGTACGCCGAGAGGATCGGGGCGATCGGCTGGAAGTAGGTGACTCCCCCGGAGGTGCAGTCGCCGGAGCCGCCGGAGGTGACCCCTTGAGCCTGGTCGACGGCGATGAAGGAACCACCGGAGTCGCCGGGCTCGGCACAGACGTTGGTCCGGACCAGTTCGTTGATGGTGCCCTGGGGGTAGGTGACGCTGGTGTTGCGCTGCTGGATGGTGCCGCAGTGCCAGCCGGTGGTGGAGCCCGATCGGCAGACCGAGGCGCCCTCGATGGACGCGGTGAAGCCGGCGACGTTCACCACGCCGCCGGTGCCGTTGCTCACCGATGACGTGGGCGTCCAGTCGCCGTTCACCGCGACCCAGGAGTAGTCGTTGCCCGGGAAGGTCGACGCCTGGAAGACGCCTTGATTTTCCTGGTTGAAGCCGGCCGTGGTGTCGCCCGTCGTCCCGCAGTGACCGGCGCTGACGAAACCGTTCTGGGTCCCCTTGGTCACGGGGAAACCGATCGAACAGCGTTCGGTGCTGTTGATGTAGTAGGCGTTGCCGCCCACCAGATCGTAGAAGAGCTGAGGCCGTTCAATGGACGACACCACCCGCACCGCGACCGGATCCACATCGGAGGCCTCGATGACGGCCGCGGTCGTCGAGGGCGCGTCGGACAGGATGACGACCTTGTTGGTCCTCACATCGACATAACGCACCAGTCCGTTCCGGTGGGCGGACAGAGCGGCGTCGACCTTGTCGATGATCGCGTTGAGCTCCGTGAGCGGCCGCTTGACGATCTCGGCCCGGGCCCCCTTGGAGACGATCGCGGGGACGTGGCCTTCATTGGTGGTGGCCACCACGAGGGTCTGTGCGAGGTCTCCCGACAGCCAGGAGCCACCGAAGTCGCTGCCGAGCTCCCCGCGGAGCCGCACCTCGACCGACGCCAGGCGGATCTCGTTGAGCAGGCGGGTCTGGGCCTGCTGCCTGGTCAGATGGAGATCGCGCTGGAGTGCCTCCAGCATGCCCGGCGGCGGTTTCGCGGCGACCACAGCGGCTGCGACGTCTGGTGTGCGGGACGTGCGGGATTGGGCGACGGCCGGAGCGGCCGTCAGGGTCAGGGCGGTGATCGCCAGAACGCATCCCGTGGTAACGCTGTGTCTGCGGGGCATGGGTCTCTCCTCGACCTCGGCTTTCCAGCATGAGGGGGGAGATCGCCTCGTATCACTCGTTGATCATGCGATACAGGCAACGCCACCTTAATTCAGCCGTTGCCGGTCAAGGACGCAGAAGCCGCACGCCACGCGGATGACGTTTTCCGGCCAGGGAGCGATCGGAGCGGCAGGAGGAGAGGGATCCGAGCGG
>NZ_JBIUTQ010000006.1:0-36056 GCF_044741965.1 Streptosporangium sp. NPDC087985
TCCCAATAGACGATTGGGTTGATAGGCCGGAGGTGGAAGCACAGTAATGTGTGGAGCTGACCGGTACTAATAGGCCGAGGACTTGACCACAAAGCATATTCTTGGTTTCTGCAGCGCTCTGTCCCTTCGCCGGGTCCGGAGCAGCGCGAAACCAAGGTTGTGCCCGCGTCCACTATGTAATTCTGAAACAGCAGGCACCGTGGGTGTTTGACAGTTTCATAGTGTTACGGCGGTTATGGCGAAGGGGAAACACCCGGTTACATTCCGAACCCGGAAGTTAAGCTCTTCAGCGCCGATGGTACTGCACCGGGGACGGTGTGGGAGAGTAGGTCGCCGCCGGACAATCTTTTGGGAAAGGCCACCCTTCGGGGTGGCCTTTTCTGTTTTCCGGGTTCTTTCCCTGGAAACATCTCTCCTCATCTTCCTTCGACAAGGAGAAACCCTGGCCCCGTGAAGGGGCCAGGACTCCGACTGGGAGAACGGGATCAGGGCGTGATGAACAGGCCGTCACCCACGGTACGCTCGCTGCCGTCCGAAGGATGGTTGATGACCTTGTGGCCGACGACCATCACGCTCGATCCGCCGCCGTCGAGATTAATGGCCTGAGTGGCGCCCAGCCAGCGCATCAGCTGAGCCGCCTCCACCATCGAGGCGCCCACGGTGACGCCCGGGTCGCGGCCGTCCACCGTGGCGAGGATCAGACCGCCGGACCTGGTGACGCCGGCCATCGTGCGCGGGTGGCGGCGGAGCATCATGTTGAACGAGGCCTGTCCGTCGGCCTGGGCGGTGATCCGTATCCGGCCGTTCCTGACGAGTCCGACGCCGCCGCCCATGACGTAAGTGTCTGGAGTGAGAGGGACAGCCCGCTGCGTCCTCAGGTCGATGACCTGGGTGTCCAGCTTCATGGTGGAGGTCTCCAAGGCGTGCTCCAGGAGCCAGTCGGCCATGATGCCGGTGCCATGAAGCACGTAGGTGCCGGGGGAGACGACGCCTCCGGCCGTACGGGCCTTGATGATCTTTCCTTGGGAGTCGACCACGATCTCGGCGCCGCCGTCGGCTGCCGTCTTGGTGCCGAACTCCTCGGTGTAGAGAACGAGTTCATCCGTTCCGGCGGCCCGGTTGATGCCCTTGACCTCGGTCTTCGCTCCGTCGGCCGGAGTTGCGGTGACCGCGGTCTTCAGTTCGGTGATCCGGATGTTGCGGCCGTTGATGACGATGCCGGTGCGGCCGGCCACCGCCTCGCTGAGAAGCCTGCCACCCACCACCGAGATCCCCATCGGGTCGCCCTGGAGCGCTTTGGGCGTGTGAATGTTGAAGAAACCGCCGTTGACACCGGCGATGGCCTTGGTGAGCTTGGACATCGAACTGACGGTCTCGCGCTTGGCGACACTGACTCCGACGCTCGTCCTGAATGATCCCTTGAAGACCTTGGGGTCCACCATCAGAACATTCATGTTCCAGGGGCCGGTGGTCTCCAGACCGTCATCAGCGAGATAGTCGGTTCTGGCTCTGATGCCGAACTCCTTGAGTTCCTTCACCATTTTGTCGGCCTTGGCGCGTTGCGCGAACGTCCACAGCCCAACGCGGACAAGGTACCGCTCCACGGCCGGAGCATCCGCGGCGGCAGGCTGGACGACCTTCTGCAGGCTGGGGGTGAACCCGGCGGCCTCAACCTCCTCGGCCTTGGCCTGGGCGGCGGTCAGACTGCCGTCGTCATGCCCGTTGGGCATCAGCACCGTTACAGTCCATCCCTCGGTGGATTTCCCGTGCTTCAGGCTGAAGAGGTCGACGCCCGGAACCACGCTGCGCTGGTTCTTGACCGGAGCGACAGTATCGCCAAGCGGAAACGCCGAAGTGGGAAAGGTCAGACTCGCCCCGTCGGCTTGGGCGGGAATCGGTGTGAGGCTGAGTGCCATGACCGAAAGCCCGACGACGATACGTCGTGACATATGTATCTCTCTCCCGATTGGTGACCAAGACGTTGATGCACCATCGTGCCGAGATCTCTCTGCCGAAGGGAGCGAAACACGCTAAACATCCCAAGAAAGTGCCGTCGCGCGGACAGTGTCATCTGCGGAACGACAGAGTTCCCATAGTCCGAAACTGCCTCGATCGAGCCAATCGCGCTGGTCAATAGGGGTTAGTCTCCGCCGTTTCGCTGCGAGGACGGCAATACGGCGCTACGGTTCGGTACGCCGCACTCCTCAGATCAAGCGGCACGTCCTTCGAGAGGCAGCCATCATGGGGCTGAACATTCTCATCGTGATCATCGCGAGCGTGGTCCTCGGATTCATCCTCGGCGTGATCACGGCGCGACCACGCCGCTGGGATCTCTATGTCTGCGCCGATGACACCGTCCACGCGGACATCGCGTCCGACCGGGACGGTTAACCGGGCGCGATCAGACAGGCGCAAGCCGTACGGAATCTGGGTCCAGTACGGCTTGCGCCGAAGTTCTCCTCAGCTCAGGGAGTGATACACCTTCCGGAGGGTCTCGTGGACGATCCAGGTGGTCTTGGCGCCGTCGGCGAGGAGGCAGACCGATCCTGGGACGAGTTCGATGGTGGTACCGCCCTCGACCACCACGGTGGCCCGGCCGGACACGACCACGAAGATCTCGTCACGTTCGACGTCGATCACCGTGCCCGGGGTGATCTCCCAGATGCCCCGGCTCTGGGAGCCGTCGGGTGATGACCACAGTTCGACCGAGGAGGTCTGCGGCGAGCCGGCCAGGATCTGGGCCGGGTCCAGCTCGTCGGGTGACAGCCGCACGTCGCCCGTGGGGACGGCGAAGATCCCGGCGGCGGTGACCATGCGGGCCAGGTCGGTGGTGTCGGGGACGAGGATGTCGGGCATGAGGACCTCTCAGGTGCGGGTGTTGTCTCTCCGGAAGGACTCCTGCGCCATGAGGGCGACGTGCAGGGAGAGACAGGACTCGACATCGTCCAGGTTGGTGTCGAGGATGCGCTCCAGTCTGCGGAGCCGGTCGTAGAAGGCAGGCCGGGACAGGTGGGCCTTCTGGGCGGCGAGGGCCTTGTTGCGGCCGGAGTCCAGGTAGATCCGGAGGATCCTGGTCAGGTCGCCGCCGCGCTGGGCGTCGTGGGCCAGCAGGGGGGCGAGTTCGCGTTCGGCGAAGGTCTGCAGGCGAGCGTCGTCTCTCAGCAGGTGGAGCAGGCCACGCAGGCGAAGGTCGGGAAGGCGGTAGAAAGGCCGGCCGTCGGGCTGTCTGACGGCCACGTCCGCGACCTGCTCCGCTTCCAGGAAGCTGCGCCGTACGTCACGGAGGGATTCGACCACCGAGCCGGCGGCGAGCACGAACGAGGTGGTGAAGGCCGCGCGCAGCCGGTCGGCGAGCATGGCCAGCGCGGGCTCGGCGAGCGTGCGCGGGGGCAGCGGGAGCAGGACGCCGACGCGGTTCTGGTCCAGGGCGCCGACCAGGGCGGGGAGGCGGGCATCCCGGCAGGCGGCGGCGGTGGCGTCGGCCAGCTCGCCGAGCCTGGCGAGCTGCTCCTGGCCCTCCAGCGGGTGTTCCGGTTGCTCGGCCAGCCGGAGCACCAGGCTGATCAGCTTGCGGCCGATCAGCGGCACGCCGACCGCCCGGGCGCGGGCAGCGGCCTCGTCGGGGTCGGCGTAGGAGTGAGTGAGGATGCCGGTGATGATGGTGCCGTGGGCCTGGCGCTCCAGGGACTCCTGATGGCGCTCCAGCAGGCGACCCAGGGCGAGGGTGGTCGCGGCGCGTTCGGCGAGCACGATCTCCCGCGGGCCGGGCTCGCTGCCGCAGAGCAGGATCAACCGGCCCCAGTCCTGGCCTCGCGCGCCGACCATGGTGACCAGCCAGCCGGAGGCCGAGTCGTATGCGGTGCGCTGGTCCGGAGCCACTGCCCGGGACCGGGCCTCCCAGCTCGCCAGTAGCGTTCCGGTGTCGCGCCCGGCCGTCTCGCAGGCCAGCACCTGGTGAGCGAGGTTCTCCAGGAGCACCGGTCGTCCGGAGAGCCGGGCGACCTGGCTGAGCACTTCGGCGGGGGACGCGCCCTCGACCGACAGTTCGGTGAAGACCTCGTGAAGTTGCTCGGAGGCGCGCAGCTCCTCCAGCTGGATGTCGATGATCCTGGCGTGGACCGACTCGGTGATCTGTACAAATGGGGTCTCGCGGGCCAGCGTGATCAGCGGCAGGCCGTGCTGTTCGGCGGCGTTCACCACGCACGGGGGAAGTTCCTTGATGAACTTGCGGCCCAGCTCCACGATCAGCCCGGACGCGCCGACGGCGGCGAGCTCCGCGACGTAGCCGGTCAGCATCTCGGAGTCGTCAGGAAGGGCGATGCCCGTGGTGAGCACCAACTCTCCGCCGCGCAACAGGTGGGCGATGTCAGTGACCTCTCCGACGTGCACCCAGCGCACCCGGGTGCCCAGTCGGTCGGCTCCTGCGACGACGCGGGGATTGCCTCGGCGGACGGTGTCCAGGGAGAGAACGTCGGCGATGGTAGGGAGCACTGATCGAGACTATCTGATCAGATTGTAAGTTCGGATAGCTGCTGCTTTACAGCATGTTGCACCGGTTCGATGCCAGATCACCAGGTATGCCCGTCGATGGACGGACCGGTGAGCGATGCTCACCGCGGGTGAGCGGCCGCTCCGGCTGTGTCGTCGCCGTCCGGCCGACGCGAGGATCAACGCTCCCGGCGCATAGACCACAATGACCCATTGGAGGTGGCGGTGGTGATGCGGCGCGGTGTGATGGCGACGTTGGTCTCGGCGACGGGGTTCGGGCTCATGCCCGTGTTCGCGTCCTACGCCTACGGCGCGGGCATGTCGGTGACGACGCTTCTCATGCTGCGGTTCGCGATCGCGGCGGCGGTGTTCCTGGTGTGGCTGGGGCTGCGAGGCAGGCTCGGACGGCTGACGGGGCGGCAGTGGGCGACCCTCGCACTGCTGGGCGGCGGCATGTACGCCGTCCAGTCGCTGCTGTACTTCACGGCGGTCCAGCGCATCGCGCCGGCTCTGGCCGTCCTGCTGCTGTACCTGTATCCGGGACTGGTGTCGGTCCTGTCGGCAGTCGTGGAACGCACCCGTCTGAGCTGGACCGTCGTCGGCCCGATCCTGGTGTCGCTGGCCGGGTTGACGCTGGTGGTGGGCCGACTCGACACCGGCCTCGACGTTCCCGGCATGCTCGCGGCGGTCGGGTCCGCCGTGGCCTACGCCTGCTACATCGTCCTGGGCAGCCGGGTGTCCGCCTCGCTGTCTCCCACGGTCACCACGGCCTATCTGGCCATGTTCGCCACCGGGTCGTTCGCGCTGCTGGGGTTGGCGTCCGGCGGTCTGGACATCGGCTTCGCGCCGGCGGGCTGGGGCTGGGTGGCGGCCGTGGCGATCGTGTCGACCGTGCTCGCGATCGCCCTGTTCTTCGTCGGGGCCACGACACTCGGTCCGGTCCGCGCGTCGATTCTCAGCATGCTGGAGCCCGTCGTCGCGGTGCTCGCCACGTGGCTGCTGCTGGACGGGGCCCTGTCCGGGCCGCAGCTCGCGGGCGGCGCGGTCGTCCTCGCTGGGGCGGTCTGGGGCGTCCTTGCGGCTCCCGCCCGTCGTGCGGTCCCCGTGGGGGAGAGGGTCACGGCCGGGCCCTGACCCCTTCGCCGCCGCGGCGCTCCGGCATCGGGATTGTCGCCTGCCCGCGCGCTCCGGGACGCGGTTACCGGCTCTTGGCGGGTCTGGAAGGGGAGGGAGGAGTCACCCGGCCTGTGGCAGGGGCGTGTTCTGGGTCCTGCCGCGGGGAGTCTCCCCGGTCCAGACGTGCCTGCAGGCCGTCGAGGAGGCAGGTCAGGCCGAAGTCGAAGTTGAGGGCCCTGGAGGTGTCGACGTCCATCTCGCTGAACTCGGTGTAGCGGGCGATCAGCTCGGGATAGTCGGCCGCGGCTCTGCGCACCGCCGGCTGCACGGCGGCGTTCCACTCGTCGGGGCCGAGGCCCGCCTTGGCCAGCAGAGCCTTCCAGGAGATCTCGGGTGTGGTGACCCCCATCACGTAGGACAGGAGCGCCGAGGCGGCATAGTCCTGGTCGGGCCCCCGGAATCCGGCGTGTTCGAAGGTACGGGCCAGCCTGCTCATGAGCCGCATCGCGTTGGGGCCGATGGCGGGGAGCGTTCCGACGAGAGTGATCGCCCAGGGGTGTCGGAGGAGTGCCTGGCGCATGCCGTACGCGAAGGAGGAGGCGGCGTCGTGCCAGGTGGTCTCTTCGGCGTCCAGGATGGTGAACTCGCCGTAGACCTCGTCGAGGACGAGCTCCAGTAAATCGTCCTTGGTGGCCACATGCCAGTAGATGCTGGTCGCGCCCGAACCGAGCCGGGTGGCCAGGCGGCGCATGCTCAGTGCCTCCAGTCCCTCGGCGTCGAGCAGCTGCACGGCCACGCGCACGATCTGCGCCCGGCTGAGCGTCGAGCTCTTGGCGGTCCGCGGTTCGCGGAGCCAGACGGAGCTGAAGCACTGGTTCACGGACTCAGCATAAATCCACTCGCACACCATTCGATTTTATCGTACGGTGTGCGAGTGAAATCGAACGCTGTACGAGATGAACGTGATCCCCGGCGATGGTGGGTCCTTGGGGTGCTCTGCCTGAGCCTGCTGGTCCTCGTGGTGGACAACACCGTCCTGAACCTGGCCATCCCGGCTCTGATGACCGATCTGGGTGCCAGCCCCTCGGACATCCAGTGGATCATCGACGCCTACGTCCTGGTCTTCGCCGGACTGCTGCTCACCTCGGGCAGCCTGTCCGACCGCTATGGCCGTAAGCGGTTCCTGATCATCGGTCTCGTGCTGTTCGGCGGGGCCTCGCTGATCGCCCTGCTGGTCACCGAACCCTGGCAGCTCATCGCCGCCCGCGCGCTGATGGGCGTCGGCGGCTCCATCCTGATGCCGAGCACCCTGTCGATCCTGATCACCGTCTTCGACGAGGGTGAGCGCCGCAAGGCCATCGCCGCCTGGAGCGCGGTGGCCATGGTCGGCGTGATCGCCGGTCCCACGCTGGGCGGGTTCCTGCTGGAGCACTACTGGTGGGGTTCGATCTTCCTGCTCAATGTGCCGATCACGGCCGTCGCCGTCGTCGCGGCCGTGCTGCTGATACCCGAGACACGTGGTCCGGCGCGGCGGCTCGACCCGGTTGGCGTGCTGCTGTCCATTACCGGCATGAGCGCCCTGGTCTTCGTGGTCATCTCGGCGCCAGGGGAGGGCTGGGCCTCGCCGAAGGTGCTGGTCGCCGGGGTGCTGGCCGTGTCGGCGCTGGGTGCGTTCGTGCTCTGGGAGCGGAGGGCGGAGCATCCGATGCTGCCGCTTGGACTGTTCCGCGACCGCAACTTCAGCGGTGCGTCGTTCTCGATCGTGCTGATGTCGTTCGGCACGGGCGCGCTGCTGCTGATGCTCACCCAGTACCTGCAGTTCGTGCTGGGCTACAGCCCCATGAAGGCGGGGCTGGCGCTGCTGCCGTACGCCGTGGCCGCCGCGCTGTTCAACGTGGTCGGCGCCGGCCTGGGGCAGCGGGTCAGCAACCGGACGCTGGTCGCCGCCGGTCTCGGTGTGATGGCCCTCGGCTTCGGCGTGCTCGCCTTCATGACCGCCGACACCGGGTACGGCATGCTGATCATCGGACTCATGCTGATGGGAATCGGTGGCGGACTTGCCGGGCCCGCGGCGTACGCGACCCTGATGGGGGCGGTGCCGCCCGAGCGCGCCGGTGTGGGATCGGCGCTCAACGACACCGTCCAGCAGGTGGGTATGGCACTGAGCGTGGCCGTGCTCGGCAGTGTGCTGGCCGGGGTCTACACCTCGTCGATGCCCGAGGGAGTTCCGGCCGCCGCGAGGGACTCGATCGGCGGCGCACTCCTGCTCGGTGATCCCGGACTGGCGCGGACCGCGCGGGAGGCGTTCGTCTTGGCCATGTCGTTCGGCTCCTGGGTGGGCGTCGCCTTCACTCTCGCGGCCGCCGCGCTGGCGTTCACGGTGCTGCGGCCAGCCCCCCTGGCCCCGGCCGCGGAGCCGGACCAGGGAGAGGATCTCGTTGACAGTGTGAAGGGTTCTACGTCGATGCTCTGACATGTTGACGGTATGAGTGGTGGCTCCAAGCCGGGATACTCGACGTATGTCGGACCTTCTTGCGCGCCACCGGGCGGTAATGCCCAACTGGGTGGCCCTTTACTACAACGAGCCCATTGAGATCGTCGGCGGCAAGGGCAACCGGGTCGTCGACGCGTCGGGCAAGAGCTACCTCGACTTCTTCGCGGGCATTCTGACCAACATGATCGGGTACGACGTGCCCGAGGTGCGCGAGGCTGTCGAGCGCCAGCTCGCCACGGGCGTCGTGCACACCTCCACGGTCTATCTCCTCCGGGGGCAGGTCGAGCTCGCGGAGAAGATCGCCAAGCTGTCCGGTATCAAGGACGCGAAGGTCTTCTTCACCAACTCCGGTACCGAGGCCAACGAGACCGCGCTCCTGCTGGCGACCTACGCGCGCAAGTCCGACCAGGTGCTCGCCATGCGGCAGAGCTACCACGGGCGCTCCTTCGGCACGGTCGGCGTGACCAGCAACCGCGCCTGGAAGAACAACTCGCTGTCCCCGTTGAACGTCCACTTCCTGCACGGCGCCGACCGCCACCTCGCCCAGTTCCGCGGGCTGTCGGACGCCGACTACATCGCGGCGTGCGTGGACGACCTGCGCCACGTGCTCTCCACCGCCGTCTCCAGCGACGTCGCCGCGCTGATCGCCGAGCCGATCCAGGGGGTGGGCGGGTTCACCATGGCCCCCGACGGGCTGTTCGCCGCCTACAAGGAGGTCCTCGACTCCGAGGGCATCCTGTTCATCTCCGACGAGGTGCAGACCGGCTGGGGCCGTACCGGGTCGGCCTTCTTCGGCATCCAGAACCACGGTGTCACGCCGGACATGATGACCTTCGCCAAGGGGCTGGGCAACGGTTTCGCGGTGGGCGGTGTCGTGGCGCGCGGCGACCTGATGGACAGCCTGCACGCGGTCGGTCTCGCGACCTTCGGCGGCAACCCGATCTCGATGGCCGCCGCCAACGCCACTCTCGACTACGTCCTCGACCACGACCTGCAGTCCGGTGCCGCCCGGACCGGCGCCCTGATCATCGACGGGCTCCGTGAGGCCGCGCCGCGCCTGCCGATCGTCGGTGACGTCCGCGGCAAGGGCCTGATGTTCGCCCTCGAGCTGGTCGACCCCGTGACCGGCGGACCCTCTCCGGCGCTCGCGGCCCGGTTCATGGAGGAGACCAGGAAGGCCGGCCTGCTCGCGGGCAAGGGCGGCCTGCACGGCAACGTGCTCCGCATGGCCCCGCCGCTCACCCTGACGATGGAGGAGGCCGCCGAGGGCCTCGGGATCATCGTCAACGCACTGGAAGTCATCAACGCCGAGGTCGTCTCGTGAAGAACGTCACCCACTGGATCAACGGAGCTCCCGTCGAGGGTGACGGCCGCACGTCCGAGATCTTCGATCCCGCGACCGGGGAGGTCAGCGGGAGGGTCCACCTCGCGTCGGTGGACGAGGTCGACGCCGCCGTGGCCGCGGCGTCGGCGGCCTACCCGGCCTGGCGGGACGCCTCGCTGGTCAAGCGCTCGCAGGTGCTGTTCCGCTTCCGCGAGCTGATGTACGCCAACCGTGACGAGTTCGCCCGGCTCATCTCGGCCGAACACGGCAAGGTCCACTCCGACGCGCTGGGTGAGGTGGCCCGGGGCCTGGAGGTCGTGGAGTTCGCCTGCGGCATCCCGCACCTGCTCAAGGGTGGTTTCTCCGAGGGTGTCTCCACCCGGGTCGACTCCTATTCGATCCGTCAGCCGCTGGGCGTCGTCGCCGGGATCACCCCGTTCAACTTCCCGGCCATGGTGCCGATGTGGATGTTCCCGATCGCGATCGCCTCAGGCAACGCCTTCATCCTCAAGCCCTCCGAGAAGGACCCGTCGGCGTCGCTGCTGATGGCCTCGCTCTGGAAGGAGGCCGGGCTGCCGGACGGCGTCTTCAATGTCATCCAGGGCGACAAGGTGGCGGTGGACCGGTTGCTGGAGCATCCGGACGTGCGCGCCGTCTCGTTCGTCGGCTCCACGCCCATCGCCAGGTACGTCTACGAGACAGGCACCTCCCACGGCAAGCGGGTCCAGGCGCTCGGCGGCGCCAAGAACCACATGCTCGTGCTCCCCGACGCCGACCTCGATCTCGTCGCCGACGCGGCGGTGTCCGCGGGCTTCGGCTCGGCCGGCGAGCGCTGCATGGCGATCTCGGTCGTGCTGGCGGTGGACCCGGTCGGTGACGAGCTGGTCGACAAGATCGTCTCTCGGGTCTCCGCGCTGACCGTCGGCCCCGGCGACGATCCCGCCTCCGAGATGGGTCCCCTCGTCACCGAGATCCACCGTGACAAGGTCGCCTCCTACCTCGACCTGGGCGTCTCCGAAGGGGCCAAGCTCGTCGTGGACGGCCGCCAGACTCCGATCCTCGGCGGCACGGTCGCCGCGGAGACCCCGGGCTTCTGGCTTGGCCCGACGGTCCTCGACCACGTTCCGGCCGGCTCCCGGGTCCACCGGGAGGAGATCTTCGGCCCGGTCCTGGCGATCGTGCGCGTGTCCTCCTACGAGGAGGGGCTGGAGCTGATCAACGGTGGTGAGTTCGGCAACGGCACCGCGGTCTTCACCAACGACGGGGGCGCCGCCCGGCGGTTCCAGAACGAGGTGGAGGTCGGCATGATCGGCATCAACGTGCCGATCCCGGTGCCGATGGCCTTCTACAGCTTCGGCGGCTGGAAGGCCTCGCTGTTCGGCGACACCCACGTCCACGGGACCGAGGGTGTGCACTTCTACACCCGTGGCAAGGTCGTCACGTCCCGCTGGCTCGACCCGAGCCACGGCGGTGTCAACCTGGGGTTCCCGACCAACGGGTAGGTCCCTACGGCCAGGAGTGTCACGACCAGGCGACGGCCCCCGGCGGGGCCGCGAGCCGTCTGCCGGACCAGGTGAAGGACAGATAGGCTCCGGGCAGGTCGGCAGTGGCATCGTGGGGGGACTTGGTGAACAGGGGCGGGCTCCGCCGTACACGTCTCGGAGCGCTGGCGGGCGGCCTGGTGCTCGCCGCGTCCGCCTCGGTGGGGGCCGCGAACGCCGCCCAGCCGGCGACGGGCCCGTCGGTGTCGAGCACGCCCTCGGCGTCGCCCAGCCGGGGCCCCGGCTCAGACCCGAGCCGGGGCCCCGGCCCGGCGCCCTCGGCGTCCATCGGCAAGAGTGAGGGCACGCTTCAGGTGCTCACGTTCCAGGACCATGTCGAGTACGGCGGGACCAGCTCCAGGTTCAACTGGGTGACCCCGTTCGAGCAGAAGACCGGATGCCGGATCGTGAAGCTCGACCGGGTCGGCACGGAAGAGGAGATGGCCGCCAAGCTCGACGGCAACTCCTACGATGTCATCTCGCCCCCGCCGGACCTGGCCGGGCGGTTGATGGCGGAGGGCCGGGTCGCGCCGGTCGACACCTCCCTGGTCGAGGCCTACGCGGACATCCCCAAGCGGCTGCGCGAGCTGCCCGCCATGCGCCGGGAGGGCAGGGTCTACGGCATCCCGTATCTCTGGGGGGTCAACCAGGTCGTCTACGAGGGGCGCAGGCCACAGGGGCCCGAGGCCCTCTACACGACCGCCCCAGTGGCGATCAAGGACAGCCCGCTGAGCATCGCCGACGCCGCGCTCGCGCTCAGGCGGACCAGTCCCGAGCTCGGGGTCAAGAACCCGTTCCAGCTCACTCCCGTCCAGCTCGACGCCGCCGTGAAGCTGCTCGCCGAGCGGAACGGCCCCGACCGGGTCTACTGGAAGGACTCCCTCGATGTGATCCGGGCACTCTCGACGGGGTCGGTGCGGCTCGCCCAGGCGCTGCCGTACCACCGGGACCTCTTCCAGCGTGCGGGCCGGCCGATGAAGGCGCTGGACGGGTCACCGATGACCGGGTGGGTCGACTCGTGGATGCTCACCGCCAAGCCCGCCAGCCCGAACTGCGCCTACAAGTGGCTCAACTGGACCGCCTCGGCGAACGTACAGCGCTCGGCCGCCGCCTGGACGGGCCTGGCCCCGGCCAACCCCAAGGCGTGCGGCGGGCGTGCCCAGCACATGTGTGAGGTTTACCACGTCCGCGACGCCGACTGGATCCGGCGCGTCTTCTTCGCCGTCCGCCCGGTAAGGGACTGCGGCGGCCGGAGCGAGGAATGCACCGACTACACCGACTGGGTGCAGAGGTGGAAGGACCTGAGGAGCTGAGCGGGGACCCCGTGGCCCGGGCCTGACGGGGCCGCGTGGCTACTACCTCCCCGCTGGGCGTGGCCGGCCCGCCAGGGGCCGTCAGGGGCGCTCCGGGAGCTTCCCCTCTCCACAGTCATGTCTGCTTACCCCTGCGATCGCTACGGTTTCCATCGCGGTTGTCAACATCAACAATGGATTTAGTTGTTAAATCATGTCTTGGCTGTCGACTGGTTGACCAGTCAGCGAGTAGGCTCTCGGTATGAGAATCCTTCTTGTGGGAGCGGGCGGGGTTGGCTCCGCCGTTGTTCCGATCGCAGCACGCCGAGATTTCTTCGAACACATCGTGGTGGCGGACTCTAAACAGAGCCGCGCCGCTGACGTGGTGGCCAAGATCCAGGACCCGCGGTTCAGCGCCATCGCGCTGGATGCCTCTGACCAGGCCGCGGTCGAGGCGGCCCTCACCGAGCACCGCTGTGACGTGCTCTTCAACGCCGTGGATCCGCGCTTCAACATGTCCCTGTTCCAGGCCGCGCTCAATGCCGGGGCGCACTACCTGGACATGGCGATGTCGCTGTCACGGCCCCATTCCAGCAAGCCGTACGAGCTGACCGGGGTGAAGCTGGGTGACGAGCAGTTCGCGCTCGCCGACGCCTGGCGCGCCAAGGACAGGCTGGCGTTGGTGGGCATGGGCGTGGAGCCCGGGCTCGCCGACGTGTTCGCGCGTTATGCGGCCGACCACCTCTTCGAGAGCATCGAGGAGATCGGCATCCGCGACGGGTCGAACCTGGTGGTCGACGGCTACGACTTCGCGCCGACCTTCTCCATCTGGACGACCATCGAGGAGTGTCTCAACCCGCCGGTGGTCTGGGAGAACGGCGCCTGGCACACCACCGAGCCGTTCAGCGAGCCCGAGGTGTTCGACTTCCCCGAGGGGATCGGCCCGGTCGAGTGCGTGAACGTCGAGCACGAGGAGGTGCTGCTCGTCCCGCGCTGGATCGACGTCAAGCGGGTGACGTTCAAGTACGGCCTCGGCGAGGAGTTCATCGGCGTCCTGAAGACCCTGCAGAAGCTCGGCCTGGACAACGCGGGCAAGATCTCGGTCGGTGGTGTCGAGGCCTCGCCCCGCGACGTGGTGGCGGCCAGCCTGCCCGACCCGGCCACGCTCGGTGACCGGATGCGCGGCAAGACCTGCGCGGGCACCTGGGTGAAGGGCATTGGCAAGGACGGCGAGCCGCGTGAGGTCTACCTGTACCACGTGGTCGACAACGAGTGGTCGATGCGGGAGTACGGCTGCCAGGCCGTGGTCTGGCAGACCGCCGTCCACCCGGTGGTCGCGCTCGAGCTGTTGGCCACCGGCGCCTGGTCG
This sequence comes from Streptosporangium sp. NPDC087985, assembly GCF_044741965.1. Taxonomy (NCBI): domain Bacteria; kingdom Bacillati; phylum Actinomycetota; class Actinomycetes; order Streptosporangiales; family Streptosporangiaceae; genus Streptosporangium; species Streptosporangium sp. NPDC087985. The sequence continues at coordinate 13,625 of NZ_JBIUTQ010000006.1, forward strand.
GGTGCGGGGGTGCTGGGTCCGGAGGCGTTCGACCCGGTGTCGTTCCTGGAGCTGCTCAACGCCTACGGCTCGCCGTGGGGCATGCGTGACCAGACCCGAAAGGCCCTTGTGACCGCCTGAGCGGAGCCCGTGCTTTCGGCCCCGCCACACACGTGCGGCCGGCCTGTCTTCTTTTCCGATCGATGAGTGACGGCCGCTCGCGCGGCTGACCGCGGTGCCGCAGAGGCGGCGGCCGGAACCACCGGCCGTCGCCCTTTCGGCATGCCAGGGGTGAAGTCACCGGACGGTCCCGGCTCGAAGGCGCCGGAGGTACACATCGTTTGAGACCGGTTCTGTGTTACAGGATCCGGACGTCTCGAATCCGGATCGTTATGTCAAGTGGGCGGGGGTGCGTCTCTCTCACCGGTATGGTTTCGCTCATCCCAGGCTAAAAAAGTCATAGCGGGATTAAAGACGCGCTGATGGGGGTCGCGCGACGTCCGCTCCGCGGGCGACAGACGCCGCCCCTCGCGCTCCCGGGCGATACACGAGGGGAGGACGATGGGTGCCTACCTGCTGAAGCGGCTGGTCAGCAATGTCCTGCTCGTGGCGATCGCCGCGAGCATGGCCTACTTCCTCGCCGCGACCAGCCTCAACCCGAGGGCCAAGTACGAAGGCCGTCAACCGCCGGTGGCGGAAGCGGTCATCGACTCGATGCTGGACGACTACAACCTCAACGACAAGACGCCGGTCTTCGAGCGCTATGTCACCTGGGTCTCCGGGGTCGTCCAGGGCGACTTCGGCAAGACCTGGGAGGGCAAGCCGGTCAACGACGAGATGGGCCGTCGTGTCGGCGTCAGTCTCCGGTTGCTTCTTATCGGAACGGTCCTCGGCTCCGGAATCGGCGTGGCCGTCGGAGCCTACGCCGCGGTCAGGCAGTACAGGATCAGTGACCGGGTGATCGGGGTGAGCTCCTTCGTCATCATGGCGATCCCGGTCTTCGTGATCGCGACGATGCTCACCATCGGAGCGGTTGGGATCAACGACATGCTGGGCTTCACGCTTCTGGAGTACACCGGTGAGTACAACCCGGTACTGAGCGGCTGGGACCAGTTCACCAACCGGCTCAACCACCTCATCCTGCCGACGATCTCCCTCTGCCTCGGCCAGGTCGCCTTCTACAGCCGGATCCAGCGCAACATGATGCTGGACGTATTGGGCCAGGACTTCGTCCGCACCGCGAGGGCCAAGGGACTCACCCGCGGGAAGGCGCTGTTCAAGCACGCGCTGCGGACCGCGCTGATCCCGGCCGCGACCTACTTCGCCTTCGCCTTCGGCACGATGCTGACCGGGGCGACCTTCACCGAGAAGATCTTCGCCTGGCACGGCATGGGCGCGTGGCTGGTCGACTCGATCCACACCCACGACGTCAACTCGGTCGCCGCGGTGAGCATGTTCGCGGCGGTCTGCGTCCTGGTGGCGGGCCTGCTGTCGGACCTCGTCGTGGCCGCACTCGACCCCCGGGTCCGGGTGAGCTAGATGCGGTCCAAGGTCGTTCTGACCCGCCTGATGCGCAACCCGCAGGCCCGTTACGGCCTGCTCGCGCTGCTCCTGCTCCTGGTGCTCGCCTACGCCGGCCCGTTCGTCGGTCTCCACGACTGGACCGACAAGGACTTCACGGCCTTCATGGAGCCGCCCTCGGCCGACCACTGGTGGGGGACCACCCAGATCGGTCAGGACGTCTACGCGGTGACGCTGCGCGGCATGCAGAAGTCGATCGTCATCGGCTTCCTCGTCGCCCTCTTCTCCACCGGTGCCGCCGCCCTGGTCGGCGCCGCCGCCGGCTACTTCGGCGGGTGGGTGGACAAGGCCCTGATGTGGGGCACGGACCTGCTGCTCGTCCTGCCCAGCTTCCTGATCATCGCGATCATCTCGCCGCGGCTCAAGGGCGGCTCCTGGATCTGGTTCGTGGTCCTGCTCGGCGCCTTCTCCTGGATGATCACATCCCGGGTGGTCCGGAGCATGACGCTCTCCCTCCGGGAGCGGGAGTACATCCTGGCCGCCCGGTACATGGGCATCCCCGGCTGGAAGATCATCCTTCGGCACATCGTGCCGAACCTGTCCTCTCTGCTGATCATCGACGCCACGCTCAACATCAGCGGCGCGATCCTCGGCGAGGCGGCCCTGTCGTTCTTCGGGTTCGGCATCCAGCCGCCCGATGTCTCGCTCGGCACCCTGATCGCGGCCGGAAGCGACAAGGTCACCGGCTACCCCTGGCTGTTCCTCTTCCCGGCCGGCCTTCTCGTACTGCTCGTGCTGAGCATCAACCTCATCGGCGACGGCCTGCGCGACGCGCTCGACCCGGGGAGCAACCAGTGAACGAGCGAAGTGAGAGAACCAGCGGACACGGCACGTGGGGCGGGCTCGGCGAGCCGTCAGGCGAGGAGAACATGCCCATCCTCGAGGTGAACGACCTCAACGTGACCTTCCGCGGCGGCATCAAGGCCGTCCGGGGCGTGAGCTACCAGCTCAACCGGGGTGAGGTACTCGGCATCGTCGGCGAGTCGGGTTCCGGCAAGTCGGTGACCTCACTGGCGGTGATGGGCCTGCTCCCCCCGGGGGCCGAGATCAGCGGCTCGGTCAAGCTGCACGGCCGGGAACTGATCGGCATGCCGGAGGAAGAGCTCACCGGGCTCCGCGGCAAGGCCATCGGCATGATCTTCCAGGATCCGCTGTCGGCCTTCACCCCCGTCTACACGATCGGTGACCAGATCGCCGAGGCGGTGCGGATCCACCAGAAGGTCGGCAGGGCCTCGGCGGCCAAGCGGGCCGTGGAGCTCCTGGACCTGGTCGGCATCCCGCACCCGGACGTGCGGGCGAAGGCGTTCCCGCACGAGTTCTCCGGCGGCATGCGCCAGCGCGCCATGATCGCCATGGCCATCGCCAACGACCCCGACGTGCTGATCTGCGACGAGCCGACCACCGCGCTGGACGTCACCATCCAGGCCCAGGTCCTGGAGGTGCTCAAGACCGCGCAGCGGGAGACCGGCGCGGGCATCGTGATGATCACGCATGACCTGGGGGTCGTCGCGGGCCTGGCCGACCGGGTGCTGGTGATGTACGCCGGCAAGCCGGTCGAGCTCGGCGCCGTGGACGAGATCTACTACCGGCCGCGACAGCCGTACACGATGGGCCTGCTCGCCTCGATCCCGCGGATGGACCGCCCGACCGCGCGGCTGATCCCGATCGAGGGCAACCCGCCCTCGCCCGCCGCGCTGCCGCCGGGCTGTCCGTTCGCGCCGCGCTGTCCGATGAAGGTCAGCGCCTGCGACGAGGCTGAGCCCGACCTGGAGCGGATCGGCTCCGGAACCCGGATGTCGGCCTGTATCCGCTCGCACGAGATCGAACTCAAGGGCCTCGACGGCGCCACGGTCTATCCCGTGCCCGAGGCTCCGGCCGAGACGACGGAGCTCGGGCCGCGCTCCGAGCGGGCCACCGTGCTCCAGATCGACGACCTGATCCGGTACTACCCGCTGATGAAGGGCGCGGTGTTCAAGCGCCAGGTCGGCACCGTGCACGCGGTGGACGGCGTCAGCTTCGACATCGCCGAGGGCGAGACGCTGGCCCTGGTCGGCGAGTCCGGCTGCGGCAAGACCACCACGCTCCAGCAGATCATGCAGCTGGAGGCGCCGCAGGGCGGCACGGTCGTCGTGCTCGGCAAGGACAGCGCCAAGCTGGCCAAGGCCGAACGCAAGGCGCTCCGCCAGGACCTGCAGATCGTCTTCCAGGACCCGATGGCCGCGCTCGACCCGCGTATGCCGGTCGGTGACATCCTCGCCGAGCCGCTCCGCGCGCACGGCCACAAGGATGTCGGTGCCCGGATCGCCGAGCTGCTCACCCTGGTGGGCCTGGAGCCGGGCCACGCCGAGCGTTACCCGCAGCACTTCTCCGGCGGCCAGCGTCAGCGCATCGGCATCGCCCGCGCCCTGGCCCTGGAGCCCAGGCTGATCGTGCTCGACGAGCCCGTGTCGGCACTGGACGTGTCCATCCAGGCGGGTGTGATCAACCTGCTGGAGGACCTGAAGGCCAGACTCGGCCTGTCCTATCTGTTCGTCGCGCACGACCTGTCGGTGGTCCGGCACCTCGCGGACCGGGTCGCCGTCATGTATCTCGGCAAGATCACCGAGATCGGCACGGTCGAGGAGGTGTACGGCAGGCCCGCGCATCCCTACACGCGGGCGCTGCTGTCGGCGATCCCGCTGCCCGACCCCGAGCTGGAGCGCTCGCGCGAGCGGATCCTGCTCGAAGGCGACCTGCCCAGCCCGGCCGCCCCGCCGTCGGGCTGCCGTTTCCGCACCCGCTGCCCCAAGCGCGCCCAGCTGGGCGAGGCACAGGCGCGCAGGTGCGGAGAGGAAGAGCCCACTGTTGTACGGCTCGCGCCCGCCGCCGATCACGGCGTCGCCTGCCACTACCCCGAGGAGACCGAGGTCGTCGAGACCTCGCGTCGCTGAACGAACCCCTGTGTTGGAGGAACAAGTGAAGGTTGGTTACAAGGCCGTCGCCGGAGCCGCACTCCTGGCCATGGCCCTCACCGCCTGTGGTGGCGCCGCCGAGAAGCCGAAGGCCGCGTCGAGTGAGGCCGCCCAGGAGGCCGCGGCGCAGCTTCCGGGCAGCACGATCAACCCGGTTGCCTACGACCAGGTCGCCGACGGCGGCACCGTGAAGCTCGCGCTCAGCCAGTGGCACACCCAGTGGAACTACAACCAGGTCAACGGCACGCACGCCGATGTCAAGGACCTCATTGACACGATCATGCCGCGGGCGGGCGTCGCCAACGACAAGGCCGACGTCGTCAACGACCCGAACTATGTCACCGAGTGGAAGATGGAGCTCCAGGGTGACAAGCAGGTCGTGACCTACAAGATCAACGACAAGGCCACGTGGTCGGACGGCACGCCGATCACCTACAAGGACTTCCAGGCGCAGTGGAAGGCCCTGAACGACGAGAACAAGAAGTTCCAGGTCTCCTCGACCGACGGCTACGACCGGGTCGAGTCGGTGGAGAAGGGTGACACCGACCAGGACGTCATCGTGACCTTCGCCAAGCAGTACCCGGACTGGCCGGGTATGTTCTCGCCGCTGTACCCGGCCTCCACCAACGAGACGCCCGAGGCCTTCAACAAGGGCTGGATCGACAAGGTCCCGGTCACCGCCGGCCCGTTCAAGGTCGAGAAGATCGACCAGACCGCCAAGACCATCACCGTCGCCCGTGACGAGAACTGGTGGGGCCAGAAGGCCAAGCTCGACAAGGTCATCTTCCGGGCCATCGAGTCCAACGCCACGATCAACGCCTTCGCCAACGGTGAGATCGACGTGGTCGAGATCCCGGCGAACGCCGCCGACCTCAAGCGGGCCAAGGAGGTGCCGGACGTCGACATCCGTAAGGCGGCGGCCCCGAACTGGCGTCACTTCACCGTCAACGGCTCCGCCGAGCTGCTGAAGGACAAGTCGGTCCGTCACGCCATCCTGATGGGCATCAACCGTGAGACGATCGCCGCGTCCGACCTCAAGGACATGGACTGGCCGATCCAGGTGCTCAACAACCACCTGTACATGAACACCCACAAGGGTTACGTGGACAACTCCGGTGAGCTCGGCACGTACAACCCGGAGAAGGCCAAGCAGCTCCTGGACGCCGCGGGCTGGACGCAGGACGGCGAATACCGCAAGAAGGACGGCAAGGAGTTCGCGATCCGCTTCACCGTCCCGGCCTCCCTGCCCACCGCCAAGCAGGAGGGTGAGCTGACCCAGGCGATGCTGAAGGAGATCGGCGTCAAGGTCACCGTCGAGCCGGTGCCGGACGACAAGTTCTTCGACGACTACGTCATCCCCGGCAACTTCGACATCGTGCCGTTCTCGTGGCTGGGCACGCCGTTCCCGAACGGCGCCCTTCCGCAGATCTACAAGACGCCGACGGGTGCCGACAACTTCGGCAGCAACTTCCCGCGCGTCGGCAGCCCGGAGCTCGACGCCATCATCGAGCAGGCCGTCGGTGAGATGGACCCCCAGAAGGCGATCGACCTGGGCAACGAGGCTGACAAGCTGATCTGGGACCTGGTCCACACCATCCCGATGTACCAGCGCCCGGACATCCACGCGACCAAGAAGAACCTGGCCAACTACGGCTCCTTCGGCTACGCCGACAAGCAGTGGGAGATCGTCGGCTTCACCAAGTAACCGATGAACGTTACGTGCCCTCCTCCGTTCTCGCGGAGGAGGGCACGTCCGTTTTTCTCCGTCCTTGTCCGGGCAAGGACGGAGGGCTTAGGAGAAGGCCACGCGGCGAGGAAGAGGGTAGACGTTCTCCTGGAGGTCCTGGACCAGTGCGTCCGCGCACTCCGGGCAGGCGAACAGGGCCCCGTCGTCGGGCAGGCGGCCGATTCTGATCCGCGGTCGCGGCCACTTCTTGTGGCAGGCCACGCAGGCATCGCCCTCACGCTGGGTGCGAGTCAGGCCCTCAGGATCGAACGTCAGCGTGTTCCGCGCCGTTCTGTTCGGTCCCCAGTTCATCGCGCCTCCCGTCTTGATCGCGCAGTGTCGTATCGGAACCGTTATAACGTCGTCACGGCCCGTGATCGCTTTGGTAGGTGTCAAGCAGTGGTTAAATCACTCCCTCGCTGCAGGTCGTACAGCAGCAAAAGGGACACCCGGCCGCAAGCCGGGTGCCCCTTTTATGATGATCTAAACGGTCAGACCTCGCTGATGGCCTTCTCCAGGATCGCCAGACCCTCTTCGAGCAGGTGCTCGGGCATGACCAGCGGAGGCAGGAACCGCAGCACGTTGCCGTAGGTGCCCGCGGTCAGCACGAGCAGCCCCTCGGCGTGGCACCTCTTGGCGATCTCGCCCGCCGCGGTGGGGTGCGGATCCTTGGTGCCGGGGACCACCAGTTCGATGGCGATCATGGCGCCGCGGCCACGCACGTCGCCGATCACCGGGCTCTTCTCGGCGATGGCGCGCAGCCGGGGGAGCATGACCTCGCCGATGCGGCGGGCCTTGCCGGTCAGGTCGTCGGCCTCGATGGTCTCCAGCACGCCCAGCGCCGCCTCGCAGGCGAGCGGGTTACCGCCGTAGGTGCCGCCCAGCCCGCCGACGTGGACCTTGTCGAGGATCTCGGCGCGGCCGGTGACGGCGGCGAGCGGCAGGCCGCCCGCGATGCCCTTGGCGGTGACGATGATGTCCGGGACGATGCCCTCGTCCTCGCAGGCGAACAGGTCACCGGTGCGGGAGAACCCGGTCTGGACCTCGTCGGCGATGAAGACGATGCCGTTCTCGCGGCAGAACTCCACGATCTTCGGTAGGAAGCCCTTGGCCGGCTCGATGAAGCCGCCCTCGCCCGCGATCGGCTCGATCACCACGGCGGCCACGTTCTCCGCGCCGATCTGCTTGGTGATCTGGTCGATCGCCTGGGCCGCGGCCTCCTCCGCGCAGTTCTCCGGGCCCGTGGGCCAGCGGAAGGGGTAGGCCAGCGGCACCCGGTAGATCTCGGGGGCGAACGGGCCGAACCTGTGCTTGTACGGCATGTTCTTGGCCGTCAGCGACATCGTCAGCAGGGTCCGGCCGTGGTAGCCGTGGTCGAACACGACGACCGCCTGGCGCCCGGTGGCGTGACGGGCCACCTTGACCGCGTTCTCCACGGCCTCGGCGCCGCTGTTGAGGAGGAAGGTCCGCTTCTCGTGGTCACCGGGGGTGAGCTCGTTGAGCTTCTCGCAGACCTGGACGTAGGACTCGTACGGCGTGATCATGAAGCAGGTGTGGGTGAAGTCCGCGACCTGCCTCTGCACCCGCTCGACCACGCGCGGGGCGGCGTTGCCGGCGTTGGTCACCGCGATGCCGGAGCCGAAGTCGATCAGGGAGTTGCCGTCGGCGTCGACGACGACACCGCCACCGGCGTGGGTCACGAAGACCGGCAGCGTGGTGCCGATGCCCTGGGGAACGGCGGCCTGTTTGCGCGCGAGCAGCTCGCGGGACTTCGGACCGGGGATCTCTGTGACGACCCGGCGCTCCTGCGGAAGCGAGGGGCCGCCCTGGGTGACGGTGCTCATAGTGCGACGGTATGTCGCGCATGTCGATGTGCGGATGATGCACTATGGCAAAATTGCGGATAGCGCTCTGGCCGTATCGTACAAACCGGGGGTGGTTGTGGCGCCGACGCTCCGTACTGTCGTGCGGCGCCTGCCGCTCAAGCTCAGCCTGCTCACAGGACAGGACGCGCTCGACCGGCCGGTGCGCTGGGTGGCGGTCAGCGAGCTGGAGGACCCGACCCCCTTCCTGGAGGGCGGCGAGCTGGTCCTCACCACGGGCATGCGCCTGGACGCCGGCAATGCCCGGCCGTACGTCGACCGGCTGGTCGGCAAGGGGATCACCGGCCTCGGGTTCGGCGTCGGGCTGGGACACGAGACGATCCCGGCCGAGCTGGTGGACGCGGCGGCCCGGGCCGGGCTGCCGCTGATCGAGGTGCCACGCGCCACCCCGTTCGTCGCGATCGGCAAGACGGTCAGCGACCTGATCGCCGCCGAACAGTACGACGAGATCCGACACGCCTTCGCCGCCCAGGGCCGCCTCACCCGCGCCGCCCTCCGCCCCGAGGGGCCCCGCGCGGTGATCGAGTGCCTCGCGCGCGAGCTCGGTGGCTGGTCCGTCCTGCTCGACGAGGCGGGAGCCGTACGGCACGCGGCGGGGAAGGGGGCGACCGCCATCGCCGGACTCGTTCCCGAACTGGAGCGCCTGAGGAAGCCCGCGGGCGGGGGCGCCCCCGCGACCCTGGCCCTCTCCACACCGCGGGAGCACGTCATCGTGCAGCCGCTCGGTGCCCGTCGCGTCAGGGGATTCTTCGCGGTCGGCCTCGACCGACCCTTCACACCGGTCGCGCACACCGTGGTCAACGCCGCCGGATCCCTGCTGACGCTCGCCATCGAGCACGGCCGCGAGCATCTGGCGGCCGAGCGCCGGGTCCGTTCGGCGGTGCTCCGGCTGCTGCTGGCAGGAGAGACGGAGGCCGGACGGGAGGCGCTGGAGCGGCTGGGGAGCGGGCTTCCCGCCGGACCGCTGGTGGTGCTTGCCGTCGGCGGCGATCAGGAGACGGTGCTGGAAGCCGCGGGCGACGAGTTCGCGGTGGCCGCCGACGACCGCGTGGTGGCCGTCGTCGCGGCCGACCAGGTCGAGAAGACGGTCTCGGAGCTGCGGGAACACGGTCCGGTCGGGATCGGTTCCCCGGTTGGTCTCGACGACCTGCGCACCGGGATGGACCAGGCCGACCGGGCGCTCACCTCGGCCCGCCGTGCCGCCGAGCGGGCCGAGCGGGTCGTCCGCTTCGCCGATCTCGCGGGACAGGGGCTGCTGTCGCTGCTGGAGCCCGACGTGACCGCGGCGTTCTCCGCGGCGCTGCTCGCCCCCTTGCGTGAGTACGGCTCGCGCGCCGACCTGCTGGAGTCCCTCCGCGCCTACCTGGCGTGCAACGGTCACTGGGACGCGGCCGCGCAGCGGCTCGGCGTGCACCGGCACACCCTGCGCTACCGCATGCGCCGGGTCGCCGAGCTCCTCGGCCGTGACCTCGACGACCCGGCGGCCCGCGCCGAACTCTGGGTCGCACTGGCCATGACGGGCTGACCGGCCGCGCCGCGGCGAACGGCGGACTCAGGGCCTGTCGACCAGATAACGCGAGATGGTGGCGTAGGTGACCGCGTCATAGGTGCGGCTGTCACGCAGGTGCCCGGCACGTTCCAAACTGATGGCGCCCTGGGCGGCGGCCCAGAGGGCATCGGCGATCTTCCTTGGCTGGGTCGGGATGATGTATCCCGACGAGATGCAGTCGGCGATCACCCGGTCGAGAATGTTGAGCGCCGCCCGGGCCAGAGTTCTGGCCCGCTCGCTCGGCACGAAACCAGGGATCGCCCGCTCGAACATCAGGGCGTAGTAACCGGACTCGGACAGTGCCGCCTCACGGTAGGCGGGACCGAGGGCGGTGAGGTGCTCCAGCGCGTTCCGGCGCGCCGGCACGGACTCCAGACGTCGCCGGAAGCGCTCGAAACCCTCCAGGTAAAGCGCCTCGGCCAGCCCCTCCTTGCTGCCGAACATGGTGTAGATGACGGTCGTCGAGCATCCGGCCTCGGTGGCGATCCGGCGCATCGACAGGCTTTCGGGGCCGATGGTGACGAGAAGCTGGCTGGCCACGTCAAGCAGCTTGCCGCGGAGCTCGTCCTGAGTTGCCCGTTCACCGAGCAGATAGGCGCCCTGCAGCCCGCGTGGCGGCGAGGAGGTCATGCAGCCGCGCCCTTCCGCTCATGGGGAGTTGCACTCTGTGACTTAGCCAGGACAGCGATCTCTCAAACCGCTGGCAGGTAAGAAATATCCTTAACACGCCGCATTTTCGTTACGGACAAGCAGGGGAAATATTTTTATGCGTAACGGTGTACCAGCGCAAGGGTCTTGTTCGTAGTGGAGTAACACCGCCTCGGGACCGGTGGCATACCGTCGGAGCCATGGACGTGCGCCCCTTCTGGCTCGCCGGCCGCCCCGCCACGGGGGACGCCGAGCTTACCGTGACCAATTCGTATGACGGCCGTGTCGTCGGCGTCTGCTCCGTACCGACCGCCGACCAGGTCGAAGAGGCCGTCGCCGCGGCGGTGGCCGTGCAGAAGCAGGCGGCGGCCCTCCCCGTCCACGTGCGGGCAGGGGCTCTCGCCCACGTCTCGCGCCGCCTGGCCGAGCGGGCCGAGGAGATCGCCCGCCTGATCATGGAAGAGAACGGCAAGCCGATCTTCTGGGCACGCGGCGAGGTCAACCGCGCGATCTCCACCTTCCGGTTCGCCGCCGAGGAGACCCGCCGCCTCGGCGGCGAGGCCGTGCGCCTGGACACCGAGGCCGCCTCCAACGGCCGTCTCGCCTACGTCTCGCGCGTCCCGCACGGTCCGGTCCTGGCGATCACGCCGTTCAACTTCCCGCTCAACCTGGTGGCCCACAAGGTCGCCCCGGCCATCGCGGTGGGCGCCCCGATCATCGTCAAGCCGGCTCCGGCGACGCCGATCTCCTCCCTGGTGCTGGGTGAGATCCTGGCCGAGACCGCACTGCCCGAGGGCATGTTCTCCGTGCTCCCGGTGCCCAACGACCGCGCCGCCACCCTGGTCGACGACCCGCGCCTGCCGATCGTCTCCTTCACGGGCTCCGGGCCGGTCGGCTACGCGATCATGGATCAGGTGCCGCGCAAGCACGTCACCCTTGAGCTCGGCGGCAACGCCGCCGCCGTCGTGCTCGCCGACGCCGACCTCGACTGGGCCGCCTCCCGGGTGGCGCTGTTCTCCAACTACCAGGCCGGGCAGAGCTGCATCGCCGTCCAGCGGGTGATCGTCGAGGAGTCCGTGCGTGAGGACTTCGTGGCCAGGCTGGTCCCCGCCGTCGAGGCCCTGGTCACCGGAGACCCCGCCGCCGACCGGACCCAGGTCGGGCCGCTCGTCTCGGTCGAGGCCGCCGAGCGCGTCGAGCAGTGGATCAAGGAGGCCGTCGCGGCCGGCGCCCGGCTCCTGGCCGGCGGCACCCGTGACGGCGCCACCGTCACGCCGACCGTCCTGACCGACGTGCCGCACGACGCCAAGGTCTCCTGCGAGGAGGTCTTCGGACCTGTGATGATCATCCAGTCCGTGCCCGGTGTCGACGAGGCCTTCGCCGCGGTCAACGACTCCGCGTACGGCCTGCAGGCCGGGGTGTTCACCCGCAACCTGGACATCGCCTTCCGCGCCAACCGGGAGCTTGAGGTCGGCGGCGTGATCATCGGGGACGTCCCGTCCTACCGTGCCGACCAGATGCCCTACGGCGGCGTCAAGGGCTCGGGCGTCGGCCGCGAGGGCGTCCGCTCGGCCATGGCGGACTTCACCTACGAGAAGGTCATGGTCCTCACCGGGCTGTCCCTGTAGGTCACATACGACGGAGTACGTCGCACAAGGCCCGCACCCGCTGCCTCCAGGTGCGGGCCTTACCTTTCGGGGACCTCCTGCGACGTGTCCGGGGTGGCCGGTCTTGTGTTCGCGCTGCGGTGGGTGGGTGTTCCGGCCGGCCGTCTCAGTCACTGCCTGGTGTTTCAGGCCTCCGGCCTGGCGGGCGTGGTGGTTGCGGTCCTTTGATACGCCGGCCGGAACACCCACCCACCTCCGCGCCATGCCTGCCTCGCCGTACGGCCAGCAGACCGTAGCCGCTCCCTTTCAGACCGCCCAGCGGACTCTTTGACGCTGAAGCAATCCCTGCGAGACCGTTCAGGGCGAGCCGCCGCAGCTGAAGCCTCACCTCCGAAAGGAGCGCAGGGCCAGGCCGGAGGCCTGAAACACCAGGCAGTGACTGAGACGGCCGGCCGGAACACCCACCCACCGCAGCGCGAACACAAGACCGGCCACCACGGACACGCCTCGGGCTCGTGGTCAGGATCTTTCTGCGGTGGTGTAGAGCTCCTTGACCGTGGTGCCGAAGTAGGGGCCGTACATGGTGTTCCGGTCGTCGCTGTATTTGAAGCTGCTCACCGAGGTGATCGCGCCGCGTCCGGTGCCGGTGTCGAAGCCGCTCAGCCAGGGACCACCGCTCGATCCGGCGGTCATGTCGCAGCGCATGCCCTGGTCGCCGGTCTGGTCGTGGGGGTCGGCGCGGATCGGGCCGGCGCAGTAGATCAGATGCTCGCCGTCGTAGGGCGACTCGGTGGGGAAACCGAAGGTGTGGGCCGGGCGTCCCCGGGGAGTGTCGAAGGCGATGTCCTGGCCTCCGACGACGTCCCCCACATGTACGCCGTTTCTGGCGTTGAGCGCCACCATGCCGACATCGTGGCTGTCGTCGGCGCTGCGCGACCACGGACCGGTGACGAACATGCGGCGGGCGGTGAACTGCCCGTAGGGCTGGCGGCCCTGGTCGTAACCGGGCACGAAGGTCCAGTTGTCGGCCCAGGCGCCGGTGCCGTCCTTGACGCAGTGGCCGGCGGTCACCACGAGGTCCTTGTTGGCGCTCCTGACCGAGCTGGCCGAGCACACGAAGTCGAGCCCGCCGATGGTGAGGAAGACCCGGCCGGTGGTGCGGGTCACCCAACCACCCGCGCTCCAGCGCGCTCCGCCGGTGCGGGGGTTCCGCTGGTGAACGGGAGCGCCCGGCGTGCCGAGCACCCGGGTCGCCGCCCCGAGCAGGTCGATCGGGGCGGCGTCCGCCATCCGGCGAGGGGTCCAGTAGTCGAGCACGCGGTTCTGGTCCGACACGCTGCCGGCGGCCGTGTGCTCGACGACGTCGTCTCTTTCCGGGACCGCCTCCGTGGCCGTCTGGAGCGGTTGAGCCGGGTGCACGGCCTGCCCGTGCTCCATGGTCGTCGCGCCGGTCGGGGGAGTGCCCATCAGACCGGCGACGAGCACGGCACCCGCGAACAGGGGGAGGGTCGAGGTCATGGGCCCGATTTTGCACTACGTAGTGTTCCGTTGCCGACACTTTCCGTCAAACTCAGGGAGTGTTGGTACCCTGTGCGGCCTCGTAGACGGCCTGCGCGTCGGTCCCGAAGTACGGGCCGAACATCCAGCCGGTGGCGAAGCCGTACTTGAAGCTGTTCACCGAGTTCAGAGTGCCCAGACCGGTGCTCTCGTTGAAGTTGACGAACCAGGGGCCGCCGCTCGATCCCCCGGTCATGTCGCAGTTCAGGCCGATGTCACGGGACATCAGGAAGTCGTCGAACGCCCGGCCGCCGCAGTAGATCAGCTTCGATCCGTCGTAGGGGGCGGCGGCCGGATATCCGAAGGAGTGCATCTGCTGGCGTCTGGCCTGGTTGAAGGAGACACCCTGGCCGCCGACCACGTCCGTCAGCGACTGACCGTTCAGCGGGGCCACCACGGCGGCCGCCACGTCGTAGTTGACGTCCTCGCTGTTGTTCCACTGCGGGGTGGTGTAGAGCGTGGTCGCCACCCAGGTGCCGTGCGGCCGGTCGCCGTTGTCGTAGCCCGGAACGAACACCCAGTTGCCGTGGAAGGCGCCGCCCATCTTGACGCAGTGCCCCGCGGTGATCACGGTGCTCTTGTTGTCGCTGGTCACCGCGCTGCCCGAACAGGAGGCATTGCGGCCCTGGTAGGTGAAGAACACCCGCCCGGCGGTCTTGGTGATCGCACTCTGGCGGGTCCACGGCGACCCCGTGGAGGCGCGTGCGGCTACAGGTGCCTGGACGGTCATGACGGTGCCGCCGCCGGGAGAGGTCGCCGAGACCGAGACGGGGGGCGCCGCCGCCTGTGCCGCGATCGACGCCGCGGTGAGCCGGACACCGTCCTTCTTGGGGGCGAGGGTGTCGAGTGGCTGGGCCGCTTCCATCTTCGCCTCCGTCCAGTAGCGCTGGACGGTGCGTTGCTCGGTCCCGGTGCCGGCGGCCTTCCTGCCGATGGGGTGAGGGCGGCCCGCCGTCGCGGTGGCGCCGTGTGCGACCGCCGCGGAGAGCAGGGTGCTGCCCGCGACGAGAGTGATTATGGGGACCAGCCGTGCTGTACGGCGCATTTGTACCTCCCGAGACCGGATGCTGGTTCGGGAAGCTAGTGCGTCAGATAACCGCATTTCTCAAGATTTACAACTATTGATATAGCGAAATTAAGACTTAAGTAGCGCCTTTTATCGCGCGTTTCACCCATCACGGATTTCGGTACCGGTTCGACAGGGAGCCGGGAGCCGGGAGAATGGGATGGTGCAGCCAGACACCACTCGCTCCGTCGTCCTGCTCGGCTCGACCGGCTCCATCGGGACCCAGTCCCTCGATGTCATCGCCCGCAACCCCGGCCGGTTCCGGGTGGTGGCGCTCGCCGCCGGAGGTGGGCGCATCGACCTGCTGGCCCGTCAGGCGGCCGAGTTCCGGCCCGAGGCGGTGGCCGTCGCGGATCCCTCGGCCGCGCCGGCACTGCGGGACGCCCTGGCCGCGCTGGGGGTGACCGCCAAGGTGTTCGCCGGACCCGAAGGGGTCGCCGAGGTCGCCGCCTGGCCGTCCGACACGGTGCTCAACGGCATCACCGGCGCCCTGGGGCTGACCTCGACGCTGGCCGCGCTTGAGGCGGGCAGGACGCTCGCCCTCGCCAACAAGGAGTCACTGATCATCGGCGGCCCGCTGGTGAAGCGTCTGGCCAAGCCGGGGCAGCTGATTCCGGTCGACTCCGAGCACGCCGCGCTCGCCCAGTGTCTCTGGGCCGCCGGGCCCGCCGGTCCCGACGCGTCGGCTGTGCGGAGTCTCATCGTCACCGCCAGCGGTGGCCCCTTCCGCGGCAGGTCGCGCGCGGAGCTCGCGGACGTGACCGTTGAGCAGGCCCTGGCCCACCCCACCTGGTCGATGGGGCCGGTCATCACGGTGAATTCCGCCACCCTCGTGAACAAGGGCCTGGAGATCATCGAGGCACACCTGCTCTTCGACATCGGCTTCGACAGGATCACCGTCGTGGTCCATCCGCAGTCGGTCGTCCACTCCATGGTCGAGTTCGTGGACGGCTCGGTCATCGCCCAGGCCAGCCCGCCCGACATGAGGCTGCCCATCGCACTGGCCCTCGGCTGGCCGGAACGGGTCGCCGACGCCGCCCCCACGGTCGACTGGACCAAGGCCCACACCTGGACCTTCGACCCGCTCGACGACGACGCCTTCCCCGCCGTCGCGCTGGCCCGTCACGTCGGCGCCGCGGGTGGCACGGCCCCCGCCGTATACAACGCCGCCAACGAGGTCTGCGTCGACGCCTTCATGGCCGGGCGGCTGCCCTTCCTCGGCATCGTCGACACCGTGGCCGCGGTGGTCTCCGAACACACGGTGACCGGGGCGGATTCCGTCGCGGAAGTGCTCGATGCCGATGAATGGGCAAGAGTAAGGGCGCGGGAGCTCAGCGGGACTGCCTAGACTGGGCAGCGTCGTCGACATTTCAAGGGCTGAAAATGAATTCTGTTGCTCTCGGGATCCCCTCCGTAAGGACCAGGCCGATCGCCGAGCGACGCAAATCCCGTCAGATCATGGTCGGCACCGTCCCGGTGGGCGGGGATGCGCCGGTCTCCGTCCAGTCGATGACCACCACGGTCACCGCGGACATCAACGCGACACTTCAGCAGATCGCCGCGCTGACCGCGTCGGGCTGCCAGATCGTCCGGGTGGCCGTGCCCTCCCAGGACGACGCCGAGGCGCTGCCGGTCATCGCGAGGAAGTCCCAGATCCCGGTGATCGCGGACATCCACTTCCAGCCGAAGTACGTCTTCGCCGCGATCGAGGCGGGCTGCGCGGCGGTCCGGGTCAACCCGGGCAACATCAAGAAGTTCGACGACAAGGTCGGCGAGATCGCCCGCGCCGCCGCCGACCACGGAGTGCCCATCCGGATCGGCGTCAACGCCGGTTCGCTCGACCCCCGGCTGCTGCAGAAGTACGGCAAGGCGACGCCCGAGGCGCTGGTGGAGTCGGCCCTGTGGGAGTGCTCGCTCTTCGAGGAGCACGGCTTCCGCGACATCAAGATCTCGGTCAAGCACAACGACCCGGTCGTGATGATCCAGGCCTACCGCCTGCTGGCCGCCCGGTGCGACTACCCGCTCCACCTCGGCGTCACCGAGGCGGGCCCGGCGTTCCAGGGCACGATCAAGTCCGCCGTCGCGTTCGGCGCGCTGCTGGCCGAAGGCATCGGTGACACCATCCGCGTGTCGCTGTCGGCTCCGCCGGTCGAGGAGGTCAAGGTCGGGACCCAGATCCTGGAGTCGCTGAATCTGCGCGAGCGTGGCCTGGAGATCGTCTCCTGCCCGTCCTGCGGTCGCGCCCAGGTCGACGTCTACACCCTGGCCGAGCAGGTCCAGGCCGGCCTCGAGGGGCTGAAGGTCCCCCTCCGTGTCGCGGTGATGGGATGCGTCGTCAACGGTCCCGGCGAGGCCCGTGAAGCCGACCTCGGTGTCGCCTCCGGTAATGGCAAGGGCCAGATCTTCGTCAAGGGGGAGGTCATCAAGACCGTCCCCGAGTCTCAGATCGTGGAGACCCTCATCGAGGAGGCCCTGCGCCTGGCCGAGGAGATGGGCGTGGACGTCGACCTCGACGGGGAGGCTCCTGGTCCCGAGGTCGTCGTCGGCTAGACCGTCGCAGCACTGGCCACCCGGCGCCGCCTTGACTCCTTTGGTTACACATAGCAATCGCTCGCATACAGAGTGGTAAGAATCTGGTTGTGTTCCCCATGATGGTGCTCTCACCTGGGAGACCATCGCCTCTGCCTTAAGAGGAGGGGACGTCTGTGAAAAGGGTCGTCGGGGCTGTCGCGGTCGCCGCAATGCTGGCCTTCACCGTCGGAATTCCACAGGGAGCGGTGGCGCAGCAGCGGAGTGAGCTGGTCTGGGGGCCCTGCGGTGAGACGCCCAAGACAGGACTGCTCGATGGCGTGCTGCCCGCACCGGCCAAGGCGGGCCAGATGGAATGCGCCAACCTGAAGGTGCCGCTCGACTACGGCAACCCGGACCGGACCATCACCCTGGCCCTGAACCGGATCAGGGGGAAGGCCGTCCGGGACGCCGACCATCTCGGAGTGCTGCTGGTCAACCCCGGAGGTCCCGGGGCGTCCGGCCGCAGCCTGACCGGATACGTCGCCGCCCAGCTCCCCGGTAATCTGGCCGACCGGTTCGACGTGGTCGGCTTCGACCCGCGAGGGGTGGGAAACAGTGAGCCCGCGCTCCGCTGTGTGGACCCCGTGAAGTTCTATGCCCCGCCGCTCCCCGACTACGTTCCCGGCGACGATCGGGAGGAGACCGCCCTGATCGACCGGGCCCAGCAGTACGCCAGGGCGTGCGGGGACCGGTGGAACTGGCTGCTTCCCCATATGAGCAGCGAGAACTCCGCCAGGGACATGGACGCGATCCGGGAGGCACTTGGCGAGTCGAAGATCAGCTTCATGGGTTACTCCTACGGGAGCTACCTCGGCGCGCTCTACGCGACGCTCTTCCCCAGCCGGGTCAGGCGGCTCGTCCTGGACAGCGTGGTGGACCCCCGGGGGGTCTGGTACGACTCCAACCTCATCCAGGACATCTCCTTCGACCGGCGGCACCAGGACTTCCTGAAGTGGACGGCCCGCCACAACGACGTCTACAGGCTGGGCGGGACCGGTAAGGCGGTCTCCTTCGCGTGGTACGCCATGCGGGAGCGGCTACGCACCCGTCCGGCCGGCGGGGTGGTCGGTCCGAGCGAGCTCGACGACACCTACACCGCGGGCGGCTACTCCGATGTGATCTGGCCACAGCTTGCCAGGGCGTTCTCCGCCTATGTCAAGAAGGACGACGCGGAGCCGATGGTCGCCGCCTACCGCCGGCACGTGGAGAACGACGCCAAGGCGGAGAACGGGTACGCCGTCTACCTGGCAGTGCAGTGCCGTGATGCCGCCTGGCCGCGTGACTGGTCCCAGTGGCGGGCCGACATGTCCAGGCTGTACACCAAGGCGCCCTTCCTCACCTGGCAGAATGCCTGGTACAACGCGCCGTGTGCGTTCTGGCCCGAGCCCGGCGGCACCCCGGTGAAAATCCAGGACAGCCGGGAGCTGCCGCCGGTCATGCTCATCCAGGCCGAGCGTGACGCCGCCACGCCGTACTCGGGGGCACTGCAGGTGCGCAAGCTGTTCGGCGCCTCCCGGCTGGTGACCGTGCCCGGTGGCAACCATGGTGTCGCGCTCGGCGGGAACCGCTGCGTGGACCGCTACCTGGTGGCCTACCTCAAGGACGGCAGCCTGCCCGGCCCGGACCAGCGCACCGCGGCCGCCCCGGACGCCCGCTGCCCCGGAATCCCCGAGTCCGTGCCTGCCGCTCGCATGGGGACGAGGGGACATCTGGGTAGGTAGAGATGACTGGCTCTATGTTGGTTCCTGCCAAAATCGCAGGGGTCGCGTAGGCTGAGCGCGTGATGCTGCGCACAACGGCGTCGCGCGTGCTCGACGACAATGACCGTGACGAGGTGCTGGCGCTTCTGGACGCCGATCCCGTCGCCAATGTCTTCGTCGCCTCCAGGGTCCGTGCGGTCGGGCTCAATCCGGCCAGGCTCGGTGGCCAGATGTGGGGGTTCGGGCCGCGCGGTGGTCTGACCTCTCTCTGCTATGCCGGTGCCAACCTGGTCCCGGTGAACGCCGGCCCGGACGCCGTGCACGCCTTCGCTGACCGCGCCCGCAAGCAGGGCCGCCGCTGTTCCTCGATCGTCGGCCCCGCGGACGCTGTGGCGCCGCTGTGGGAGCGGCTGGAGCCCCACTGGGGCACCGCCCGTGCGATCCGCCGGGCGCAGCCGGTGATGGTGGTCACCGAGCCGTCCCCGGTCCCGGCCGACCCGCTGGTCAGGCGGGTGCGGCCGGAGGAGTTCGAGACCCTGCTCCCGGCCTGCGTGGCGATGTTCACCGAGGAGGTGGGCATCTCCCCGGAGAGCGGGGACGGCGGTGCCCTCTACCGGTCCCGGGTCGCCGAGTTGATCCGGATCGGCCGGTCCTATGCGCGGATCGAGCACGGCAGAGTCGTCTTCAAGGCCGAGATCGGCGCCGTCACGCCGCTGGCCTGCCAGATCCAGGGTGTCTGGGTCCATCCCGACCTGCGTGGCAGGGGACACGCGGTGGCCGGGATGGCCTCGGTGGTCAAGCATGCGCTCGACTGCTTCGCGCCGGTGGTCTCGCTGTACGTCAACGACTACAACGCTCCTGCCCGGGCGGCCTACCGCAGGGTCGGGTTCAGCGAGGTCGGCACCTTCATGTCGGTGCTTTTCTGACAGCTCAGAGGCTGCGCACCAGACAGGTCACCAGGCGCTCCAGCCCGGCCGGCCGGGTGGCGGAGGGCGCCGGCACGTGGTCGCGCGCGTCGAAAGCCGCGCTGCGGGTCGGCCTCGCTCCGGACGGCACGGTATCAGCGGCCGGAAGAACGAAGGCGCATTTATACGGTCGATATACCACGTTCACCCTGGCCTGAGGATCACATGAGTGTCACGGTGCGGGTCTCAAGCGCTTCATCGCGGTTGACTGCCGGGAATACCTCTTCTTGAGTGGGAAGAGTGGTGGGGAGGGGAGGGTCGCGTGCCGCATGCCCAGCCGCTCAGGACAGGAGATCTCGAAACGCTCGGCGAGTACGCGATCCTGGGCCGCCTGGGAGAGGGCGGTCAGGGAGTGGTCTATCTCGGGGTGAACCCCGCGACCGGCTCCGAGCCCTACGCGATCAAGCTACTGCACGGCCCACTCGGGGAGGACGAGGCGGTCTTCCTGCGCGAGGTCGAGCTGGCCAAGCAGGTGGCACGGTTCTGCACAGCCCAGGTGATGGATGCCGGGCTGGTCGGTGACCGCCCCTACATCGTCAGCGAATACGTCGACGGTCCCTCGCTCCACCGGGAGGTCGCGGTCGCCGGACCCCGCGGGGGAGGGGCGCTGGAGCGCCTGGCCATCGGCACGGCCACCGCGCTCGCGGCCATACACCGCGCCGGGATCGTGCATCGCGACTTCAAGCCGCAGAACGTGCTGCTGGGCTCCGATGGGCCGAGGGTCATCGACTTCGGGCTGGCCAGGGCGCTGGACACGGGAGCCACGCAGAGCGGGCGCGGTGCGGGCACGCCCGCCTACATGGCGCCCGAACAGGTGGAGGGGGCCGAGATCTGCCCGGCGGCCGATGTCTTCTCCTGGGGTGCCACGATCTGCTTCGCCGCCAACGCCCACGCCCCATTCGGGCAGGACTCGATCGCGGCCGTATTCCATCGCATCCTCAGCGCACCGCCGGAGCTCGGTCAGCTCGGCGGTCAGCTCGGCGCGCTGGTCGCCGACTGTCTGGAGAAGGATCCTCGGAACCGCCCCACCAGCCGGGAACTGTTGCTCTCCCTGCTCGGTGACGACGTACGGTCGGCGGTTCCGATGCCCTCATCGGTCCGGGGCCCGGTGGCGTTCGGGTCTCCGCCGGGCACGCCTCTGCCCGCGTCGCCGAGCCGCAGTCCTCGTGGCGCCCCCGGCGAGTTCGCCGAGCCGCAGACCCGTCCGGGACGGGCGGCTACCAGGGCGTCGGTGGCGGTGTCGGGGGCGCTGCTGGTGAGTGCGGCCGTGCTGATGGGGGTGCTGGTCCCGGCACTGAGCGGGAGCGACGAGCGGGCCGGGCCGCCGGTCGGCGGGAGGCCGGCGGGGGTACCCACGCGGGCCGAGCTCACCCCGCAGCAGGCCAGGAGCGCTCGCTCGGCCAAGCCCGCGCCGAACACAGGCACCGGGCCCCTCACATCCCCTCTGCTCCCGCCGTCCCCCGCACCTCCGGTGCCGCGGGCCGGCGCGGGAGTTCTGGTGCCGGCGCTCGCCGGGCTGAATCGTTCCGAGGCGTTGCGCCTGATCAAACGCGCCGGGCTGGTCGTCGGAGCCCTCACACAGACCGACTCCGACCGTCCGGTCGGGCAGGTGCTCAGCAGCCTGCCGACGGCGGGGATCACGGTCGCGAAGGGAACCGAGGTCAGTGTGGAGATCTCGGCGGGAGTACCGGTGCCGGTGCTGGCCGGTCTCGGCAGGAATCAGGCCGAGACGGCTCTCACCCAGGCGGGACTGGTCCCGGGTGAGATCACCATGCGCTGCTCGGCGGAGCCTGGAGGCCGCGTCCTGGCCAGTGCCCCCGCCGCGGCGGAGCATGTCTCCTCCGGCAGCGCGGTGACGCTCGTCGTGTCCAGGCGCGGGGCCGAGGTGCCCTCGGTCGTCGGTCAGAAGGAGGCGGATGCGCGGAGCGCGCTGAGCGAGGCGGGATTCACCGTACGGGTGCGCCCCCGGATTGTCAGCGACCTGTCGCAGTCCGGCGTGGTGCTGGCGCAGAGCGGGGCGTCCGGCACGTGTGCCCGGCCGGATGCCGTGGTCGTGATCACGATAGGTGTAGAGGGGCAGAGCGGCCCGGGGCCGGGGCCCGGGCCTGATCCCGGCCCCGGTGAGTCCACCGTCCCTGTCGACCCGACGGGCCCGGACCCGTCCGGCCCCACCGAGGTCAGGAGAGGGGCTGACGAGTAATGCGCGGCGGAGGACGCGAGGAGGAGGCCTCCGCCGGCGAGCCCCGTGGGGAACTCGTGGACGCCGGTCGGGGCTTATCGTCAGGCGAGGGCTGGCCGCGCTGCGAGCTGCCCGGAGGCAACTGACGGATTGATAGCGTTCCATGGCGAGTCACTGCGAGACATCCCGTCATGATGCGATATAGCATTTCTAGAGATCAGGGCGCACGTCATCCCCCCGAAAGGTCGGAATTTCTTTTTTCCGCCATTCAAAATGCTATTCATTGGGGATTTCATGCGACGTCTCTTCTGTCTGACCACCGCAGGGTTCTTCCTTCTCGGCGGCACGGCTACCGCTGCCGCACAGCCACCGCCCTACGGATCCGATCAGCCCGTTTCCCGGCCTCTCCAGCCGCCGCCTCAGCCGGGTCCGGGGGGGCCGCCGAGTTATCCGATGCCGCCTCAGCCGGG
>NZ_JBIUTQ010000006.1:36154-300077 GCF_044741965.1 Streptosporangium sp. NPDC087985
GGTCCGGGGGGATCGCCGAGTTATCCGATGCCGCCTCAGCCGGGTCCGGGGGGATCGCCGAGTTATCCGATGCCGCCTCAGCCGGGTCCGGGGGGATCGCCGAGTTATCCGATGCCGCCTCAGCCGGGTCCGGGGGGATCGCCGAGTTATCCGATGCCGCCTCAGCCGGGTCCGGGGGGGCCGCAGGGCTTTCCGATCCCGCCGAGGCCGAGGCCGATCCCTCCGAGGCCGAGGCCGATCCCGCCAAGACCTCTCCCGCCGTGGCCCTACCCGGGATGGCCTCAGGGTTATCCGCTTCCGCCGTATCCGTATCCCATTCCGCCCAGGCCGATTCCGCCGTTGCCCTACCCGGGCCCGATCGGGCAGCCCGCGGTGCAGGAACTCCTGCTGACCGTCACAAGGACGGTCGGCCCGCAGTCCGGAACGCGGAGTGTCCGGCTCGGGTGTAGTCCGCCACGCGGTACACACCCTCGCGCCTTCGAGGCATGCGCCGAGCTCACCCCGGCGCAGGGGAACCCCGCTGCTGTCGCGCCCATAATAGGAGTGTTCTGCTCCCAGCTGTACGAGCCGGTCAGAGCGACCGCCAACGGTGTCTGGAATGGCCGATACATCCGCTTCGACCGGACCTACAGCAACCCTTGCATGATGCATAACGCGACCCGCGACGTTTTCTCCTTCTGATCTTTTCGGTGATTTCTCGGGCGGTTCATCACGCTCGGCCCCGCGTCTCGATACGTGGGTCGGGAAGCCCGAGGGGCAGCGAGGCGCCGTGGTGGGGCATCCCGCCACGGCGCCTCGGCGTCGAACGCATAAAAGACCTAATTTCGCGCTGAATCCCGACGGTGAGGGTGAAGCGTGTGAAGAGGCGTCGAAAGTTTTATTTCCATAGCATATATTTGCTTTTTCTCAACTATGTTATCTGGCGATGTCCCGTTCTTCAAAGATACTTTCTGGCTAATCGTCGCTGTGGCGGCGCGATCGATCGGAATTTTCTATCGTTAAGAACGTCAGGGGAAGTTAAGTGCTTCATCGCATAAATAGGTGGACATCGAGCGCTATCTTCGGGAAACGCGCCGGAGCCTTGGCTGTGGCGGCCATGGCCGGTGCCCTCATCGTCTCGTCGAATCCCGCCCCAGCGAACGCCGGGACCGAACAAGCGGAAGTGGCCACCTCCCGGGCCGGTGTCAGCGACGGCATTCCCATCCCGGTCCGCGCTCCCGCCGTACACGTCGTGAGGGAGAGAGCTCGCTGCTCAGGTGGCCACTGTGGATGCCGGAGAAGGCACTGCGGATGCTGCAGGAGGCGCTGTGGATGCTCGCATGGACACCGCGGCTGCAGGGGCAGGAACGGCAGAGATGGCAGAGACGGCGTAGGCGGCGTAGACGGCCAGCCGAGTCCTCCGTGCGCTCTGGGCATTCCGGGTATCGAAGGGGCCGATGGGTTCGACGGGGCCATCGGGCTTGACGGTGCGAGTGGTCCTGCAGGTCCTGCAGGTCCTGCAGGTCCTGCAGGTCCTGCCTGTCCTGCTGGTCCTGTTGGCCTTCCCGGTCCCGCTGGTCCCATAGGCCCCGCCGGTTCTACGGGTGCTACCGGTCCTCTAGGCCTCGTCGGTCCCATGGGCTCTGCCGGCTCTGCCGGCCCTGCAGGTCCCACGGGCCCCACCGGTCTTCCCTTCGCAGGTCCTCTGTCTGGTCCGGTCGGCCTGCCTGGTCCGGTCGGCCTGCCTGGTCCTGCTGGTCCGCCTGGTCCTGCTGGTCCGCCCGGTCCTGCTGGTCCGGTCGGTCTGCTTGGTCCTGTTGGCCCGCCTGGTCCTGCTGGTCCTGCTGGTCCTGCTGGCCCGCCCGGTCCGGTCGGCCTGCTTGGTCCTGTTGGCCCGCCTGGTCCTGCTGGTCCTGCTGGTCCGCCCGGTCCGGTCGGCCTGCCTGGTCCTGTTGGCCTGCCTGGTCCTGTTGGCCCGCCCGGACCCGCTGGTCCTGTTGGCCCCGTCGGCCTTCCCGGTCAAGTGAATTCCGGGAACCCCACCGCAGGTCCTGGGAATCCCCCTACAAGTCCCGGGGCGTGTGTGGCCTGTTGGTCGTGCGTGCCCACGGCTCTCGGGTCCGCCGTCCTGGCTTACGGGTCCCCTCTGGCCTATTTGACCTACCAGTCTCCCGGAGTGTGCCTCGCCAGGGTCGCGTTTGCGGGCTGAGGAGACCGGAGAAGGCGCGGATGCCGTGCCCGGTGTCAGCCGGGTACGGCATCCGTCATTGTCACCGGTCGTCGATCACCGAGTCGGCGGGCCCGGTGGGCTCACGGGGGGTGTCGCCCACTGCGGAGCGGTCGGGAACAGGCCCGTCGGGATCCGGGTCCGGGACCGGGCCGCACGAGGGAAGGCCGATTCTCACGTCGCTGGAACGCATGTCGCCACCGGGAACGGTGGTGACCGTCACCACCCGGTGGACGTACTCGCCACATCCGGGCAGTGCGGCGAACTCCACGGTGACCTCACGCTCGTAGTCCGTCTGACCGGACAGTTCCAGCACCTGGACGCCGCGGGTGAACCCGCCCTCACCGCCGACGACCTTCTGGGCGGACCCCAGCCTTACCGTCACCGCCGAGGTGCTGCCGGTCCGTATCCGGAACCGGACCGTGGTGCCGTCCGCGTCGATCCCGGTGATCGTCAGACCGCTGACCACGGGCGCGGACGGCGGCGTTCCCGTGGAGGTCGGGGTGGGTGCCGGGGGAGTCCCCGTGGAGGTCGGGGTGGGTGCCGGGGGAGTCCCTGTGGAGGTCGGGGTGGGTGCCGGGGGCGTTCCCGTGGAAGTCAGGGTGGGGCGGCCAGGGCTGTTCGGGCGGCTCGGGTTGGCGCTCTCCGAGGAAGCCGGGGGCCAGCCGGTGCCGGCGCGGCGCGACGGTCCAAGGGTGGTGACCGGCTCGGGCGGCGGGGATTCCGTGGCTCTCTCCGAGGGCGGCTTCACGGGAGGCACCGTCCTGCCCCCGGCCGCGGGAGACCGGGGCGCCGGGGTGAAGATCGCGCCGGCGGAGAGCCTGTCAGGCGCCCGGTTGGCGGCGACCAGGCCGACGGTGACCGCGGCGGTGATCACAGCGATCCCGGCTATGACCCGGGGACCCAGCCGAGGGCGGCGTATCCCGCCCCTGCGGCCGTCCGCGTTCCGCGTGACCGAGCCGCCCCCCTCCGGGACGGGTCTGGCCAGCGGGAACGTCAGCGCCAGCAGTGTGGCGAGCTCGGCGAGGTGTCGCCGGCCGCGCTGTTCCCACTCCGGCCCGTAGGCCGACAACGCCGCCGTCTCCAGCTCCGCGACGAACGCCCGGGCTGTCGGCGGCCGGTCCGCCGGGTCCTTGGCCATACCCCGGGCGACCAGTTTCCGCACCGAGCCGGGCACCGCCTCCAACGGGATCGGCGCCGTCCGGTGCCGGTGCATGAGCGCGGCGGGACGACCCACCCCGTACGGTCCGCGCCCGGTGAGGCACTCGAAGAACGCGCAGGTGGCCGCGTAGATGTCGCTCGCGGGGCCGGCCGGTTCTCCGGCCCACCGTTCGGGCGCCGTGTAGGGCGGGGTGCCCGCGGGCATGTCCGCTTCCCCGGTCCGGGCGGCGATGCCGAAGTCCGTCAGTTTGCCGGTGCCGTCCGCCTGGATCAGCACGTTCTCCGGCCTGTAGTCGCGGTGCACGACCCCTGCGGAGTGCGCGGACGCCAGACCGGCCAGCGAGCCCTTGAGCACCGTCAGCGCCGCCTCGGGGCTCGTGTTGCCGTGCTCGGACAGGATCGTCCTGAGTGCGACACCGTCCACCAGTTCCATCACGATCGCGGTTTCGAGCACGTCCTCGTAGTACTCGTGGAACCGGACCACGTTCGGGTCGCGCAGCTCCACCATGATCCGCGCCTCTTCGCGGAGACGGGTCACGGAAGCGTGGTCGTCCCGGAAGTTCGCGTTCAGGTATTTGATGGCCACGTAGGCGCCGGTGGGGGCGTAGGTGGCCAGCACCACCCGGCCGCTCCCTCCGGTGCCGAGCTCTCGCACCTCGTGGTACCCCGGAACCATTCAGTCCCCCTCCGAGCGCCGTCATCTGTTCGACGGTCTCACCCCCGTGATCGGTTGTCATGGTTCGCGAACTTTGCCGGAGAGTGATGCGATGGCTCTCCCGGGTAGCCGGGAGAGCCATCTGGCGTGAAGGGGTGCAGGTGAGGCGCCTGATCGGCGAGGTGACCGTCGCCGATCAGGCGGGTTCAGAGCCTCAGGGGTAGGAGACCAGCTTGGACGGGATCGTCGCCGTGCCGAAGGCGGGGCCGCCGGTGCCGTTGATCACGTGGTTGATCCGGCCGTTGCCTCCGAGGGAGACGGTGAGCAGGCTGTGGAACTTGACGCCCGGCTTCACCGGCGTCTCGAACGCGTTCTCCACCTCGATCGTCGGGTCGACGTTGAAGTAGACATAGCTGCCGAGACCCCAGCCTTCGTGGGTGTTGACCGCGTTGCCCACCTTGTAGGCCGCCCAGCCCTTGGTGGTGCCGTTCATATAGGCGGCCTGGTTCGGCGGGTCGTACGCCTTCTCGTTCTGGAAGAAGATCGTCCGGCCGCGCTCGCCGTACCATTCCACGTCGTACTTGCGGAAGTGCTCGACGAACAGGCCCGTTATCAGCACGTCGTTACCGTTGACCACCAGGCCGGTCTCGGCGGTGTTGACGTTCCAGCCGATTCCCTCGCCGTGGTCGCCGCGCCACAGCCAGGTGTGGTCGATGATCACGTCGTTGCTGTTGATCACCACGCTGGTGGTGGCGTTGCCGGCGAAGGCGCCGCCGATCCGGACGAACACGTCCTGCACGGTGGTCGGGTTGGCGGCGTGGCCGGCGTTCGACCCCTGCGGGCCGACTTCCAGCAGCACGTTGGACTTCTGGGTGCCCGCGTCGATCAGGAAGCCGGCGAGCTTCACGCCGTCCACGTCGGCGACCTTGACCGCGCTGACGCCACCGCTCGGGATCAGCGTGGCCAGGCCGAGGCCCAGGACCACGGTGTTCGCGCGGGTCACGTTGATCGGCTGGTTGATGGTGTAGACGCCGGGGGTGAGCAGCAGGTGCAGGCCCTGGCTGAGCGCGGCGTTGATGGTCGCGGCCGTGTCTCCGGGTTTGGCGATGTAGAACTGGCTGAGCGGGATCGAGCTGCCGGGGGTGGCCCCGTTCGCCCAGCTCGCGCCGCGAGCGTCGGTCCGCTTGGACGGGACGAACACGCGGTACTCGTTGCCGGACATATAGAGGTACGGCTTCTCGCGGCTGATCGGGGTGTTGTTCAGCGTGGTGTAGGACTGGTCGGCGAAGGCGGTGGCGGGGGCGCCCACCACTCCGGAGAAGACCATGTTCCACACGCCGTTTACCCAGCCGCCGACGGAGCTGTCCCGGGTGTACCACTGCTGCTGCGAGTACGGGCCGACGGCGCCGTCGATCTTGCTGTCGGCGATGTAGCCGCCGCTGGCCCAGCCGTAGCCGCTGGGAGCCAGGTTGAGCGCGCCCTTGATGTGCATACGGCGGAACGGCGCGGCCTGGGAGACGGCCCACCGGTTGGTGCCGCCGGTCGGCTGGACCGAGAGGTTCTCCGTCGACCGCCAGAAGTTCTGGGTCGCGTTGCCGCCGAACCAGCCCGCGTCGACGGTCACGCCGCCGTTGATGGTGACGTCGTCCGGCGACTGTCCCAGGCCGGCGATCGAGGTGTAGAAACCGATGTTGGCGTTCACGTTGTAGGAGCCGGGCTTGAACAGGAAGGCGTGGCGCCCGGTGCCGAACTGGGCGGACTCCTGCTGCTGGAAGACCGCGTCAAGCTGACTCTGGATGCCGGCGCTGGACATGGACGGGTCGAAGACGTGAACGTTCGGGCCCAGGTCGCCCCCGCCGGGCAGTATCGGACCGTCCGACGTGGTGTACACGGCGAACTCCCAGAGTGAGTAGCCATAGCCGGTGGCCCGCGCTGTGCCGTACATCCGGACGTACCGGCCGGAGCCGTTCACGTCGTACGACTGCGTGCCGCCGGTGGCGCCCGTCACGGACTTCAGGTCGCTCCAGGTGCTGCCGTTGTCCGACGCCTGGAGCTTGAAGGCGGTCCCGTACGCGGCCTCCCACCACAGGCCGATCTTGCAGATGGTCTGCACCGAGCCGAGGTCCACCTGGATCCACTGCGGGTCACTGGCCGCGCTGGACCATCGCGTGCCGTTGTTGCCGTCGAAGGCGTTCTTCGCGGGAGTGCCGGCGTTCTCGACCGACGACGCGCTGGAGGGCTTGTTCAGTGCGGCATTGGTGGTTCCGCACTGGGCGCCGGTGCCCGAACCGGCACCGAAGACCTGGAACTCCCACAGGGAGTAGCCGTAGCCGGTGGCCCGCGTCACGCCGAGCATCCGGACGTACCGGCCGCTGCCGGTGACGTCCCAGGTCTCGGTGCCGCCGCGGCCGTCGGTGATGGTCTTCAGGTCTGTCCACGTGGTCCCGTTCTGGGATGCCTGAACCTTGTATCCCCTGCCGTAGGCGGCCTCCCAGTTCAGCACGACTCTGCTGATGTCGGCCGAGGCCCCCAGGTCCACCTGGAGCCACTCGGAGTCGGTCTTCGCGCTGGACCAGCGGGTGCTGAGATTGCCGTCGACCGCGTTGGCCGGGCCGGTGCCGGCGTTCTCGGTGGATGAGGCCGTCGCGGTCTTGCCCTGCGACAACAACGTGTCCGCGAAGGCCGGGCCGGATGGTACTGCGATCAGAGCCGCTACGACCGCGGAAGCGGCCCATAAAGCGATGGAACGGGGCAGACCTCTCATGCTTGTCTCCACAGGGGATCCGGGGGGTGGAAGGTCTAGCAGCGAGTAAGGCGCGACCGGCGACATGTCGTAAATCAACGCCTTATTTCGATACTTGATTTAACTTATTGGAAAGATGGTAGTCAAGAGGCGGGGGTTCTCCTCCTGCTCCCTCGGGCCGGGGCGGCCGTCTCGGGCGGTCCGCGGGTGGGACGCGGGTGGGACGCGGGTGTAGCGTTTCCGGGTGACTGTCCTGCTGCCCGGTGTCGCGCTCACCGACCACGTCTTCACCGTCCCCCTCGACCACGCCGATCCCGGCGGCCGGACGATAGAGGTCTTCGCGCGTGAGGCGGTGGACCCGGCCAAGCGGGATGTGGAACTGCCGTGGCTGGTCTTCCTGCAGGGCGGACCGGGAGGCAGGTCGCCGAGGCCGACGGCGGCCGACGGCTGGCTGGGGCACGCGCTCAGGACGCACCGGGTGCTCCTGCTCGACCAGCGGGGGACCGGCCGGAGCACTCCCGTCACCACCGGGACGCCGGCCGGCACGGACGCCGAGCTGGCCGCCTACCTCAAGCACTTCCGCGCTGACGCGATCGTGGCCGACGCCGAGCTGATCCGGCACGAGCTCTGCGGTGACCGGCCCTGGGAGACACTCGGTCAGAGCTACGGCGGGTTCATCACGCTGACCTACCTGTCCCGGGCCCCCGAAGGGCTCAGGGCCTGCTACGTGACGGGCGGCCTGCCGGGATTGGACGCCTCCGCCGACGAGGTCTACTCCCGCACCTACCCCCGGGTCCGCGACAAGGTGGACCGCTACTTCGCCCGTTATCCCGGCGATGACGCCCGCCTGAACGCGGTGGCCGGGCACCTGCGCCGCGAGGAGATCCTGCTGCCCGACGGCGACGCGCTGACCGTCCGGCGGCTGCAGACGCTGGGCCGGTGCCTGGGCATGAGCGACGGCGCGGAGTACCTGCACTGGCTGCTGGAGACCGCCTGGAGTGGCGAGCGACTCTCCGACCTTTTCCTGTACGAGGTCATGATGGCCACCGGATTCGTCGGCAGTCCGCTCTACGCGGTGCTCCACGAGTCGATCTACGCCCAGGGCGCACCCACCGGTTGGGCCGCCGACCGGCTGCTGCCCAAGGAGTTCGGCCACGACGCCGACCCGCTGCTCCCCGTCGGAGAGATGATCTATCCCTGGATGTTCGACGAGATCGCCGCCCTACGCCCCTTCAAGGGCGCTGCCGAGATCCTCGCCGCCGACGGAGTATGGCCCGACCTCTACGACCCGGTGCGGCTGGCCGCCAACCGGGTCCCGGTGGCCGCCGCCGTCTACTACGACGACATGTACGTCGACGAGGGCCTGTCCGCGCGGACCGCACGCGCGGTCGGCAACGTGCGGACCTGGGTGACCAACGAGTGGGAGCACGACGGCGTCCGCGTCTCAGGCGGGCAGGTGCTGGCCCGCCTGATGGACACGGTCAACGGCGTCCACGGCTCCTGAGCGTACGGCCGCCGCCGTGCCCGCCCGAGGCCGTAGGTCGTCCAGGTGGTCGGCCGTCAGTCCGGGGCAGGGCACCCCGCGGCGCGGAGCAGGGCGGCCGGGCGGTTCTGGCCGGCGCGCAGCCGGGTGAACTCCGGGTCGCTGGTCCAGAACTCGCGCAGTGACTCGTGCCCGACCCGGTCGGCGATGATCTGCAGGGCGATGTCGTGCCTGATGTACTCCACCGCCATCAGGACCACGGCAGGGTCCTCGGTGTAGACGCCCCAGGCCGAGCCGTTCACGAATCCGCCGATCAGGGCCTCCTGCCGGTCGCCCGCGACGACCAGGAGGCGGCAGCCCAGGTTCTCCATGACCCGGTCGGGGGTGGAGAACCGGTGCTCGTACAGGTGCCCCACCACGTCCTGGGCGGGCCCGAAGTGCATCACCGACGCGTCGACACCCCGCTCGACCGCACGCTTGACCAGCGACGACAGTCGCCTCATCTCCTCGGGCCAGATCGACAGGAACAGGTCGGTGCGCGAGGCCGCCACCACGTCCTCGGCCCGGGCGAGCAGTGCCTCGGCGTCCTTGAGGTTGTGGATCAGGTGAGCCTTGGGGGGTGCCACGATCGTGGGCAGCGAGGCCTGCAGCGACTCGATCGAGTCGTCGAACTCCCGGCGCATCCGCTCCAGCAGGGACCGGGGCGGCAGCGGCAGGTAGTCGGTGGCGTCCTCGGCCCCGCGCACCTCGTAGGCCGCCCCTTTGGCGACCAGCTTGCCCAGCGTCTCGTAGACCGTGCTGCGCGGCACGCCTGAACGCTTGGCCACCTCGTATCCGTTGAGCGGCCGGCCGGAGCCGACCAACGTGACATAGGCCTTGGCCTCGTAACCCGACATGCCCAGGCGCTGTAACTGTTCCACGACGTCCCGCATCGCAGTCATGCTACGGCGCGCGGCGGCAGTTTTGCGCTGTCCTAAAGCGCCTTATTTGGGTTTGTATTTATCGATTCGGTGTCCAGGCCCGTGAGCTGGCTGACCTGAGCCGGCCGGTCCGGTGGCGATTGCCGGATCAGACCTGGCCGGCCTTCTCCAGAGCGGTGCAGCAGGTGTCCACGATGAGGCGGGTCACCAGGTAGGGGTCGACGTTGGCGTTGGGGCGACGGTCCTCGATGTAGCCCTTCTTGTCCACCTCGACCTGCCACGGGATGCGGACCGAGGCGCCGCGGTCGGAGACACCGTAGGTGAACCTGTTCCACGGAGCGGTCTCGTGGTGACCGGTGAGACGCTCCTCGATGCCGGCGCCGTAGTGCTTGACGTGCTCCGCGGCGTTCTCGGCGAGAGCCTCGCAGGCGGTGATGATCGGGTCGTAGCCCTCGCGCATCGCCTTGGTGGAGAAGTTGGTGTGCGCGCCCGCGCCGTTCCAGTCGCCCTTCACCGGCTTGGCGTCGAGCGTGGCGGCGATGTCGAAGTCCTCGGCGATGCGGTAGAGCAGCCAGCGGGCGATCCACATGTGGTCGGAGACCTCCACCGGACCCGCCGGGCCGATCTGGAACTCCCACTGGCCGGGCATGACCTCGGCGTTGATGCCGGAGATCGCCAGACCCGCCTCGATGCAGAGGTCGAGGTGCCTCTCGACGACCTCCCGGCCGAAGACCTCGTCGGCGCCGACGCCGCAGTAGTAGCCCCCCTGCGGGGCGGGGAAGCCGCCGAGCGGGAAGCCCAGCGGGCGGCCCTCCTTGAAGAAGGTGTACTCCTGCTCGATGCCGAACCACGACTCCTGGTCGGCGAACCTCTCGGCCACCTCGACGAGCGCGGCGCGGGTGTTGCTGGAGTGCGGGTGCATCTCGGTGTCGAGCACCTCGCAGAGCACCAGCACGTTGGCGCCGCCGCGGATCGGGTCAGGGCAGATGAACACCGGCTTGAGCACGCGGTCGGAGGAGGAGCCGTCAGCCTGGTTGGTGCTGGACCCGTCGAAGCCCCAGAGCGGGAGCTCGGCGCCGTCGGCCAGGACCCTGGTCTTCGAACGGAGCTTGGCGGTCGGCTTGGTGCCGTCGATCCAGATGTATTCAGCCTTGAAGGTCATCGACGCGTCCTTGAGGAGGAGTGGTTCGCTGCTCCTTCAGAGTCGCAAGTCACGATTTCATATCTGTTGCCCGAATGTGAACAGGATGTTACCTGGGACTGTTTGGCCTGGTAGAGGCTGTGGGAAAAGTTTGCATCCGCCCCTCCGGGGGCTGTGAGTCGCCTCTCCGCCGGGCGGGCCCGCCCCCGCCCGGAGGGCGTCATCCCTCGGAGACGTCGAAGAAACGGGCCGAAGCGGATTCGTGGGCGAGGCGGCGCATGACGTCGAGGACCCGGCCGTGCACGACGGTGCCGACGACCAGGGCTTCGACCGCGGCCTCGCGGGAGCCGTCGACGGGGATGGCGCCGATCTCGTGCTCGACGAGATCGGTGGCGGCTTCGGCATAGGGGCGCAGGGACTCGCGGGTGACGGGCACGCCGAGCTGGCCGAGGGTGAGGACGGCCTGGGCGAGCTCGTCGCGGGTGGGGGCGTTGGGGTGGATCCGCCAGCCGAGGTCGGCGATCAGGCGGTCGGTCTCGGCGCGGGCGCGCCGCCAGTCCTCGTGATCCGGGTGGGACTCGATCGAGGGGGCGATGGCGTAGTGGGCGGTGCCGAGCACCTGGTGCAGGCCCAGGCTCTCGTCGTCCACGGCGGTGATCACCTTGCGGATGGACGCGATGGGCAGCCGTCCGACCTCCAGCAGCGCGCGGATCAGCCGCAGCCGGCGCACATGGCCCTCGCCGTACTCCGCCCGGGTGGCCGACGTCTGCTCCCCCGCGGGGAGCAGACCTTCGCGCAGGTAGTACTTGATTGTGGGGACGGGGACGCCCGACGCGGCACTGAGCTGGGATACCCGCATTATTGGATAGTACAGCTAGCCAATTGATCGGCCATCCGCGGCGCTCTACACGCCCAGGGGGCCGTTGTCTGGCCACCGAGGTCGACAGGGAGCTGCCGAGGGGCGGGAGCCGTACCGGAAGGTCATCCGGCGGGGAGGTTCTTCAGGGCCTCACGGCGGCTGAGGCCGCTGATACCCATGTGGTCGACGTAGCGGACAGTCGCCTGGGGGTCGGTCTTGGCGTACTCGCGTAGGGCCCAGCCGATCGCCTTGCGGGTGAAGAAGTCGTTGTCGGACAGGTTCGGCTCGATGCAGGCGTAGAGCAGGCCGGTGTCGGTGGCGGACTTGAACCTGTTCTGGCAGAGGATGGCCGTGCGGCGCTTCCATAGATCGCCGTCGCGGGCCCACTTCAGCATGAGAGGGCGCATGGTGTCGGGGAAGCTCGCCAGGAGGCCGCCGACGCGGTGGACGGCGAGTTCGTCGACGTAGTCCCACCAGGCCCCGGTGACGATCATCTCCTCGTACATCGGAAGGGCCTGGAGCGTCTGGAACTCCCTGTACAGCCGGAAGCCGGTCAGCTCGATCGCGGCGTAGCGCTCCTCGCGGTATTCGGCGTCCCGCCACAGCGAGAGCACCGTCCTGCGCCACTCGGGTGCGTTCTCGATCGGCTGCTCGGCGAAGACCCTCCTCAGCGCCGTACGGCGAGGCGCGGCCTGGACCCCGAGGAACGGCATGTCCGACTTCATGTAGGCCTGCATCGTCGGGGCCTTGCCGGGGTCCGCCACCTCGGTGAGTGCGAGCCGCACGGCCTTGTGCAGTGTGTCCATGCCTGCCCACCACTCCTCGTTCGCTCCGCGGATGGTCTGTCCCTCACCGGGTTCGTTGGTGGGCGTCACACCCTCTGACTACTCCGCTCGCCGGTCGCCAGGCCATCGAACAGGACGGTGATGTAGTGCTCGGCGAGGCTGGTGGTGTTGAGACGGCCGCCCGGACGGAACCAGCGGACGGCGACCCAGATGGTGTCGCGGATCATGCGATAGGTGAGCTTGGGTTCCACGTCGGCGCGGAACTGGCCCACCGCCTGGCCGAGCTTGATCTGCTCGACCCACATGCGCTCGACCTCGTCCTCGGCCTTGACCAGGTAGTCGAAGCGGCCGCCGGTGAGGGAGAGCAGGTAGTTCCAGTCGTTCTGCATGACGGTGATCGCGGCGCGGTGCGGTTCGAGGGTGCCGAATCCGATGCGCACCATCTCTGAGAGGATGGCGCGGGGCTCGCCCCCCTGCTCCAGTGCGATGCGGTAGCGGCTGATGAGGTCGTCGAGGAAGGTGGTCAGCACCTCGTCGACGATCGACTCCTTGGAGTCGAAGTGGTGATAGAGGCTTCCGGACAGGATGCCGGCCTCCTCCGCGATCTCGCGGACGGTGGTCGCCTGGAAGCCCTTGCGGGCGAAAAGCTCGGCGGCGAGCCTGACGAGGTGGTTGCGGCGCTCGGAGGCGGAGCTGGATGAGGCCGCGCGCTCCGTCGTCACCTGGCGCCTGACCTGGGTGGTGGTCGCGCCGCCGGAGTTCTTTCGCGTGTTCACGTCCCCCATTATGAGCCCTTGCTCAATCGCTTGTTCACCTGAATGGGCCGGCTCATTCCCGCTTTTCGGCACGGCTGGGTGCGTGCTCCGGCCCCGGCCGGCGGGTCCGGCCCCGGCCGGGGGTCTCCGGTCTCCCCGGGTCGCTCCGGGGCGGAGATCTGGAGTGGAAGGCCCATGGTCAGCCCACTAGCAATTAGGAAACTTTCCTATTAGATTTGCGCCAGGCCTCAGGATGCGCTTTCTCCGGAGGCCCCCCAACAACGTGCTGTCTGCGGGTCTTCGGCAGGGGATGCCGTTCGGCTGTCAGGCGAGGAGGGTGCATGAAGCGCGGCCCAGAGCTGCTCCGCCTGGCGGACACGGTCGTCCTGCCGGGGTTCGTGGGGAAGACGCCACCTGACTGGCTCCGCCGGCGTCTGGCCGACGGCATGGCCGGAGTGGTGCTCTTCTCCAGGAACATCGCGAGCCCGTCCCAGGTGGCCGACCTGACGGCCGCGCTCCGGGCGGAGAACCCCCAGGTCCTCGTCGGCATTGACGAGGAGTCGGGAGAGGTCACACGCCTGGAGGCCGCGGCCGGAAGCACCCGGCCGGGGAGCTTCGCCCTGGGCGCTGTCGACGATGTCGAGCTGACCGAGCAGATCGCCCGTGACCTCGGCCACGACCTCGCCCGGGCGGGGGTCAACCTCGACTTCGCTCCCTCGGCGGACGTGAACTCCAACCCGGACAACCCGGTCATCGGCCTCCGCTCCTTCGGCGCGGACCCCGACCTGGTCGCCCGGCACACCGTCGCCTGGATCCGGGGTCTGCAGTCGACCGGCGTCGCCGCCTGCGCCAAGCACTTCCCCGGCCACGGTGACACCTCCATCGACTCCCACCACGGTGTCCCGCTGGTCACCGCGGGCGCCGAGGAGCTCCACGAGGTGGCCCTGCGCCCCTTCCGCGCGGCCATCGCCGCGGGCGTGCGCACGGTCATGACCGGACATCTCCTGGTCCCCGCCTACGACGCCGACATGCCCGCCACACTCAGCGGCCGGGTACTACACGACCTGCTCCGGGTCGAGCTCGGCTTCGAGGGCGTCATCATCACCGACGGCATCGAGATGACGGCCGTGTCCGGGCCCCACGGCATCGGCGGCGCCTCGGTGCTGGCCATCGCCGGGGGTGCCGACGCGGTCTGCGTGGGTGGAGAGCACGCCGACGAGCACACCGCGACCTCGGTCCGTGACGCCATCGTGGACGCGGTGATCGAGGGCCGGCTCTCCGAGGAACGGCTGGCCGACGCGGCTCACCGGGTCCGCGGACTCGCCCTCTGGAGCGCGTCCGCCGTACACCGGCGCTCGGCGCCCACCCGCCCCGGTGACGTCGCGATCGGACTGACCGCCGCCCGGCGGGCCCTGCGGATCATCCGCCGCTCCGCGACGGCGGTCCTCCCGCTGCCGGCCCCGCCGCACGTGGTCGAGCTGGCCCCGGAGATGAACCTCGCCATCGAGAAGGACACCCCCTGGGGCGTCGGAGAGCCGCTCGGTAAACTCCTTCCCGGCACCACGGTGACCCGTCTGGACGCCTCGACCGCCACCGGCGGTGCGGTCGAGGCCGTCCTGACCGCTGCGGCCGGCCGCCCCCTGGTCACCGTCGTCCGCGACGCCCACCGTCACCCCTGGCAGACGGACGTCCTGAACCACCTGCTGGCCGCCCGTCCGGACGCCGTCGTGGTCGAGATGGGACTGCCCGGCCGCTCCGACCTCGGCGCCGTCCACATCGCCACCCACGGCTCCGCCCGGGTCTGCGGCCAGGCCGCCGCCGAGGTCCTCGCCGGAGACGCCCGGCTCTGACCTCCCGTACGGCCGGCGCCGGCCGGCCCGAGGGCCGATCTCCGGAGCGGGGATCCCCGGGCCGTCGGATTCTGTCGGACACGGCTGCTTGAATCGCGGGATGGACGTGGCGAGGCTGCTGGCAGACGGGCGGGAGATCGTGGGCGTGGACCTCACCGAGGTCTCGGTCACCGGACATCTGGCGGAGGACGGTCCTCCGTACGTCTTCAGGGACTGTGATCTCTCCAGGGCCGTCTTCACCGACGCGAGCCTGGTGCGGGCCTCGTTCGAGGGGTGCGTGCTGGAGGGGGCCGACTTCCGGCACGCCGACCTGGACAGGGCGAGCTTCTCAGGGGGCGGGGGAGCGGGGATGCGCTTCGGCCGCGCCGAGATGATCGACGCGGTCTTCACCGACGTGGACCTCGCCGGAGCGGCCTTCGAGGGGGCGCTGCTCACCGACGCGTCCTTCACCGGCTGCCGCATGGTCGGCGCGGTGCTGTCCGAGTGCCGGGGCACCGGATACCGGTTCACCGGATGCAACCTCATGCTGGCCGACCTGGTCGGCTGCTCGCTGCGCGGTGTCCGTTTCGAGGGCGTGCGCTTCGACGAGGCCAACCTGTCGGGCGTCGACTTCACCAAGGCGGTGTTCAGTGAGTGCCGCATGGTCGGGGCCCGGACCGTCGATACGGTCTTCGCCCAGGCGGACCTCCGCGGGGCCGACCTCGGTCCGGTCGACGACACCCGGCTCCGCTCGCTCCGCGGCGCGATCCTCAGCTCCGCCCAGGCCGCCGCGATCCTCGCCGAGCGGGGGCTGACCGTCCTGTAGGTCCATTCCAGCACAGCCAAAAACAGACATACTTCGTAAAGGCGGTCCCTGCTCCGGTAAAGGCGTGAAAAGCAGAGATGCGGGCCGTTGGGTGGAGGGGATCGCCGGGTTGACGCCGGTGGGTCCGCAAGGGCGCGGCGTGCGGCCCTGTGTAAGGTCCCTGGTATTTGGTTGGTAGTGACATGAGGGGATTTTTCATGGGCGCTTCGGTGGCGTATGTGACCTTTGCCGACCCGGATGGGGTCGACGACGAGAAGGAGATCGCCCTCGCGGCCTGGGCCGAGGTGGGGATCGCCGGGCAGATCGTGCGCTGGGACGACCCCGAGGTCGACTGGGCCGCGTTCGACGCCGTCGTGGTCCGCTCCCCCTGGGACTACATCGACCGCCGGGCGGAGTTCCTCGGCTGGGTGCGCCGCGTCGACTCCGTCACCCGGCTGCTCAACCCGGCCGCGGTGCTGGAGCGCAACACCGACAAGACCTACCTGCGGGACCTGAAGGCGCCGGCCATCGCCACCTACTGGGTCGCGCCGGGCGAGGCCGTGGACTTCCCGGTCCTCGACGAGTACGTGGTGAAGCCCTCGGTGTCGTCCGGGGCTCGTGACACGATCAGGACCCGTGACCGGAAGGAGGCCGAGGCCCATGCGGCCCGGCTGGCCGCCGAGGGGCGTACCGCGATGATCCAGCCCTATCTGGACATGGTCGAGGCCGAGGGGGAGACGTCGCTGCTCTACTTCGGCGGCCGGTTCAGCCATGCCGTACGGCGCCCCCCGATGCTCGCCGGGGAGGTCACCGCCCCGGACGAGGAGAACGGCAGAGGTGAGCTCCGCACCCCCGAGCTCGGCCAGCACCTGCCCCGCACCCCCGAGCCCGACCAGTTCGCCCTGGCAGAGCGGGTGCTGGCCGAGTTCCCCGAGCTTCTCTACGCCCGCGTGGACCTGGTCCGCCTGTCAGACGGCACCCCGGTCCTCATCGAGCTGGAGCTCACCGAGCCCTACCTGTTCCTGCGCTGGGCGCCCGACGCGGCGGCCAACCTGGCCCGCGCGCTGGCCGAGGCGATCTGACGGGACTTTCTGGTCACCCGTGGGCGGAGATGCCGCCGTCCACCGGGATGACCGCCCCGGTGAGGTAGGCGCCGGCCCGCGACGACAGGAAGATCGCGGTTCCGGCCATGTCCTCCGGGCGGCCGATGCGGCCCAGTGGCACGTGGGACTCGATCGCCGCCCGGGTCGCCGGGTCGTCGAGGGCGAAGGCCATCATCTTCGACTCGAACGGACCCGGCGCGATGGCGTTGACCGTGATCGACTCCTTGGCCAGCCGCTGGGACAGGTGCCGGGTCAGCATGTGCACGGCCGCCTTGGCCGCCGAGTAGGCGTAGTTCTCCAGCGTGGGCACCCGGATACCGTCGATCGATCCGATGTTGATCACTCTGGCCGGGTCGTCGGGGCTCGCGGCGGCGCGCAGCAGCGGCAGGAACCGCTGGGTCAGGTGGAACACGCCCTTGACGTTGATCCCCCAGAGCTTGTCGAAGGCGTGCTCGGGATACTCCTCCAGCGGTGCGCCCCAGGTCGCCCCGGCGTTGTTGACCAGCACGTCCAGCCGTGACTCCCGCGCCGAGACGGCCTCCACGAGCGCGCGTGCGCCGTCCTCGGTGGACAGGTCGGCCGGTACGGCGACGCAGCCCAGCTCGGCCGCCGTCTTCTCCACTTCGGCGGCCTTGCGTGAGGAGATGTAGACCGTCGCTCCGGCATCCACGAACCCCGCCGCGATCATCCGGCCGATCCCGCGTGAGCCGCCGGTGACGACAACGGTCTTGCCTTCCACGGAGAACAGAGTCATGTTCCGCAGCATGTCGCACCTCCGTTCCATCCGTCCATACTGACCGGTTGGTTGAAAAATAGTGTCAGGGAAGAAAACGAGAGTGAAACAATCTTCCACCATTCGTTGACATGCGGAGTCCTTATGGTGTGCCTTCTTCTACAACGGATCATCGGTTCGAGGATGGGGCACCACCATGACGAGATTGGGTGCGCGGCTGGCCGCGCTGGGCCTGACGCTGTTGCTGGCGATACTCCCGGCGACGCAGGCGCTGGCCGGACCGGCGCCCGAGCCGGGGAAGAAGGTCGTGCGGCTGGGCGTGACGCAGAGCGTGGACTCGATGAACCCGTTCCTGGCGGTCCGGCTGGTCTCGTCGTCGGTCCACCGGTGGATATACGGGTTCCTCACGGTTCCCGATCCCAAGACCCTGCAGCCGAGTCCCGACCTGGCCGAGTCGTGGGAGGCGTCGGACGACAAGCTGACCTGGACCTTCAAGATCCGCGAGGCCAAGTGGTCGGACGGCAAGCCGGTCACCGCCCAGGACGCGGCATGGACCTTCAACACGATCATGACCGTCGACGCGGCCAAGCAGTCCAACGGCCCGGCGGTCGAGAACTTCGAGAGTGTCACGGCGACCGATGACCGGACCCTGGTCATCAAGACCAAGAAGCCGCAGGCCTCGATGCTGGACAACCCGATCCCGATCGTGCCCAAGCACGTCTGGGAGGGGGTCGGCGACGTCGGCGCGTTCGAGAACGAGACGTACCCGGTCGTCGGCAGCGGCCCTTACATCGCGATCGAGCACAAGAAGAACGCCTACATCAAGCTGAAGGCCAACCCCGACTACTGGCGGGGCGCCCCCAAGATCGACGAGCTGCACGTCATCTTCTACGAGAACCCCGAGGCGGCCATCACCGGCCTGAAGAAGGGCGACATCGACTGGATGGGCCGGCTGGCCGCCCCCCAGTTCGACGCACTGGCGGGTGACCCGAACATCGTGCAGTGGAACACCCAGGGCCGCAGGGCCAGCTACCTGCAGCTGAACCACGGCGCGCAGACGATCGACAACAAGCCGGTCGGCGACGGGCACCCCGCCCTGCAGGACCCGAAGGTACGGCAGGCCATCCACTACGCGATCGACAAGAAGGCCCTGGTCGACCAGGTGCAGAACGGTCTCGCGGTACCGGCCGACGGGTCCATCATCCCGCCGATGTACCAGGAGTTCTTCTGGAAGGCCGAGGGCGACGACCTCGTCACCTATGACATCGCGAAGGCCAACCAGATCCTCGATGACGCCGGCTACAAGAAGGGCGCCGACGGCATCCGGACGATGCCCGACGGCAAGCGCAAGCTGGAGATGCGCTTCAGCATCCACGCAGAGGACCCGGTCGAGGAGAAGCTCGCGCAGTTCGTCACCGGCTGGCTCAAGGACGTCGGCATCGCGCTGTCGACCAAGAAGCTCGACTCCAACAAGTTCACCGAGGAGACCGGGTTCACCGGCCTCTTCGACATCGCGATCAGCGGCTGGTCGGTCAACCCCGACCCCGAGGAGATCCTGGCCACCCACCTGTGCAGCCGCCGGCCCACGGCGAGCGGCGAGGGCGGCGGCACCGAGTCGTTCTACTGCGACCCGGACTACGAGAAGCTCTACCAGGAGCAGCTGGCCGAGCTCGACCGCGCCAAGCGCGTCGAGATCATCAAGCAGATGCAGAAGCGTCTCTACACCGACGCCCCGGTCATCGCCCTCTACTACCCGAACAACCTTGAGGGCTACCGCAAGGACCGGATCGCCGGCATCACCCCGATCCCCGAGGACAGGGGCATCCTGTACGGCGCGAGCAGCTACTGGCCCGCCTACTCCCTGGAGGCGGTGGAGACCTCGGACGGTCCGGCCGACGGCTCCAGCACCGGCCTCGTCGTGGGCGGCATCGCGGCCGTCGTGATCCTGGGCGCCGGCGGCTTCCTCCTCGCCCGGCGGCGCCGTTCCGTCGCGGACGAACGCGAGTAACACCTCGATGACAGCACCTCTCGACACCGAGCCCGCCGCCGTACCGGCGGCGGGCTCCGGGAAGGACCGCGGTGCCCGTCGGGGGGTGCTGCGCTACGCACTGACGAAGACCGGCGGGGCCGCGCTCAGCATCGGCATGGTCATCGTCGCCACGTTCTTCCTGTTCCGGCTGATCCCCGGCGACCCCGCGATCGCCTACACGCGCAACGTGCCGCTCAGCCCGGACCAGCTCGACCTGCTCCGCCGCCAGATGGGGCTCGACAGGCCGTTGATGCAGCAGTTCCTCGACTTCGTGCTGCGGACCCTCCGGCTGGACCTCGGCACCTCCTACGAGTACAGGCGCCCGGTCCTCGACCTCATCGGGGAACGGGTGGGCCCGACCCTGGTGCTCGTGGGCACCGGGCTGGTCATCGCGGTCAGCCTGGGCCTGTGGCAGGGCACGAGGGCGGCGTGGAAGCACGGCAGCCGGTTCGACCGCCTCTCCACCGGCGTCTCGCTCGTCCTGTGGTCGGTGCCGACGTTCTGGTTGGGGCTGCTGCTGCTCATGGTCTTCGCGGCCGGGGTGGGGCCGATCCCGGGGATCTTCCCCACCCGGGGAATGGAGGGCGTCGACGCCCCCGATGGGCCGCTTTACCTCCTGCACGTCGCCCACCATCTGGTGCTGCCGTGTCTCACCCTGGTCGCCGTGGTCTACGCCCAGTACCTGCTGGTCATGCGTTCCTCGCTGCTCGACGAGATCGGCCAGGACTACGTGACCACCGCCCGGGCGAAGGGGCTGCGCGACGACGAGGTACGGCGGCGCCACGCCGTCCCCAACGCACTCCTGCCGACCGTGACGCTGGTGTTCATCCACATCGGCTTCGTGGTCGGCGGAGCGGTGTCGGTGGAGACCGTCTACTCCTGGCCGGGCCTGGGCCTGCTGTTCTATGAGGCGATCAAGGGCCCGGACTTCGCGGTCATGCAGGGGACGTTCATGGTGGTGTGCACCGCGGTGATCGTCATGAACACGCTGGCCGACGTGGTCTACCACGTCCTGGACCCGAGGGTGAGGTCGGCGTGAGCATCACCTGGACCCGGCGCAAGAGGGCGATGTCCCGCTTCTGGCGGGACTACCGCAGACAGCGGGCCGGACTGTACGGCGCCGCGATCCTGGTCGTGGCCGTGGCCCTGGCCCTCCTCACCCCGCTGCTCACCGACCCGGCCGGGATGGACGTCACCAAGGCGACGGGCGCCAAGATGGCCCCGCCGAGCCTGGAGTTCCTCCTGGGCACCGACGAGTCGGGCCGGTCCATCCTGCTGATGATCCTGTGGGGATCGTGCGTCTCGCTGCTCATCGGCTTCATGTCGGCCCTGCTCAGCATGACCATCGGCACCGTGATGGGCATCGCGGCCGGTCACTTCCGTGGCTGGACGTCGGCCGTGCTGATGCGGATCACCGACTGGTTCCTGGTCCTGCCGTCGCTCGTGCTGGCCCTGGTGCTCGCGGCCATCCTCGGCGGCAGCGCCTCCACGATCATCCTGGCGATCGGGGTGACCTCCTGGGCGTCCACCGCGAGGCTGATCAGGGCGCAGACCCTGTCCGTGGAGGCCAGGCCGTACATCGAACGTTCCAAGGCCCTCGGCGCGGGACACTGGCACATCATGACCCGCCACGTGCTCCCGAACGTCGCCCCGCTGGTGCTGGCCAACACGACCCTGCAGGTGGCCAGCGCCATCGTCGCCGAGTCGACCCTGGCCTTCCTGGGTGCGGACTCGGGCCAGGTGTCGTGGGGTGGCATGCTGCGCGGCTCCTACGACTGGGGCGCCGCCACCTCCGGCGCGTGGTGGTACATCCTGGCGCCCGGCCTCTGCATCGTCGTGGTCGTCATGGCGTTCACGCTCTGCGGCCGGGCGCTGGAAGCCGTACTCAACCCACGCCTGCGGGGAGTCTCCCGATGAGCCTGCTTCAGCTGCGCGACGTCGCGGTGACCTACCGGACCGCCTCGGGAGAGGTGCCCGCTGTGCGCGGGGTGTCGCTGGACCTGGCCGCGGGCCGGGCGCTCGGCATCGCGGGAGAGTCGGGGTCGGGCAAGTCGACCCTGGCCATGGCCCTGCTCCGGCTGCTTCCCCGGGACGCCCGGGTGACCGGTGAGATCCTGCTGGACGGCGAGGACGTCCTCACGATGAAGTGGGGGCGGCTGCGCGCCGTCCGCTGGGCGTCGGCCTCGGTGGTCTTCCAGGGGGCCCAGCACGCGCTGAACCCGGTGCGCCGGATCGGGGAGCAGCTCGC
This sequence comes from Streptosporangium sp. NPDC087985, assembly GCF_044741965.1. Taxonomy (NCBI): domain Bacteria; kingdom Bacillati; phylum Actinomycetota; class Actinomycetes; order Streptosporangiales; family Streptosporangiaceae; genus Streptosporangium; species Streptosporangium sp. NPDC087985. The sequence continues at coordinate 57,610 of NZ_JBIUTQ010000006.1, forward strand.
CGAGCCGCTGCTGGTTCACGGGCTGGCGACGCCGGCCGCGGCGCGGCGGAAGGTGGGGGAGCTGCTGGAACAGGTCGGCCTGCCCGCCTGGCGGGCCCGCAGCTACCCGCACGAGCTGTCCGGCGGGCAGCGCCAGCGGGTGATGATCGCCATGGCGCTGGCCTGCTCTCCGCGCCTGATCATCGCCGACGAGCCGACGACCGCCCTGGACGTGATGATCCAGGCGCAGGTGCTCGCGCTGATCCGCTCGCTCATCGCCGAGCACGACATCAGCCTGATCATGATCTCTCACGACCTGTCGGTCCTGGCCTCCATGTCTGACCGGCTGGCGGTCATGTACGCGGGCCGGGTGGTCGAGTCGGGGCCCTCGCACGAGGTCTTCCAGGACGCACGCCACCCCTACGGCAAGGCGCTGGCCGCGGCCTTCCCCACGGTCGGGGACCCTGCTTCCCGGCTGGCGCCCCGGGGCCTGGGCGGCGACCCGCCCGACCCCATGCGCCTGCCCACCGGCTGTTCCTTCCACCCCCGGTGCCCGGTGTCGCTGCCGTCGTGCGCGTCGGCGGACGTCGAGCTCTGGCCCGCGGGCGAGAGCCGTACCGTGGCATGCGTGCACGTCCTGCCGGAGACCGGCCGACCGGCCGGGCACGGCGACGGCGACGAGACGCCCGGCACCTCGGTGACGCCGGCGGAGGAAACCGAAGATCACGGCATTTCGGTCATGCGACCGGCGAAGGAGGACGCGTGACCCTGCTCGAAGCCCGGGACCTGCACGTGGAGTTCTCCTCGCGCGGGCGGCGCGCCCGCGCGGTGGACGGGGTGAACCTCCAGGTGGGCGAGGGCGAGATCGTCGCGCTGGTCGGCGAGTCCGGCTGCGGCAAGACGACACTGGCGCGCACCCTGCTCGGCCTGGAACGGCCCACCTCGGGCTCGGTCCTGTACGGCGGATCCCCCCTGTCCTACTCCTCGCGCGCGCTGAAGGCCTACCGCCGCGAGGTACAGCTCGTGCTGCAGGACCCGACGGGGTCGCTCAACCCCCGGCACACCGTCTACGAGGCGGTGGCCGAGGGACCGCGCATCCACGGCCTGCCCGACGAGGAGGAGCGGGTCGCGTCGGCGCTGTCACGCGCCGGGCTCCGCCCGCCGGAGCGCTTCCTGCACTCCTACCCCCACGAGCTGTCCGGCGGCCAGCGGCAGCGCGTCGTCATCGCCGGAGCCCTCGCGCTGGACCCCCGTGTCCTGGTCGCCGACGAGCCGGTGGCCTCGCTCGACGCCTCGGTCCGCGGCGAGATCCTCGCCCTGATGTTGCGGCTCCGCGACGAGCTGGGCCTGTCCGCCCTCGTGGTCACCCACGACCTCGGGCTGGCCTGGAACATCGCCGACCGCGTCGCCGTGATGTATCTGGGCAGGATCGTCGAGTCGGGGCCTGTCGAACAGGTCCTGAAGTCGCCGTCCCACCCCTACACGCAGGCGCTGCTGTCGGTGCTGCCGGAGTCACCCTCGCCCGTGGTGCTGGGCGGTGAGCCGCCGGACCCGACCCGGATCCCCGGCGGCTGCCGCTTCCACCCGCGCTGCCAGGTCCTCGCGTCGGGCGCGGCGGCCGAGGCCGGGGTCGACGGACGGTGCAGGTCGCAGCAGCTCCCCGTGCTCTCCGCCTCGGCCGACTCCCAGACCGCCTGCCACTACGCCGCGGTGTGCCAGGGATAGCTTCCCGGAGCCGTCACCTTGAGGTTCCCGGTCCGCGGGGGCCGGTGGACGCCGCAGACCCGCGGTGTCCACCGCCCGGCCCCCCCGACGCCGGGTGTCTTCCGCTCGCTGTGAAGGTCATCTATCGTCGTGATGCCCGTTACGGTCGCCGAGATCCAAGGGGTGGGCATTGCCGAGTCTTCGCCCGCTGGGGCCGGGAGATCCCGAGCGGATCGGTGACTACCTGCTCGGCGGTGTGCTGGGGGAGGGCGGTCAGGGCATCGTCTACCGCGCCCGCACCCCTGCCGGCACCCAGGTCGCGATCAAGATGCTGCATGCCCGGATGACGGCCGATTTCGACGCGCGTAAACGGCTGCTGCGCGAGGTGGAGATCGCCCGCCGGATCGCGCCCTTCTGCACCGCCCGGGTGCTGGACATGGGCCTGGCCGACGACCGCCCCTACGTCGTCAGTGAGTACATTCCCGGCATATCACTGGACGACCTGGTCAAAAGCGACGGCCCGCGTACCGGCAGCGGCCTGCACCGCCTCGCGGTCGCGACCCTGACCGCTCTGTCGGCGATCCACCGGGCCGGCATCGTCCACCGCGACGTCAAACCGGGCAACGTCATCCTCGGCCCCGAGGGGCCGGTCGTCATCGACTTCGGCATCTCCCGTGTACTGGAGCAGGTCACCACCCGCTCCGGGGCGGTGGGCACCCCCGCCTACATGGCGCCCGAGCAGTTCGAAGGACGGTCGACGGGGGCCGCCGCCGACGTCTTCAGCTGGGCCGCCATGATGGTCTTCGCGGCCACCGGGCACCTGGCCTTCCCCGGCCCGACGCTCCCGGCCGTGATGCACGCCATCATGACCCGCGAACCCGACCTGCGCGGCGTCCCCGACGACCTGCGCCCCCTGCTCTCAGCATGCCTGGACAAACGCCCCGACGTCCGGCCCGGCACCGCCGACCTGCTAAGCCACCTCACCCACGACGACCGGCACGATCGTGCCCACGACGCTGACGTGGCCGCGGTGCTTTCCGCGACCAGTGCGCCGACCCGGCCCCGGCCACCGTCCGCACCTCCGGGAACACCGGCTGGCCCGACGCGGGGCACCGCGCCCCGGCGGCACCCGCGACGCCTCATCCTGCCCGGCGGCCTGGCCCTGCTCGCCGTCGCCGTCGCCGTTCTCTCCTGGCTGCGAGGACCGGACGGAGCCGTCCGCGTGACCTCCTCCACCTCTCCCCCCGGCACCTCCGACGCACTCTCCCCCGTCAACGGTCTCGTCTTCACGGGGAGCCCTTTGGGTAAGCCTCTGACCGGTCACACCGGCCCCGTCAACTCGGTGGCGGTGGGGCAGCTGGACGGGGAGACGGTCGCCGTGTCCGGCGGTGATGACGGCACGGTGCGGGTGTGGGATGCGGCGAAGGGCAGGCAGCTCGGCCACTCTCTGAAGGGTCACGTAGCCGCCGTCCGGTCGGTGGCGGTCGGGCGGCTGGAGGGTAGGACGGTCGCCGTGTCCGCCGACAATGACGGCACGGTGCGGGTGTGGGATCTGGTAGCGGGCAGGCAGGTCGGCGGGTCCCTGACCGATCACGCCAATCTTGTCCGGTCGGTGGCGGTGGGGCAGCTGGGCGGCAGGACGGTCGTCGTCTCCGCCGGGGGGGACGGCACGGTGCGGGTGCGGGATGCGGCCGAGGGCAGGCAGCTCGGCCACTCCATGACCGGCCATGTCGGCATCGTCAATTCGGTGGCGGTCGGGCGGCTGGACGGTAAGGAGATCGCCGTCTCTGGCGGAGACGACAGCACCGTGCGGGTATGGGATCTGCCCGCCGGCAGGCAGCTCGGCGCCTCTCTGACCGGCCACACCGGCTCCATCCGGTCGGTGGCGGTCGGGCGGCTGGACGGTAAGGAGATCGCCGTCTCCGCCGCCAACGACGGCACGGTGCGGGTGTGGGATCTGGTAGCGGGCAGGCAGGTCGGCGGGTCCCTGACCGATCACGCCAATCTTGTCCGGTCGGTGGCGGTGGGGCAGCTGGGCGGCAGGACGGTCGTCGTCTGCGCGGGCTACAACAGAAACGTTCAGGTGTGGGATCCGGTGGCGGGCAGGCAGGTCGGCGCCTCTCTGACCGGCCACACCGGCTCCATCCGGTCGGTGGCGGTCGGGCGGCTGGACGGTAAGGAGATCGCCGTCTCCGCCGGTGAGGACGGCACGTTACGGCGGTGGAACCTTGACCTGTCGACCCCCTCGCCAAGCCCCGGATAACGGGCTCCTTGACTTTGCGGGGATGCTCACCCTCAAAACAGTACGGCGCCAGCCCCTGGCAAGGCCGGCCAGGACGAGTTGTTCCTCGTCCGGGATGGGAGCTTCGATGACACGGAGGCGCGCCCTGGCGGGCGTGGGGGACCCGCCAGGGCGCGTTCCGCTCCGGCGCGGTGGTGCGAGGACCCCGGCGAGGGGTGGGGTCCTCACTCCGTCTACTCGCGCTCGGAGTCAGGGAGAGGAGAGGGGCGGGTCTGGGAACCCGTCCTCTCCTCGGGGGGATCGTCGCCGGCCACTGGCCGGCGGTAGTGCTGTGAGATGAGACGGGCCATCCCCACCGGGTCGTCGGCCGGATGGGAGATCTCTCGGCCGCCTTCGCTCCAGATGAAAAGGCCGTTTTTGCACCATATGGTCAGATCGGCCTGTACTGAAAGCACGGACATCCCGTTCCCATTGCTCTGGTAGGTGTGGGTGAATCCCTGGCGGTGCAACGCGTAGCGCAGTAAACGTGTTGCCTCGCAGGGATCGCGCCAGGGCTGGTAAGGCGCATCCGAGTGGACCGACAGCACCGGCTCTCACCCCTTGGCAGACCTTTCGATGGATTTGTACCAACGATTGGATGATGCGGGTCACGGGAGGTTGGGTCAAGAGGCTGTTCCCCACTAGAACCAGATCGTCTAGTTTTGTTGGCACAAAGGGGACTAAATGGCACGGTCAACGCTGTACCAATTGGTGGCCTCCGATCTTCGGAGGACCATCTACTCCGGTGTGCTCGGGCCGGGGGATCAGCTGCCGACCGAAGCGGAGCTCATGTCGGTGCACCAGGTAAGCCGCAACACCGTGCGGCTCGCCCTCGGCGAACTGGTCAACGAGGGCCTGGTCACCCGCACCCCGCGCAGAGGGACCGTGGTCAGGGAGCGCCGCCCGCTGCTCATCCACCCCCAGCGAGAGCTCCAGCCCCAGCCCATGGAGACCAGGGAGGCCTTCGCCTGGGCGGTCTCCCAGGAGGGCCGGGTGCCCAGCCAGGAGATCGAGGTCTCGATCGTGCAACCGGCCGAGGAGGTCGCCAGCAGGCTGGAGCTGCCCGACGAGGGGCTCGCCGTGGTCCGCCGCCGGCTGCGGTTCGTGGACGGCCAGCCGTACAACACCAACGACTCCTACTTCCCCCTGGCGCTGGTCGCGGACTCCGAGATCGCCCGTCCGGGCGACATCGTGCGCGGTGCCAACCGGGTGCTGGAGGATCTCGGCCACCCCCAGGTCAGGGTGGTGGACGACATCTGGGCGCGGATGCCCACCAGCTCCGAGGCCGAGCGGCTCCAGCTCCAGTCGGGAACGCCCGTGGTGGTCTATGTCCGGGTCGGATACGACGAGGCCGACACCCCCGTACGTGTCGCGGTGTCCGTGCTCCCCGCCGACAAGCACCTGATCAGGTACGAGCTGGAAAGCCGTTGACGCCCCCGTGGCCGCCCTGACGGGGCGGCCCCAGTTCCGTCCGCGCCGCCGGCGGCCGGCGGGCCGCGCCCGCCGGACGGACGGGTGCGGGCGGCTGCCGGGTCGCGTCCGCCGTACGGCCAGACGTGGTCTCTCTCCCTCGCTCGCCCCCTATCCCTAGGCGTTCCGCCTAGCCCGGCATGGATGCCGTACGTCACCGTCCGGTGACCATGCGTATCAACTCGCGCACCCAGCGCAACGAAGGGATGAACCATGCACTCGAACACCGTCAACCCCTCCTCGACGCACCGGCTCACGCTACGCAGGGCCTGCGGAGGCGACCTCCCGGCGGTCCTCGCGCTCCTCGCGGAGACCGCCAGCTGGCTGAACGCCCGAGGCGTGCGCCAGTGGCCCGCCGGAGGTTTCCCCGCCGGGCGCATCGTCCCGCTGATCGAGGAGGGGACCATGTACCTGCTGGACGGCGAGGAGGGGCCGGCCGCCACCCTCGCCCTGGACGGCCACGCCGACCCCGAGTTCTGGGCCGCCGAGGACGACCCCGGGTCCGCGCTCTACGTCCACAAGCTGTCCGTGGCACGCGCCCACTCCGGCCGGGGTCTGGGGGAGGCGCTGCTCGACTGGGCGGGCCTGCGGGTCCTGGGGATGGGCAGGCGATGGCTCCGGCTTGACTGCTCCAAGGACAACGCGCGGCTGCAGGACTACTATCGGGGCCAGCGTTTCGCCCATCTCCGCACGGTCGACCTGCCGCACCGTGCGTCGGGGGCGCTGTTCCAGCGGGCCGGAGGCCTGCGCGGCAGTGCCCTCGGCGCCGAGCTGCCCTTCGTGGACAGCCGTGGATCATCCGTGCGGCAGAATGTCTGAACCACGGCGATCCCGGGACAAAGTCATCCGATAGCCTCACCCCATGACCGGATCCTTGCTTGAGGTGATCGCGCTCGACGTGCGCGACGCCGTCGCGGCGGAAGCAGGCGGTGCCGACCGCCTGGAGATCGTCGTTGACATGGCCTCAGACGGGCTCACCCCGGCGGCGGAGACGGTCGCGGCGATCTCCAAGGAGTGTGCGCTGCCACAGATGGTGATGCTGCGTGGCGAGGCCTCGTTCCTGGCCACGCCCGAATCGCTGGAGGGCCTGCGGCGCGATGCCAGGGCGCTCTCCGAGGCGGGCGCGGCCGGGTTCGTGTTCGGCTTTCTCGACTCGGCCGGAGCGGTCGACCTGGCCGCCACCGAGGCGCTCATCCATGCCGTCGCGCCGCTGCCCTGGACCTTCCACCGGGCGGTCGACCACGCCGCGGACACCCAGGCGAGCTGGCGGGCCGTCCGCCTGCTGCCCAACCTCGCCACCGTGCTCACCGCGGGTGCGCCCAGTGGCGTGGCCGACGGGCTGCCGTTGCTCAAGGCCCGGTGCGAGGCCGGTGACGGTCCGCTGATCATGGCGGGCGGCGGGCTCAGGCCAGGGCTCGTCCCGGTGCTTCTGGACTATGGCGTGCGGGCCTTCCACGTCGGCAGCGCCGTACGGGCGTCGTGGTCCGACCCGGTCGAGACGCACCTGGTGCGCCAGTGGCGGGCGCTGATCGACTGACCTGTACGGGAGGACCGCTCAGACGTTCCCCAGGGCCAGGTCGGCGCGGCGGAGGGCGGCGGCCATCGTCCTGACGGTGGCGGGCTCGTCCATCACCCCTCCTCCCGCCTCGCGCTGCTCCTCCCAGGCGCGCACCCGCTGCGCGTACTCCTCGTAGTGCGACAGGTGGAAGTGGTAGACCGCGACATAGCGGCTGACCAGGTGCGAGGGGTGCATGTCCCAGCCCTGGTAGAAGCCGTGACTCAGGGAGTGCCTGATCAGGCTCACGTGCCGCCGCCACAGGCCCTGCACGACGTGCCTGTCGTCCGAGGCGGGTGAGGCGGCCAGCGAGCCGTCCGACAGCTCCACCCCGGTCCCGGCGAACGACGTCTGCATGACGTGCCGGGCGTGGTCGCAGACCGGATGGTCCAGCCGCTGCTCGTGCGGCGGCAGGGAGCAGCTCGCCGTGTAGTCGAACACTCCGAAGTGCGCCGCGGCCAGCCTGCCCCCGAGCGAGGGGACCAGACCGGCGTCGAGGAACAGCACCGTCTGGGGAGCCTCCACCTGCATCTCGAACCGGAGCTCGCCCTCGGCGAGGCCGAGTCCCCTCTCCAGCGCCTCGAGGCAGTCGGCGAACTGGCCGAGGTAGGCCTTCATCAAGACCTTCGGGAAGGTCACCACGAAATCCCCGGGCAGGTGCCCGACCCGTTCGATCACCCCGGTCAGGAACCCGTCCAGCGTTCTGATGCTCCGGACCGGGTCGCCGTCGGCGAACGACTTCACCCGCAGCCCCCACCGGCGGGGGAGCGTCCCGCGGGCGTGCAGGGCCGCGATCGCCTCCGCGGCCTGCGCGACGTGGCCGTCCTCCTCTCCGGGACGGAGGCCGTAGCCGTCCTCGAAGTCCACCCGCAGATCCTCGATCGGCTCCCGGCCGAGCTTCGCGGCGACCCTCTCGTGCACGGCCCCCGCGATCTGCTCACGCATGTCGAAGAGTCCGGCCAGCTCCTTCCCGGGCAGGTGCCGCCCGAACAGATCCAGCGCCGCGTTCCCCCACACCGTCACCGTCTCCGCGTCGAACCGGTCGGCCGGGACGTAGACGGTGTGCACCGGCTGCCACGCCACCGCCGCCGCGGGACAGGCCGCCGTCTGCTCGCGGTGGACCTGTTCGAAGCCGGAGATCAGGGCCGACGGGTCGGCGAGCGTGACGCGCATGGTGGTGCTCCTCGTAAGCGGGGGCTGGGGGCGCAGCCGGGTGCCCGGGCGGTCCGGGCCGAGGTCACCGGCCGGAGGCGGTGAGCATGGCGGCGAGGCCGACGAGCTTGACGCGTTCACCGCGGTTCAGGGTCCTGGCCAGGGCGGCCTCGGCCGCCTCGATGGAGAGCCAGTGCTGGTAGGTGATGGGCGAGACGCCCCGGGACGAGAGCAGGCTGTCCAGGTCCGCGTGCGGTGCCGGCTCGCGGCCGGCGAGGTCGGCCAGGAGCGTGCGGACCGTCTCGGCGGCGTCGGACTTGTTGGTGCCGATCACGCCGGTGGGGCCGCGCTTGAGCCAGCCTGCCACGTACTCGCGGTCACGGACCCGGCCGGCCTCGTTCGGCACGGTCATGGTGGACTCGGAGAAGGGGACGCCGGGCAGCGGCACGCTCTGGTAGCCGACCGAGCGCAGAACCATGCCGACCGGAAGGGTCTCGAACTCACCGGTGCCCACGACGCGGCCGTCCACCAGCCGGGTGCGTTCGAGCCTGAGTGCCTCCACCCGGTCCTCGCCGAGGATCTCCACCGGGCGCATCCAGAACCGCACGTCCAGCCGCCGGGGACGGCCTGCCGGGCCGCGGGTGGCCCAGCTCTGCAGCACCTCGACGTTCCCCCGGATCTGCCGCGACGCCTCCGTGACGTCCGCTGCCGCCTCCTCCGGCCGCACGCACACGTCCGCGTTGGCCAGCTCGCCCAGCTCCCGCAGCTCCTTCAGAGTGAACTTGGCGTGTTCGGGTCCTCGGCGTCCGATCATGTGGATGGCCTTGACCTGGCTGCCGGCCAGCCGGGTCAGCACCTCGTGCGGCACGTCGGTGGCGCGCAGCTCCTCGGCGCTCTTGGCGAGGACGCGCACCACGTCGACCGCCACGTTGCCCACGCCGATCACCGCGACCTCCGGGCTGTCGAGGACGAAACGGTCGGCGGGCATGTCGGGGTGGCCGCAGTACCAGTTCACGAAGTCGGTGGCCGCCACGCTGCCGGGCAGGTCCTCACCGGGGATGCCCATCCGGCGGTCCACCATCGCGCCGGTGCAGTAGACCACCGCGTCGTAGCAGTCCAGCAGGTCCGTGGTACTCAGGTCCCGGCCGAGCTCGACACCGCCCAGGAACCGGACGTTGGACAGCTCCAGCACCCGGCGCAGGTACTCCGCGATCGACTTGATCGAGGTGTGGTCGGGGGCAACGCCGTAGCGCACCAGCCCGTACGGCGTGGGCAGCCGCTCGATCACGTCCACCTCGACGGAGCCGGGAGCCTGCTTCATCAGGGCCTCGGCCGTGTATATCCCGGCAGGTCCCGATCCGACAATCGCGATCCGCAATGACACGTTGCCTCCTAGGAACCGGCTCCCGTGAAGGCGATTCTGTATCAAGGGGACCCGCTCTGCCAGCCTCGACAGGCCGACGTGATCCAGTTGATCCATGCGGTTGGCGCGATCTCGCCCCCGGTGGGGATTCCGGAACCGTACCGGGTATATCCGCCTATACGGCGGTCAAACCGGGTTTTGCGGAGAGAGGCTCCCCGGCCGGGCTCGCCCGGGCACCGTGACAGGTTCCGCCCGCGGGGAACATTTGTCACTTTTGACGTGTTCTTGCAGGTCGGAGTAGCTTTGTATGGCTATAAGCGAATGCGGATCGGGGGATCAGTGGCTTCGCTTGACCGGAATCACACGATTGACCAGAGCGCCGCGTGCGACCAGAACTACACTGCGGACTGTCTCGCCGATGACCAACAGGAGCGGGCGATCATGCTCCACCTGGTGCTCTCGCTCGTCGGCGGACTGACGCTCGGCTTCATCGGGGCGGTGCTCTCCTACGGTCCCGGCCCGCTGTACGCGATCTACGAACCCTACGCCTACCTGCTGTTCGTCGCCATCGTGGGACGTACCGCCGCCGGTCTCGGATGGGCGGGACTGACCAGCGCGTTGGCCACACTCGGCGCGCTGATCTCGCTGCTGACCGCCTCGATCTTCAGACAGGGCGATGAGCTGGACCTCGGCAGCAACGGCGCCGCACTGAACCTCGCACTCCTCGTCGTCGCGTCCTTCGGCGTGCTGTCCTACTTCACCAAGCGCGACGACCTGTGGGGAGACCTCGCGGGCGGTGCGCTGGTCGGGATAGTCGCGATCTACGGCATGGGCAAGGCGTTGCCCGACTGGCCGGAGCACGTCCCCGGATTCTGGCCGTGGAGCGCCCTGGTCGTGGCCGGGCTCTCGCTGGGGCTGCTGCTCTCGCTACGGCGGGGGAAGTCCCGGTTCGGCTCGGCTTTCGTGGGCGCGGGCATCGCATCCGCCTACTTCGTCTTCGCCTCCGGTCTCTGATGGCAGACAACCGGGTTGCGCGAGTCGATAGCCTGTAGCCATCGATCCCTGCTAGCTAGGAGTAGCCGTGCTGCTGCGCATGTCGTCGTTGTTTCTTCGAACGCTGAGGGACGACCCGGCAGACGCGGAAGTCCCGAGCCACAAGCTGCTCGTCCGCGCCGGTTATGTCCGTCGTGTCGCACCCGGCGTCTACTCCTGGCTGCCGCTCGGCAAGATGGTTCTGGAGAACGTCACGCGCATCGTGCGTGAGGAGATGGACCGCATGGGCGGCCAGGAGGTGCTCTTCCCCGCCCTCCTGCCCCGGGAGTACTACGAGGCCACCGGCCGCTGGACGGAGTACGGCGAAACGCTCTTCCGCCTCAAGGACCGCAAGGGCGCCGACTACCTTCTCGGTCCCACCCACGAGGAGATGTTCACCGACATGGTCAAGGGGGAGTACTCCTCCTACAAGGACTATCCGGTGACCCTCTACCAGATTCAGACGAAATACCGTGACGAGGCCCGTCCCCGGGCAGGCATCCTGCGCGGTCGCGAGTTCGTCATGAAGGACTCCTACTCCTTCGACCTCGACGACGAGGGTCTGCAGCGCTCCTACGATCGGCACCGCGACACCTACATCAGGACCTTCGACCGCCTCGGCATCACCTACAAGATCTGCTTCGCCACCTCCGGCGCGATGGGCGGCTCCGCCTCCGAGGAGTTCCTCGCGCCCGCCAGGACGGGTGAGGACACCTTCGTCGCCTGCCACCAGTGCGGCTACGCGGCCAACGCCGAAGCGGTCACCACCACGGCACCCGCCGCGATCACCGGGGAGCGGCCGGCCCTGCGGGTCCTCGACACCCCCGACACCCCGACCATCGAGTCGCTGGTCAACCACGTCAACGAGCACCACGGCCTGAACGTCACCGCCGCAGACACGCTCAAGAACATCGTGGTCAAGGTCACCACCCCCGGCTCCGACAAGACCGAGACGCTGGTCATCGGCGTGCCGGGCGATCGGGAGGTCGATTTCAAGCGGCTGGAGGCCTCCCTGGCCCCCGGCGAGCCCGCCATCTTTGAGGCCGAGGACTTCGCCAGGCATCCCGGTCTGGTCCGCGGCTACATCGGCCCGCAGGTGCTCAAGGATCTCGGCATCCGCTACCTGGTCGACCCCCGCGTGGTCGACGGCAGCGCCTGGGTGACCGGTGCCAACGAGCCCGGCAGGCACGCGGCCGGTGTGGTCGCCGGTCGTGACTTCGCCGCCGACGGCACGATCGAGGCCGCCGAGGTCCGCGCCGGCGACGCCTGCCCGGTCTGCGGCTCCGGCCTCTCCATCGACCGGGGCATCGAGATCGGCCACATCTTCCAGCTCGGCCGCAAATACGCCGACGCCGCGAAGCTGGACGCCCTCGGCCCCGACGGCAAGCCGATCCGCATCACCATGGGCTCCTACGGCGTCGGCGTCTCCCGCGCCGTGGCCGTGCTGGCCGAGCAGAGGCACGACGAGCTCGGCCTGGTCTGGCCCCGTGAGGTCGCCCCCGTGGACGTCCACATCGTGGGCACAGGCAAGGACAACCAGATCGAGGTCGCGACCCAGCTCGCCGAAGACCTCCAGGCCCGCGGCCTGCGTGTCCTGGTGGACGACCGTCCCGGGGTCTCCCCGGGCGTGAAGTTCAAGGACGCCGAGCTGCTCGGCATGCCGACCATCCTGGTCGTCGGCCGAGGGCTCGCCCAGGGCGTCGCCGAGCTGCGCGACCGCGCCACCGGCGTCAAGGAGGAGATCCCCCTCGCCGAGGCCGTCGACCGCGTCGTGGCCGCCTGCCGCGCCTGATCTTCCGGTCCTCCGTACGGGGAAGAGCGGCCCGCCGACGTCGGCGGGCCGCTCTTCCGCATGCGCTGTCCGCGCCGGCGGTCAGGATGAGGGCGGCGTCGCCGCGGGCGTGGGATCGGGCCGCACGGGCATGCCGGGGAAGGTCTCGATGGCGGGGCGCAGGCCGTACGAGCGGACCACGCACTCCTGCATGGCCAGCGCGGCCATCTTCCGCAGAGCCGGGTCCTCGGACGCGGTCAGCTCCAGGTAGGCGCCCGTCACTCCCCGCTCGACCAGCACGGCCAGTTCCACGGCCTGCGCCGCGGTGGACGGGACGACCGGCAGCTCGTAGGCCGGGCTCGGCTCGGCCGGGGTGCCGCCGCGAGTGATGATCAGCGTGCGGAGCCGGTCGCGGCGGGCGCGATGGGCGTTGAAGGCGTCCGTCGCCACGGCGCGCAGGTTGCCCGTGGTCCTGGCGCCGATGACCCCGTAGGCGTAGACGGCCGCGTGCTCGGCCGCCAGGGCCGCGCCGAGCGCCTGATCGGCCCTCACGACGGCCTCGAAAGGGCCAGGGCGTGCGCGGCCTCGCAGGCGCCGATGGAGGCGATCAGCTGGGCCAGGGCGGGGGAGATCCCGTCGAGCTGGCGGGGACGGAGCGCCGCCGCCGTCCGCTCCAGTCTCTGCAGGCTCCGCAGGGAGACCTTCGGGCCCGGCGCCGGAGTGCCCGAGGCCGAGGGCTCCGGGGCGCCCGAGGGGGCGGCGGGGGTGGGCGCGGCGCCGGAAGGCAGCCGCCTGCGGAGCTCGGCGAGATGGGCCTCGTGCCGTTCTCTGAAGGGTGCGAGCTTGGCGGAGGCGATCGACGAGTAGAGAGCGATGATCTCCTCCTTGCCCGCGATCAGCTGCTTGAGCAGGACGGTCTCCGGATCGGGAGGCTCGGTCCGCAGGGGCTTCCGCTCCTCGGCGGCGCATCCCGCGACCGCCACGGCGGCCGCCCCGAGAGCGCCGCCCCGCAGCAGGGCGCGCCGGGACAGGGAACGCACGGACGACCTCCGGTCATGGGTGGGCTGCTGACGCCTCTAGCATCGTAAGGGCTTGGAATCGCAGTCACCGCGCTTCTCGGACGGGCTCGCCGCACCGAGTGGCGCTCTTTCCACGTCCCGGTGTGGATAGGCTGGTGAACCGCATGGGCGAGGTCCGCCCGGCTGAGATTGTGACAATGGGAGGTCGGCATGGGCAGCGCCACATCCCGCGACCGCCTGATGAAGCTTCTGGAACCTGTCGTCGGCGCCGAAGGGCTCGACTTGGAGGATGTCACGGTCACACCGGCGGGCAAGCGGCGGCTGCTGCGCGTCGTCGTCGACTGTGACGGTGGCGTGAGCCTGGACGACGTCGCCGAGGTCAGCCTCGCCGTCTCCGCCGCGCTGGACGCCGACGACGCGATGGGGACCACCCCCTACGTGCTTGAGGTCTCCTCCCCCGGAGTCGACCGTCCGCTCACCGAGCCGCGCCACTGGCGCCGGGCGGTGAAACGGCTGGTCAAGGCCGATCTGCGGGACGGCACCTCGGTGGAGGGCCGGATCGTCGCCACTGACGAGACCGGTGTGGAGCTTGACATTGCGGGCGCACCGCGCCGCATTGATTATGAAGACCTGACCCGAGGCCGGGTACAGGTGGAATTCCGCCGGTTGGACGACGCCGAAGACGACGGCGAAGACGGCGACGAAGGCTAAGGGGGGAGCCTCGTGGACATCGACATGAGCGTCCTGCGCAGCCTGGAGCGGGAGAAGGACATCTCCTTCGACCTGGTCGTCAAGGCGATCGAGGACGCGCTACTGATCGCATATTTCCGGAGCGAGGGCGCGGCCGCCAAGGCGCGGGCCGAGCTCGACCGGAAATCCGGGCACGTGACCATCTTCGCCGCTGAGATCGACGACGAGAGCGGGGAGGTGCTCAGGGAGTTCGACGACACCCCGGGCAACTTCAGCCGTATCGCCGCGACGACCGCCAAGCAGGTCATCCTGCAACAGCTCAGGGACGCCGAGGACGAGATCAACTTCGGTGAGTTCGCCAGCCGTGAGGGCGAGCTCGTGGCCGGGGTCATCCAGCAGGGCAAGGACCCGAGGGTTGTCCTGGTGGACCTCGGCAGGATCGAGGCCGTGCTCCCGCACAACGAGCAGGTCCCCGGTGAGGACTACGTCCACGGTGAGCGCATCCGCTGCTACGTGGTCCAGGTCAAGAAGGGGCACAAGGGCCCGTCGGTCACCCTGTCGCGCACCCACCCCGGCCTGGTGAAGAAACTCTTCGCCCTGGAGGTGCCGGAGATCGCCGACGGGACGGTCGAGATCGCCGCCATCGCGCGCGAGGCCGGCCACCGGACCAAGATCGCGGTGCGGTCGAGGCGTCCCGGAGTGAACGCCAAGGGCGCCTGCATCGGCCCGATGGGGTCACGGGTGCGCAACGTGATGGCCGAACTGCACGGTGAGAAGATCGACATCATCGACTGGTCGGACGACCCCGCGGAGTTCGTGGGGAATGCCCTCTCACCCTCCCGCGTTTCCCACGTTGAGGTGATTGACGCCGAAGGGCGTGCCGCACGGGTGACCGTGCCGGACTACCAGCTCTCCCTTGCCATCGGCAAGGAGGGGCAGAACGCCCGGCTGGCCAATCGGCTCACCGGATGGCGTATCGACATCCGCCCGGATACGCAAGCGGGGGATGCGGCCGGTTCCGCAGATGCGTCCACACGGTAAGCTGGAATATGGTGGCCAGGCCGCCCCACTGAGAACGTGTGTGGGGTGCCGGGTTCGCACGGTCTCCTCCGAGCTGCTCCGCCTGGTGGTGGTCGAGGACGTTATCGTCCCTGACCTGCGACGACGGCTCCAGGGGCGTGGTGCTTCACTGCATCTCTCCCTGAGCTGTCTGGAACTCGCCGAGCGTCGCCGAGCGTTTCCCCGCGCGTTTCGCGTTGCGGGTCCGCTTGATCTGTCGCAGGTGCGAGGCCACCTGGAAGAGGTCCAAGCCGAAAGGATCGGGTGAAATGGTTACCAACTGTCATGTAGGACGCCGAGTTGATGGGCTGGTCAGATAGCTATGAGCGCCTGATGAGCATGCGGCGATGAGTACGTCTACGTAACGACGGTCCGGCGGCACTGCCTCCCGGGCCGAGTAAGGGAGTGCAGTGGCGAAGGTCCGGGTATACGAGCTCGCCAAGGAGTTCGGTGTGGAGAGCAAGGTCGTCATGGCCAAGCTCCAGGAGATGGGCGAGTTCGTGCGTTCGGCGTCCTCGACTATCGAAGCACCGGTAGTCCGTAGGCTCACGGAAGCTTTGGGCGGCCCCCCCAGGGGATCGTCCGACAAGGGTGGCAACAGGCCGCCCAGGCCGCCTCAGGCGGCCCCCCGGCCGGCTGGTAGCCAGGCCGGAAGCGGCGCCCCGGCGGTGCCGTCATCCATTCCCAAGCCGGGACCGGCTCCCAAGCCGGGTCCGAGGCCTGGGCCCGCGGCGCGTCCCGCGGCACCCACGCCGCAGGCCCCGCCGGCGGTCCCTCAGCCCCAGCAGGTGCAGCCCCAGCAGGCGCCGCCGCAGCAGCAGCCGCAGCAGCCCTCGCCGGTTCAGCCGCCCCGGTTCGAGGCTCCGCGTCCCGAGGCCGGTCGGCCCGCGTCTTCCGGACCCAAGCCTGGGCCCCGCCCGGCTCCGCGTCCGGGTCCGGCATCCCGTCCCGAGGCCGCGCGTCCGGAAGGCCGCCCCTCCGGTGGCCCGGGTGGAGCCCCCTCGGGCCCCCGGCCCGGTGCGGGCGCTTCCGGTCCCAAGCCCGGTCCGCGTCCCGGCCCGCGTGGCCCGCGTCCCGGCAACAACCCGTTCTCGTCGAACGCCAGTGGCATGGGCCAGGCCCGTCCGCCGCGTCCGGGCGGTCCCGGTGGCCGTGACGGAGGCCCCGGCGACCGGGGCCCGCGTCCCGGCGGTCCTCGTGAGGACCGTGGTCCCCGCGAGCAGGGGCAGCGCGACGGCGCCGGTCCCCGTCCGCCCGCCGCTCGCTCCGGTCCTCCCGGTGCGGCCGGCCCGCGTCCGGGTCCCGGTGCCGGTGCCGGTGGTCCCCGCCCCGGCGGTGGCGCCGGTGCGGGTGGTCCGCGTCCCGGTGGTCCCCGTCCCAGCCCGATGATGATGCCGCAGGGCCGTCCTGCCGGTCCCGGCGGCGGCGCCGGCCGTCCCGGTGGTGGCGCCGGCCGTCCCGGTGGTGGCGCTGGCCGTCCCGGTGGTGGCGCCGGTCGTCCCGGTGGCGGTGGCGGTTTCGCCGGCCGTCCCGGTGGCGGTGGCGGCGCAGGCCGTCCCGGTACCGGTACCGGTACCGGTGGTCCCGGTGGCGGCGGTGGCGGTTTCGCCGGTCGTCCCGGTGGCGGCGGTCGTGGCCGTGGTGGCGGTACGGCGGGTGCCTTCGGGCGTCCGGGTGGTCGCCCGACCCGTGGCCGCAAGTCCAAGCGCCAGCGGCGTCAAGAGTTCGACAACATGCAGGCCCCGGCGATCGGCGGCGTGCAGGCTCCTCGCGGCAACGGTCAGACGATCCGCCTGTCGCGTGGCGCCTCCCTGTCGGACTTCGCCGACAAGATCGGTGCGATCCCGGCGTCCCTGGTGCAGATCATGCTGCACCTGGGCGAGATGGTGACCGCCACGCAGTCGGTCAACGAGGAGACGCTGCAGCTTCTCGCCGCCGAGCTTGACTACAACCTGCTTGTGGTCAGCCCGGAGGAGGAGGACCGCGAGCTCCTGGAGACCTTCGACATCGAGTTCGGCGAGGACGAGGGCGACGAGTCCGACCTGGTCGCGCGTCCGCCGGTGGTGACCGTCATGGGTCACGTCGACCACGGTAAGACCAAGCTGCTCGACGCCATCCGGCACACCAACGAGGCGGCGCACGAGGCCGGTGGGATCACCCAGCACATCGGTGCCTACCAGATCTCCGCCGAGCACGAGGGCGAAGACCGTCGGATCACCTTCATCGACACCCCGGGTCACGAGGCGTTCACCGCCATGCGTGCCCGTGGTGCCAAGGTCACCGACATCGCTGTCCTGGTCGTCGCGGCCGACGACGGTGTGAAGCCGCAGACCATCGAGGCGCTGAACCACGCCCAGGCGGCCGACGTGCCGATCGTGGTCGCGGTCAACAAGGTCGACAAGGAGAGCGCGGACCCGGGCAAGGTCCGGGCGCAGCTCACCGAGTACGGCCTGGTCGCCGAGGAGTACGGCGGCACCACGATGTTCGTCGACATCTCCGCCAAGAACGGGATCGGCATCGAGAACCTGCTCGAGGCCATCCTGCTCACCGCGGACGCCGAGCTCGACCTGCGGGCCAACGCCACGATGGACGCCCAGGGCGTCGCCATCGAGGCGCACCTCGACAAGGGCCGCGGCCCGGTCGCGACCGTGCTGGTCCAGCGCGGCACGCTCCGCGTCGGCGACTCGATCGTCTGTGGCGAGGCCTTCGGCCGCGTCCGGGCGATGCTGGACGACAACGGTGAGGCGATTCAGGAAGCCGACCCGTCGCGTCCCGTGCTGGTCCTCGGTCTGACCGCGGTGCCGGGTGCCGGTGACAACTTCATCGTCGTCACCGACGACCGGATGGCGCGCCAGATCGCCCAGCAGCGTGCGGCCCGCAAGCGCATCGCGGACATGGCCAGGTCCGGCCGTCGCCGCACCCTCGAAGAGCTCTTCAGCGAGATGGAGAAGGGCCAGGTCGACGAGCTCAAGCTCATCATCAAGGGTGACGTCTCCGGTTCGGTCGAAGCCCTCGAGGACGCGCTGCTCAAGATCGATGTCGGCGACGAGGTGCGCCTGCGGGTGCTCCACCGCGCCGTCGGTGCGATCACCGAGTACGACGTCAACCTGGCGGTCGCCGACGACAACGCCGTCATCATCGGTTTCAACGTCCGCCCCGAAGTCAGGGCGCGTGACCTGGCCGAGCGCGAGGGCGTCGACATCCGCTACTACTCGGTCATCTACCAGGCGATCGAGGAGATCGAGGCGGCCCTCAAGGGCATGCTCAAGCCGGAGTTCGAAGAGGTCCAGATGGGCACCGCCGAAGTCCGCGAGGTCTTCAAGGTGCCGAAGATCGGCAACATCGCCGGTGCGCTGGTCCGCTCGGGCACGATCGTCCGGAACAGCAAGGCCCGGATCATCCGCGGCGGGGTCGTCATCTCCGACAACCTCACCGTGTCCTCGCTGCGCCGGTTCAAGGACGACGCGACCGAGGTCCGTGAGGGCTACGAGTGCGGTATCGGTGTCGGCTACAGCGACATCAAGATCGACGACGTCATCGAGACGTTCGAGATGCGGGAGAAGCCGCGCGTCTGATGCTCCGGTCCGGCAAGGGGACCGCTCGCCGGTCGGAGGCGCCGCCCACCTAGTGGGCAGGACCTCCGGCCGGCGGGCGTCCCGGCGCCGCCGGTGGCACGGTGACATCCGTGGCGAAACCCAACATGTATGTAGGTGCCCTCACACTGGACATCCTGCTCGGCGACGTTCATTCGCTGAAGCAGAAGCGCTCCGTGGTGCGTCCCATCATCGCCGAGGTGCAACGACGGTTCCCGGGTGTGGCCGTCGCCGAGACCGGCCACCTGGATCTGCACCGCCGTACCGAGATCGGGATCGCGGTCGTCTCCGCCACCGCCGCCAACTGCGGCACGGTGCTGGACGACTGCGAGCGCCTGATCGCGTTCCACCCGGAGATCGAGCTGTTGTCCGCTCGGCAGCGGCTCTACAACGAGGACGAGGACTAGTTACAGGGACGGCCGGCCGCGGAATCACCCTTCTGCGTCCGGTCGTTACTGTGAGAAGGGGGGAGCGAAAATGGACGCCGCACGCGCACGTAAGATCGCTGACCGGATCCAGCAGATCGTTGCCGAGATGCTGGAGCGCCGGATCAAGGACCCGAGGCTGGGTTTCGTGACCGTGACGGACACGCGTATCACCAACGACCTGAGCGAGGCCACGGTGTTCTACACCGTGTTCGGCTCCGAGGCCGAGCGGGCCGACTCGGCCACGGCGCTGGAGAGCGCCAAGGGGCTCATCCGTTCGGAGGTGGGCCGGCAGACAGGTCTGCGCCACACCCCGACGCTGATGTTCACCCATGACCCGCTTCCCGACAGCGCCCGTCACCTCGACGGTCTGCTGGCCGAGGCGAAGGTCAGAGACGCCGAGATCGCCAAGCGGGCCGAAGGCGCTCAGCACGCCGGAGACGCCGACCCGTACCGCAAGCCTGACGAGAACGGCGACGAATCCGGCGAAAACGACGACGAGCCGTCAGAGCGCGCGGGATACTCCGCAACGTGACGCCCGACCCGCGCGACGTCGGTCCGGTCCCGGTCGGTGACTGGGACCGGGCCGTCGGTCTGATCTCGTCCGCCGACGAGATCGCGCTGGCCTGCCACATCTCACCGGACGGCGACGCGCTCGGCTCGATGCTGGCGCTCGGTATGGCGCTGCGCGCGGCGGGCAGGCGGGTCACGGCCTCCTTCGGGGAACGCCGGTTCCGGGTGCCCCGGCTGTTGCGCTTCCTGCCCGGGCAGGAACTCCTGTCCGAGCCCGACGCCTACCCGGCCGCGCCCGAGCTGATGATCACTTTCGATGCCCCCACCGTCGAGCGGCTCGGTGTGCTCGCCGGCAACGCGGCCCGGGCCCGCGAGCTGGTCGTGCTGGACCATCATCCGTCCAACACCGGGTTCGGCACGCTCAACCTGGTCGACCCCGGTGCCGCGGCCACCGTCGCGCTCGCCGAGGAGTTGATCCACCGGCTCGGCCTGCCGGTCGACAAGGCCATCGCGACCTGCCTGTACGCCGGGCTGGTCACCGACACCGGTTCGTTCCGGCACTCCTCCACCACTCCCGAGGCGCACCTCATGGCCGCCCGGCTGGTCGCCACCGGGCTGAACCCCGAGGAGATCGCCCGGGAGCTGTGGGACCGTTCCCCGTTCGGCTACCTCAGGGTGCTCGGCGCCGTCCTGGACCGGGTGGTGCTGGAACCCGAGGTGGGCGGCGGGCTGGTCTGGACGTCCGTCACCCGGGCCGACCGGGCCGCCTACGGCCTGCCGTACGACGAGCTGGAGGGGATCATCGACGTGATCCGGCGCACCGAGGAGGCAGACATGGCCGTGGTCCTCAAGGAGGACGACGACGGCGCCTGGCAGGTCTCCACCCGTTCCAAGGGCGCGGTGGACGTCGCCCGCGTCTGCGCCGCGCTGGGCGGTGGCGGGCACACCAAGGCGGCAGGCTTCACCTCCCATCTGCCCGTCGAGCAGACGATGGCGAGTCTCCGCGCCCTCCTGTAGAAGGACTTTCGAATGAGTACGGCTCGCGCCAAGCGCACCCCGCCGCCGAGCGGACTGATCATCGTGGACAAGCCCGCCGAGTGGACCTCGCACGACGTCGTCGGCAAGCTCCGCGGCATCGCGGGCACCCGCAAGGTCGGTCACGCGGGCACCCTGGATCCGATGGCCACCGGAGTGCTGGTGGTCGGCGTGGAGAAGGCCACCCGGCTCCTGGGCCATCTCGCGCTCACCGAGAAGGGCTACGACGCCACGATCCGCCTCGGCCAGTCCACCAACACCGACGACGCCGAAGGTGAGATCACCTCGGCGGCCTCGGCGGCCGAGGTGACCGACGAGGAGATCAGAAAGGGCGTCGCCGCCCTGACCGGCCGGATCATGCAGGTGCCGCCGCAGGTCAGCGCCATCAAGGTGAACGGTGAGCGCGCCTACAAACGGGCCAGGGCCGGAGAGGAGGTCGAGCTCCAGGCACGTCCGGTGACCGTGTCGGGCTTCGAGATCACCGATATCCGGCGCGACGGCGACCTGATCGACATCGACGCCTCGGTGACCTGCTCCAGTGGCACCTACATCCGCGCACTGGCACGTGATCTGGGGGCCGGTCTGGGCACCGGCGGTCACCTGACCTACCTGCGCCGCACCCGCGTGGGGCCCTACGACCTGTCGATGGCGCGCACCGTCGAGCAGCTCTCCGCCGACTGCGTGATCCTGCCGATGGCCGACGCCGTCGCGGCGGCCTTTCCCCGCCGCGACGTGACCGCCGAGGAGGCGAGCACCGTCGCGCACGGCGGGCGGCTGCCCTCGCTGGGGCTGGGCAAGGGTCCGATCGGCGTGTTCGGCCCGGACGGCACCCTGCTGGCGCTGGCCGAGGAGCACGGCAGGACAACCAGGTCGCTGGCGGTGTTCGTCTCCTGAACGCGTCGGAGCGGCCCCTGCCCGGCAGCGGAGCCGGAAACACGCGCCGGACGGATCGGCGGGCATCGGCGGGCATGCCACTCTCCAATGAGCTCCCCGATTGGAGGGATGGTCGCCAGGCATGGCAGGCTTTAGGGGTCGATCCGCTACGAGGGGAAGAGGCTGCGGTGCGAGGCTGGCACGGATTGGACGACGTGCCCGAAGGCTGGGGCAGGTCCGTCATCACCATCGGGGTCTTCGACGGGGTTCACCTCGGCCATCAGCGGATGGTGGCCCGTGCGGTCGAGCTGGCCGATGAGCTCGGACTGCTCTCGGTCGTGGTGACCTTCGACCCGCATCCGGAAGAGGTGGTGCGGCCAGGCACTCACCCGTCCCGGCTGACGACGGCCCGGCACCGCACCGAGCTGCTCGCCGAACTCGGCGTGGACGCGGTGTGCGTGCTGCCGTTCACGCTGGAGTTCTCCCAGATGAGCCCGGACGAGTTCGTGCAGACCGTGCTGGTGGACCGGTTGCACGCGGGCGGGGTCGTGGTGGGGGAGAACTTCCGCTTCGGGCACAAGGCCGCGGGTGACGTCGAGACCCTGCAGACCCTCGGCGAGAAGTACGACTTCGTGGCGGAGGCGGTCCCGCTGGTGAGCAACGGGGAGACCATCTCCTCCACCCTCATCCGTGAGCGGCTCGCCGCCGGGGACATGGAGGCCGTCGCCGCGGCACTCGGCCGTCCGCACCGCGTCGAGGGCGTGGTCGTCCGTGGCTACCAGCGTGGCCGGCAGCTCGGCTTCCCCACGGCCAACGTGGAGTCGCCCGACTTCACCGCGATCCCCGCCGACGGTGTCTACGCCGGCTGGTTGCAGGGGGTCTCGACGGGCGACCTACCGGCCGTCTACGGCGGTGAACGCTGGCCCGCCGCCATCTCGGTGGGCACCAACCCCACCTTCGAGGGGGTGCCGCGCACCGTCGAGGCCTACGCGCTCGACCGCGACGATCTGGACCTCTACGGCGCCCACATGGCCGTGGACTTCGGGCCCCGGCTCCGCGCCAACCTCAGGTTCGACTCGGTCGAGGCGCTCATCGAACAGATGCACGCCGACGTGGCCGAGGCCCGCCGCCTCACTTCCTGAAAGGCTCTCCCGGAGCCGGCCGCCTCCGCGGCGTGTCCGGGAATGTGCGGTGCTCCGGAGCTGGTGGTAACCTGGCATGTCAGCTATGTAACCGGTGGTCTCACAACCCCGGCGCTGATCTCGCCACGGCGACTGTAGGCACGCACGGTCGCTCGGGCATCTTGTACATCACGCGTGCCCGTAGGAGTTCAAGGAGAGACGTGTCGCTCGACACCGCCGCCAAGAAGCAGATCATCGGTGAGTACGCCAAGGGTGAGACCGACACCGGTTCCCCCGAGGTGCAGATCGCGCTGCTGAGCAAGCGCATCAGCGAGCTCACCGAGCACCTGAAGATGCACAAGCACGACCACCACAGCCGCCGCGGCCTGCTGCTGCTCGTCGGTCGTCGCCGTCGTCTGCTCAAGTACCTGCAGAGCAAGGACATCACGCGTTACCGTTCGCTCATCGAGCGCCTTGGCCTGCGTCGATAGAGTGGTGAGGGAGCGGCGCCCGCGTCGCTCCCTCATTTCATAGGGAATCTCATGGGGACGGGTCCCGGCGCGTCGCGCGACGGAGACACCGTTTCAGTGAGCAAACTGAATAGCCGAGATAGTGCCCCGCGTCCGCCAGCAAGCGCGCCCCACGGCGTCGGAGGGCCGGTCCTCGGTAGTGGCCCCCGGTCATCATGGCGTAAGCCGTACGGAACCGGGCGCTTCGATCGAAGACCGGCACTGCACCTACGGGGAGCAGGCTAAGAAGACGACTCAGGTGCGAGACGCGTGCCTGAGGGACGCGGGCGACCGACACAAGGAGGTCCCCCGTGGAGGGTGTCCACAGCAGCGAAGCCGTTATCGACAACGGCTCTTTCGGTACGCGTACCATCCGGTTCGAGACCGGGCGGCTCGCGCGCCAGGCGGCGGGTTCCGCCGTCGTCTACCTGGACGACGAGACGATGGTCCTGTCCGCGACCACCGCCTCCAAGCATCCCAAGGAGAACCTCGACTTCTTCCCGCTCACGGTGGACGTCGAGGAGCGAATGTACGCCGCGGGCCGCATCCCCGGCTCGTTCTTCCGGCGTGAGGGCCGTCCCTCCGAGGACGCCATCCTCACCTGCCGCCTGATCGACCGGCCGCTGCGCCCGTCGTTCGTCAAGGGCCTGCGCAACGAGATCCAGGTCGTGGCGACCATCATGGCGCTCAATCCCGAGCACCTGTACGACGTGATCGCGATCAACGCCGCGTCCCTGTCCACCCAGCTCGCCGGGCTGCCCTTCTCCGGCCCGATCGGCGGCGTCCGCGTCGCGCTGATCGAGGGCCAGTGGGTCGCCTTCCCGACCCACTCGGAGCTGGCGAACGCCACCTTCGACATGGTGGTCGCCGGTCGCGTCCTGGAGGACGGCGACGTCGCGATCATGATGGTCGAGGCCGAGTCCACCCGTGACACGCTCAAGCTCGTCGCCGACGGTGCCATGGCGCCGACCGAGGAGACCGTGGCCCAGGGCCTGGAGGCCTCCAAGCCGTTCATCAAGGTGCTGTGCGAGGCGCAGGCCAGGGTCGCGCAGGTCGCCGCCAAGGAGACCGCCGAGTACCCGCTGTTCCTCGACTACCAGGACGACGTCCTGGAGGCCGTGACCAACGCGGTCAAGAGCGAGCTGGCCGCCGCGCTGACCATCGCCGGCAAGCAGGAGCGCGAGACCGAGCTCGACCGCGTCAAGGCGCTGGCCGCCGAGAAGGTCGGCTCCGAGTTCGAGGGCCGTGAGAAGGAGGTCGGCGCCGCGTTCCGCTCGCTGACCAAGAAGCTCATGCGCGAGCGGGTCATCGCCGAGGGCGTCCGCATCGACGGCCGTGGCGTCAAGGACATCCGCCAGCTCAACGCCGAGGTCCACGTTGTGCCCCGGGTGCACGGCTCGGCCCTGTTCGAGCGCGGCGAGACCCAGATCCTGGGCATCACGACGCTGAACATGCTCCGCATGGAGCAGATGATCGACACGCTCAACCCCGAGCGCACCAAGCGCTACATGCACAACTACAACTTCCCGCCCTACTCCACCGGTGAGACCGGCCGCGTGGGCTCGCCCAAGCGCCGGGAGATCGGCCACGGCGCGCTCGCCGAGCGGGCGCTCGTCCCGGTCCTCCCGGCCCGCGAGGAGTTCCCCTACGCGATCCGTCAGGTCTCCGAGGCGCTCGGCTCCAACGGCTCGACCTCCATGGGCTCGGTCTGCGCCTCGACCATGGCGCTGCTCGACGCGGGTGTCCCGCTCAAGGGCATCGTCGCGGGTATCGCGATGGGCCTGATCAACGAGGGCGACCAGTACGTCACGCTGACCGACATCCTCGGCGCCGAGGACGCCATGGGCGACATGGACTTCAAGGTCGCCGGCACCAAGGAGGTCATCACCGCGCTCCAGCTCGACACCAAGCTCGACGGCATTCCCGCCTCGATCCTGGCCGCCGCGCTGAAGCAGGCCAAGGCCGCCCGGCTGGCCATCATCGACGTGATGCAGGAGGCCATCGACTCCCCGGCGGAGATGAACGCGACGGCCCCGCGCATCATCACGATCAAGGTCCCGGTGGACAAGATCGGCGAGGTCATCGGCCCGAAGGGCAAGATGATCAACCAGATCCAGGACGACACCGGCGCCGAGATCACGATCGAGGACGACGGAACCATCTACATCGGCGCCACCGACGGCCCGTCCGCAGAGGCGGCCCGGTCGGCGATCAACGCCATCGCCAACCCGCACATGCCGGAGGTCGGCGAGCGCTACCTGGGCACGGTCGTCAAGATCGCCGCCTTCGGAGCCTTCATCTCCCTCATGCCGGGTAAGGACGGCCTGCTGCACGTCTCCCAGATCCGCAAGCTGCACGGCGGCAAGCGCATCGAGAACGTCGAGGACGTCATGAACGTCGGCGAGAAGATCCAGGTGGAGATCGCCGAGATCGACTCGCGCGGCAAGCTCTCCCTGGTCCCCGTCGAGGTCGTCGAGAAGGAGGCCGCGGCCAAGGCCGAGGGCGGTGCTCCCGAGGAGCAGCCCGCGGCGCCGGCCGCCGACGATCGTCCCCGTGAGGAGCGGCCCCGCCGCACCCGTACCCGCACCAGCGGCAGCGGCCGCGGGGGGGAAGACCGCAACTCGTGATGACCACCACTCTGCACCCCGGCAAGGACGGCGCCGGGGTCGTGCAGCGCACCGTCCTCCCCGGTGGGCTCCGGGTGGTGACCGAGTCCATGCCGACCGTGCGTTCCGTCGCGGTCGGCATGTGGGTCGGCATCGGATCGAGGGACGAGGGCCCCGAGCACATGGGGTCCTCCCACTTCCTTGAGCACCTGCTGTTCAAGGGCACCCCCACACGCGACGCGCTGGAGATCTCCGCCGCGATCGAGGGCATCGGCGGTGAGATCAACGCCTTCACCGCCAAGGAGTACACCTGCTACTACGCGCGGGTCCTCGACGAGGACCTGCGGGTGGCGATCGACGTGCTCGCCGACGTGGTGACCTCCTCGCTCATCACCCCGGAGGACGTCGAGGCCGAGCGTGGCGTGATCCTGGAGGAGATCGCCATGCACGACGACGACCCCTCCGACATGGTGCACGAGCAGTTCTCCGCCGAGATGTACGGCGACACGCCCATCGGCCGTCCGATCCTCGGCACCGTCGACTCGATCAACGCCGTCAGCCGCGACCGGATCGCGGAGTACTACCGCCGCTACTACCTGCCGACGCACACCGTGGTGTCGGTGGCGGGAAACGTCACCCACGAGCAGGTCGTGGCGCTGGTCGCCGCGGCCTACGAACGGGCCGGAGCCCTCGGCGGGGACGCCTCGCCGGTCGCCCCCCGGGTGTCCGGCCCCGGCGTCGAGACCCGTTCCGGAGTCCGGATGGTGCACCGGCCGACCGAACAGGCCAACCTGGTCCTCGGCACGACCGGCCTCACCCGGACCGACGAGCGCCGCTTCGCGCTTGGCGTGTTCAACGCGGCTCTCGGCGGCGGCATGTCCTCGCGGCTGTTCCAGGAGATCAGGGAGAAGAGGGGCCTCGCCTACTCGGCCTACTCCTACACCTCCGCCTACGCCGACACCGGCCAGTTCGGCATCTACGTCGGCTGCCTGCCGTCGAAGATCGACGACGTGCTGAAGATCTGCCGCGAGGAGATTCTCCGGGTGGTCGCCGACGGCATCACCGAGGAGGAGATCGTCCGCGGCAAGGGCCAGATGCGCGGTGGTCTCGTGCTCGGCCTGGAGGACACCGGCTCCAGGATGTCCAGGATCGGCAAGGGCGAGCTCGTCTACGACGAGCTGCTCTCCGTCGACGACGTCCTGGCCAGGATCGAAGCGGTGACTCCGGAGGAGATCACCGAGGTCGCCCGTGACATCCTCAACCGGCCGATGACCCTCGCGGTGATCGGTCCCTACGAGGACAAGGACTTCGGCTGGGCCGTCAACGGCTAGCCGTCCGTCGCTCGAGAACGGCCCCGGCGTTTCACACGCCGGGGCCGTTCTCACGTACGGGCAGGGACCCGTTCACCGACCGGATCGGACGGGTCCGTACGGCCCGCGGTCCGTGACTCGTACGGCCGGGGTACGGGCTCACGCCCCCGGTACGGGCCGCGGTCCGGTATGGCTCACGAGCCTCCGTGGACGGCGACGGTATACCCTTGGGGCCGTGATCAGGGTTGGAGTTCTCGGCGCCCGTGGGCGCGTCGGTATCGAAGTGTGCAAGGCCGTCGAGGCGGCGGACGACCTGGAGCTGGTCGCGGCAGTCGACAAGGGCGACTCGATCGAGGGCCTCGCCGGCTCCGAGGTGGTGGTCGACTTCACCCACCCCGACGTGGTCATGGGCAACCTCGAATGGTGTATCTCCCATGGCATCCACCCGGTGGTCGGCACCACCGGCTTCGACGCCGGGCGCCTGGCGACCGTCCGGGGCTGGCTGGACGGCAATCCCGGCGTCAACGCGCTGATCGCGCCCAACTTCGGCATCGCGGCCGTGCTGATGATGCACTTCGCCCAGCAGGCCGCCCGCTACTTCGACTCCGTCGAGATCATCGAGCTGCACCACCCGAACAAGGCCGACGCGCCCTCCGGCACCGCCCGCCATACGGCCGAGCTGATCGCCGAGGCGCGGCGCAAGGCCGGCGCCGCGGCGATGCCCGACGCGACCAGCGTCGAGCTGGACGGGGCCCGGGGTGCGGACGTGGACGGGGTCCACGTGCACTCGGTACGGCTGGCCGGGCTGATCGCCCACCAGGAGGTGCTCATGGGTGGCGACGGGGAGACTCTCACCATCCGTCACGACACCATGAACCGCTCGTCGTTCACGCCGGGGGTGCTGCTCGGCGTCCGCCGGGTCGGGGAGACTCCGGGGCTGACCGTCGGTCTGGAGCCCCTGCTCGATCTGTAGGTCAGGAACTCCGGCGACGGCCTGTCCGTCGTAATGGATATGACGCCACCCGAGCTCGTCTGTCCCCTCTGCTAGGGCACGGAGTTCCAGCAGGAGCAAGGCAGGCTCGACAGCCGATGGGGGCTGACCTCCCACCGGATGACCCTGATGATCTGCGTGCGTTGCCGTTATGTCCTCCAGTTCCATGACAAGCACTCGATCTTCGACTTCGACTGAGGTCCGCTGGGCCGAGGCCGGGGAGCTCCCCGGCCTCGCGGCTGTGGAGGTCGCCGCCGACGGGGTGTTCGCCCAGGTGGGCATCACCTTTCCGGAGGGGACCACATGAGGCATTCTCGCCTTCCCTCCGTGAGTCTCTCAGGGAGGACGAGACGGGACGGTGCGCTGTGACATCGCGGACCCCGGCCCTCCGGAGGTCCCCGGGGCGGCCGATGCCGATAGCATCGCTGGCGTGAGCCGGTTCCGTGATGAGTTGTGGCAGGTCGTCGGGGGAGTGTATGCCGAGATCCTGGCTCACCCCTTTCTCGCCGGGCTGACCGACGGGACACTGCCGCGCGAGGTCTTCCGGCACTTCGTGGTCCAGGAGACGCACTTCCTGCCCGACTACGCGCGGGCGCTGGCGGCCTGCGGGGCGCGGGCGGCGGACCCGGCCGTGGTGCAGCGGTTCGCCGGGGACGCCGCGCGCACGGTCGAGGTGGAGCACAGCCTCCACGTCGAGCTGCTGGCCGCGTTCGGCATGGACGAGGACGACGCGCGCGGTGAGGGCGCCACCCCCACCACCGTCGGTTACGGCTCCTACCTGCTGCGCGCATGTCACCTGGGCACCTTCCCCGAGGCGCTGGGCGCGATCGTGCCCTGTTACTGGATCTACGCGAAGGTCGGCGAGGAGCTGTTGAAGCAGTCGTCGCCCGACCCGCTGTACGCGTGGTGGATCGAGACCTACGGCAACGAGCACTACCAGGAGACCGTCGCCGGGGTGCTGGACCTGCTCGACGAGGTCGCCGCGTCGCTGCCTGAGGCGGACCGCGGGAGACTGTGCGAGCACGCGCTGACCACCGCCCGCTACGAGTGGCTGTTCTGGGACGCGGCCTGGCGGCGGGAGTCCTGGCCGGTATGAGCTGCGGCTAACCTACTGGTATGCGCCTGAGGAACCTGTGCCAGGTCGACCACCTGGGGCTGAAGGTGCTCAGCGGTCATGATCTGCTCGATCGCCGGATCCGTGGCATCGCCACCACCGACCTGATCGAGCCGGGCCGCTTCCTCAAGGCCGACGAGCTCGTCCTCACCGAGCTGACCTGGCATGACGGCCCGGAGTCCGCCCGGCGTTTCGTGGCCGCGCTCGCCGAGGCCAGGGTCGCCGCGCTCTGTTCCGGGACCGCGCTCAAGGTCCCGCCGGCCGACCTCATCGACGCCTGCGCCGACGCCGGTCTGCCGATGCTCGCCCTCGGCGTGGAGGTCTCCTTCAGCGCCCTCACCGAGTATGTGCTGCGTGCCCTGATCGACGAGTTCGGCTCCGTCCCGAGCAGGCCGTACGGCTCCCGCAGGAGGCTGGCCAGCACCCTCGTGGACGGCGGGAGCCTGAGCAAGGTCGTCACCACGGTGGCCGGAGAGCTGGATGTCCCCTGCTGGGTCATGTCGGCGACCGGCCGGGTCGTCGTGGGTTCGCAACCGCTGCCCGCGGGGGCCGGTGCGCGGCTGGCGCACGCGTTCCTGTCCGCTCGCTTCCTCCCCGGTACGGCCACGCAGGCCGACGGCACCGTGCTGTCGGTCTTCCCGGTCAGCAAGGGGGCGCCGCACCGGATCGCCAACTGGTTTCTGGCCTACGCGGGGGAGCAGGTGCGGGCCGGGGGTGAGCACGAGGATCTGATCGTGGAGCTGGCCGCGCTGGTCGCGCTGGAGCGCTCCCGGCTGGAGGCGGCGCAGCGGATCGAGCGGCGGGTGCTGGACCAGCTCCTGGAGCTGCTCGCCTCCGGGGACGCGAACCTGCCGGGTGTGGTCTCCCGGCTGCACACTCTGCACATCGAGACGGAGGACGGCCTGCTGGCGGTGGTGCTCGCGGTCGAGGGGGCCGACCGGGCGGACGAGGTGGGTGTCGCCGTGCTCGACGAGCTGTTACGCCCGCTGGCGCCGGGCGTGGCGACGGCGGTGGGCGGAGAGGTGGTCGCGCTGGTTCCGCTGGCCGGCAACACCGCCGCCGAGCTGACCGCCCACATGCTGTCCGGGGCGGCCACATTGGAGGCCGGGCTGGGCGACGCCCGGATCACGGTCGGCGTCAGCAGCGTCACCACGGGGCCGGCCGCGCTGAGTAGTGTGATCGAGGAGGCCAGGCACGCCCGCATCCTGGCCGAGCTGGGCGAGGGCCGGGTGTCGGCGATCACCGGCGACGACGTCAGCTCCCACCGCTCGCTGATCGCCGCGATCCCGGGGGAGCTGCGTCACTCCTTCCGGACACGGCTGTTGGGGCGGCTGGAGGAGTACGACGCGGCGCACCAGACAGATCTGATCGAGACGCTGGAGACGTTCCTGGAGGAGTCGGGGTCGTGGGCCGCGACCGCCGACCGGCTCCACGTCCACGTCAACACGTTGAGATACCGGTTGAAGCGGATCGAGGAGCTGACCGGGCGGTCGCTCAACGCCCTGGACGAGCGGGTCGACTTCCTGCTGGCGATCAGGATGCGCTAGACGGCTCCGAGCGGCGCGCCCCGGACGCCGCCGTGTCCCCGCGGCGGTTTCTCAGGACGTCGCGGCGGCGTAGGCGTCCAGCTCGGCGAGGTAGGCGTCCTTGAGGCGGCGGGGGAGCCAGGTGATCTCGAAGGCGTTCCGCTCCAGCTGGACGAGCTCCTCCCGGGAGAGCGTGAGGGCCTCGGCGAGGGCGACGAGGTTCTCCTGGACGTAGCCCGCGAAGTAGGCCGGGTCGTCGGAGTTGACCGTGACCCGCAGGCCGAGGTCGAGCATCCGGCGGATGGCGTCGGCCTTCATCGAGTCGGTCACGTAGCCGTTGGAGATCGGGCACACGGTCAGGCCCAGTCCCTTCGCGCGGATCGCCTCGACGAGCGCGGGGTCCTCCAGGGCGTTGACCCCGTGGTCGATGCGGTTGACGCCGATGTCCTCGATGGCCTGGCGGATGTGCTCGGTGGAGTTCTCCTGGTCGACGTCGCAGTGCATCGTCAGAAGGTAGCCCTCCTGCCGGGCCCGCTCGTAGACGGCGGCGAACTTGGCCGGCGGGTTGCCCTTCTCATCGGAGTCGAGGCCGACGCCCACGATCCACTCGCGGTAGGGCAGGGACTCAAGGAGTGTCGCCATGGCGTACTCCGCCTGGAAGTCGCGGAGGAAGCACATGATGAGCTGCGCTTTGATCCCAAGCTGGTTCTCGGCGTCGATCAGTGCCCGGCGCAGGCCGCGGATCACGATGTCGAACGGCACCCCGCGTGAGGTGTGGGCCTGCGGGTCGAAGAAGATCTCCGCGTAGCGGACGTTCTGCGAGGCGGCCTTGCGCAGGTAGGCCATGGCAAGGTCGTAGAAGTCGGGCTCGGTGCGGAGCACGTCCATGCCCTCGTAGTAGATCTTCAGGAACGAGGGCAGGTCGTCGAAGGAGTAGGCGGCCCGGATCTCCTCGACGGAGGCGTAGGGCAGCTCCAGCCCGTTGCGCCGGGCGAGTTCGAACTTCAGCTCCGGTTCCAGGGTCCCCTCGATGTGCAGGTGCAGCTCGCACTTGGGCATACCTTCGATGAAATCCGTCATTGTCAGCTCCAGGAGAGGATCGGGTCGACGACCTCGAGCTTGACGCAGTCGACGAGGCCGAGGTCGGTGATGGCGTAGTCGGGGATCGCGGTGATCGACAGGAAGAACAGATACATGAGCGGGGACGGCAGCTCGCATCCCAGCTCGCGGGCCAGGTCGTCCAGCGCGCTCTCGGCCTCGGCCATCTCCCCGGCCGGCAGGTCGGAGACGATACCGCCGACCGGCAGCGGCAGGAGCCCGCGCACCTCGCCGTCCACGACGACGACCTGGCCGCCGCCGGCCTTCACGACCTCGTTGACGGCCAGGGCCATGTCGGAACGGGAGGCGCCGACGCAGATGATGTTGTTGTCGTCCGGGGCGGCGCTGGTCGCGATCGCGCCCCGGGTGAGACCGTAGCCGCTGATCAGGCCGACCGGCCGGTTGGAGGTCTTGCCGTACCGCTCGACGACCGTGATGTAGAGCGCATCGTCCTCCACGGAGGGCTCCACGATCCCGCCGGTGACCGGGAGGGTGACGTCGTGCCGCCTGCGCACGAACACCTGCTCCGGAGTCATCCGCATCGACAGCGCGGTGACCGTGGAGGCGCCCTCGGGGGCGCGGAGCACGATGTCGCCGGCGGTCAGCTCCGGGACGGGGAAGGGCCGCACCTGGCCGCGCGGGGGAGGCGCGGAGGGAGTGATCATCGCGCTGTCCCTGGCGACCAGGGTTCCGTCCGCCACGACCTCGCGCACCCGGAAGTCCGCCAGGTCGTCCACGATCAGCACGTCGGCGTACCGGCCGGGGGCGATGCTGCCGACCAGGTGGTCGATCCGGTACATCTCCGCGCAGTTGACCGTGGCCATCTGGATCGCGGTCACCGGGTCCACGCCCGCCTTGACGGCCATCCGGACCAGCTTGTCCATGTGGCCTCCGGCGAGCACGTCGGCGGCGTGCACGTCGTCGGTGCAGAAGGCCACCCGGCGCGCGCCCACCTGGGAGACGACCTTGATGTTCTCCTCCAGGAAATGAGCGACGCTCGACTCGCGCACGATGGCGTAGATGCCCCGGCGCAGCTTCTCCAGCGTCTCCTCGGCCGAGTAGGACTCGTGGTCCAGGCGGATCCCTGCCGCGGCCAGGCCGCTGATCCGGCGCGGGTCCGACAGCGGGGCGCAGCCGAAGACCGGCAGCCGGCGTCCGGCGGCCAGGTCGAGCGCCTCCATTACGGCCTCGTCGCCGTGCTCGACGAACTCCTGCACGGTCTCCCAGATGCCGACGCATTCGGGCCACTCGTGCGCCAGCAGATGCTCGGCCGGGCCGAAGGTGTGCCCGACGGTCGACTCGGGGACCGTGTAGGGAGCCTTGGCGGGTGCCCCCCACCAGACGCGCATGCCGGTCCGGGCGGCCTCGTCCAGGAAGCCCCGCACCCCGGGCAGGCCGTCGACCACCAGGATCTGGTCCAGGCCGGAGACGACGCTGGTGGTGCCGTAGGGGACGACCAGGTCGGCGAAGCTCGTCACGGAGAGCTTGCTGCACTCGATGTGCAGGTGGCCGTCTATCAGGCCGGGGACCAGGTAGCCGCCCCGGGCGTCGATGATCTCGGTGCCGGGACCCCTTTCGAGATCGTTTCCGACGACGGCGATCCGGGTGCCGCTGATGCCGATCTCGGCCGGGTAGGTCTCACCGGTCAGCACGTTGACGAGGACGCCGTTGGTGATGATCGTGTCGGCGGGACGCCGTCCGTAGGCGACGTCGAGCAGGGTGTGGTCGGGCATTTCTCTGTGGTGCCTTTCGCGTCGGCGGGCTGTCAGGCGGGGACGGAGACGGAGACGGGGACGGGGGCGGTCCGGCGGTCGAGCGCGGCGTACACCAGAGCCGCCACTCCGAAGCCCGCGAAGATGCTGAAGTCGGAGCCGCCGGTGATCTCCGAGAGCGGTCCGGTGAAGGCCGTCGAGTTGATCCAGAGGCCCGCCGCGATCATGCCGGCGACCTGCGCGGCGATGCCGGTCCAGCGGATGCCGCCGCTGCCGTGGTACGGCCCGCCGTCGGCGAACAGGCCCTTGGCGTCGTAACGGCCCCTGCGTCGTAGCCAGTCGGTCAGATAGATGCCCGCCCAGGGGGCCAGCCAGAGGATCAGCAGACCGAGGAAGGTGTTGAGCATCGTGTTGAAGGAGTCGGAGAACACCGCCACGCAGGTGATCGCGACGCAGATCACCAGGTCGAGCACGACCGCGGAGGACCTGCTCAGCCTGATCCCGGAGGCCTGCAGGTTCAGACCGGAGGAGTAGAGGTCGGTGGTGTTCACCGCGAACAGCGTGACGATCGCCAGCAGCAGGTAGGGCACGACGAACCAGGACGGCAGCGCGCCGGGCAGGCCCGAGACGGGGTCGCCCGCGTCCTTGACCACAGTGGCGACGGCCGCGCCGAGCGTCATCAGCAGGACGTACGGCACGAGCCCGCCGAACATCGCGTAGCCGAAGACGGCCTTCTTGCTGGAGTCCGCCGGCAGGTAGCGCGAGTAGTCGCTGCCCAGCGGCGCCCACGACAGTCCGCCGGCCGCCATGACCAGCGCCACCGCGATGGTGAACGTGGCGAAGTCGGCGCCGCCGGCCGAGGCGATCTGGACCTTCGGCGCGATGAGCGCGCCCATGACGGCGAACATCGCGACGAACACCCAGGTGAAGTACTTCTGCGCCCTCATCACGGCGGCGTGCCCGATGAGCGGCAGCACGAGCTGGATCAGGGCCGCGACGACGATGACGCCGATCTTCAGGCCGGCACCCTGGCCGGTGACCCCGGCCTGGTCGAGCAGGGCCAGGGCGGCGAAGGTGATCAGCACCATGCCGCCGGCCTCGAAGCCCACCATGTTGATCCAGCCGAAGAAGCTGAGCACCCGGGCGCCCTTGGGGCCGAACGCGGCCCGGGAGACTGCCATCGTGGAGGTGCCGACGGCCGGACCCTGCAGGCTGGTCAGGCCGACCAGCGGGAAGGCCAGCAGGTTGCCGATCACGATGGCCATGACCGCCTGCGGGAAGCTCAGTCCCAGGGAGACGACGACCGTGCCGTAGACCAGGGTGAAGATGCCGAGCGTGGTGCCGCTCCAGAGGAAGAGCAGATCACGCGGCCGGCCGTACCTCTCAGACGGCGAGACCAGCTCGATCCCGCGTTGCTCGACGGCCACGACTCCTCCAACTTTGTCATTGAACGTTCACGTTCAGTGAATCAAAGAGAGGGGAATGTCCTCGTTGTCGGCGAGCACGAGACGGGGAGAGCGCGCCTGTAGCGATCTCCAAAGTGATCGTTTCAGAGCGCCTGGAGGGCCAGGCCGATGGTGAACAGCACGCCGTAGACGAGCTGGAAGCGGCCGGTCTGCTGGAGGGTGGCGATCAGGGCGGGGCCGGTCGCGCCCTGCCTGACGGCCTTCACAGGACCGAGCGCGAGCGGTGTGGCGAGCACGGCGAGCGCCGCTAACGGCTGCCACGGTGCCATGACCAGCGCGATGGCCAGGGGAAGTATCAGGCAGAGGGCGTAGAGCGTGCGAGTGCGGTGCTCACCGAGCACCACCGCCATGGTGCGCTTGCCGGCCGGACCGTCGGTGACGATGTCACGCAGGTTGTTGACCACCAGCATCGCGCAGGCCAGCAGGCCCACCGGGACCGAGGCCGCCAGCGCGGTCCAGGGTAGCCATTCGAGCTGCACGTACGTGGTGCCGCCCACCGCGACCAGGCCGAAGAACACGAATACCGAGATCTCGCCGAGCGCGCGGTAGCCGTAGGGCCGGGAGCCGCCGGTGTAGAACCAAGCCGCCGCGATCGACACCGCGCCGACCAGCAGCAGCCACCACGCGCCGGTGACCATGACCAGCACCAGCCCGGCCACCGCGGCGGCCAGGAAACAGCCGAAAGCCGCGCCGAGGACCTCGCGGGGCGCCGCCGCCCCCGAACCGACCAGGCGCATCGGGCCGACCCGCTCGTCGTCGGTGCCGCGCACGCCGTCGCTGTAGTCGTTGGCGTAGTTCACGCCCACCTGCAGGGCGAGCGCCACGAACAGGGCGAGCAGGGCCCGCCACCAGACCGCCCCGCCGTACCCGATCGCGACGCCCGTACCGACGGCGACGGGGACGACGGCGGCGGGAAGGGTGCGCGGACGGGCTCCGGCGATCCACTGGCTCGGGGTGGCCATGGTGTTGCGGTTTTCCTCTCGGGTGTTTCCTGCCGCCGGCGCCAGGGCCACGTCGACAACGATGGTCCCGGCGCCGGCGGTCCTAGCTGATGTCGGTGGCCAGGCGGATCATCCGCACCGGCCGGCCTATGTTGAGAACCCTCTCGGCCCCGTCCTCGCCCCAGCCGGCCGACTCCAGGAATCCGAGCGGGCCGTGGTTGTCGGCGAACACCCAGGTCACGATGGTGTGGTAGCCGTCGTCACGGAGGTAGTCGACAGTCGCGTTGAGCAGGCGGCTGCCGTGACCGCGCCGGACGTGGTCCGGGTCCACCAGGAAGGAGAGCATCTCGGCGGTGGTGGTCGGGTCGAGGTCGGGGTCCTCCGCCGGGGCGTGGGAGGCGAGGCCCACCACGCGTTCGGCGCCCCGCATCGCCGCGGCGGCCTCGATCCCGCCGGGACCGAGGGCGGGGAACGCGTCGGTGTCGAGGACAACCTGTTCCACCGCGACCAGCACCCGGTGCCGGGAGGACGGTGGAGTGAGGATCGCCTCGTCCCACTGACGCCGCCACATCGCCTCAGCGGCGGGACCGGTCATCTGCTCCAACGGCCCCTCCGGGAGGAAATCCCGGTAGCCGTATTTCCAGGCGCGTATCTGGGTGCTCGTCACAGCGGCGACATCATCGTGCCGAGCCGCCCGCACGCCCACGTCTGCCATCTCGGCCCGCTCCTTCTCTGCCGTCTGCCGTCGCCTCGGGAAGCACTGTCTCGCGGGTCCGTGCCACGCGAGCGGGCATCAGGCGGGTGGATCCCCGAGACAGGCTCCTACACCGTATCGGGGAATCGGACTCAGAGATGACGTGAAGCTGTCTCCGTCTGACGCCGAGCCCGATATGCCCGAGTCTTTGTGCGGTTACCGCACACCCTCATGGAACACCAGGAGCGCGAACGGTTCTTGGACGAGTCGATGAACGCCCACTGGCAGGTGCTCTCGGTGCACACCTTCAGCCTCGGCCACATCCCGTCGGCCTGCACGTTCATCACCGCGGCCGCGATCCTGGCCAGCCCGCCTGGC
Organism: Streptosporangium sp. NPDC087985; assembly: GCF_044741965.1. Lineage (NCBI taxonomy): Bacteria > Bacillati > Actinomycetota > Actinomycetes > Streptosporangiales > Streptosporangiaceae > Streptosporangium > Streptosporangium sp. NPDC087985. The sequence continues at coordinate 94,590 of NZ_JBIUTQ010000006.1, forward strand.
ACCCCCGCGGAGACCGGTTCGAGAACGGGACCGTCGGCCGTCAGGGTGACCCGCAACGGGAGGCCGGTGAACGGGTGGGACAGCCGCGGCCCGTGGTCGTGGTTGTGGCGGAGTGCCACGCGTAGAGCCTCGCGCAGGTTGACGGCCAGGGCCAGGTGGTCGTCGTCGGCCGTATCTCCGGGCCCGATCAGGTCGTGCCTGCCGAGCCACGCGGCCAGCGCGGCGGGGGAGGGGATCGTGTCGGACCCGCTCTCGACGTCGTAGGTGTTGACGAAGTCGCATACCAGGTCGGAGGGGTTGTTCATGGTTTCGCTCACCTCTTCGAAACCACTGTATTTCATTAGGGGGTTGTATCCGCCGTGGGTTGACCTGCTCCCGGCGGTTCAGGCGCCGTCCAGCGCGGTCGCCAGCCGGCGGACCCCCTCGACCAGTTCCGGCAGGTGAAGGGCCGCCACATGGGTCACCCGGATCCGGGGGCCCGGAGGTTCGGCCGGATAGTAGATGCGTCCCGGGCTCACCAGGACTCCCGCCCGCCTGGCCGCCTCCACCACGGTGTCCTCGTCCCGGTCGGACGGCAGCCGTACCCACAGGTGCAGGCCGCCCCTGGGCAGGAGGTGGATCTCGGCGGTGGGCATCCGGACGGTCAGCTCGGCGGCCAGCGCGTCCCTGCGTGCCGCCAGCTCGGCGCCCAGCCCGGCCAGGTGGCGTGGCCAGGCGGACGAGCCGACGAACTCCAGCGCCGTCTCCTGCAGCGGCCTGGCGACGAAGAACGACTCCACGACCTGGGTCGCCCGCAGCCGCCGCGCGGCCGGACCTCGGGCGATGACCCCGGCGACCCGCATGCTGGGTGACAGGACCTTGGTGAGGGAGTTGACGTGCACGACCGTGCCGTGGGCGTCCAGCGAGATCATCGGAGGCGGGACCGGGGGCGCCGCGAAATACCTGGCGTAGTCGTCCTCGATGACGAACGCTCCCGCCGCGCGGGCGATGGCGAGCACCTGCCTACGCCGTTCGAGGGTCAGGGTCGCACCGGTGGGGTTGTGCAGGGTCGGCTGGCAGAAGAAAACCCGCGCGCCCGTGACGGCGAAGGCCTCCGCGAGCAGGTCGGGTCTCACCCCGTCGCGATCCATGGGTACGGCTGTCGCGCGGAGTCCGGCGGCCCGTGCGGCGGCGAGCGCCCCCGGATAGGTCGGGGTCTCCACGAGGATCGGGGTGTCCGGCGCGGCGAGGGTGCGGAAGGCGTGGGTGAGGGCGGACTGGCCGCCGCTGAGGACGAGGGCATCCGACGGGGTGACGTCACCCCCCGCCTCCTGTGCGAACCACCTGCGCAGCTCGGGGAGGCCGGTCAGGGGCGGCAACGCCCAGACGTCGGGACGGCGGAGCGCGCGGGCGGCGGCGGCGGACAGGGCCTTGGAGGGGCGCAGGGCAGGGTTGAGGTAACCGCCGGTGAGCGGGATGACGCCGTCCGGTGGGGGAGTGAGCAGGCCACTCACCGCCGTGTCGTCCACCGTCCGGTCACCGAGCGCCACCGTCTGCCAGGACAGGTCCGCGGTGCCGTTGGACCGCGTGACGGCGGGGGCCACGTAGGTCCCGCTGCCCGGCCTGGTGACCACCCGACCTTCCGCGGCAAGCCGGGCGAGTGCCCGCGACACGGTCACCGGGCTGACGCCGTGGAGCCGCATCAGCTCCCGGCTCGATGGCAGCCTGTCTCCAGGGCGTAGCCGCTCCGCCTCCGCGCGGAGCATGGCCGCCAGCCGGACGATACTGCTATCGTCATTCATGAATGATAACGATAGCGCTATCGTCTCCGGCCGAGTAGCGGTCGCCCCCGCTACGAACCTCCCGACGAACCTCCCGACGGACCGCGCGATGGGCCGCGTGCCGGGTCGTGCGGCCGGTCCGTGGGCCTCCCTGAACCCCGCGTGGCGGGGGAGCCTGCTCGCGAGCATCGGAGTGCTCTCGTTCTCGGGCTCGTTTCCGGCGGCGGTCTTCGCGATGGAGGGTTTCGACCCCTACCTCGTGGCGATCGGTCGCGCGGCGGTGGGCGCCGTCGCGGCGCTGGTCCTCCTGATGGTCGCCGGAGTGCCGATGCTGCCTCCCCGGTCGCAGTTCCGGTCCTACCTCGTCATCGTGGCCGGCGTGGTGTTCGGGTTCCCCCTCTTCAGCGGGCTGGCGCTCGACGCCGGAGCGAGCGCCTCCCACGCGGCGGTGGTCATCGGGCTCCTGCCCGCCGCCACCGCGGCCTGTGCCGTCCTGCGAGGAGGAGAGTGGCCCCGGCCGCTGTTCTGGGTGGCCTGCGGCCTGGGAGCCGTGGCGATCACGGCCTTCACCCTCAGCAGAGGCGGTGGCCACGTCACCGGAGCCGATCTGCTCCTCGTCGGCGCGCTCCTGTCGGCGGCCGCCGGCTACACCGAGGGCGGACGCCTCGCCCGCGAGACCCCGGGCTGGCGGGTGATCTCCCACGCCCTCGTCGTCGCCATCCCGATCACCGTCCCGGTGACGGTCGCACTGGCGCTGACCACGGACATGCGTCCCGGCGTGGCGTCGCTGGCCGGATTCGCCTACGCGGGCCTGGTCTCGATGTTCCTCGGTTTCATCCCCTGGTACGCGGGCCTGGCGGCGGGAGGGATCGCCCGCGCCGGGCAGACCCAGCTCGCCCAGCCCCTGCTGACGCTGCTGTGGGCCTGGCTCCTGCTCGGTGAGCGGTTCGGCCCGCTCACGGTCGTGGCCGCGCTGGCCGTGCTCGTGTGTGTCGCCATGACCCAGCGGGCACGCTCTTGAAAGATGTGACATCGAGGCGCAGGATATGAGCTACATCTGTCACAAAAGGGGTGGAATCATGACGGACCTGTCGATTCCCGAAGGTGGCTTCTGGCCTGCTCCGGAGATCCCCCAGCCGAACATCTACCCGATGGAGTGGCGGGTGGAGACCGAGAAGCTGGCGGCCATCTACGAGAAGTCCAAGCGCGTCGTCTGGAACCCCGCCGATCTGTCATGGGACGACCTCGACCCGGGTGACTTCACCACCGAGCAGCGCCTGGGGATCATGTACTGGTTCTCCGTGCTGGCCAACTTCGACGCCTCGGGACCGGCCGTCTTCGCCCGCGCCACCATCCAGGCGTTCGAGAAGCACGAGGAGGACCCGGTCCGCAAGTGCTTCTTCTCGATCACGCGGGACGAGATGAACCACGAGGAGTGCTGCCAGCGCACCATCGCCAAGATCTGGCCGGGCGGCCCGCTGAACTGGACCCCGGCCACCGACCTGGAGAAGGCCGCACACAACAACATCGGCTGGCTCTACCACAACGGTGGCCGCTACTGGACGGGCTACAACAGCGCCGTCGGCAAGTACACCCTGCCGGTGCTGTTCACCAGCTTCATGATGGGCGAGATGGCCGCCTCCACCCTGTTCCGGGGCATGGCCGGTGGGACCAGGCATCCGGTCTTCGGCGACATGTTCCACCGCATCGGCCGTGACGAGTCGCGCCACCTCCAGATCTGCATGACCATCCTGGAGAACGAGTGGCCCGGCCTCACCGACGACACCCGTTCGCTGATCACCCGCCAGCTCCGCGCCGGATTCGTCTTCCTCTCCATGATCCTCTGGGAGCCGCCGGGCGGGTTCTGGGACCTGCCGCCGTACTTCCTGCACAACCACCGCATCCTGATGGACCACGCCCGCGACGCGGGCCTGGGCGTGCTCTCCTATGACGAGCAGGCCGACAACTGGCGCATGGCCATGGCCAAGATCCGCGCCATCGTGGAGCGCTGGGGCATCGAGTTCCCCGCCATCCCCGAACTCGACATCGACGGCGTCGAGGTCGACTTCCTCGACCCCGAGGACATCATCCCCGTGTTCTAGGTGCCGTCCTGGGCCACGGCCGGGCGTCGCTCCGGATGGATCTGAGTCTCCACCCGGGCCCGGGCAGAGGGAGGGGCCATCCGGGAAGGAAACCGCGCCCGGCCCCGAGCGGGGCCCGGTCGGATCAGACGCCGAACGGTGCCGGGTAGACGATGACGCCGCGCGTATCCGGCGAGCCGCGACCCCGTCGCGCCCGCGATGCGGCAGACTCGACCTCGCACGGACGGGCCGGTGAGAGCGGAGACTCGGATATGGCGACCACCAGCCGGTCCGGGCAGATGACGATCGCCGACACGGGTTCCGGCCGGCGGTGCGTTCCGGGACCGCCCGTCGAGTACGGCCGGCGGGGACCCGGCACGTGGGGACGGTGAGTCACGGGGCCGCGTCGGCGCGACGGTGGAGCTACGTCGTCCTGGTCCTGATGACTCTGGCGGCGGGTGCGATGGACGCGATCGCCTTCCTGAGGCTCGGCGGCGTCTTCACCGCGAACATGACCGGCAACCTGATCCTTCTCGCTCTCGTCGGCAGCGGGGACTGGCAGTCCCGCGCGCTCCGCGCGGGACTCGCGTGCGTGGTCTTCTGCGCCGGGCTCTTCGCCGGCTTCACGGCGCCCGGCCGCGGGCGGGAGGAGGGGCGGTGGCCGCCGACCGTCACCCGGTTGATCTGGGCCGACCTCGCCCTCCAACTCGTCTTCCTCGCCGCCTGGACGTTCTGCGACGCCGTACCCGGACCGGCTCTGACACTCGCGCTGATCGCGGTGGCGTCCTGCGCCATGGGCATGCAGGTGGCGGCGGCCCGCCGGGTCAACATCGCGGGCATCACCACCGCGTTCGTCACCGGCACTCTCACCTCCCTGACCGAGTCGTTGGTGTCGCGCGCGCCCGCCGGCATCGCGCCCCGCGCCGTCATCGTCCTGGCCCTCGTCGCCGGTGCGCTCTGCTCGTCACTGCTCCTGCACCTGGCGCCTGTCTGGGCGGGCGCGCTTCCGCCGGTGTTCGTGCTTCTCGCGCTCGTCACCGTCGCGACGCGCCTGCGAGACTTAACCTGACAGAGGCGCCGGAGGTTGCGGTGAGCGGTCACAGTGACGCAGGGAGGACATGTCATGGGTGCAGGCCTTGCCGTTGGAGACACAGTCGAGGAGTTCGAGCTCCCTGACGAGACCGGTACGGCGCGGCGGCTCAGCGACTTCCTCGCCAAGGGTCCGGTGGTGCTCTTCTTCTACCCGGCGGCCATGACGTCGGGATGCACGGCGGAGAGCTGCCACTTCCGGGATCTGGCGGCCGAGTTCGCCGTCGTGGGGGCGACCCGGGTCGGGATCAGCCGTGACACGGTCGACCGGCAACGGCTGTTCGCGGAGACCAACCAGCTGGGATATCCCCTGCTGTCCGACCCGGACGGCGCGGTCGCCCGGCGGTTGGGCGCTCGCCGCAGTATCGCGGTGGGGCCCTTCCTCACCCGCCGGATGACCTTCGTCATCGACGTCGACCGCCGGCTCCTCGAAGTGATCCACAGCGAGACCGGCATGCAGGCACACGCTGACCGGGCCCTGGAGGTTCTGCGAGCGCGGGCCGGGGCGTGACCTGGCAGAGAGGGCAGACCGTCCTGTCCGAGATCTGCTGCCAGGACGGCGAGGGCGTTCCATGCCCTCCAGGGAGGAGGCCGGCTGTCTAGGGCTGCAGGGAGTGGGTGTAGACCAGGCGGTAACGGTCGCCGGGGACGATGATGTCGCTGGTCTCGACCGGGCGGTCACCGGCCCAGTGGGTGCGTTCCACGTGCAGCACGTGGACGCCTGCCGGGAGGGCCAGGGCGTCGCTCTCGGTGGGCTGGGGGATGCGGGTGTAGACCTGCTCCACTATTTCAGTGATCTTGAATCCGAGGGCGGACAGGCGGGCGACCGGGCCGCGGAGGTTCTCCTCGGCGGCGGCCTCGCCGAACTCGGCGGGTTCGTAGGAGGTGGCGAGCTGGATCGGCCTGCCGTCCCCCCGGAAGACGTAGTGAGTGCGGGTCACCGGGGCGGAGTCGTCCAGGCGCAGGCGCTGGGCGATGTCCGGAGTCGCCTCCGCGGGTTCGGCCCGCCAGTCCCAGGTGGTGCGGGTGCCCGGTGACTGGACGTCGGCGCCGAGGGGGGCGTGGTGGTCGTAGAAGCGCAGGCGGTGCAGGGGGAGCAGGACCGGCTGGGTCCGGACGTAGTGGCCCGAGCCGACGCGGCCGACGATCAGGCCTTCGGCCGCCAGCACACGCAGCGCGTGGCGGGCGGCCGTCTCGCCCACGCCGTACTTCCGGGTGAGCTGGGCGCGGGAGGGGATCGGTGCGCCCGGGGGAAGGGAGCCGTCGACGATCTGCCGGCGGATGTCGGCGACGACGCGCAGGTAGACAGGATCGGAGGTTGCCACGTGTTCATCCCTGGGTTCGACAGACGACCCATCCTGTCGTATTCGGTGGACAACTCAGGGTAATGGCTCCAATTTGGAGCTCCAACTTTGAGGTCGCCCCGAAAGTGGCCGAAAATATCTCAGAGACCATGTAACGCCCGCGTAAGCGCCCGCGATTCATCGATAGAGGCCGTCGATGTGTGTACCCCCGAGCACATATCGACGGTCCTCCTTACTCCGCGAGGGGCGCCGGCCGGTTGAACCAGACATAAATCCTCTTACTTATTTTTTATCCCTACAAGGGGAGAAAGTAGGGCCTCTCTCTCCCGGCGGTGGCCGTAGCCGGCCCGCGAGGGACCGGTGCCGCTGATCGGCACGACGTATCTGACTTTAAAGCGTGAATTAAGGTGTTTTGTAGGGATATCAACCCTTGAGTCCGTCGGTGTACCGAGGTTAGACGGGGTGGCGGGGTCCACCGTCTGTGTGGATCCGGGTACCGTTCGGTCTATGGCAGTGCCAACTGGAACCTCCGGCGCCCCCTTCGGCCGCATGCTGACCGCGATGGTCACACCGTTCACCGAGGACGGCGCGGTCGACTACGAGGGAGCGCAGCGCCTGGCCGTCCACCTGGTGGACGAGCAGCGCAATGACGGCCTCGTCGTGAGCGGCACGACAGGCGAGTCCCCGACCACTTCCGACGACGAGAAAGAGCGCATCCTGCGCGCCGTCGTCGAGGCCGTCGGTGATCGCGCCGCCGTCGTGGCCGGGGCCGGCAGCAACGACACTCACCACAGTGTCGAGCTGGCCCGGAGCGCCGAGCGTGCCGGGGCCCACGGGCTCCTGCTGGTGACGCCTTACTACAGCAAGCCGCCCCAGGAGGGGCTCTACCGCCATTTCGCCGCCGTCGCCGACGCCACCGGTCTGCCGGTCATGCTCTATGACATCCCCGGCCGCAGCGGCGTGCCGATCCAGGGTGACACGCTCGTGCGGCTGGCCCGCCATGAGCGGATCGTCGCGGTGAAGGACGCCAAGGCCGACCTGTTCGCCGGGTCGCAGATGATGGCGGCCACCGGCCTGGCGTTCTACTCCGGCGATGACACCCTCAACCTGCCGTGGCTCTCGGTCGGAGCCGCGGGGTGCGTCAGCGTCGTCGGGCATGTCGTGGGGGCCGAGATCGCTGCGATGATGGAGCTGTACCGCTCGGGCGACGTCTCGGGTGCGCTGGCCGTCCACCGCAGGCTGCTCCCGGTGATCTCGGGAATCATGACGCAGGCCGGTGGTGCGATCATGGCGAAGGCGGCGCTGACCCTGGTGGGGCGATCCGCGGGACCGGCGCGACTGCCGTTGGTGGAGGCCACTGAAGAGCAGGTCGCGCGGCTGAGAGAAGACTTGATCGCGGGCGGCGTGAAGCTGTCCGACGGGGTTGTGTCATGAGAAGGAACGTGGCGACCGGCAGTGGTCGCAGTGGGGAGGAACGGGAGTTTGAGCGACAGAGGGCACAGTCGTCCGCCGGAGGGCGGAGTGCTCGGCGAGGGAGCAGTCCTGCCGTCTGGGGATTCCGTCGACGCATGTAAGACAGGTAAGAGAGGTGTGGCCGAATGAGTCACCCCCATCCCGAACTCGGGCCGCCGCCGGCGTTGCCCGAAGGCGCACTACGCATCATCGCGCTGGGCGGTCTCGGTGAGATCGGCCGCAACATGGCGGTGTTCGAATACGAAGGCCGTCTGCTGATCATCGACTGCGGAGTGCTCTTCCCCGAGCCCGACCAGCCGGGCATCGACCTGATCCTGCCAGACTTCGAATACATCCGGGACCGCCTGGACGACGTCGAGGCGGTGCTGCTGACCCACGGGCACGAGGACCACATCGGCGCCGTGCCGTACCTGCTGCGCGAGCGCCGTGACATCCCGGTCGTGGGATCGAAGCTGACACTGGCGCTGATCGAGGCCAAGCTCACCGAGCACCGAATCCAGCCGGTCAAGCTTGAGGTCGTCGAGGGGGAGCGGCACCGGTTCGGGCCGTTCGAGTGCGAGTTCTTCGCGGTCAACCACTCGATCCCGGACGCGCTGGCCGTCGCGGTCAGGACACCCGCGGGCATCGTCCTGCACACCGGTGACTTCCGGATGGACCAGCTGCCCAGCGACGGGCGGCTGACCGACCTGGGGGGATTCGCCAGGCTCGGCGCCGAGGGTGTCGACCTGCTGATGTCCGACTCGACGAACGCCGAGGTGCCGGGCTTCGTCACCAGCGAGCGGGAGATCGCGCCGGTCATCGACGAGGTGGTCCGCACCGCGGAGAAGCGCGTGATCGTGGCGAGCTTCGCCTCCCACGTCCACCGCGTCCAGCAGGTCATGGACGCCGCGGCCAACCACGGCCGCAAGGTCGCGCTGGTCGGCCGTTCCATGGTGCGCAACATGGGCATCGCCCGCGACCTCGGCTACCTGAAGGTGCCGCCGGGCCTGATCGTCGACTCCAAGGAGATCGAGACCTGGCCGCCGGAGGACGTGGTGCTGATCTGCACCGGGTCCCAGGGTGAACCGATGGCCGCGCTGTCGCGCATGGCCAATCGCGACCACCCGATCAGGATCGCCGAGGGCGACACCGTGCTACTGGCCTCCTCGCTGGTGCCCGGCAACGAGACCGCCGTCAACAAGGTCATCAACGGGCTGGCCCGCTGGGGCGCCCGCGTGGTGCACAAGGGCAACGCGAAGGTGCACGTCTCCGGGCACGCCGCCGCGGGTGAGCTGCTCTACCTGCTCAACGTGACCCGGCCGTCCAACTTCATGCCGGTGCACGGCGAGTGGCGGCACATGCGGGCGCACGCCAAGATCGCCGAGCTGTCCGGCGTGCCCGCCGACCACATCGTGATCGCCGAGGACGGCGTCGTGGTGGATCTGCTCGACGGCCGGGCGAAGATCATGGGAGCGGTCCCCGCCGGTTACGTCTACGTGGACGGCACCTCGGTGGGTGACGTCACCGACTTCGCGCTGAAGGACCGGCGGATCCTCGGCGAGGAGGGCTTCATCTCCGTCGTCATCGTGGTCGACACCGCCAACGGCAAGCTGACCGGCGGCCCGGAGATCCACGCCAGGGGGTCGGGCATCGACCCCGATCGGCTGGACGAGGTCATCCCGCAGATCGAGAAGGCCGTGGCGGAGCACGCGGCCGACGGGGTGGTGGACATCCAGCAGATCCGCCGGATAGTCCGCAGGACCGTCGGGCGCTGGGTGAGCGACACCTACCGCCGCCGTCCAATGATCATCCCCGTGGTGGTCGAGGTCTGATCCGTCACCGTACGGTGGCCCCACCGGCCACCGTACGGCCCGCCGCCGCGGGTGGCGGCCGGCTCGGACCGCATGCGGCGACTTCTTCCACCGGCGCTCCGCGGGTGGTCATTGATCCGGCCTGCGCGTTCGGGTACGGTTCGCACCGGTCCCGGCGAGCCTTCACACGATTCGCCGGGTGTCTCGATAGCCTCACTAGTATGGCCACCCGTACGTCTAAAGGCGCCGCAGGTAAGCCCTCCGCCAAGAGGGCCTCTGGCCGGTCCGGGTCCCCCTCGTCCCGTAAGGCCCCCGCCAGGAGGGTCCCCGCCACGCGGGCGAAGAGCGCGACCTCGGCCCGCAGGCCCGTCACGCCGAACCAGGACCCGATCGGCTGGGTCTTCACCATGATCGGCAAATTGTTCATGGGAATCTGGATGCTGCTCGCAGGCGGCATTGGCAGCGCGGCGCGGGCAATGGGACAGAACGCGCGCGAGCTCGACCCGGTGCATCGCCGTGACGGGCTCGGCCTGGCGGTGTTCTCCGGGGCGATCGTGCTGGCCGCGATGACCTGGCGGGAGAGCACCGGCACGGTCTCCACGGTGGTCAACGCCGTCATGCACGGCGTGTTCGGGTCGTTGGCCTGGCTGATCCCCATCCTGCTGGCGCTGCTGGCCTGGCGGCTGCTGCGTCACCCGGATCAGAACGCCGACACCGGCCGGATGAGCATCGGGTGGTCCGCCCTCACCGTCGGGGTTCTCGGCGTCGTGCACATCGTGCACGACACGCCGTACCCCTCGGGAGACGCCTCCGACGGCATGGACAAGGTGTCGGCCGCCGGCGGCATGATCGGTTTTGTCATCTCGGCGCCTCCGGCGAGCATCCTGCCCGCCTTCATCACCATCCCGCTGCTGCTGATCCTGTCCGGTTTCGGTGTCCTGGTGATCACCGCCACGCCGGTGCACCGGATCCCGGAGCGGCTGGCCGAGATCAGGCACATGCTCTTCACCCGGGACGTCCCGGCGGGGACCCGCGGGTCCAGGAAGCGGCCCGCGCGCAGGAAGCCGGATGAGGGGCCGGAGACCGGCGACAACGTCAAGCCGTACGACACCCCGGTCGTCACCGAGTCACAGAGCACGCAGCTCGCCGAAGGCCCGCCGGAGGTCGTGCCGGGACTGCTGCTGGAGGAGGCCCCGGTCCGCCAGGCCGAGGCGCCCGAGCCGACTCCGGCGCCGCGCAAGGTGGAGCAGCTCGTGCTCTCCTCGCAGGACGGGCCGTACACCCTGCCGGACACGCAGCTCCTGCGTCCGGGCAGCGCGCCCAAACCGCAGACCAAGGCCAACACCATCGTGGTCAACGCGCTGACCAGTGTGCTGGAGCAGTTCACCATCGACGCCCAGGTGATCGGGTTCACCCGCGGGCCGACGGTGACGCGCTACGAGATCGAGCTCGGCCCGGCGGTCAAGGTCGAGAAGGTCACCGCGCTCACCAAGAACATCGCCTACGCGGTCAAGTCGGCTGATGTCCGGATCTTGAGCCCCATCCCCGGTAAGTCGGCCATCGGCGTCGAGATCCCGAACACAGACAAGGACCTCGTGTCGCTGGGCGACATCCTGCGTTCCCAGGTGGCCCAGGCCGACCAGCACCCGATGATCGTCGGCCTCGGCAAGGACGTCGAGGGCCGCACAATCGTTGCCAACCTGGCCAAGATGCCGCATCTGCTCATCGCGGGCGCCACTGGCGCGGGTAAGTCGGTCTGCGTCAACGGCCTCATCTCCTCGATCCTGATGCGCGCCACCCCGGACGAGGTCCGCATGGTGCTGGTCGACCCCAAGCGGGTCGAGCTCAGCGTCTACGAGGGCATCCCGCACCTCATCACGCCGATCATCACCAACCCCAAGAAGGCCGCCGAGGCGCTGGAATGGGTGGTGGGCGAGATGGACCGTCGCTATGACGACCTGGCCGCCAGCGGCTTCCGGCACGTCGACGACTTCAACAAGGCGGTGCGCGCGGGCAAGCTCGTGCCACCGCCGGGCAGTGAGCGGGTCTACCAGCCCTACCCCTATCTGCTGGTGATCGTGGACGAGCTCGCCGACCTGATGATGGTCGCCCCGCGCGACGTCGAGGACTCCATCGTCCGCATCACCCAGCTCGCCCGCGCCGCCGGAATCCACCTGGTGATCGCCACCCAGCGGCCGTCGGTGGACGTCGTCACCGGCCTGATCAAGGCCAACGTGCCTTCCCGCCTCGCGTTCGCCACCTCCTCGCTGGCCGACTCCCGGGTCATCCTGGACCAGCCGGGCGCCGAGAAGCTGGTCGGTCAGGGTGACGCGCTGTTCCTGCCGATGGGCGCGAGTAAGCCCATGCGGCTGCAGAACGCCTTCGTCTCAGAAAAAGAGATCGCCGAGGTCGTCACGCACTGCAAGACCCAGATGCAGGCCGAGTACCGCCCTGATGTCACAGCCGTGGCCTCCGCGAAAAAGGAGATCGACGAGGACATCGGCGACGACCTCGACCTGCTGATCCAGGCGGCCGAGCTGATCGTGACCACCCAGTTCGGCTCCACTTCGATGCTTCAGCGCAAGTTGCGGGTGGGCTTCGCCAAAGCGGGCCGCCTGATGGACCTGCTGGAGAGCAGGAACGTGGTCGGGCCGAGCGAGGGGTCGAAGGCCCGGGAGGTGATGGTCAAGCCCGACGAGCTCGCCGGTCTCCTCACCGATCTGCGCGGAGAGTGACCCCCGTCGTGTGATCTCCCACCGATTACTGATTGAATAGGACTCACTACGCAGCGTCGGGGGCTGAGAGGCGTGCGCTATGAGTATTGGAAGCAATCTGGCAGAGGCGCGTCGGGCGGCGGGTCTGACCGTCGGCCAGTTGAGCGCGCGTACGCGCGTTCGAGAGGCGCTGATCCACGGGATCGAACGAGATGACTTCTCCCAGTGCGGGGGAGACTTCTACGCGCGGGGACACGTCCGCAACATCGCCAAGGTCGTCGGGCTGGATCCCGAGGCCATGGTGCACGAGTACGACGAGCTACACGGGGGCGTGCCGCTGCCGGTGCGGGCGGCCAGCGTGTTCCAGGCTGACAAGCCCATCAAGATCCGGGAGAGCCGTTCGCCCAACTGGACGATGGCCATGGCGGTCGCACTGGCCATCGTCGTGGTGTTCGGTGTGGTGAAGATGATGGGCGGGGGCGAGGAGGACACGCCCGCGGCGGTGATCCGCCCGGCCTCGGCGCCGGCCGTTCCGCCGAAGCCGGCCGCGCCGGCCGGCGCGGCCGCCCGTCCGGACGCGTCGCCGGCCACCGGCAAGCAAGGCGAGCTGCTCGTCTTCCAGGTCAAGGCCAAGCGTTCTGCCTGGCTCGAGGTGAGAGAGATCGGGGGCCGCAAGCTCTTCTCCGGCATGCTGGAGGAGGGGAAGACCTCCGCGTGGAAGGCGAAGGAGGGGGTGAAGGTCACCTTCAGCGACGGGGGGGCCTTCCAGCTCCGGGTGAACGGCAAGAACCTCGGAACTCCTGGACCTTCGGGGCAGATGATCAGCCGCTCCTACCGGGCTTCCGCGTCCAAGTCCGGCTAGATGACCGGTGTTGAACGGGGGGAGGTGCGCCGGTAGTGGCCAACTCCCGCTACCGTAGGGTTCACCATGTCATCCCGCCGAACCGCATCGCTGATCACACTGGGTTGCGCGCGCAACGAGGTCGACTCCGAGGAGCTCGCCGCGCGTCTTGAGGCTGCCGGTTGGCAGGTGGACGACGGTGACCCCGATGTCATCGTCGTCAACACCTGCGGCTTCATCGACTCAGCGAAAAAGGACTCCATCGACACGCTGCTCGCCGCGGCCGACTCCGGGGCCAAGGTGGTCGCCGCGGGCTGTATGGCCGAGCGCTACGGCGATCAGCTCGCCGACGCGCTGCCCGAGGCGGCAGCCGTCATCTCCTTCGACGACTACACCCAGATCGGCACGCGCCTGGACGATGTGCTCGCGGGCAGACCGCTCGTCCCGCACAGTCCCCGCGACCGCAGGACCCTGCTGCCCATCTCGCCGGTCGAGCGTGCCGCCGCCCCCAAGACCAACATCCCCGGCCACGGCGAGCTGCCCGAGGGCGTGGCCCCGGCCAGCGGCCCCCGGCCGCTGCGCAAACGCCTGGGCGACGGGCCGGTGGCCTCGCTGAAGCTGGCTTCCGGCTGTGACCGGCGCTGCACGTTCTGCGCCATCCCCGCCTTCCGCGGCGCCTACGTCTCGCGTGATCCCTCGGAGCTTCTCAGCGAGGCCGCGTGGCTGGCCGAGCAGGGCGTCAAGGAGCTCGTGCTGGTCAGCGAGAACTCCACCTCCTACGGGAAGGACCTCGGCGACCTGCGGGCGCTGGAGAAGCTCCTGCCCTCCCTGGCCGCGATCGAGGGCATCGAGCGGGTGCGGGTCAGCTACCTGCAGCCCGCCGAACTCCGCCCGGGCCTGCTGGAGATGATCGCCTCGACCGAGAGCGTGGCCCCCTACTTCGACCTCTCCTTCCAGCACGCCAGCGGCTCGGTGCTGCGCCGGATGCGCCGCTTCGGCGACCCCAGGCGTTTCCTCAGCCTGCTCGAGACGGTCCGGGAGGTCGCCCCGGAGGCGGGCGTGCGCTCCAACTTCATCGTGGGCTTCCCCGGTGAGACCGAGGAGGAGTTCGGCGAGCTGGTGGCCTTCCTCCAGGAGGCCAGGCTCGACGTGATCGGTGTTTTCGGCTACTCCGACGAGGACGGCACCGAGGCGGCGTCGCTGCCCGGTAAGCTGGACCAGGAGACCGTCGATGCCCGCGTGACCGCGCTCACCGAGCTGGCCGAGGAGCTCATGGCCCAGCGGGCCGAGGAGCGGATCGGCACCGAGGTGGACGTCCTCATCGAGGAGGACCTCGGTGACGGCGGCTACGAAGGCCGGGCGGCCCACCAGGGGCCGGAGGTCGACGGTTCTGTCACGGTTCAGGGCATCGGCCTGGTCCCCGGTCAGATCGTCCGGGCCGTCGTGGTCGACTCCGAAGGGGTCGACCTGATCGCCCGTATCAAGGCAGCCCCATGAGTGCGCCGCCGGGCCGGGAGAGCCTATGACCAACACGCCAGAGACCGGCACCGATCCGACTGCGGCAGTCACACGCCCCAAGGTGAGCGCGTGGAACATCGCCAACGTCGTCACGGTGATACGGCTGGCGATGGTTCCGTTCTTCACGGTCTGTCTCTTCCTGCCGGATTCCGGCTGGCGCATCACCGCGCTGGTGGTCTTCCTGGTGGCCTCGCTCACCGACCTGCTCGACGGCGAGCTGGCCCGTCGCTATGGGCTGGTCACCGACTTCGGGAAGATCGCCGATCCGCTCGCGGACAAGGCCCTGATCGGTGCCGCGCTGATCAGCCTGTCGGCTCTGGACGAGCTGCCCTGGTGGGTCACCGCCGTGATCCTCGGCAGGGAGCTGGGCGTCACCCTCCTGCGGTTCGCGGTCATCAGGCACGGTGTCATCCCCGCCAGCTACGGCGGCAAGGTGAAGACCGTTCTGCAGATCGCGGCGATCGTCTGTTACATGTGGCTGGGCGTGCCCGAGCCGATCCGCTGGACCGTGATGGGCGCGGCGACCATCGTGACCGTGGGCACCGGGCTCGACTACGTGATCCGCGCGGTCAGGCTACGGCAGGTGGCGAATCGGGCGCGAGCCCAATGAGTCACCGTCTGCTGGCCGCCACCACCGTGCTCTCGCTGCTCGTCCGCCGGGGCGAGACGGTCGCGGTGGCCGAGTCGCTGACCGCGGGGTTGATCGGCGCCGCACTCACCGGTCCCTCCGGCGCGTCGGCGGCTTTCGTGGGCGGGGTCATCTCCTACGCCGCCGAGCTCAAGCACCGCCTGCTGGGTGTTCCCGTGGATCTGCTGAAGCGTGAGGGGGCCGTGCACCCGAAGGTCGCCGCTGCGATGGCGACCGGGGTGCGTGAAATCACCGGTTCCACCTACGGCCTGGCCGCCACCGGTGTGGCCGGCCCGGACCCGCAGGACGGCAGGCCGGTGGGCACCGTGCACCTGGCCGTTAGCGGGCCCGGTGGACGGGTATGGCACCGGGATCTCCATCTTGCCGGGACACGCGAGGAGATCCGGCAGGCGACGGTGAATGAGGCCGTTGACTTACTGCAAGGCGTGCTGGAGCTGAACGTGGGGGAACATTCAGGGTGATTACCGCGTTACGTCCCCAGCGAACATGCTTATCACGGTCTGCCGCGGTGTTGGTGGATACGGGTACGGTGGAGATGTGAGTGAGGTAAAGGTCAAACGATGATGACGGCGAGGAGTATGTACCAAGGACCGCGTTCAAAGAACGGGCGACACGAACCGATCGCGCGGAGTGTCGTGAAGACGCCCGCGCCCGGGAGGGAGCGACAGATGGTCCTGCTGCGTCAGCTGCTCGGCGACGTGTTGCGGCGGCTGCGGGTGCGGCAGAGTCGCACCTTGCGTGAGGTGTCCACACTGGCCCGTGTTTCTCTCGGATATCTGTCCGAGGTGGAGCGTGGTCAGAAGGAAGCCTCTTCCGAGCTACTCGCATCAATCTGCGGCGCCCTTGGCGTGCCGCTTTCACAGGTGCTCCGCGAAGTGTCCGACCAGTTCGCGCTGGCCGAGCTTCAGCACGCCCCGGTGCTCTCCGACGATGTCCCCGAGCGGGAGCGTCTGCCGATTGCCGAGACCGTGCCCGGTGCCATCACTGATTCTGTATTTCCCGAGGTCAACGACATGGTCGCGGCCTAACCGGCTGGTTCCTCCGGCTGGCAGCGACCGCACCAGAAGATCAGCCGTTCTGCTGACCTTGCCCTCATCTCCCCGCGACTGATCCGACATCCGCAGCGCAGGCACGGTCTCCCTGCCCTGCCGTAGACCCAGGTGCTCCGTCCTGGGCGAAGATCACCGGTCGTCACTCTTTCGGGGCGTTCTCTGTCGGCATGCGTCAATCGCTGGGCGAGCGCCACGACTCCTCCCACATCCTCGACCGCACCCACCGGCCGCCCAGCGAGATTCCCGCGAGGAACAACGTCTCGACCCGGTGGACGACGTCGCCCTCAGGCGCGAGGGCCCGCTCAGTCCCATGCGGCGGGGTCGGAGGAGAGCTGACGGACACGCTCCGGGAGTGCGCCGGTGGCCACGTTGTCAAGCGTGACCTCCTCCAGAATCGCCCGCTCGCTGGCGCGCAGCGCGATCCAGACCTGCTGCAACGACTCCGCGGGTCCCCGGTAGTCGACGTGCTCGGGCCGTTCACCCCGCACGTTGGCCAGGGGGCCGTCCACGGCACGGATCACATCGGCCAGGGTGATCTCAGTGGCGGGCCGGGCCAGCACATAACCGCCCTCGGGGCCACGCTGACCACGGACCAGGCCGGCCCGCCGCATCTGCAGGAGGATGTTCTCCAGGTATTTGGGCGGCATGTCCTGCTCTTTTGCCAGCTCAGCCACGGTGGTTGGTCCGTCACCGGCGGCGGCGAGTTCGGCGGCGGCACGTAGGGCATAGTCGACACGAGCGGATAGGCGCATGTAGTCGATTATCCCGCCTGCTATTGACTGCTTATGCGCGAGGTCGTGCGGGGGGTCGAGTCGGAGCCCGCCGCCCTCCGCCGCCCAGGGACCCGTGCGACCGGGTGCTCCGGGCGCGGATCCGGTGGTGCTGGTGAGTGCCCGGTGGGGTGGCAGGGGCCCCAGGGCCCCCCGCCGGTCATTCGCGAGGCTAAACTATCAGGAAGCTTTATTAATGAATAGAACCGTTATTTCTGTCCGAATATGAAGCCGGCGGGGAAACGGCGGACAGGAGAGCATGCATATGGAGCGACGTCCTGGCGTGCCCAGGCTACTGAGGGAGATCAACGATCGGGCCGCCCTGGAGCTGTTGCTTGACTCGGGACCGCTGACGCGAGGTCAGATCGGGGAGCTCACCGGCCTTTCCAAGGTAACGGCGTCGCAGACACTCGCCCGGCTGGAGGGGCGCGGCCTGGTCGAGGTGGCGGGGGAACTGGTAGGGGGAAGAGGGCCAAATGCGGCGCTTTATGGAATTATCCCTTCCTCCGCCTATGTGGCGGGACTGGATGTCGGCCCGGAATTCGTCACCACGGCCATCGCGGATATTCGGGGGGAGATCGTCTCGGAGGTGAAGGTCGCGCCCAACGGGCACGGCGATCCGGTCGCCCTCGTCCACAGCGCCGTTGTCAAGGCGTGCCGATCGGCCAAGGTCGCGCTCTCCAAGTTGCGGGCGGTTGTGATCGGCACTCCGGGTGTGGTCGACCCCCGGACCGGGGACGTGCAGTTCTCCTTCGACCTGCCGGGCTGGCACGAGGGTATCCACGAGGCGCTCGCCCGTGACCTGCGCCGCGACATCACGATCGAGAACGATGTGAACCTCGCCGCCGTCGCCGAACGCACGCTGGGCGCGGCGCGCGGCGCCGACGACTTCGTGCTGCTCTGGGTGGACCGCGGCATCGGTCTCGGCGTCGTGCTCGGCGGACGGCTGCACCGCGGCCGGTCCGGCAGCGCGGGCGAGATCGGCTACCTCCCGGTGCCCGGCGTGCCGCTGGCCAAGGACGTGCGGGCGGTTCCCGGACGGCTGCCGTCGCTCGCGGGCGGTCTGCAGTCGCTGGTCAGCGCCGAGGCGGTCGCCGAGCTCGCCGGGGCGTACGGCTTCGCGGGGGAGAGCGCGGCCGGGTGTGTGGCGGACGCGGTCGAGGCGGGGGAACGCGGGGAACCCCTGCTGGATGAGATCGCCGGTCGGCTGGCCCTGGGGGTGGCGTCGGTGTGTGTCGTGCTCGATCCCGGGCTGGTGGTGCTGGCCGGGGAGATCAGTCAGGCGGGCGGGGGCGCGCTCACCTCCAGGATCGAGCAGGCGGTGGCCCGGATCTGCCCGGTCCGCCCGCAGGTGGTGCCCAGCGAGGTGGGGGGGAACCCGGTGCTGCGCGGCGCCGTTCTCGCCGCTCTGGAGCAGGCGCGCGAAGAGATCTTCTCCTCCTGAAAGCCCGGTTCGCCACGGGACGGTCCCGAGCCGGGCGACGGTACGGCCCGCGCCCCGGGGGTCCTCGAGGGCGCGGGCCGTACCGGCATGGGGCGGGGTCAGACCCCGAGCAGTTCGGCGGCGGCTTGGGCGTTGGCGCGGGCGGCGCCGTACGTGGCCAGGTAGGTGACGCCCTCGGGGCGCCAGATCGGCAGGCCCATCTCGACCACCGTGGCGTCGGGGCGGGCGGCCAGCAGCGCCGACACCACTGACTGGCTGGCCTCGTAGCGGTGGGCGTCCTTGACCACGACGACCAGGGAGCGGCCGATGGCCCGCCGCAGGATGTCCGGTACGTCGGCGGCCTCGGGCTTGACCCGGACCACCTCCGCCCGCGGTAGCAGGGGTGTGAAACCCCATGGCACGTCGCCGACCGCGATGGTCGGCGGAGTGTCCACCTCGACCACCAGCGGGTCGACCAGCGGGGACGCCGAGCCGGTGAGGCTGACCGCGCGGCGGGCGGCCGTCAGGCCGATCACGCTCGCCTCGGCCTCGCCCGTCCGGGGAGTGCCGGACCAGGCGAGCAGGCGGGCCACCCGTTCGGCGGCGGCCTCCAGCCGGCCCAGCGGCAGCCGACCGTCCCCGACCGCGGCGACGATCTCGGCGATGATCCGGCGGACGTCGTCCTCGGTGGGCAGCGGGCCGAGGCAGAGCAGGTCGGCTCCGGCGGCCAGCGAGAGCACCGCCCCTCCGGCCAGGCCGTAGGTGTCGGTGACGGCTCTCATGTCGAGGGCGTCGGACACGACCACGCCGTCGTAGCCCAGCTCGCCGCGGAGCAGGCCGGTCAGGGCGGCGGCCGACAGCGTGGCGGGAGTCGTGCCGGTGAGGGCCGGAACCCGGACGTGCGCCGTCATGATGGACCTGGTCCCGGCGTCGATCGCGGCGCGGAAGGGCACGAGCTCGCGCTCTCTTAGGAGATCGAGGGAAGCGTCGACGAGCGGGACCTCCAGGTGGGAGTCCTGGCTGGTGGCGCCGTGACCGGGGAAGTGCTTGACGCAGGCGGCCACGCCGGCCGCTTGGAGACCCTGGACGGCCGCGACGGTGTGCCGGGCGACCAATGCGGCGTCCGGTCCGAACGAGCGGGTCCCGATCACCGGGTTGTCGGCGGCTGTGTTCACGTCGGCCGACGGGGCCATGTCCAGGTTGATGCCGCATCGGGCCAGGTCGTCACCGATGGACCGGTAGACGCGCCGGGTCAGCTCGACGTCGTCGACGGCGCCGAGGGCCGCGTTGCCGGGGTAGGGGCTGCCCACGTGGTAGTCGAGCCGGGTGACGTCCCCGCCCTCCTCGTCCAGCGAGATGACCGGGTCGCCGGCCTCGCGCAGGCGGCCGGTGAGCGCGGAGAGCTGGGCGGGGTCGGCGACGTTGAAGCCGAAGAGGGTGACGCCGCCCAGGCCGCCCTCCAGGTTCCGGAGAACCCATCCGGGGACGGTGGTGCCCTGGAAGGCGACGAGCAACGTGCCGGCCGCGAGACGACGCAGCCTCTGGTCGCTGGAGTCCGCGCTGTACTCAGACATGGCGATACGTGATTCCTTACCGGGGGGTGACGGGTGTCGAACGGGGACGGGGCCGGTACGGCTCGCCCCGGGGGTGCGGGGCCGTACCGGCGCCGGAGGAGGTCAGCCCTTGACGGCGCCCGCGACGAGGCCGGAGACCATCCGCCGCTGCACCAGGAGAAAAAAGATGATCACCGGGATGGTCATCAGGGTGGAGGCGGCCATGATGCCGCCCCAGTCCACCGACCGCTGGCTGACGAAGTAGCGCAGCGCCACCGGCATGGTGTAGCTGCCCTGGTCGCTGATCAGGGTCAGCGCGAACACGAACTCGTTCCACGCGGTGATGAAGGAGAAGATGCTCGTCGCGACGAGACCGGGGGCCACCAGGGGGAACAGCACCCGCCAGAAGGTGCTGAACCGGCTCGCGCCGTCGATCCAGGCCGCCTCCTCCAGCTCCTTGGGGATCGCCGCGACGAAGGTGCGGAGCATCCAGATGGCGAACGGCAGCGTCAGCGCGACGTTCACGACGATCAGGCCGAGGAACTGGTTGTACAGCCCGGCCCGCTTGATCATCATGAAGAGCGGGATGAGCAGCGCCTCGCCGGGGACCATCTGCACGATGAGCAGCAGGATCAGGAACGAGGTGCGCCCGCGGAAGCGGAAGCGGGCGACCGCGGTCGCCGCGAGCAGCGAGAAGACCGCGCCGATGAGCACCGTGCCGAGAGCCACGACGGTGCTGTTGAGCAGGTAGCGCCAGATGGAGTGACCCGCGACGCCCTCGGTGAAAACCCGCCGCACGTGTTCGAGCGTGGGGTCGGTCGGGAACGGGATGAAGTCCGTCGTGAAGATCTGTTCGCTGCTCTTGAAGGCCGTGGTCACCATCCAGTAGACGGGGAACACGGCGAACAGGAACACCAGGACGGCCGCGGTGTTGAGGCCGACTTTGCCGAGCTGCTTGCGCGTCCTGAGCTGCTTCTGCGTCCTGGGCCGCGTGCGTGCGTCGTAGGTGGTCATCGCACGTCCTCCGTTTTCACGATCTGGCGGACGTAGAAGAAGGTGATGACGAGCAGGATCAGCGTCAGCACCACCGCGATGGCCGCGCCCATGCCCATCTTGGGCGGCGCGCTGAAGGCCTGGGTGAAGGCGTACAGCGACAGGTTGAACGCCTCGCGGTTGGAGGTGCCGCCCGCCAGCACGAAGAGCTGGGTGAAGACCTTGAAGTCCCAGATGACGGAGAGCACGACCAGTACCGCGAAGACCGGCTTCAGCAGCGGGAATGTGATCTTCCAGAAGATCCGCCACGCGGAGGCGCCGTCCACCCGTGCCGCCTCGTAAAGCTCCTGCGAGATGCTCTTCAGACCGGCCAGCACCGAGACCGCGATGAACGGGAACGACGCCCACACCACGGCGATGATGAGCACCACGTAGATCGTGAACGCGTCGTTGAGCCAGGGTTCCCCGGTCCAGTCGGAACGGCCGAACAGCAGGGACGAGAACCAGTCGGGGAGGGCGTTCAGCATCCAGTTGACGACGCCCGACTCGGCGTCGAACAGCCAGCGCCAGATGATCGCGGTGGCGATCTGCGGGGTGGCCCAGGCGGCCATGATGCCGATGATGAGGAAGGTCGACATCTTCTTGCCCAGCCTGTTCAGGAGCAGGCCGACCAGCGTGCCGAGCGTCAGGGTGAACGCCACCGTGACGACGGCGAAGACGACGGTGTTGCGCAGCGAGGTCCAGAACAGCTCCGACTCGAAGAGCTTCTGGTAGTTCGCCAGGCCCACCGACTCGGCGGGCGCGCCCCGGACCTGCCGCAGTCCCACGTTCTGGAAGGACATGGCGACCATCTGGAACAGTGGGTAGAGCAGCAGGCCGGCGATGACCAGGAGGCCTGGGACGAGCAGCGCGTAGGGGACCACCCGGACGGGGAGCCCGCTGGGCCTGCGCGGGGGCCGGGCGCCTCGGTGTCCCCGCGCCGGGGCGGAGGCTGCGTCTCCGCCCCGGGCGATGGTTGAGGTGTCGGCCATGATTACTGGTTCAGGATCTCTTCGAGTTCCTTGTTGGCGTCGGCCAGTGCGGCGTCGACGTCCTTCTTGCCCTCGATGACGGAGCGGGCCGCGCTCTGCAGGACCGCCTTGGTGTCGTTGGCCTCGGCCCAGTGGGTGCTGTTCGGGAAGCCCTTGGCGACCTTGAAGGTCTCGGCGAACGGCGCCTGCGCCGGGTCGGCCGCGTACTCGCTCAGAGCCTCCGGGTAGAGCGGGAGCAGGCCGCCCTCCTTGGCGTAGCGGGTGCCGAACTCCTTGCCGGCGGCGAGCTGGACGTACTCGGCGGACAGTTCGAGGTTCTTGGTGTCCTTCCAGATGGCGATGTCGTTGCCGCCCTGGAAGGCCGGAGCCGGGCCGCTGCCGTCCTTGGCGGGGAGCGAGAAGAAGGCCATCTTCTCCTCGTCGATCTTGCCGCCGCTCTGCTCCTTGATGGTGGTGATGTCCCAGCCGCCGGTCACGTACATGCCGACCTTGCCGTTGGCGAAGCGGGTCGCGATGTCGACCGAGTTCTGGGTCAGGGCGGACTTGCGCGAGATACCGTTCTTGGTCACCAGGTCGGTGTAGAACTGGAAGCCCTCCTTGAAACCGGGCTCCGTCAGCTTGCCGACCCACTTGCCGCCCTCGAACGCGGCGAAGTCGCCACCGGCCGACCAGACGAACGGGGAGAGCGACATGTTGGCGTCGGAACCGCCGTTGAAGGCGAAGCCGTCGACGTCCTTACCCTTCTTGGCGACGATCTTCTTGCCCGCCGCGACGATGTCGTCCCAGGTCTTGGGCACCTCGATGCCCAGATCCTTGAACCAGTCCTTGCGGTAGAGGACGGCGCGGGTGCCGCCGCCCCACGGAGCGGCGTAGATCTTGCCGTCGACCGTCTCGTAGCCCCACAGGTTCTGCGGGATCTGCTGGAAGTCGGGGTTGCCCTTGACGATCTCGGTCAGGTCGGTGAGGGCGTCCTGCGCGACCCAGGCGGCCACCTGGTCGTTGCCGAACTCGGTGACGTCCGGGCCCTCGCCGCCGGCGAGCGCGGCGGTCCACTTGGCCTGCGCGTCGGGCCACGGCACCCACTGGAGATTGACGTCGGCGCCGGTGGTCTCCTTGAACTTGGCGTTCAGGTCGCCCATGAGCTTGTCCTGCTTCTCGTCCGGTGCGCCGAGACGCCAGACGGTCAGGGTCTGGCCGGCGAACTTGGGCCCGGACTCGGCGGGCGCGGGCGCGGGCGCGGACGTGTCGCTGTTGGCGGCCGGCGCAGGATCGCTGCTGCCACAAGCGGCGAGACCCAGGGCGAGGGCGGCGGTGGTGGCCGTCGTGGTGGCGATTCTCGCGAACTTCACTGGAGTTCTCCCTTTCAGGCTTTCGCCGGGATTTGCGCTCATCGGTTATCGGCTGGGGTCCCCCGCGACCCTCTGCACTCACTAGGAGCGGTCGGAGCTACGTGCAGCCCGCGGTGCGATCACTTGCCTGCGGGCTGACTACGGTTAAACTAACAATAAACTTTCTTAAAAGAAACGATCGTTAGCGGATCGTGACGGGGGGAGTCGGCCTTGCCTAGACGTCCGGGAACGCCTCGGCTGCTGCGCCAGCTCAATGATCGCGCAGCGCTGGAGCTCCTGCTGTCCAATGGTCCGCTCACCCGTGCTGAGCTGGGAGAACATACCGGACTCTCCAAGGTGACCGCGGGGCAGTTGCTCGCCAGGCTGGAGGATCGCGACCTCGTCGCGGTAGTCGGTGAGCAGGCCGGTGGACGGGGTCCCAACGCCGCGCTCTATGGCGTCGTACCGTCGAGCGCGTATGTCGTGGGACTTGACGTCCTGCCGGACCGGATCAGCGCCGGGGTGGCCGACATCACCGGTGAGACCGTCGCGGAGATAGCGGTGGACCCCACCGGCCACGACGACCCGGTACGGCTCGTGCACAGCGCCGTCGAGAAGGCGTGTGAGTCGGCGGCCATCCCCATGACCGGCCTGCGGGCCTTCGTGATCGGCACCCGGGGCGTCGTCGACCCCCGTACCGGTGACGTCCGGTTCTCCTTCGACCTGCCCTCCTGGCACGACGGCGTGCTCGCCGGGCTCCGCCGTGACCTCAACGTCCCCGTGACGATCGAGAACGACGTGAACCTGGCCGCGCTGGCCGAGCGCTCGCACGGCGCGGCGCTGGGCATGGACGACTTCGTGCTGGTGTGGGCGGGAGTCGGCCAGGGGCTCGGGGTCATGCTCGGCGGACGCCTCCACCGCGGCTTCACCGGTGGCGCGGGTGAGATCGGCTGGCTCCCCGTCCCCGGGGAGCCGCTCCCCACCGACGTGAGCGAGCCCCAGTCCGGCTCGTTCCAGCGTCTGGTCGGTGGCGACGCCGTGGCCGGCCTGGCGGCCGCGCACGGTCTCGCCGGCCGTTCCGATGGCTCCGCCGGCTCCGTCGGCGACTATGTCCGTATGGCTGTCGCCCAGGGGGCGGAGGGTTTCCTGGACGAGCTGGCCGGGAGACTGGCGGTCGGCGTGGCGGCGGTGGCCGTGGTCCTGGATCCCGCGCTGATGGTGCTCAGCGGCGACGTCGGCAGGGCCGGCGGGACAGCCCTCGCGGCCAGAGTCGAGGAGGCCGTGGCCAGGGTCTGTCCGAGCCAGCCGAGGGTCGTGGTCACGGAGGTTCAGGGCAATCCGGTGCTGCGCGGTGCCCTGATCTCGGCGCTTCATCAGGCCCGGGAACAGGTGTTCTCCGAGACGGTGTGAGAATTGGCGCTATGCGCGACATCGTTTTGATCTCCGATCCCCGGGTCTCCGCGATCCCCGTCGAGGAGTCAGGGGAGCGGCTGGCCGACATCCGGGGACGGTTGCGGGTGGACAGGCGGCTGGCCGATCCCGAGGGGGCGTTCGCCCATCTCAGAGAGGGGCTGCTGGTCCGGCTGGAGGGTGCGCAGGCGCATCTTCCAGCCGGCTACCGGCTGCTGGTCGTGGAGGGCTACCGGCCGCTGGCGCTGCAGCAGCGGATCTTCGAGGAGTACTCGGCGGAGCTGCGGGTGGCATTCCCCAAAATGTCGCCCGAAGAGATCTGCGTGGCGGCCAGCCGCTACGTCTCGCCCGTCGAGGTCGCCCCGCACACCGCGGGTGCGGCGGTGGATCTGACCCTGTGCACCGAGGACGGGGACGAGCTTGACATGGGCACCCCGCTCAACGCCACCCCGGAGCAGAGCGACGGCGCGTGCTACACCGACGCCTCCGGCCTGTCGTCCGAGGCCCGCCACCACCGCGACCTCCTCGGCACCGTCCTGAGGTCGGCCGGCCTGGTCAACTACCCCACCGAATGGTGGCACTGGTCCTATGGCGATCGCTACTGGGCCATGACCACCGGGGCCGCCTCCGCCGTCTACGGTCCCACCTCCGTCTGACCCGCGCGCGACGGCCGCGCCCGTGCGTTGAGAGGTGAGGACCGTCCTCAGCGTTCTCCCGGCCGCGGCCGGGAGAACGGACCCGTCAGGCAGGGATCTCCTAGGCGCGCAGGCGGAGCCCCCTCGGGGTCGGGTGGAACCCGGCGGACTCCAGGGCGGCGGCCAGCGGGGAGTCGTTGATGGCGGTGCCGTCCGCCCGCTCCACCGTCAGCTTGCCCAGGGCACCGTCGCGGACGGCCAGGGCCAGGGCGTCCACGGCGGGCCGGAGGCGGTCGTCGCCGGTGAAGGAGAGCAGGGTCTTGCCGCCCCGCTCGACGTAGAGCGCCAGGTGCCCGTCCACGAGCACCACCAGCGAGCCGGCTTTCCTGCCCGGCTTGTGGGACACCTCCCCGGGGTGGGCGGGCCAGGACAGGGCCGCGCCGTAAGGGTTGGCCGGGTCGGCCGCCGCCAGCACCACCGCTCGCCGGCCGTTGCCCTCCGGGCTCCGGCTGCTCCACGGGTCGGGCGCCGGTGCCGGCGCGGAGGTGGCGCGCATGCGGTCGACGGCCCCGGGGAGGGCGAACTGGGCACCGCCCAGCCCCTCCACGAAGTAGCCCCGGCGGCACCGGCCACTCTCCTCGAAGGCGCGGAGCACCTGGTAGACCGCGGCGAATCCGCCGGGCAGCCGCTCGGCGGTCACCGCGCCTCTGGTCACCACGCCGTGCCGTTCCAGCAGCGCCTCGGCCTGGGCGTGCGCCCGCTGGGTCGGGTCGTCCGCCGCTCTGGGCAGCAGCCACCAGCGACCGCCCACGGTCGGCGGTCCGCTCCGGGTGGGCAGCACCGGCCGCCGCCTGCGGGTCGTGGCCGGACGGTGGGCGGGACGGCCGGTGCCGAGCGTGGCCCGCAGCGGTGCGAGCGTGTCGCCGGTGATCCGCCCGGCCCACACCAGGTCCCACACGGCGGCGGCGAGCGTCCCGTCATCCGGGACCGATCCGGCCAGGAGGGAGCCGGCGCGGCCCGCCAACTCCCGGAAGAACAGCGCCCCGCCGCCGCCGAGCACCGTAAGGACCGCCTCGTGCAGTGGGGTCATGGTGATCTCCAGCGGGTCCGGCACCAGCAGAGGGGCGGTATCCGCGAAGTACAGCGCCACCCAGCCGTCCCCACCCGGCAACGACCCCTGTCCCGCCCAGACGACCTCGCCGGAGGATGTCAGCTCGTCCAGCAGCGACGGATCGTATCCCGGGACCCGCGAAGGCAGGATCAGCGTCTCCAGCGCCGACGCGGGCATCGCCGCGCCCTGCAACTGCTCGACCGCGCTCACCAGGGCGTCAATCGGCGGTCTGCCCCGCTGTGGGGCGCCGGTGATGCCGTGCCAGGCGGGGGCGAAGGCGGCCAGGGTCTCCGGCGAGACCGGCTCCACCTCCTTGCGGAGCCGGGCCAGTGACCTGCGGCGCAACATCCGCAGCACCCCGGCGTCGCACCACTCCTCTCCCCGGCCGCCAGGCCTGAACTCGCCGTTCACCACCCGGCCGGAGGTGGCCAGGCGGCGCAGCGTGTCAGCGACGACCGCTGGACCGAGGCCGAACCTGGCGGCGGCCGTACCGGCGGAGAACGGGGTGCGCGTGCGGGCGTGCCTGGCGACCAGATCGCCCAGCGGGTCGTCCACCGGCTCCAGGAAGGCATGCGGCACTCCCGCCGGCAGCGGCACGCCGAGCGCGTCGCGCAGCCGGGCGGCGTCCTCGATCGCCGCCCACTGCTCCTGCCCGGCCACCCGTATCCCGATCGCCCTCCGCGCGCTCTCCAGATCGGACAGCCAGACCGGGTCGCCCCCGCGCAGGCTCACGTCGGCCGCGAGGAGGGGACCGTGCGAACGGAGCAGGTCGGCCAGGTCCTCGGCGTCGCGGAGCGGCCGGTCCAGCCGGGCCAGCTCGCGCTCGGTGTCGACGATCACGTCGGGGTCGAGCAGCTCGCGCAGGTCCGCCTGGCCCAGCAGTTCGGCCAGCAGGTCCGTGTCGAGCGCGAGCGCCTGGGCGCGGCGTTCGGCCAGGGGGGCGTCCCCCTCGTACATGAACGCGCCGACGTAGTTGAACAGCAACGACACCGCGAACGGCGACGCCTGGGAGGTCTCGACCTCGACCAGCCGTACCCGCCGCGCCGAGATGTCCCGCATGAGCTGGACCAGCCCCGGAACGTCGTACACGTCCTGCAGGCACTCACGCATCGTCTCCAGCACGACCGGGAACGAACCGTAGCGGCCGGCCACGTTGAGCAGGTGCGAAGCCCGTTGGCGTTGCTGCCAGAGCGGGGTGCGCCTGCCGGGTGCGCGGCGCGGCAGCAGCAGGGACCGCCCCGCGCACTCCCGGAACCGTGCCGCGAACAGCGCCGATCCACCGAGCTCCTCGGTGACGATCTGCTCGATCTCCTCCGCGTCGAAGGTCGCCACGTCCGACGGAGGGCCGGAGAGGGTGTCGGGGATGCGCAGCACGATCCCGTCGTCGGAGTGCACGGCCTGGACGTCGATGTCGTAGCGCTCCCGCAGCCGCCGCCCGATCGCCAGCGCCCATGGCGCGTGCACCCGCGCCCCGTACGGTGAGTGCACCACGACCCGCCAGTCGCCCAGCTCGTCGTGGAACCGCTCGACCACCAGGGTCCGGTCGTCCGGCACGTATCCGGTGGCCTCCCGCTGCTCGGCCAGGTAGGACAGCAGGTTGGCCGCGGCGAACTCGTCGAGCCCGGCCGCCCTGATCCGCCCCAGCGCCTCCTCCCGCGCCGGCTCTCCCCGCTGGCTGGAGCCCGGCTCGGCACCGGAACCGGCGCCCGCGCCGGACATCTCGCGGAGGAACGCGCCGATCGCCCTGCCCAGCTCCGCCGGGCGCCCCGGGCTGTCGCCGTGCCAGAACGGCAGCTTGCCCGGTTGCCCGGGTGCGGGGGAGACCAGCACCCGGTCGGCGGTGACGTCCTCGATCCGCCAGGAGGTCGCGCCCAGCACGAACACGTCCCCGACCCGGGACTCGTAGACCATCTCCTCGTCCAGCTCGCCTACCCGGGAGGATTTCTCTCCGGCCAGGAAGACGCCGAACAACCCCCGGTCGGGGATCGTGCCGCCGTTGGTCACGGCCAGCCGCTGGGCTCCGGGACGCCCCCGCAGGGTGCCGGTGACCCGGTCCCACACGATGCGCGGGCGCAGCTCGGCGAACTCCTCGCTCGGATAGCGCCCCGCGAGCATGTCGAGCGTCGCCTCCAGTGCGCTGCGGGGGAGCGTCCGGTACGGTGCGGCACGCCGTACGACGGCCTCCAGCTCGTCCACCGTCCACTCGTCGAGCGCGGTCATCGCCACGATCTGCTGGGCGAGCACGTCGAGGGGGTTGCGCGGGTAGCGGAGCTCCTCGATCTCCCCGCTTCTCATCCGCTCGGCCACCACGGCCGTCTGGACCAGGTCACCCCGGTATTTGGGGAAGATCACGCCCCGCGAGACGGCGCCCACCTGGTGCCCGGCCCGGCC
This sequence comes from Streptosporangium sp. NPDC087985, assembly GCF_044741965.1. Classification (NCBI taxonomy): domain Bacteria; kingdom Bacillati; phylum Actinomycetota; class Actinomycetes; order Streptosporangiales; family Streptosporangiaceae; genus Streptosporangium; species Streptosporangium sp. NPDC087985. The sequence goes on from NZ_JBIUTQ010000006.1 coordinate 123,506, forward strand.
GATCCGCTGCAGGCCACCGGCCACGCTCGGCGGTGACTCCACACAGGCGACCAGGTCCACCGAGCCCATGTCGATGCCGAGCTCCAGGCTGGAGGTCGCGACGACCGCCGGCAGCCGCCCGGACTTGAGCGCCTCCTCGATCTGGGAGCGCTCCTCCTTCGACACCGATCCGTGGTGGGCCCGCACGATCTCCGGGACCGCCCCCTGGGCGGCCCCGGCCTGCGCCATCATCGCCGCCGGCGTGGACAGGGAGGCGGGGGGAGCGGGGAACCCCTCCGCCCAGTGCGCGGGCTCCGTCATCTCCGTCATCTCCGCCATCTCCGCGCCGCCGGTCCTCCGCTCCCAGGCCAGCTCGTTGAGACGGGTGCACAGCCGCTCGGCCAGCCGCCGGGAGTTGGCGAACACGATCGTCGAGCTGTGGGCCCCGATCAGGTCGAGCAGCCGCTCCTCCACATGCGGCCAGATGGACCGCCGGACCGGGGGCTCGATCAGCCACTGGTCGTCGTCGGGCCGGGATGGGCGCGGGGCGCCGTCGAGCTCGGTCATGTCCTCGATCGGGACGACCACCTCGACCTCGATCACCTTCTCGGAGGGCGGCTGGACCAGCGCAGCCGGGCGGGCGCCGCCGAGGAAGGCGGCCACCTCGCCCACCGGCCGGACCGTCGCCGACAGGCCGATGCGCTGCGCGGGCTCGGGGAGCAGGGCGTCGAGCCGCTCCAGGCTGAGGGCCAGGTGGGCGCCGCGCTTGGTGGCGGCCACCGCGTGCACCTCGTCGACGATGACCGTCTCCACCCCCCGCAACGCCTCGCGGGCCTGACTGGTCAGCAGCAGGAACAGCGACTCCGGGGTGGTGATGAGGATGTCCGCCGGCCTGGCCGCGAAACGGCGCCGCTCCTGCGCCGGGGTGTCACCCGAACGGATCGCCACCGAGATCTCCGGCACCGCGAGCCCGAGTCGTCGCGCGGTCTGCCGCATTCCCGCCAGCGGGGCCCGGAGGTTGCGTTCGACATCCACCGCCAGGGCCTTGAGCGGTGACACGTAGAGCACCCGGCACCGGCCGGCGCCTCCGTCGCCCTCACCCGTGCGCTCCCGGCCTCGCCTGGTGCTCACGGTGTCTCCGCCCGGCCCGCCGACCGTGGTCGCGTGCTCGGCGGCCAGCCGGTCGAGCGACCAGAGGAACGCGGCCAGCGTCTTGCCGGATCCGGTGGGTGCGACCACGAGGGTGTTGTCCCCCCGGGCGATCGACGCCCACGCCCCCTCCTGGGCGGCGGTGGGCGAGGCGAAGGCTCCGGCGAACCACTCCCTGGTCACAGGGCTGAACTGGTCGAGCGCTGATCCGGTCACCGTTCCATAGTGCATGGCTCCACCGACAGAATCCGGCAGCGGACGGAGGCCGTACAGGTAGGGGAAAATCCCGGTGGTCGCACCTTCGACCTCGGTCGCGAGCACGCCGGGGAGGGGTCACACTTGGAGGATGCGCCTGTCGGAGTTCTGGAACCGGATGAGACTGCACTTCGGCGACCCGTACGCGGAGTCGTGGGCCCGCGACTACAACATCGCCGAGTTGGGCGGCCGGACCGTGAACCAGGCGCTGGCCGACGGCATCGCAGCCAAAGACGTCTGGCGGGCTGTGTGCGGGGTGTCCGACGTCCCCGCCCGGCTGCGCTGAGGCGCCGAGGTGAAGGGACGAGTTCCCGCGTCTCCGGTGTGACCGGGCCCACCGGCGGTCCGGCTTCATTCAACGGGGAGCGCCGTCCAGCAGTTTCCTGAGCAGGTCGGCCACCTGGCCGGGGTCCTCGGCGCGCTCCTGGCCGTCCGGCGACCACAGGAAGAGCCAGCCTTCTCCGGCCGGGCAGGCGAAGACGATGATCTGTTTCCGGCTACGCGGATGCCACACCCAGAGCACCGGGGCATCGGCCCCGAGCATGCGGCTCGCCAGCCCCCGGCCGGACAGTTCGGCGGCCAGGGACTCAAGATGGGCCAGGCGTTGCCGGGCGAACGGGGCGGTCACATCGGGCACCTCGGGATCCGTTTGCCTTCAGAATCATCCCAGGTCAGCCCGTTGACAACACGTCTCGCGGAATGTCCGGGAATGTCTCCTCCGGGATGGGGTCCACCGTCTCCTGCGGCCTGCGCCGTCCAGGGAACGCGCGATGAAGTTGAGCGACGATCGAACAGTCGTTCGGCTATATTGGACACGCCGTCACTCGTGGCGGGCTCTTCAGAAAATGTCGGTGGCACCCCGTAGCTTTCTGGCAACCGATTCAACCCGCGACCCTTCAGGGGGCACCCATGGCGGCTAACGACCGCGAGAAGGCGCTTGAGACCGCGCTCGCTCAGATCGAGCGTCAGTTCGGCAAGGGCTCTGTCATGCGCCTCGGCGACGAGACCCGCGCGCCCATCGAAGTGATCCCGACCAGTTCCATCGCGCTCGACGTGGCTCTCGGCATCGGCGGGTTCCCGCGTGGACGCATCATCGAGGTCTACGGCCCCGAGTCCTCGGGCAAGACCACCGTCGCCCTGCACGCGGTGGCCAACGCCCAGCGAGGCGGCGGCATCGCGGCGTTCATCGACGCCGAGCACGCCCTCGACCCGGAATACGCCAAGAAACTGGGCGTCGACACCGACGCGCTCCTCGTCTCCCAGCCCGACACCGGCGAGCAGGCGCTGGAGATCGCCGACATGCTGATCCGGTCGGGCGCCGTCGACCTGCTGGTCATCGACTCGGTCGCGGCACTGGTGCCCAAGGCCGAGATCGAGGGCGAGATGGGCGACAGCCACGTCGGCCTCCAGGCCCGTCTGATGTCCCAGGCACTGCGCAAGGTCGCCGGCGCGCTCAACAACACCGGCACCACCGCGATCTTCATCAACCAGCTCCGTGAGAAGATCGGCGTCATGTTCGGCTCGCCCGAGACCACGACCGGTGGAAAGGCGCTGAAGTTCTACGCCTCGGTCCGTCTCGACATCCGCCGCATCGAGACGCTGAAGGACGGCACCGAGGCGGTCGGCAACCGCACCCGGGTGAAGGTCGTCAAGAACAAGATGGCCCCGCCCTTCCGCGTGGCCGACTTCGACATCCTCTACGGTGTCGGCATCTCCCGCGAGGGCGGCCTGATCGACATGGGCGTCGAGCACGGCTTCGTCCGCAAGTCCGGCGCCTGGTACACCTACGAGGGCGACCAGCTCGGGCAGGGCAAGGAGAACGCCCGTAACTTCCTGAAGAACCACCCCGACATGGCCAACGAGATCGAGAAGAAGATCAAGGAGAAGCTCGGCATCGGCCCGCGCCTCGACAGCCCGGCCACTCCGCCGCCCGCGGCTCCCGTTTCCGCACCGGCTTCCGCCGCGTCCGGTCGCGGCTCCAAGGCGGCCACCCCCAAGCCGGGTGACGTCTGAACCGGGTTGACCGATGACGACGGGACCTGACTCCGGTCCGGCTGACGTGGCCGGACCGCGGGACTGGGGGGCCTGGGCGGACGTGCCGGAGAAGCGGTCCCGGGGCTCCTCCGCGGAAGTCCTGCCCGACGGGCCGGTCGAGGGTTCTCCGGCAGGCCAAGGACCGGCCGCGGATCCCCAGGCCGTCGCGCGCGCGATCTGCCTGCGGTTGCTGACCATGGCGCCGCGCACCCGTGCCCAGCTCGCCGAGGCGCTGCGTAAGCGTGAGGTGCCCGAGGAGGCGGCCGAGGCCGTGCTCGAGCGGTTCTCCGAGGTCGGGCTCATCGACGACGAGGCGTTCGCTGCGGCATGGGTGAGTTCGCGCCATGCCGGGCGAGGTCTCGCCCGCAGGGCACTCGCCTCGGAGCTGCGTCACCGCGGGGTGGACGAGGATACCGTCAAGGAGGCGGTGGGGCAGCTCGACTCCGACCAGGAGGTGGAGACGGCCAGAAGGCTCGTGGCGCGCAAGCTTTCGTCGACCCGCGGTCTGGAGCCGGCGGCCAGGACGCGGAGGCTGGCCGGCATGCTCGCCCGGAAGGGATACGGTCCCGGCCTGGCCTTTCGCGTGGTCCGCGAGGCGCTTGAGAGCGAAGAGGCGGAAGATCCTACGTTTTCGGCGGAGTCCGATTACCTCTATGACGGATAAAAGCACGTCGGGACGGTAAGCGTGCGGAGCACCTGACGGATGGCGTTCCGCCGCGGTAGCCGGGGCTGTCACGTCCCGGGGAGGCCGGAAATTCGACGATTCCCCTTGCTTAACCGGGGATGAACGGAGAAAAATCATCCCCTCAGGTTTAGCAAGTCCCTAATGCTTCTTTGCTTGCTTGTTACCTCTTTGACGCCTAATCTCGACTGCAGTGAGGAGTTACTCCGCAGTGCGGATTGTCATAACGGTGAATTACGGACGAGCAAGCTTGACGGATGTGGGCAACCGGTGTGTCGGCGGAAACAGCCGGCCCGATGGCGGACCTGAGTTGATATCTGTCCTGGTGGCGCCAGCGCTTGGACATTCCGTGCCGTGTGTGTGACCCCTCGCGTGCTTGGTATCTGCGACGCGAGGAGGGCGGGGCGCGCATGGATCCGGTTGTGGTCGTCACACTGGCGGGGGCGGTTGCGGTCCTTGCCGTGGTGACGGCAGTCGCGCTGATCGTGTTGCTGCGCCGCACCGGTGGAGTAGGCGGCAGGAGCGGCCCTTCCCCCGAACAGGAGGCCGAGATCCAGGCCGTTCTGGAGGAGGCCAGGTGTGAGGCCGCCGATATCCGCGCCAGAGCCCAGAACGACGCGGAAGAGGTTCTGCGCAAGGCCGAACTCGCCGTCGAAACAGCCGCCGATCTACGCAGAGAGGCCGAGGCCGAAAGCCGGGTGCTGAAGTACGAGCTCAAGGAGTTCCGGTCCGACCTTGAGCGCAGGGAGAACCGGCTGGCCGAGCGGGAACAGCGCCTCGATGAGGAGGCCGGACGACAGGCCGACCGGGCGCGGAAGCTCGCCGAGACGGAGACCCAGCTCGCCGGCCGTCGCGAGGATCTGGAACGGGTCGCCCAGGAACGCAGGGCCATTCTGGAACGGGTGGCCGGGCTCACCGGCGAACAGGCCAGGTCCGAGCTGGTCCGGGAGATCGAGAACCAGGCCAAGCGTGAGGCCGCGCTGATCGTCAGGGAGATCGAGACCGACGCCCGCAAAGAGGGTGAGAAGCGGGCCACCAAGATTGTCACGCTGGCCGTCCAGCGCGTGGCCGCCGAGCAGACCGCCGAGTCCGTCGTCAGCGTCCTGCACCTGCCCGGTGACGAGATGAAGGGGCGCATCATCGGCCGCGAGGGCCGTAACATCCGCGCGTTCGAGTCGACCACCGGGGTAAACCTGATCATCGATGACACGCCGGAGGCGGTGCTGCTGTCGTGCTTCGACCCGGTCCGCCGTGAGACCGCCCGGCTGACGCTGGAGAAGCTCGTGCTCGACGGGCGCATCCACCCCCAGCGGATCGAGGAGGCACACGAGCGCAGCAAGGCCGAGGTTCAGGAACTCTGCGTGCGCGCCGGTGAGGACGCCCTGATGGAGCTCGGCATCACCGAGATGCACCCCGAGCTCATCACCCTGCTCGGCCAGCTCCGCTACCGCACCTCCTACGGCCAGAACGTGCTCGGCCACCTCGTCGAGTCCGCCCACATCGCCGGGATCATGGCAGCGGAGCTGCGGCTCGATCCGATGCTGCTCAAGCGCTGCACGGTCCTGCACGACATCGGCAAGGCCCTCACCCACGAGGTCGAGGGCAGCCACGCACTCATCGGGGCTGAGATCGCCAGGCGGTACGGCGAGCACGAGGACGTCGTCCACGCGATCGAGGCCCACCACAACGAGGTCGAGGTCAAGACCGTCGAGGCTGTTCTCACCCAGGCGGCCGACGCCATCAGCGGTGGCCGCCCGGGAGCCCGGCGTGAGTCGCTGGAGGCCTACGTCAAGCGGCTGGAGCGGCTGGAGGAGATCGCCACCTCCTACGACGGCGTCGAGAAGGTCTTCGCCATGCAGGCGGGCCGGGAGGTCCGGGTCATGGTGAAACCCGACTCGGTCGACGACATCCAGGCCCAGGTGATCGCCCGAGACGTCGCCAAGCAGGTCGAGGAGGAGCTCATCTATCCCGGCCAGATCCGTATCACGGTCGTGCGCGAGTCCCGTGCCACCGAGTTCGCCCGCTAATGGCCCGGCTCTGAAGTCCGTGCGCGATCACCGGAAGATCTGCTGGTAGAAGGCCAGTTCGGTGGCCAGCGCCGCGCTGCGTGTCTCGACGCGGCGGAAACCATGGGCCTCGCCCTCGAAGGTGAGGTAGGTGCAGGGGACGCCGCGTTCGGCGAGGGCGTCGGCGAACGCCTGAGACTGGGCCGCGGGGACCACCGGATCGGACAGGCCCTGCAGGAGCAGCATGGGGCAGCTCACCCCGGCGGCCCGGCCGAGGGGCTCGCGTGAGCCGTACAGGACGGGGTCCGCGGAACCCACCAGCCATTCGACGTAGCGGGACTCGAAGTCGTGGGTGGTCGCGACGAACGAGGCGAGGGCGCTCACGCCGTAGTAGGAGACCCCGCCGGCGAACACGTTGGACGCGCAACAGGCCGCCATGACCGTCCAGCCGCCCGCGCTCCCACCCCGGATCGCGATCCGTGCCGGGTCTGCCAGACCCTCCGCGGCCAGCCATTCGGCGGCGGCGATCGAGTCGTCCACGTCGACCACCCCCCATCGGCCGCGCAGCCGGTCGCGGTAGGCGCGGCCGTAGCCGGTGGAGCCGCCGTAGTTGACGTCGAGCACACCGATGCCCCGGCTGGTGAAGAGCGCCTTCTCCAGGTCGAGCGCGCTGACGCTGTGCCCGGTGGGGCCTCCGTGAACGAACACGACGTATGGCGGAGCGCCGTCGCCGCGTGCCTTCGGATTCGACGGCGGGTAGAGGAACGCGTGTATCCGGCCGCCGAACCTGCCCTCGACCTCCACGGCCCGCGTGCGCGGCAGGTAGGCGATGTCGGGCAGCTCGTCGACGTCGCGGCGGAGCGTCTGCGCCTGCCCGGTCACGGCGTCCACCCGGACGATCGACCGGGGCACCGCCGTGCCGTACCCGATCCCGGCCAGGACGTGCCCGTCGGAGGCGAGAACCGGGTCCCAGCCGTCGTAGGGCACCTCCAGGTCGGTCAGCACGCCACTGTCCGGGTCGAGGATGCCCAGCCGCAGATCTCCCTGCCCGTGCAGGACCGCGATCCGCCCGTCGGCCAGCACCCGGTACGGCGTGGCGCCGAGCTGCCACAACGGCCCGGCGAACTCCTCCTCCACCGGGTGGAGCGCCTGGCATGACGTGCCGTGTATCCCGATCTGGTAGAGGTTCCACCAGCCCGACCAGTCGGAGATCAGATAGAGATGCCGGTTGTCGCGCCACTGCGGGGCGAGCACCGACTCGGAGGACCCCCCCTTGACCGTCCAGGAGGAGCCGTCGGCCAGTCGGGTGATCCGCAGCTCGGTGCCGTTCCACGGCATGCGGGGGTGGTTCCAGCAGATGTGGGCCAGATGCTCGCCGTCAGGGGAGATTGCGAGGGAGGCGTAGAAGTCACTCCCGCTGACCCGCTCGCGCGGCGCCTCGCCGCCGTCCAGCGGGACGGACACGATCGAACGGCTGATCCCGCCGTCGTGGTGCCGTTCCTGGACGCACCAGACCTGCCCGTCGTGGACGATCATGTCCGCGTAGCGGAGCCCGGACTCCCGCTCGGGCTCCGGCGTGATCGGCCGGGGTTTCCCGCCGGGAGGCAGCAGGTAGAGCCGCTGGTCGGTGAGGTTGGCGAACACCACGCCGCCCCCGGGGACCACCGCGTAGGAGCGCCCGCCGTACTCGTGGACGCGGGTCCTGGCGCTCCACGGCGCGGCCAGCAGCTCCCGGACCGTGCCGCCCGCGTCTCGGTGCACGATCGTGGTCCGGCCGCCTTCGGCGGGGCGGTCCTCGGTCCACCACACCTCCTCACCGAGCACCGTCGGGAATCCCAGGCGCAGTCCGGACCGGGCCACCCCGGTGCTGGAGATCGGGGAAGGCCAGATGGCGTACGGCAGGACGACCTGCTCGGGGGACATGGCGTAATCCTGCCCGATAACCCGGCGCCTGTCGTCGGTATGGCGAGCATCCGGCATGACATGCGGTAACTCGGGGTTTCCGGACGCCGGAGGGCGGCCACCACGACCGGTGGCCGCCCTCGGACGGAATCCGGGCAATCCACCCCGACAAGTGGACCGCCCTTGGACGGAACCAGGCAGATCCACTGCGGCTGGTGACCGGCCGGGTACGGAACCGGATATCACCGCGGCTGGTGACCGTCCTGGTGCGGAACCGCGTCAGCCCACCGCGGACATACTGTCTCCGGCGCCCGGCATCACGACCGCTCCGGGCGGAACGATCGGCGTGGCCGAGGTCTTCCGGCTGCGGCGGCTGCGCTTCTCCAGCCAGGTGGCGATGGCGCTGAGCGTCATGTTGAGGCCGACGTAGATGATCCCGATGACAATCGCGGCCGGGATGAGGGACCCGAAGTTGACGGCAGGTATGATCTTGAAACCCATGTTCAGCAGGTCGACGTAGGCGATGATGTAGCCGAGCGCCGTGTCCTTGAGCAGCACGACGAGCTGGCTCACGATCGCCGGCATCATCGCCGTGACGGCCTGCGGGAGCAGGATCAGCCGCATCACGCCGCCCTTGCGGAGCCCGATCGCGTAGCCCGCCTCGGACTGGCCCCTGGGCACGGCACGGACGCCGGCCCGGACGATCTCGGCCAGGACCGAGCCGTTGTAGAGGGTCAGGCCGGCCACGAGCGCGATCAGGGTGTAGTCACCGCCACCGAGCACGCTGGGTGCGAGATAGAAGATGAAGAAGATCAGCAGCAGCAGCGGGATCGAACGGAAGATCTCGACGACCGCGCCGGCGGGGATTCTGATCCACTTGTGATCGGAGAGCCTGGCCAGACCGAAGACCGCGCCGAAGACCAGCGCGAACACCGCCGCGAGCCCCGCGGCCTTGAGGGTTCCGAGCAGGCCGGGAATGATGTAGTCGACCCAGGTGGAGGCGTCGAGGAACGGCCGCCAGATCTTGCCGTCCCACTGGCCCTTCGCGTCGAACCTGGCGTAGACGAAGTAGACGATCGCCGCCAGCCCGACCGCCGCGAGGAGGGTCAGGGCGTTGTTGCGCAGCCGCGCGCGCGGCCCCGGCGCGTCGAACAGGACACTCGCCTGGGAGCTCATCGGACCACCGCCAGCCGGTTGGCCAGCCACCCGGTGAAGAAGCCGATCGGCAGGGTGAAGACCATGAACGCGACGACGAGCCCCAGGAAGATGGGGATCGAGGCGCCGGTGTCGTCAAAGGTGTCCTTCATGACGAACGCCGACTCCGCCAGATAGCCACCGGCCATCGCGACGGTGGTGTTCTTGATCATGGCGATCATCACGCTGCCCAACGGGGCGATGACCACCCGGAAGGCCTGCGGGAGAATGATCATCCTCAGGGACTGGAAGAAGGTGAGCCCGATCGCCCGGGCGGCCTCTGCCTGTCCCAGCGGGACCGTGTTGACGCCGGCGCGCAGCGCCTCGCAGACGAAGCTCGCCGTGTAGATCGACAGTCCCAGCACCACCAGCCAGAAGGCGTTGCTGCCCGGCTCGTCGGAGAAGATCAGGCCGAGGGTGTCGCTGAGGCCGAGCGCGGAGAAGGCCAGGACCAGGGTCAGCGGCGTGTTCCGCACGATGTTGACGTAGGTCGTTCCCACCGCGCGCAGGACCGGTGTCGGCGAGACTCGCATTGACACCAGGACCGTGCCGAAAATCAGCGACAAGACTGCGCAGATCAGGGAGAGCTGCACGTTCTCCAGAAAGCCCGCCAGCAGGTCCGGCGCGTATTTGATCAGATCATCCATCGTGCTCCACCAGAGGACGGCAAGCGGCCGGTGCCCCGGAGGCCGGGCCACCGGCCGCTGCGTAAGGTCGGATTAGGCGCAGGGCTCGAACGCGGGAGCGTCCGTGGGCAGCGTGAGACCCTGGATCTTGCCGAACCACTTGTCCAGCAGCTGCTTGGCGGTGCCGTCCTGGTACATCTTGGTGATGGCCGCGTTGACGGCCTCGCAGGTCTTGGTGTCGCCCTTCTTCAGGCCGACGCCGTACTTCTCGTCGGTGAAGGGGTCGCCGAGGACCTTGAAGTTTCCACCGGAGTCGGCTGCCTGGACGGCGAAACCGGCGAGGATGAGGTCGTCCGTGGTGACGGCGTCGAGGTTGCTGCCGCTCAGCTTGGCCACGCACTCCGAGTAGTTGGCGGCACCGACGAGCTGGGCGTCGAGGTCGAGCTTGCCGTCCGGCGGCGGGTCGGTGATCCGCTTGTAGGAGTTGGATCCGGCGGCCTGGCAGATCCGCTTGCCCTTCAGATCGGTGGCCTTGGTGATGCTGGCGTCGTCGCCGCGGACCATGGTGTCCTGGTGGGCCACGATGTACGGCCCGCCGAACGACACCTTCTCCTTGCGGCTGTCGGTGATGGAGTAGCTCGCGAAGATGATGTCCACGGTGCCGTTGGCGAGGAAGGCTTCACGGTTGGAGGAGGCGGACTCCTTCCAGTCGATCGCGACGTCTCCGCCGCCCGCCAGCTCCTTCACGACATATTTGGCCACGTCGACGTCGAAGCCCTCCGGCGCGGCACCCTTCTTCAGGCCGAGACCCGGCTGGTCCCACTTGGTGCCGACGACAATCTTCTTGCTGTCCTGCACCTTCTCGGCGACCGACGAGTAGGTCTTGTCACCGCCACAGGCCGCGAGGCCCATCGTGAGCGCGCTCACGGCCGCCAGTGCCACACCGACACGTAGTACTCGCATGTTCCATTACCTCATTCTTCTCTGGGGGGAGCAGCTGGCCAAGAGGACTTCAGTGCGTAAGGATCTTGGAAAGGAAGTCCTTCGCCCGATCCGTCCGCGGGGTGGTGAAGAACTCCTCGGGGGTGTTCTCCTCGATGATCTGGCCCTCCGCCATGAACACCACGCGGTTCGCCGCGCGGCGGGCGAAGCCCATCTCGTGGGTGACGACCATCATCGTCATGCCCTCCTGGGCGAGGCCGATCATGACATCGAGCACCTCCTGGACCATCTCCGGGTCCAGGGCCGAGGTCGGTTCGTCGAACAGGATCATCTTGGGATCCATGGCCAGGGCGCGGGCGATGGCCACACGCTGCTGCTGACCTCCCGAGAGCTGAGCCGGGTACTTCGACGCCTGGGCGCCGATCCCGACCCGTTCCAGCAACTCCATGCCCCGGCGCTCGGCCTCGGCCTTGGCGGTGCCGCGGACCTTGATCGGCCCGAGCGTGACGTTCTCCAGGATCGTCTTGTGCGCGAACAGGTTGAAGGACTGGAACACCATGCCGACCTCGGACCTGAGCCTGGCGAGCGTCTTGCCCTCCGCCGCGAGCGGCTGCCCGTCAAAGGTGATCGTTCCGCTGTCTATCGTCTCCAGCCGGTTGATCGTCCGGCACAGGGTCGACTTGCCGCCGCCCGAGGGGCCGATGACGACGAGGACCTCGCCACGAGAGATCGTCAGATTGATGTCCCGCAGGACATGCAGGTTACCGAAGTGCTTGTTGACATCCGCAAGCACAACCAGAGGAGTTGCGTCCCCGTTCTCCGTCATGCTTGACAACGTAATTCCGTGAGAGCACCCCGGGCTAACCCTGCGGTACCGATCAGATCACGACCGGCCGGTTTCGAGTAAAACTTGACTCAGCGTCTGGATCAGATCTCCGCGAGAGCTGCCGGATCGAGCATCACTTTGAACGGCTCGGTGAAGTCGGCGGTTGCACCCGCGGAGACGCGGTGGGTGAGTTGGTACTCCCCATTCTCGTCGAGCACGTAAGTGAAGATCACCGGAAGTTCGTCATTGCCCTGGCCGCGGAACGGTCTCATCTCGATGCGCCAGAAGTGTGGAATGCCCGCCTCTGCGTACTTCGCATGCTTGATTCGACGGTCTGTGGCCGTGGTGGACTTGGAGACGATCTCCACGACCAGGTGCACCCACTCGGGCTGGGCGATGTCTGCGCCCTCTTCGAACGGTGCCTTGTCGACCACCATCAGATCGGGAATGACTCCAGGCTTACGGTCCAGGAGCAGGCCTGTGGCAGTGACCGGCACCATCTCCTCTGGTGAGAAGCTTTCCAGGAGATTCTGGAGGCGATCTCCAAGGCGCTGGTGCCTGAAAGATGGGGCGGGGGACACGATGAGGCTCCCGTCGACGAGCTCGTAACGACTGCCGTCGTCCCGCGAGTTGAGCTCGAACCACTCATCGACAGTGAGCTCGCCCGGGGTGCCCCAGATGCTGTCCGACGTCGGCGCCGCCTTCTTCCTGTGCGGCTTCTTGGCCTTCACTGGCGCCTCCGAGGTCTGCACGGGCATCGCCATCGCGGGCTCACCACTCTCAGCTCTGTCGGTCGAGTCTTATTCTCGCACGCGGCTTTGGAGCCCACGGCTTAACAGCCTGTTTAGCTCGGTGTGACGGATCCATTACTTAACGTACGGAGGGTGCGGGCCGTACCCAGGGGGCGTGTGGAGCGCCTACCCTTGTCTGTTGAGATGACTGTCACCGTGGAGAGCGCCCGCACGTACGAGGTCCGTACCTATGGGTGCCAGATGAACGTGCACGACTCCGAGCGCCTGTCGGGCCTTCTCGAAGACGCGGGCTATGTCCCCGCGCCCGAGGGGGAGACGGCCGACGTGGTCGTGTTCAACACCTGTGCCGTCCGGGAGAACGCCGACAACAAGCTCTACGGCAATCTCGGACACCTGCGCCCCTCGAAGGTGAGCAACCCGGGCATGCAGATCGCCGTGGGTGGCTGCCTGGCGCAGAAGGACCAGGGGGAGATCGTCCGCAGGGCGCCCTGGGTGGACGTGGTGTTCGGCACCCACAACATCGGCTCGCTGCCGGTGCTGCTGGAGCGGGCGCGCGTCCAGCAGGAGGCCCAGGTCGAGATCAAAGAATCCCTGGAGACCTTCCCGAGCACGCTGCCGACCAAGCGCGAGTCCGCCTATGCCGCGTGGGTGTCGGTCTCCGTCGGGTGTAACAACACCTGCACGTTCTGCATCGTGCCGGCGCTGCGTGGCAAGGAGAAGGACCGCCGTCCCGGCGACATTCTCAACGAGGTGCGGACCCTGGTCGACCAGGGCGTGCTGGAGATCACCCTGCTCGGCCAGAACGTCAACACCTACGGTGTGGAGTTCGGCGACCGGCTGGCCTTCGGCAAGCTGCTGCGGGCCTGCGGCGACATCGACGGGCTGGAGCGGGTCCGCTTCACCAGCCCGCACCCGGCCGCGTTCACCGACGACGTCATCGCGGCCATGGCCGAGACGCCCAACGTGATGCACCAGCTCCACATGCCGCTGCAGTCCGGCTCCGACCGGATCCTCAAGGCGATGCGCCGCTCCTACCGGGCCGAGCGCTACCTGGGCATCATCGAGCGGGTCCGCGCCGCCATGCCCGACGCGGCCATCTCCACCGACATCATCGTGGGCTTCCCCGGCGAGACCGAGGAGGACTTCCAGGGCACTCTTGACGTGGTGCGCGAGTCGCGGTTCGCCAACGCCTTCACATTCCAGTACTCCATCCGGCCCGGCACTCCCGCCGCCACCATGGACGACCAGATTCCCAAGGAGGTCGTGCAGGAGCGCTACGAGCGGCTCGTCGCCCTGCAGACCGAGATCTCCTGGGAGGAGAACAGGGAGCAGGTCGGCCGGACGCTGGAGGTGCTGGTCGCCGAGGGCGAGGGCCGGAAGGACGAGGCGACCCGCCGCCTGTCCGGCCGCGCTCCCGACAACCGCCTGGTCCACTTCACGCCGGGCGCGGAGGTTCCACGCCCGGGTGACGTGGTGAGCGCCGAGGTCACCTACGCCGCGCCGCACCACCTGGTCGCCGACGGTCCCGCGCTGAGGCTCCGCCGCACCCGCGCGGGCGACGCCTGGGAGGCCAGGCAGGGCGCCCCGGCGAGTGCCGGCCCCGGGGTCATGCTCGGCATGCCCTCGATCGGCCGCCCCGCCCCGCTCCCCGAGGCCTCCGGCTGCTCCGTCCCCTCCTGACAGGCGGACACGTCGTCGGCTGAGATCCCGGGACGGTCGCGGCCGTACGGCGTTAACGCATGTGTCCCAATAGATGTGATTTCGTGATACATCCGTTGTTGCTGCGCGAGCACTTCCCTGCTGTGACTACTGTGGTTCCGCACCCTCGGAAGCCGTGGAGGTTTCCCCCCGAGAACCGCAGGGAGTTTTCCTCATGCATGTCCCCCAATCTCCGGGCAGTCCTGGAGAGCCAGAAGTCCTCACCGGCCCCGCCGGTGGGCCGAAATCCCGTAGGAAAAACAGGAGAAACGGCCCGGCCATAGCCGTCTTCTCCGTTCTTGCCGCCGCCCTGCTGGGCGGGGGCGCCGTCTTCGCCGTCGTGAACGGCGGCGGGGACGACCGCGGCGGCGCGCAGGTGCCGCAGTCACCGGAGAGTGTCCAGGACGTCTCGCAGGATTCCGGATCGGATGAGAGCGCCGGGCCGGCCAGGAAGCAGGAGCCTGACCAGCGGCCGGACACCGCATCTGGCCGGCACGGCACGTCCGGCGGAGACGCCGGTACTGGTTCCGAGGCCAACGCGGGCAAGGCTGCCAGGAGCGGCTCCGGCACCGGCACCGACAAACCTGCGGCGGAGAGTCCGGCGAAGGAGCGGCAGAGCAGTCCGCAGCAGTCGGAGGACGGCGAGGTCGACCCCCGTAGCGACGGTCCTCCCGGGTACGTGGCCCCTCAGGGGCCGGGAAAGTAGTGGCTCCGTAGCCGGCCGTACGCCACCGGACCGCTCCCTCGCCGCGAGGCTGCGAGCGGTCCGCGGCGGACGGTTCCACCGGTCTGGATTAGTCTGGCGACGTGCTTGTCGCCGCGGCTGTGTGCCCGCATCCTCCTCTGTTGGTCCCCGAGCTGGCCGGTGCGGCGGCCATGGAGCTCGACGAGCTCCGCGCTGCCTGCGCGGCGGCGGTCGGGGCGTTGCGTGATGCCGATCCCGACGCGATCGTGGTGGTGGGTGGCGCCGACCGGGCCGCCGCATACGGCGCGGACGCGGCCGGAAGCCTGGCGCCCTGGGGCCTCGACCTCCGGACGGGACAGGGGGAGCCCGTCCTGCCGCTGTCGCTGTCGATCGGCCGGTGGCT
Source organism: Streptosporangium sp. NPDC087985 (assembly GCF_044741965.1). Taxonomy (NCBI): domain Bacteria; kingdom Bacillati; phylum Actinomycetota; class Actinomycetes; order Streptosporangiales; family Streptosporangiaceae; genus Streptosporangium; species Streptosporangium sp. NPDC087985. The sequence continues at coordinate 138,639 of NZ_JBIUTQ010000006.1, forward strand.
TCTCGAAAGAGAACACCTGACCGCTTCGGGATTCCACTCGATCTCCTTCGACGCGGCTCCAGCGGAGTGCGCGGCCCTCGGTGAGCGGCTGGCGGCCACAGGGCGCGTGGCGCTGCTGGTCATGGCTGACGGTTCCGCCTGCCTCACCGAGAAGTCCCCGGGATATCTCGACCCCCGCGCGCAGCCGTACAACACCGCGATCGTCGAAGCGCTCGCCCGGGCCGAGGCTCCGGCGCTCGCGGAACTCGACCCCGGCGAGGCCGCCGGGCTGTGGGTCGCCGGACGCGCCGCCCTGCAGGTCCTCGGCGGAGCGGGAGGCTCCCTGAACGGCCAGATCCTCTACGAGGGCGCCCCCTACGGCGTCGGCTACTTCGTCGCCCGCTGGACGGGGTGATCCCGGCGGGGGACAACGGAATCATGGGACTTCCGCTCCATGCCACGGCCCTCCTCAGATAGCCGCCGGCAGGCCGACCGGGGCGGTGCCGGGGGTGTTCGGAGGCATGTCAGTTCACCTCCTTGCGGATCACGCGTACGGCGCCGATCCCCATTGGGATGACGATCCAGAAGATCATCGACACGACCAACCGGGCGACGTCGCCACTGGTCATGTCGCCATCCATCAGGGGAACTGCGGTGGTGTTCAGGTCGAACCACTCGGTCAGGACCTCGCCGGCGGTACCGAGCCTGCCGACGACGCTCCACAGCATCGGTGTCGACAGGCAGATCACGATCGCGGCCGGTGCGTTCAGGAGCAGCATGCCCATGGCCAGCCCCATCGCGACCACGAGGACGTTCGTCCCGGTCCAGCCGAGCAGAGCGAGGGGGGCGACCTCCCAGGTGGCCGGGACGTCCTGAACGCCGGCGACGACAGCCGTCACCGGCACCGCGACCAGTATCGCGGACAGAGAGGCCGCCACGGCTGTGATCAGCGGCGGCAGGCACTTGGCTGCCAGCACGCGCCATCGCCGGGGTTCGAGCGCGAACGTGGTCAGGGCGGTCCGGTGGCTCCATTCGCTGGTCACAGTAAGGATGCCGAGCACGGGGAGCAAGGTCCCGAATCCGATTCCGGCGGTGCCGACCAAGGTGTGCAGCTCCGGACCGGAGACGACGCCGCGACCGATGATGGACGCGAGTACCAGGGTGATCAGAATCACGGTCATGATCTTGCTGCTGCGGGTGTCGAAGAGTTTGCGGGTCTCGACCGCCAGCAGCCGCTGGAAAGGGATCGGTGTCCGGGGCCGGTGGATGTCCGCGGGTTTCGACCCGATGGTCTTGACGTCGTCCGCCGCGGTGTCATCCGTGTTTCTCTTGGTCGCGGGGATGCCGGTGTTGGTCATGCCGTACTCCGATCGGCGTCCGCGGTCAGTTCGAGGAAGGTCTGTTCGAGGCTCTGGCCCTGGCTGAGCTCGTCGACGGTGCCCTGGGTGAGGACGCGGCCGCGGCCGATCATCACGATGTGGTCGGCGACCTGCTCCACCTCATGAAGCAGGTGTGAGCTGAGCAGCATCGAGCAACCCGATTCGGAGAGGCCGCGGAGCAGCCCACGTATCCACTGGATGCCCTGGGGGTCGAGACCGTTGGCGGGCTCGTCCAGGATGAGCACCTTCGGCTGACCGAGGAGGGCGTGACCGATGCCGAGACGCTGCCTCATTCCGAGCGAGTAGCCGCCGACCGTCCGCCGGCTCTCCTGGCCGGTCAACCCGACCAGATCGAGGACCTCGTCGACCCGCGACATCGGCAGGCCGAGCGTCATCGCGCCCAGGGTCAAGATCTCCCGCCCGGTGCGGCCGGGGTGCTGGGCGCCGGCGTCGAGCACCGTGCCGACCTGGGAGCCCGGGCAGTCCAGCTCGGTGTACGGCCGGCCCAGTACGGTGGCCGAACCCGACGCGGGGCGGGAGAGCCCGACCAGGATGCGCATGGCCGTCGACTTCCCGGCGCCGTTGGGCCCGAGGAACCCGGTGATGCTCCCTGCTTCGACGCTGAAGGACACGTCATCGAGTGCCTTCACCCCCTTGTAGACCTTGCTGACGTGACTGAACTCGATCATGGATCCAGTCCACCGGATGTGAGGCAGTCGATCATCGGACCCAGGTCGAGGATCACCGGGCGCAGGGCCGGGTCCGTCGTCCCGGTTCTCGACCTGTGGCCACCGGGATGTCGACCCAGGTCGCTAAAGCATCGGCCAGGTGGTCTTTAGGCTGTGGGCTGTGCACGACCGTACGGAGAACCAGCCACCCCTGGATCAGCTGGACATTGCGCTGCGTTACCTGTGCGCCTTGCTGCCGATGCTGTTCTACGGCGCCGTCCTGGCCGTGGTCGTCTCCCAGGACCGTGATCGGCTTGTGCCGGCACTGGTCGATGGGGGGCTCGGCGTGATCGGGCTGGTTCTGATGCGCTGGCGGCGTCGCCAGCCGTGGCCGATCGCGCTGGCGACCGCCCTGCTGACCGTCTTCTCCACCACGGCGACCGGCCCCGCTCAGGTCGCGTACGTGTCCTTGGGTGCGCACCGTCGGTGGCGTCAGTTCATCGCGCTCGCGGTCGTGTCCTGGCTGTGCCTGGTGGCACGTTCCAGCTGGAACGGCGTCAACCAGGCGGCCGTCGTCTCCGTGGTGACCGGGACCACCATCCTCGGCGGGCTGACCGTCTTCGGCCTGTACCTGCGCGGACGTCGTGACCTGGCCGCCTCACAGCGGGAGGCGGCACTGGCCGCGGAGCGCGAACAGCTGCAGCGGATCGAGCAGGCCAAGCTGGCGGAACGGGTCAAGATCGCCCATGAGATGCATGACGTCCTGGCTCACCGGATCTCTCTGCTGTCGATGCTCGCCGGCGGCCTGGCGTACCGGACGGACCTCACCGCCGAGGAGACCCGCGAGGCCGCATTGGCGATACAGGAGAACGCGCACCAGTCGCTGAACGAACTACGCGCCGTGCTCGGCACGCTCCGGCGCGACGGCGCCCTGGAGGCTCCGCAGCCGAACCTGGCCCACCTGGATGCCCTGTTCGGCGAAGTGCGCGCCGCCGGCCAGCAGGTCGAGGTGGACGACACCGTGGACAACCGGGAACGGCTGCCGGCGCAGACCGGCCGGCATGCGTACCGGATCGTGCAGGAGGCCCTGACCAACGCGCGCAAGCATGCGCCGGGCAGCCGGGTGACGGCCGAGCTCAGCGGGCGGCCGGGTGACGGCCTGCGAATCCGGGTGAGCAATCCGGCGCCGTCCGCGACGCCTGCCGGTCCCGGCGGAAGGCTGGGTCTGGTCGGCCTGGCCGAACGGACCCGGATGGCCGGCGGCACTCTCCGCCATGTCATCCAGGACGGACGCTTCATCCTCGATGCCCGATTGCCATGGGAGGCTTCACACTGTGACCCGACTGGTGATCGTGGATGACGACCCGATGGTGCGGACCGGGCTGCGCCTCATTCTCGGTGGCGAGCCCGACCTGGACCTCGTCGGCGAGGCCGGGGACGGCCGGCAGGCCATGGGCGTGATCCGCGACCTCAGGCCCGATGTCGTGTTGATGGACATCCGGATGCCCATCCAGGACGGGCTGGCCACCACCGAGCTGCTGCTGGCCCAGCCAGACCCGCCCCGGATCCTCGTGCTCACCACGTTCGACGCCGACGACATGGTGCTGCGGGCCCTGAAACTCGGTGCCGACGGCTTTCTGCTGAAAGACACGCCGCCACCGAAGATGATCGAGGCGGTCCGCACCGTGGCGAGGGGTGAGCCGGTGCTGTCGCCGAGTGTCACACGACAGGTGATCACCGCGGCTACCGGCGGACGCGGACCGCAGCGCCAGGAGGCGCAGCGGGAGCTGGCCAAGCTCACCGAACGCGAACGCGAGGTGGCGATCGAGGTGGCCCGGGGCAGCTCGAACGCCGAAATCGCCGAGCGTCTCTACATGAGCGTCGCGACCGTGAAAGCGAACATCACCCGGATCTTCTCCAAGCTGGGGACCGACAACCGTGTCCACGTCGCCCTGAAGGTACGCGACGCCGGCTTCCTCTGAACGCGCGCTGAGGCCATGCCGCCGCGCCGCTTCCGGCGCTGATGACGGTCGGGTGGCTCCGCGCTCCGGGCCGGCTGACGGCCGCGGAGCGAGGGTTGGAGGAGGCTGCTGGGGATGGTGAAGGGTGGGCGGCTCTTGGCGGGGAACGGGGGCGCTCTCCTTAGGTCCTGCGGGGGACGGGGATGTGGGTCAGGTCGTGGGCCAGGACGATGTCGCCGTCGAAGGTGCCGGCTGCCTCTTCGAGGAACCGGGGGGCGTCGACGGTGTCGTAGCGCTCGGAGAGGTGGGTCAGGACGAGGCGGCGGGCACCGGACTCGGCGGCGACCCGGCCGGCCTGGGCGGCGACCCGGCCGGCCTGGGCGGCGGTCAGGTGGCCGTACTGCGAGGCGAGCGCCGACTCCCCGGACAGGAACGTGGACTCGATCACCAGCAGGTCCACGCCCGCGGCGAGGGCGAACGCGTTGTCGCACAGCCGGGTGTCCATGATGAACGCCGCGCTCTGGCCGGGGCGCGGCTCGCTGCATTCTTCCAGCCGGACGGCCGTGCCGTCCGGGGCGGTGACCGTGCCGGTGCGCTGCAATTCGCCGATCGACGGGCCCCGGATTCCCCGCTCGGCGAGGAGCGAGGGGATCATCCGGTGGCCGTCCGGCTCGTCGAGGCGGTAGCCGTAGGACTCGACGGGGTGGGAGAGCGGGCGGGCGGTGAGGGTCACCGGACCCGCGTCGAAGGTTGTGACGGAGCCGGAGACGGGGCGCTCGGTGATCACCGAGGTGTCGGCGAAGGCGCTGGCGTGGCGCAGGCGGCGCCAGTAGGTCTCGCCGGAGGCCGGATAGGCCGCCTGGACCTGATGGGTGACGCCGTCCCTGGCGATGCGCTGGACGATTCCGGGAACCCCCAGGCAGTGGTCACCGTGGAAGTGGGTGACGCAGATCCAGGTGATGTCATGGGCGCTGACGCGCGCGTGGAGCATCTGGCGCTGGGTGCCCTCGCCGGGATCGAACAGGAAGCCCTGACCGTCCCACCGCAGGAGGTAGCCGTTGTGGTTACGGTGGCGGGTGGGGACCGCGCTTGAGGTGCCGAGGACGACGAGTTCGCGAAGGGACACAGTCCACATGGTAGGAACCGTGGCGTTCGGGAGTGTCCCGACACCGCTGGGGGACATGTCCGTCGCCGTCACGGAGGACGGCGTGGCGGGTGTCGGCTGGAGCTACAGGGAGGGACAGGGACTCAGGGCCCGTGTTCTGGAGGGGCTCAAACTGGTCGAGGTGGACGAGCCCGGCCGGACGGCCGCGGTGCTCGGTGAGCTCGCCGACTACTACGCGGGCAGGCTGCGGGTCTTCAGCGTTCCGGTGGACTGGAGCCTGACCTCTCCCGTGCAGCGCAAGGTGCTGGGCACGCTGTACGAGACGGTGAAGTACGGCCAGGCCGTGACCTACGGTGAGCTGGCCACGCGGAGCGGGACGGGCGTTCCCGCGCGGGCGATCGGATCGATCATGGGCGCCAATCCCCTCCCCGTCATCGTCCCCTGTCACCGGGTGGTCGCCGGGAACGGGCTGGGCGGGTTCAGCGGGGGAGAGGGCGTGGAGTCCAAGCGGTGGCTGCTGACCCTGGAGGGTTACCTGCAGCCGACGCTGGAGTGGGACTGAGCGGCGGCACGCGGAAACCGCCCGGGGACGTGACCGGGCGGTCCGCTCGAGAGAACCCGGTCTAGCCGGGGTAAGGATCCGTGCCCTTCTCGTCGGGCTTCCGCGGTGTGCCGGTCTCACCGGCGTCCTCTGACGGCGCTGTTCCGCCGAGGACATCATCGGAGGCCTGGGGCGTGTCGGTCTCGCCAGGGACCGGGGACGTACCGGTCTGGCCGCCGATCATGTCCGCCCTCTTCCTGGCCTCTTCGGCGGCGCTGTCGATGTACTGGTCGTATTTGCCGCCGGTCTTTTCCTTGGCCATCTCCGCGGCCTTGTCGATACCCTGGTTGGCGAGCTCTTCAGCCTTGGTGCTGTGCTCGGCGAGCATGCTCTTGACCTTGTCGAAGATCGACATAGGCGAATCCCCCGATCAGCGTCATGCACTCTGTATGGGCCAGAAGAACTATTTCCGCCCCTTCTTAGGGCGCGTGTCCGTTTTACGGTCTTCGGAAACAAAAAACAGCATCAAAAGAGGGTCTCGCCACGGCTTTCCCCGCGGGCTCCGGCAGCGGGCCGTCCGGTGTGGGGGGTTGTCGTTTCCCATGCATCCCCGGGTAGTTGACACACTTGTTCCGTGCGTCAACTACCAGTCATCGCCGTCGTCGGCCCCACGGCGGCAGGAAAGTCCGACCTCGCCGTGGATCTCGCCCTCCGGCTGGGGGGTGAGGTCGTCAACACCGACTCCATGCAGCTCTACCGGGGGATGGACATCGGAACGGCGAAGCTGTCCCCTGCCGAGCGTCGTGGGGTTCCCCATCATCTGCTCGACATCTGGGACGTGACCAGGACCGCGAGCGTGGCCGAATACCAGGCGCTGGTCCGGCCGCTGATCGACGGCCTGCGGGCCAGGGGCGTCGTGCCGATCCTGGTGGGCGGCTCCGGGCTCTACGTGCGGGCAGCCCTCGACGACCTGGAGTTTCCCGGCACCGACCCGGAGATCCGTGCCCGGCTGGAGGCGGAACTTGAGCGTACGGGGCCGGCACCGCTGTATGAACGCCTCCGTGAGTGCGACCCCAGGGCCGCCGAGGTGATCCTGCCCGGAAACGGCCGCAGGATCGTCCGCGCGCTGGAGGTCGTCGAGTTCTCCGGACGGCCGTTCTCGGCGACGATGCCGTCCTACGACGCGGTCTACGACAGCGTGCAGCTGGGCGTGGAGGTGCCGAGGGAGATCCTGGACGAGCGGGTCGCCTCGCGGGTGGAACGCATGTGGGAGGCCGGCCTGGTGGACGAGGTCCGGGAGCTCGCCGCGCGGGGACTCGCCGGAGGCCGTACGGCCAGCCGCGCGCTCGGCTACGCCCAGGTTCTGCGGTTCCTCGACGGCGAGCGGACCGAGCGGCAGGCGATGGATGAGACGGTCCGCGCGACGCGCCGGTTCGTCCGCCGTCAGGAGTCGTGGTTCCGCCGCGACCCCCGGGTGATCTGGCTCCCCCAGCAGGCCCCGGATCTCCTTGACCGGGCGCTCGCCGCGGTGGGCGGGTCATCTGAGGCGGGGTGCCCCTGAGCGGGGAAGGACCTGAGCCGGGGCGGCGGGAAGGCCGGTGATCGACGGTCCCGGGCGGCCCGGATGAGGCCGTGATCAGCGCGGATAGAGTTGGGGAATGCGATTTGCAAAGGGGCATGGCACCGAGAACGACTTCGTGATCCTTCCCGACCCCGACGGCGAGCTGGAGCTGCCCGCCACGCTCGTGGCGGCGATATGTGACCGGCGAGCGGGGATCGGCGCCGACGGCGTGCTGCGCGTGACGCGGACAGAGCTCAGCCCCGAGGTGGCCGATCAGGCGGGTGACGCCGAGTGGTTCATGGACTACCGAAACGCCGACGGCGGCTCCGCGGAGATGTGCGGGAACGGAGTGCGGGTGTTCGCCCGCTACCTGGTGGATGCCGGACTGGCCAGGGCGGGTGAGTTCGGCGTGGCGACCCGCGCGGGGGTCAGGCGGGTCCGGCTGGCGGAGACCGGCGACGTGACCGTGGACATGGGGCTGCCCCGGGTGCTGGGCCGCAGCCGTACGGTCGTGTCGGGTCGTGAGTACGGAGGACTCCACGTCGACATGGGCAACCCTCATCTGGCCTGCGTCATCGGCGACCCGGTGGCCCAGCTCGACCTGGGCCGCCAGCCCGCGTTCGACCCCGAGACGTTCCCCAAGGGGGTCAACATCGAGCTGCTCAACGCGGTGGGCCCGCGCCGGGTCCTGATGCGGGTCTTCGAGCGCGGTTCGGGCGAGACGCGGTCCTGCGGCACCGGCGCGGTCGCCTCGGCCGTGGCGGCGGCGCATCTTGCCGGGGAGGCCACCGGCACCTGGGTGGTCGAGGTGCTGGGTGGCACCGTCACCGTCACCCTCGACGGGCAGACCAGCTATCTCGCGGGTCCGGCGGTCCTGGTCGCCTCGGGAGATCTCGACCTGTGAGGACAGGCCGGTGAGACCTCACGGTTGCCGAATGATGTTCTAGTAGGTGATGCTGAGTCCTTCGACAGATCGAGAAGGAGGACGGGCGTGGTTGATCCACGGGTCACGGCGGCGACAGTGAAGTCGGCGATCGGGGTTCTCGGCGGCGGCTACATGATCTCGCGGGAGGTCAAGGCGCTGTGCGAGCAGACCGGGCTGTCCGGCCGGGCGCTGTACTTCCGCGGGCGCTGCGGGGTGCTCGGCGAGGTGCATGCCGATGTGATCGTCGCTGCAGCGTTCTTCTTCCCCGCCGAGCATGTCAGGGAGCACTGGGAGGAAGGCCGTGCTCTGCCGGTGGCCGAAGCCGTCAAGCTCTACACCGGGGCCTGCCACGACTGGGGACGCCGCAGGCTCGGCGGGTTCGCCGGGGCCGCGCGCCTGGCCGAGCTGCTGGAACCGGTGGTGGACAACGCCGACGTGCTGGGGGCCCCGCTCTTCGCGGGCTGGCGGGCAGTGCCGCTGGCCGACGACCCTCCCGCCCGTGCCGCCCAGCTCATGCACATGGTCCGTGAGCTGCGCGGTGGCCTGCACGCGGTAGCCGTACAGGCCGAGGGGCTGACCCCGCTGGAGGCCACGCTGCTCGCCGCCCACGACGGCACTCCGCTGGGCATCGCCTCCGGCGAGGTGATGGCGCGGTTCTTGGACTGGCCGGAGCCGTTTCCCCAGCCCGGGCCCGATGCGGTCGAGCGGCGGGTGCGCGCGGAAATGCTCACCGACGTGCTGATGGCGCCCGCGTTCTCCGTGCTGGATGAGGCGGAATCGGCTGAGCTGGCCGGACTGCTCCGCACGGTGGGATAGCCAAGTCGTTTGGGGCATGGTCGCCGACCTGGCAGACTGACGTCTCATGGACGTGGACATCTGGGCCTGGGTCGGCGACACCCAGCGGCAACTGCACGAAGCCGGACAAACCGGTCTAGCTATGGCGATCGGCGATGTGCCCGCGCAGGCGCTGGAGGGCCGATACTCGCAGCTCGACGTGCTCGCGCCGGCCATCGCGCAGCAGGCAGAGAACATGGAGCTGCCCTGGCTGGAGTTCTACGCTCGTTACTGGCACCTGATCGGTCGCATCGGCGACCGCGCCCAGGGGGCGGTCGCGATAGCCGACGCGGAGACACTGGTCGCGCTCGCGAGGCGTGAAGACGTCCGTGACTGCCCGGCGGCGCCCGGCGCCGTCATCGCGTTGGCCGTCGCGCAGGCCAACACCGACGGCCCCGGCTACGCGGCCGAGCGGCTGGCGGCGCTGGACGCCATCGGGATCGAGCCCGACTCGCTGGCCTTCTCCGCCGTCGCCGAGCAGTACGTCGCGGCTCTGGTGGACGCCGGCCGTGTCGACGAGGCGATCACCCACGCCGAGTCCGCCGTGGCCAAGCTCGGCGCCGCCGGACGTGAGGCGAGCTGGGAGCTGGGGGCGGCCTCGGCCCGCGCGCTCCTCGCCGCCGGCCGCGCGCAGGACGCGCTCACCGCGCTCACCGGCGCAGCCGAGTTCAAGCCCGACGACCCGGTGGCCAGGGCGCACCGTGAGGGTGTGCTGCGCGCGCTCGTGCTCGCCACCCTGGACCAGGTGCAGGAGTCCGTCGACGCCCTGCCCGACCTTGACGTGGTCGGCGACCACCCGCGTGACTGGGTCGAGTGGGCGCACGCCATCCGCAGGCTCGCCGGATCCGCGCAGATCACCAACAGCTGGCAGCTCGGCCGGGTGCTCAAGCAGTGGGTCGACTACTTCGCCATGATGGGCGGCTACCACGCCCGGGTTGAGCTCGCGCTCGTCGCCGGTGATCTGGCCGTCGCCAGGCAGAGTGCGTGGCAGGCCCGGTTGCTGGCCGACATCGCCGAGTCCGCCGCCGGTGAGCTCAGGAGTCCGGGCGACATCGCGGAGCGGATCGCCGCACTGCGCGCCGCCGCCGACGGGGTCACCCCGAAGGAGGCCCCCGGTCCCCAGACCGAACTGGTCGGCTACTTCGACGCCGCCGACGGCTTCAACGCCGACCCCGAGCGCTGGGTGGGCTGGCTCACCCCGCTGTCCGGACAGGACCTTGAGGCCACCAGGCGGCACACCACCACGCTGGGCTTCCTCGGTTACCCCGCCCGGGGCGCCGACATCTACTGGACCATGCTGGTCGAGTCCGGCGACATCGAGACCGCCGACCCGCAGGACATCTCCTACCTCACCGGTCTCCTGATCGAGGCCCGCCAGGACGAGCGCCTGGAGCAGATGGCCGAGCGGCTCCCCGCCGCCCAGCGCCACCTGGCCCTGGGCCGTCTGCACCGCGCGCGGGAACGCTGGGAGCAGGCCGCGGCCGAGGGCGAGGCGGCGGTCAACGCCGGTGCGGGTGCCGAGGCGAGCCGCCTGTGGTCCACCGCCGTGCAGCAGACCGGTGACAACGCCAAGGGCGCCCGGATCCTGCGCGACCTCCTCGACGCCGGGAACACCGAGCCCGAGGATGTCTGGCGCATGATCACCATGGCGACGGCCGCCGAGGACTGGGAGACCGTCCGCGCGGGAGCCGCCGAGGTCGGCATGCCGCTCCAGTCGACGGAGGGGCCGATCGAGGAGGAGATGGGCCTGGTGCGCATCATCCTGCCCGCCCCCGACGGCAGCCAGCGCGCGATCATCAGCCTGCGCACCGGCCCCGCCACCGCCCGCCTGGCCATCCCGCAGCCTCCGGGCATGGACTACAACGCCGGTGACCTGGTCGTCTTCGACCCGCAGCTGCTGGAGCCGATCCCGGAGAAGGCGGAGGAGCAGGAGAAGTTCATCCCGCCGTTCGCCGCGGTCAGCATGCTCCGCCCGGGTGGCTACACCAGCTGGTTCTTCGACGGCGCGGCCCCTGGTGAGGCCGACTGGACCGAGTTCAACGAGGTCCTGGCCGAGCGTGGCTGGCCGATGTGGGTCTACAGCGACGAGAACTACACCGTGAGCCACCCGACCTCGGGTGAGCGGCTGCGGGGCGTGTTCGGCTGGATCGCGGTCCCGCCGGACGTCACACCGGTCGAGGTCGACGCGCTGCTCGACGACGCCACCGAGCGCTGGGTGCACCCGCTGGCCTGGCTCGACCTGGCCAAGGCCGTCGACGTCGAGGTGGAGCGGCACGAGCGCATCACCAAGGAGTACGGTCTGTAGGGACCTCCGTCAGGCTGCTCGCGCCGGTGGTGCCGCCGTGAGTGCCGGGGGTCCTGTCCTCGCCACCGCACCACCCGTGAGGGATCTCCTCACGGGTGGTGCGCTCTCCATCTCTAGAATCCCGTTCGGTGTAACCTTTTGATGTTTAGAGTAATTTGCCACTTCATGGGTAATGAATGCACGTGAGAGGTGGCATGGTGCGGTCGGCGCTGGGGCGAGGGACGGTCGTCGCGACGATCGCGTTCACATTGGTGGGGTGCGGCCTCGTAGGTCCGGAGGCCGGCAACCAGACCGCAGGTAAGGGGCAGTCCTACGCATCCGCGCTCAAGGACCTGAAGGGGCTCCAGGTCAAGGGACGCGCCCCGTTGACCGGGTTCGACCGGGCCCGGTTCGGTCCCGCCTGGGCGGACGTCGACCACAACGGCTGCGACACCCGCAACGACATCCTCCAGCGTGACCTGAAGGACGAGACGTTCAAACCCGGCACCCATGACTGCATCGTGCTGACCGGGACTCTTCACGACCCCTACAGCGGAAAGACCATCAAGTTCGAGCGCGGACAGAAGACCAGCTCGGCGGTGCAGATCGACCACGTGGTCGCCCTCGCCGACGCCTGGCAGAAGGGCGCCCAGCAGCTGTCGGAGACCAGGCGCAAGGAACTGGCCAACGACCCGCTGAACCTGCTGGCCGTGGACGGCCGGCTGAACAGCCAGAAGGGCGCCGGTGACGCGGCGACCTGGCTTCCGCCGAGCCACGCCTACCGGTGCCCCTACGTCTCACGCCAGATCGAGGTGAAGGTCAAGTACAACCTGTGGGTGACGTCCGCCGAGAGGGACGCCATGCAGAGAGTGCTCGACTCCTGCTGATCACCTGTCGTCGCGCCTGAACTTGATGATCCTGCCGGTCGTGGCCGAGACGTAGACCTTGTACTCCCGGCCGCCCTTGCGCAGCTCGATCTTCCAGACGGAGTGGCCGTGCTCCCACTCGCGCTCGACCTCGGTCACACGTGCGCCCGGGACGCGCTCCTTGGCGATCTGGATGGCTCTGCGGTAGGAGATGCCCGTCACGGCGGCTGGCGCGGCGGCAGTCGTGGTGGACACGGCCGTGGTGGTGGAAGTGGCCGCCTGGTTCGCGGCGAGGGCGATGCCGCCCCCACCGGTCAGGAGGACGGCGGTTCCGATGGTCGCGATGGTGATTCTGGTGATCTGTCTCATGGATCCAGCTTCGCCGCGATCAAGATAGGGCCGCGCTAAGCCTCCGCTAAGAAGAGCGTCACGCTTGCGCCGCCCGACTCGGAGGTCCCCAGGGAGAGGGAGCCGCCGGACGACTCCGCCATACGGCGGGCGATGTCGAGACCGAGCCCGGTCGATCCGGCGCCGCTCTCGCCGCGTTCCAGGAGGGCGGGCGTGGTGAAGCCGGGTCCGGCATCGGCGACGGTCAGCAGCGCACCGCCGCGGGCGGGCTCCAGCCGTACGGTGAAGGAGACTCCCTCGGGGGTGTGCGCGAAGACGTTCCCCAGCAGCGCGTCCACGGAGGCGGCGAGATCGTCGGCGGCGACCGCGACGGGCAGTGGGCCGGGGGCCAGCCGGAGCGTGAAGTGACGCGACTGGTCCTCGGCCAGCACCGACCAGAAGGCGACCCGGGCCTCGGCCACCGCCGCCGCGTCACACCGGTTCTGATCCTGCGACCGCCGCCTGGCCTCGATGATCACCGAGGTGACGGCCCGTTCCAGCGCGTCCACCCGGGCCTCGATCCGGGCGGCCTCCCCGGGATCGCCCAGGGACTCGGCCTCCAGCCGCAACCCGGTCAGCGGGGTGCGGAGCCGGTGGGACAGGTCGGCCACGTTCTCCCGCTCCTCGGCGAGCAGACCGGTGATGCGCTCGGCGAGGTGGTTCAGTGCGAGGCCGACCGCGTGGACCTCCGGCGGGCCGTCGGGCACGGTCCTGGCGGACAGGTCACCGCCGGCGAGCCGGTGCGACACCCGGGCCAGCGCCGAGATCGGCCGGATCACCGCGCGGGCGAGCCGGTCGGCGACACCGATGCCCAGCCCGATCAGGGCGAGGCCGAGAGCCGCAAGCCCGGCCCACACCTGTGGAACGCCCTCGGCCAGGTCGCTGTCATCCAGGTAGACCCGGACCACGGCGGTGCCCCCCGGCGCGCCCTGGACCGCGACCAGGATCTCCCGTCCCCCCGGCACCGCGGCGGTGACGCTGCGGCCCCGGGAGGCCAGCTCGACGGCGGCGGACCGAGGGGCGGGCGCGCCGATCACCTGACCGTCCGGGAGGAAGACCGTCACCGGGTGCGTGGCCCGCTCGGTGGTGAGCCGCAGCGTCTCGGTGTCCACCGTGCCCACCGCCACCGCCACCGAGTCGGCCTCACTCCCGGCCCGGCTCACCGCTCCGCTCTCGGCCACCGTGCGGACCAGCAGCGCGAGCGGGACCAGCAGGGCGATCAGCACCAGGGAGGTGGTCGCCGCGACCAGCAGGGCCAGCCAGCGCCTCATGCCGGGGCGGCCAGCCGTACGCCGACACCGCGTATGGTCTGCAGATAGCGAGGTTCGGAGGAGGTCTCGCCCAGCTTGCGGCGGAGCCAGGAGAGATGGACGTCCACCGTCTTGTCGGCCCCGCCGTACGGGATCTGCCAGACGTGGGTGAGCAGCTCGCGCTTGGTGATCACCTCGCCCGGCCGCGCGGCCAGGTAGTGGAGCAGGTCGAACTCCTTCGGGCTGAGGTCCAGCGGAGCGCCGTCCAGGGTCGCCTCCCGGGTGCGCGGGTCCACCCGCAGGCCACCGACGGTCACCGAGCTGTCGGTACGGCTCTCGCCGGTCCGCCGGAGCACCGCCCGGATCCGGGCGTCGAGCTGGGCGGCGCTGAACGGCTTGACCACGTAGTCGTCGGCTCCGGCGTCCAGCAGCCTGACCATCTCCGTGTCACCGTCCCTCGCGGTGGCCACGATCACCGGGATCCGGCTCACCGCGCGGAGCATGCGCAGCAGGTCCAAGCCGTCAAGGTCGGGCAGCCCCAGGTCGAGCACGATGAGGTCGGGACGTTCCTCGACGGCCAGCCGGAGACCGTCGAGGGCGGCGGGGGCGGACGACACGGCGTGGCCGCGGTCGCGCAGCCCTCGGGTCAGCGAGGTGCGGATCGCGGCGTCGTCTTCGATGAGCAGCACGTTGGACATTTGCCGCTACGTTAGCCCGATCACGACCTATGGCATACGTCCGTTATCGGGTCCTTAACTGTGTCTTAGCGTCCGGGGTGCGAAAGTGGACGCGTGCGCCGACCCTTCCCTCTCGCCGTGGCCGGATGGCTGATCACCGGATCTCTCGCGACCACGGCGGGGGTCGCGGTGATCAACCTCCTGGGCGAGTCGCTCACGTCCTCCGCGCACCGTCCGCTCTCCTCCGCCGAGATCGGCGAGGCGCTTGCCGCCGGCACCCCGGCGCCAGAGGCCCACCCGACAGCGGTCACGTCCCACCCGACAGTGGTGACGTCCCACCCGACGTCCACGCCCGCTGTTCCCCCGATCCCGAAGGACCGGAGCCGGCTGATCAGCACCGAGGGCGGGACGGTGATCGCCCGGTGCGAGAAGGGGCTGGTGACCCTGCGGTCCTGGAGCCCCGCGGAGGGCTTCCAGATCAAGAGCGTGGACCGGGGACCGGATGACCGGGCCCGCGTCGAGTTCGAGTCGGACGAGACCAAGGTCAAGGTCGAGGTACGCTGCTCGTCCTCCGGCTCCCCGGTCCACACGGTCGACGACTGAGCGGCGTCTCCGGCTCCACTCCGGCTCTGCCGGAGGCGGCCGTGCGGGACCGTGCGTGACGGGAGAGCCGGTCACGCCCGGGCGGTACGGCTAGCGGACGCGTCCCCGGGGCTTCAGCCGGGTTGTTGGGAGAGCGGGGGCGGGGAGCGGGGCGCCGTCGAATCCGCGGACGGTGCCGAAGGCCTCGCCCTCCGCCCACTCCTGCCGGAAGGCGGCGATCTCGTCGTGACTGCGGCCGATGAAGTTCCACCACATCACGATCTCCTCCTCGAACGGCTCACCGCCGAGCAGCAGCAGGCGGCCCTGCCCGCCCAGTCTGAGATCCGGCCGACCGGAGCCGAGATACAGCAGCGTCCCGCGGTCCAGCCGCGTGCCGGCCGCCTCGACGTCGCCGGACAGCAGTAAAGCGGCGTGCTCGAAGCCGGGCTCCAGCGGCAGGACGGCGCTGCCGGAGATCGTGACCTCGGCGCCGAGCAGTGGTGTGTAGGTGCGGGCCGGCGAGGTCGCGCCGCCCAGCGACCCCATGATCACGATGATCTGCGCGTCTCCCTCGGTCAGAACCGGCAGGTCGTCGTGGTGCTCGAAGTGCGGGGCCACGTGCCTGTCACCGTCAGGCAGAGCCACCCAGAGCTGCACACCGTGCAGCAACGCCTCGGCCGACTCCTCCGAGTGGGAGATGCCGCGCCCGGCCGTCATCAGGTTGAGCCGGCCCGGCCGTACCTGCTGCAGGCTTCCGACGCTGTCGCGGTGCAGCACCTCACCCGAGACCAGCCAGGTGACCGTCTGCAGCCCGGAGTGCGGGTGCGGAGGCACCCGCATGGTGGCCACCTCGGGGCCGTAGTCGTCGATGAAACACCACGCGCCGACCATCCGCCGCCCCCGGTTGGGCAGCGTGCGCGTGACCGTCATCGCCCGCGGCCCGCCCAGTGCCACCTCGTGGCCGGTCAGCTGCTCGACGACCGGCCCGGCCGTGGTGGCCGCGGTACCCAGGATCTCCTCCGGGGCTGTCTCAAGGTTGCTCACCCCCCGACTGTACGGCGCGCGTGCCGCTGCCTCCCCCTCGTCCTTTCGGATGAGAGCCGATCGATCTCGCCGTCAGATGTGAACGTGTCCCGCTTACCAAGCGTCTGGCGGCCATAGGTTACGGAGAGCCGCCATTGGTAAAGCGGAGGTAAAGGAGAGACGATGAACGCGCAGAGGGCCGGCGTGAGACGGCCGTTGTTGAAGTGGTTCCTGTTGGCGGTCGCCGCGGTGGTGGTGCTCGGTTCCGTGCTCAGCGGGTGCTCAAAGGTCAGCACCCGGCCCGATGAGGTGGTCCTGCACTACGCGGGAGGCGTCTTCGAGGCCATCAAGTTCGAGAGATGCATCAACCCCTCCAGCGGGGCCACGATCCTCGGGCCCGGCGACACGGCCTACTCCTACCCGTTCGGCCAGCGGACCTTCGACTTCTCCGGAGTCAAGGACGCCGATTCCAAGCCGTTGTCGGTCGTATCGAAGGACAACGTCGAGATGACCGTGTCCGGGGTGGCGACGTTCACGCTGAACACCAACTGCAAGACGCTACAGCAATTCCACGAGAAGATCGGGCTGAAGTTCGGTGCCTACTACAAGGGCGGCGAGTCCGCGGGGTGGCGGCGGATGCTCAACATCTACCTGCGGTTGCCGCTGGACCGGGCCCTGGACGCCGCGTCGCAGGAGTTTGAGTGGCGGGGACTGTTCAACGACCCCAAGGTGAGGCAGGACTGGGAGGCACGGGTCGGGGTGCTCGCCCGGCAGTTCATCGAGGAGACGGCCGGAGCCGACTACTTCTGTAACCAGAACTACGTCGGCAACGGCGAGTGCGGCGACATCTCCCTGACCATCCAGAAGCCCCAGCCGCCGAAGGAACTGGTGAACGCTCTCGCCTCCGAGCAGGCCGCCAAGGCCGAGAACATCGCTCAGGCCCAGCGCAACGCCAAGGTCCGCACCGAGATCGAGTCCATCAAGGACCTCGTCAAGGTCCTCGGTCCGCAGGGCGCCGTGCTCTGGCAGGCCATCCAGAAGGGCCAGGTCTCGGTCGTGCCGGTACCCCAGGGCAGCAACATCAACATCACCCCGCCGAATCACTAGCCGTACGGCCGGCGTCACTCATCCGAGGAGAGCCGTACGGGGTCCCCGTCCGGCTCGTCCCGCGACCGGACGAGTGCCGCCGGCCGTCTGCCCCGCACGCTCCCGTCAGCCGGCCCGGCAGGGCCGGGGCCCAGCTCGGAGCCGAAGTCGCGCGCGATCCTCCGCATGCCGTCGGCGAGATCCTCCCGGTCGAGCGCGTCGATCCGCTCGGCCGGGCCGGACACCGACATCGCGGCGACCATCCGCGCTCCGTCGTGCACCGCCACGGCCAGGCAGTGCACGCCGAGCTCCTCCTCACCCAGATCCATCGCGTACCCCTGGTCCCGCACCCGCTCCAGCTCGATGAGCATGCCGGGCAGGTCGATGATCGTGTTCGCGGTCCGCCGGGGCATGCCGGTCCGCTCGACCAGCGAGGCCACCTCCGCGTCCGCCCTGCCGGCCATCAGCACCTTCCCCACCGCGGTGCTGTGCGGCAGCACCCGCCTGCCGACCTCGGCGAACATCCGCAACCGCCGGGGCGAGGGCACCTGGGCGACGTAGACGACGAAGTCGCCCTCCAGCACCGCCAGGTTGGCCGTCTCACCGGACAGCTCCACCATCCGTGTCAGGTACGGCTGCGCCCGTACGCCGACCATGCGCTCGGCCGCCCCGCCGAGCCGTACCAGCGCGCCGCCCAGCGCGTAACGGCGGTCGGACTCCTGCCGCACGTAGCCCCGGTCGAGCAGCGTGCGCAGCAGCCGATGGATCGTTCCGTACGGCAGGCCGGTCCTGGCCGCGATCTCCGAGAGCCCGGCCTCCCCACCCCGTTCGGCCAGCGCCTCCAGCACGTCCAGTGCCCGGTCGACCGACTGCACACCACTCATACGATCTCCTCGCCTGGCGGCTCGGAGTCCGCATTCGCGGACACTCTGTGCTTACTGATTCGCTCGCTGCGCTCGTTCATGCGATCTCCTCGCCTGGCGGCTCGGAGTCCGCATTCGCGGACGCTCCGGACACTCCCGGGAGGCCACGTAGGGAGGCGTCCAGGACCTGGGCGATGTGCGCGACGGGGAGCGCCTTGGCGCCCCGGCGGCGGATGGCCGAGGTGATCTGCATGGTGCAGCCGGGATTGGCCGAGACCAGCAGGTCGGCGCCGGTGGCCAGCACCCGTTCCGCCTTGCGGTCTCCGAGGTCGCGGGCGGCCTCGGGCTGGAACAGGTTGTAGGTTCCCGCGGAACCGCAGCAGATGGCTGACTCGGAGATCTCCCTTACCTCCAGATCGGGGATGGCGGCGAGCAGGTGACGAGGCTGGGATCGGATCCCCTGCGCGTGGGCCAGGTGGCAGGCGTCATGGTAGGCCACCGTGAGCGGTAGCGGATACCGCTCGGCCGCCGGGCCGAGTTCGACGAGATACTCCGCCAGGTCGACAGTCCGGATCGCCCGTGCCCTGTCCGCCCACTCGCCCTGGAGGATCTCGGCGTACTCCTTCATGGTCGATCCGCACCCCGCCGCGTTGACCACCACCGTGTCCACGCCCGCCCGTTCGAAGGTGGCGATCGTCCGCCTGGCGAACCGTTCGGCCTGCCCCTGCTGCCCGGAGTGCAGCGACAACGCCCCGCAGCAGCCCTGCGAGGGCGGGATCACCACCTCGCACCCCTCCATCGCGAGCACCCGGGCCGTGGCCGTGTTGACCTGCGGGAAGAACTCGCCCTGCACGCACCCGGTGAGCATCCCGACGGTGGCCCTGCGCCTGCCC
The DNA here is from genome assembly GCF_044741965.1 of Streptosporangium sp. NPDC087985. Lineage (NCBI taxonomy): Bacteria > Bacillati > Actinomycetota > Actinomycetes > Streptosporangiales > Streptosporangiaceae > Streptosporangium > Streptosporangium sp. NPDC087985. Next base: position 157,503 of record NZ_JBIUTQ010000006.1, read on the forward strand.
CTGGCCTCGACCCTGCGCGGCAGCCGCACCCTCGCCGGGACCGGGGGAGCGAGGTCGGCCATCGCCGCCATCGACGGGTTGACCCGCTCCAGCCTCGGTGCGATCCTCCGCCGCAGTCCGGCACTGAGCCGCAGCGGCAGCCGCATCGCCCGCAGGCGCCGGGGATAGGGGAAGAGCTGGAAGACCATGGCCCGCAACGCCCGGTCAGCCGGCTCCCTCACGTGCGTCCGCTCCACCTCGGCCCGCGTCTGCTCGATCAGCCGGTCGTAGCGGACCCCGGAGGGACAGGCCGTCACGCACGCCATGCATCCCAGGCACGCGTCGAAGTGGCCGGCCATCTCGGGGGTCAGGGGTGTGCCTTCGACATGCTGTTTCATCAGGTGGATCCGGCCGCGGGGGGAGTCCATCTCCTCGCCCCACAGGACGTACGTCGGGCACGTGGGCAGGCAGAAGCCGCAGTGCACGCAGTCATTGATCAGCTCGGGGTCCATTCAGATCCCTCCCACGGACCGGCCGGGGGACATCCTCCGGCCGGGGTCGAACCGCTCCTTGATCCGCCGCATCAGCGGCAGCGCGCCGGTCGGCCCCCAGCGGTCGACCCGGCCCGTGAACTCCTGCGGAGCGGCGAGCACGGTCAGCCTGCCGTCGAGATGGCCGAGGTCGGCACGGAGACGGGAGACGGTCTCGGCGAGGACCGCTCCGCCCACGTCGGAGGGCAGGGCGATCTGCAGGACCGCGACCGCCACCGATCCGCGCACGTGCGCGGGTAGTCCCCGGGCCGCTACCGCCCGCAGCGCGCCGTCCATGCGGGACGGCGGGACGTGTAGCTCCAACAGTACGTCCTGGCCGGGAGGCGCCCCCCACCAGCCGGGCGGTCCGGTGGTGATCCGCGGTGTCCCGTGCCCGTCCACCAGGGTGCGTACGGCCCGCGCCCGGGCATCGGCCGCCGTCCCCTCGACCAGGACGGAGATGGCGGGCCCGCCCCGGATGTCCGGCCAGTCCACTTCGATCGCGCTCGGCTCGGCCTGGGACGCCGCGAGCGCGGCGACGAGCGCCCCCAGGCCCGGTGGGACGTCCGATGGTCCGGTGGTGAGAGTGCCGGGGTCCGGCCGGACGTCCGGACGTCCGGCGGCTACGGACTCGGGGGGCGGTAGTTCGGTGGTGATCCAGCGGCGGTCGGCCGGGATGGGGTGGAGGCGGAAGGTGGCCTCGGTGATGACGCCGAGCGTGCCGTAGGAGCCGGTGAACAGCTTGCCGAGGTCGTAGCCCGCGACGTTCTTGACGACCTTGCCGCCGGACCTGGCGACCGTGCCGTCCGCCAGCACGACCGTGATGCCGATCAGCAGGTCGCGGGCCGTGCCGTACCGGAACCTGCGGGGGCCGGCGAGCGCGGTGGCGAGCGTGCCGCCGACGGTGGCGCCGTCGAGAGGGGCGTCGAGGGAGAGCTCCTGGCCCTCGGCGGCCAGGGTCTCGGCGAGCGCCTCCATGGTCACGCCCGCCTGAACGCGGACGACCAGGTCGCCGGAGGCGTGCTCCAGCACCTGGTTCAGACAGCAGGTGTCGATCAGCAGGTCGCAGCGCTCGGGCGGGTTGCCCCAGTGCAGTTTCGTGGCGCCGCCGACCGAGGTCACGGCGAGATCGTTTCCGGCTGAGACCCGCAGCAGCGCGGCGACCTCATCGGTCGTCTCGGGCAGTGCCACCCAGCGGGGCGGGACTCCGGCCACGGTGTCGTCGGGGGTCGCCTCCCGGATCGTCACTCCCGTCTCGCGCAGCGCGTCCGCCAGGGGTTCTCCACCCGTCTCGTGCGGCGCGTCCATCAGAACTGTTCCGCCTGTCCTGACTCGACCAGGGGGTGCACACCCTTGCGCACTCCCGGTACCTCGCCGCACAGGCGCGGCGTGGGGAAGATCTTGCCCGGGTTCGAGAGACCGCGGGGGTCGAAGGCACAGCGCACCAGTTGCATGGTGTCGAGATCCTCATCCGAGAACATTTTCGGCATATACCTGGACTTATCAACACCTACGCCGTGCTCGCCGGTGATGGACCCGCCGTGCTCGATGCAGAGGTCGAGAATCCTCCCCGAGACCAGCTCCGCCCGCTCGCCCGCGCCGGTCTCCGCGTCGTCGAACAGCACCAGCGGATGCAGGTTGCCGTCTCCGGCGTGGAAGACGTTGGCCACCCGGATGCCGTACTCCTTCGACAGCAGGTCGATCCTCGCCAGCACCTCGGGCAGCGCGGTCCTGGGGACGACCCCGTCCTGCACGATGTAGGCGGGGCTGATCCGGCCCACCGCGGCGAAGGCGGACTTGCGGCCCTTCCAGATCGCGGCGCGTTCCGCCGGGTCGGCGGCGATCCGCAGCTCGAACGCGCCGTTCTCCCGGCAGATCCGGGTCACCACGTCGAACTGGTGGGTGACCTCCGCCTCCGGGCCGTCCAGTTCCACGATGAGCACCGCTCCGGCCCCCTCGGGGTAGGCGCAGGCCACGGCCGCCTCGGCCGCCTCGATCGCCAGGGCGTCCATCATCTCGATCGCGGCGGGCACGATGCCGCCGCCGATGATCGCCGACACCGCCTGGCCACCCTGCTCGATGCCGTCGAACGCCGCGAGCAGGGTCGTCACGGTCTCCGGTGCCCGCGTCAGCCGTACGGTGACCTTGGTGGTGATGCCGAGCGTGCCCTCCGAGCCGATGAACGCGCCCAGCAGGTCGTATCCGGGGTCGGTGTCCGACAGTTCGACAATGTCGCCGTCGGGGGTGACGATCTCCAGGGCGAGCACGTGGTTCACCGTGAACCCGTACTTCAGGCAGTGTGCGCCACCCGAGTTCTCCGCCACGTTGCCGCCGATCGTGCAGACCTGCTGGCTGGACGGGTCGGGCGCGTAGTAGTAACCCAGGTCGCGCACCGCCTCGGTGATCGCCAGGTTGGTGACCCCCGGTTCCACCACGGCGCGCCGGTCCGCCACGTCGACGGAGAGAATCCGCCGCATCCTGGAGGTGACGATCAGCACCCCGTCGGTCCGGGGCAGCGCCCCGCCGGACAGCCCCGTCCCCGCGCCCCTGGCCACGAACGGCACGCCGTACTCGTTGCAGATCTTTACCACGGCCGCGATCTGCTCGGCGGTCTCCGGCAGCACGACGACGCCGGGGGTGGCCCGATGATGGGTCAGCCCGTCGCACTCGTAGGTGCGGAGCCGTACCGGATCGGTGATCACCGCCCCGTCGCCGAGCATCTCCTGGAAGCGCCGGGCCGGTCCGTCGAGTGTGCTCGCCCCCATCGTCCCTCCTTCCATCCGCGCGGGGCTCGGTGGCTTCCTTACTAGGGCATGCGCGCGTAGGCGGGAAGGGTCAGGAACTCCGCGAAGTCGTCGTCGAGGGCGACCTCCTTGAACAGGGCGGTCGCCTGGGCGTAGAGGTCCTCGTCGTATCCCGGCTCGGTCTTGATCTTGGCGAGTTCCTCGTCGATGATCCGCTCGACGAGCTCCTTCGTGACGACGGTTCCGGTGTCGGCGAGCTCGATGTCGTTGTGGATCCACTGCCAGATCTGGGAGCGGGAGATCTCGGCGGTGGCGGCGTCCTCCATCAGGTTGTGGATCGCCACCGCGCCCAGGCCGCCCATCCAGGCGGCGAGGTAGCGCAGCGCCACGTCCACGTTGTTGCGCAGGCCCGCCTCGGTGATGTCGCCTGGCGTCTTGGAGACCGCCAGCAGGTCGGCGGCGGAGACGGATACGTCCTCGCGCAGGCGGTCGAGCTGGTTCGGCCGCGTCCCCAGGACGCCGTCGAAGACCTCGCGGCAGATCGGGACCAGGTCGGGGTGGGCCACCCAGGAACCGTCGAAGCCGTCGCCGGACTCGCGGGTCTTGTCGGCGGTGACCTTCTCCAGAGCGAACTTGTTGATCTCGGGGTCGCGACGGGAGGGGATGAACGCGGCCATGCCGCCGATGGCGTGGGCGCCGCGCTTGTGACAGGTGCGGACCAGGAGCTCGGTGTAGGCGCGCATGAACGGGGCGGTCATGGTCACCGCGTTACGCTCGGGCAGCAGGAACTCCCGGCCCCGGGTGCGGAACTTCTTGATCACGCTGAACAGGTAGTCCCAGCGGCCGGCGTTGAGACCGGCGGAGTGCTCGCGGAGTTCGTAGAGGATCTCCTCCATCTCGAATGCGGCCGGGTAGGTCTCGATCAGGACGGTCGCGCGGATCGTGCCCCGTGAGATGCCGAGCAGGTCCTGGGCCATGACGAAGACGTCGTTCCAGAGGCGGGCCTCCAGGTGGGACTCCATCTTCGGCAGATAGAAGTAGGGGCCCTTGCCCTTGGCGATCTGCCGGGCCGCGCAGTGGAAGAAGTAAAGGCCGAAGTCGACGAGCGAGGCGGAGAACGGGGCACCGTCGAGGGTGAGGTGCTTCTCCTCCAGGTGCCAGCCGCGCGGGCGGACCACGATGGTGGCGAGCTCGTCGTCGTGCTTGAGCGCGTAGCGCTTCTCTCCGGCCGAGAAGTCGATGGTCCGGTCCAGCGCGTTCCGTAGGTTGAGCTGACCGTTGATGGTGTTTTCCCAGGTAGGGGCGTTGGCGTCTTCGAAGTCGGCCAGCCAGACCTTGGCGCCGGAGTTCAGCGCGTTGATCGTCATCTTCCGGTCGACCGGGCCGGTGATCTCCACCCGGCGGTCCGTCAGGGCGGGCGCGGGCGAGGCGACCCGCCACTCGGACTCGCGCACATGCCTGGTTTCGGGCAGGAAGTCGAGGGTGCCGCCGGCCGACAGCTCCGCCTGACGTGTCTGGCGGGCCTTCAGCAGCTCAAGGCGCCGGGCGCCGAACTCGCGCTGGAGGGTGGCCACGAAGGCCAGCGCCTCCGGCGTGAGGATCTCGTCGAACCGATCATGCGAGGGGCCGGTGATCTCAACGCCGTCCATGTGCTTCCTTTCCACATCATGGAAAACTAATTCTGAATTGTGGAATTGACGCTACTGGACGGTCACCGGCCGGTCAAAGACCGGGGTACCCCTCAGGGCGGAGTCGGGGAGTTCCCCGATGAATCGGACGCTCTGCTCGGTCACAGTGGGATCGACTCCCGCTGCGGGGGAGCCGGGAACCGGCCGGGAGCGGGGAGCTTCCCGGCCACCGCCGAGCACGCCACCGGATCGCGCACACCGCGCCGTGTCCCTCCCCCCGGACCAGAATCCGGGGTTCCCTCACCGGAAGGATCGAGATGAAGAAGAACGTGATCGTCGCGGGGGCGCTCCTCGGCGCGGCCCTCGTGCTCTCCGGTTGCCGGATCGACGTCGACTTCGGCCACCGGCAGCAGGCCGTCGCCTCCTATGACGTCCCCGGCGAGCTGACGGCCCTGGACGTTCACACCGGCTCCGGCGACGTGGTGGTCAACGAGTCGGACAGGTCCGGAGTCCGGGTGACCGAGACGCTCCACTGGAGCGGGGACAAGAACGACAGGCCCAGAACCGAGCATCCCGTGGACGGCGGCACGCTAACGCTGCGTCAGGACTGCTCCAACTGCGCGGTCGACTACCGGGTTGAGATCCCCAAGGGCCTCAAGGCCACGCTGGAGACCGACTCGGGCAACATCACGCTGCGCACGCTGACCGGGGAGGTGAACGCCACAGCAGGCTCCGGCGACATCGCAGCCAGTGGCCTGGGCGCCAAGCGGCTTGTCGCCGGCACCGGCTCCGGCGACGTCAAATTGACGTTCGCGGTCGTACCGGACCACGTCGAGGTCGAGACCGGCTCGGGCGACGCCACGGTACGGCTGCCGAAGGCCGGCTACAACGTGACGGCCGAGACCGGATCGGGCGACAGGACCGTCAGGGTCACCAACGACCCGTCCTCCTCCAGCACTGTCTCGGTGCGGACCGGCTCGGGTAACGCCAAGGTCCTGCCCTCCTGAGTCGCCGCGGGAGAACGGTCCGGTGGCACGCCGGTCGGGGAGCCGCACCGCCCCGGCCCGGAGAGCCGATGCCTCCTGCCAGGTCGAAACGGTCGATAACCAGATGAGACGCGGGCGTTCCCGTGGCACCATCGGAGGGAAGAGACCCGAGGGGTTCAGGCGTTTGACTCTTCAGAGAGGACGCACATGAATCACGCACCTGAATGGAGCAACGACATAGACACTCGTGAGCCGCTGGACATTGACCGGTTCGACGATCTGCCCGAGATCGGTGAGATGGATCTGGCCGAGCGCCAGGCACTGCGCCGCGTCGCGGGGCTCTCCACGGAGCTCGAGGACGTCACCGAGGTCGAATACCGCCAGCTGCGACTTGAGCGGGTCGTTCTGGTGGGCGTCTGGACCTCGGGCACGGCGATCGACGCCGAGAACTCACTCCTGGAGCTGAAGCTCCTCGCCGAGACCGCCGGTTCGGAGGTGCTGGAAGGCGTGATCCAGCGCCGCCAGAAACCCGACACGGCCACCTACATCGGTTCGGGCAAGGCCCAGGAGCTCGCCGACATCGTCTCCGCCACCGGCGCCGACACCGTCGTGTGCGACGGTGAGCTGAGCCCCGGCCAGCTCCGTCAGCTCGAAGAGGTCGTCAAGGTGAAGGTCATCGACCGGACCATGCTGATCCTCGACATCTTCGCCCAGCATGCGAAGAGCCGGGAGGGAAAGGCGCAGGTGGAGCTCGCTCAGCTCAACTACCTGCTGCCGCGCCTGCGTGGCTGGGGCGGCAACCTGTCCCGGCAGGTCGGCGGGCGTGCCGCGGCCGGCGTCGGTATCGGCGGCCGCGGTCCCGGTGAGACCAAGATCGAGCTGGACCGCCGCCGGATCCGCGAGCGGATGGCCAAGCTGCGCCGTCAGATCGCCGGGATGACCATCTCTCGCGAGACCAAGCGGTCGCGGCGGCTGGAGCGCGAGGTTCCGGCCGTGGCCATCGCCGGTTACACCAACGCCGGCAAGTCCTCGCTGCTGAACAGGCTGACCGGGGCCGGCGTGCTGGTCGAGGACGCCTTGTTCGCCACGCTGGACCCGACCGTCCGCAGGGCGCACACGCCGGACGGCCGGCTGTTCACCCTGGCCGACACCGTCGGATTCGTCCGGCACCTGCCGCACCAGCTCGTCGAGGCCTTCCGCTCCACGCTGGAGGAGGTCGGCGACGCCGACCTGATCCTGCACGTGGTCGACGGCTCGCACCCCGACCCGGAGTCACAGCTCGCCGCCGTGCGAGAGGTGGTCTCCGACATCGAGGGCGCCCGCAACATTCCGGAGATCGTGGTCATCAACAAGGCCGACGTCGCCGACCCGGTGGTGCTGGCCCAGCTGATCGCGCGAGAGAAGTACACCGTCGTGGTCTCGGCCCGCACCGGTGCCGGGATGGACGAGCTGATGGCCGTCATCGAGCGCGAACTGCCCCGCTTCGACCAGGAGGTCAGATTGCTCGTGCCGTACCAGCGCGGTGACCTGATCTCCCGGGCGCACAAGGAGGGCGAGGTCCTCGGGGTCGAGCACACCGAGGAGGGCACGATCCTGCACGCCAGAGTCCTGCCCAGCCTCTTCGCCGAACTGGAGAAGACCGCCAAGCCGGTCGAGACCGTCTGACAGCGGTCAGCGCGGCCACGCCCCGCCGTACCACGCTCCTCGTCCAGAGGACGGTACGGCGGGGCGTGGCCTTTCCGGCCTCGGGCCGGACGGGTCGCCCTGATTTCAGGCTAGATAGGTTGCGCGTCTCGTTTCAATGAGATGGCTTGCTGTGGGAGGAGTTAATGGGCTGCACTGATGATAGGAGGAAATAGTACAAAAGCCTCAAAAGTGACAGTGGTCGGCCAGAGTTTGGATTGCTACCATAAGGCAAATCTGCCGAGATGTTAGGGTGCAAGTTGTCTCGGAGACCGCTGTCGCGGGCGGGAAAGAAGCGCTTTGAGCTGCGTAAACATGTTCAGGGCCAGATGTGACCGTCAAGCCGGTGCGCCGGATGTGGTTAAGGCGAAGCGGCGTTCTTCCCAATTAGCCTGTACAGCGAGCTCACTTGTGAAATAACGTAACTGAACTGAAATCGCCTGATCATGATCCCGGCGATACTGTCGCCGCACCACGAACATGCGGATGAGAGCAGGAGACCCCCCAATGTCGTCCGGACTCACAGCGGACCCGGTGGGCATGGAGCCCGGCAACGGCTGGGCTCGTCCCTCGTGCCCGGAAGTGGTCTCCCTCCCGATGTCTTCCCCTGCGCACAAGGCGGTGATGCGATGACAGTCCGCCTTCTGACCAACATCGGCCGGCTCTGGACCGGCAATGACGTGTGCAGCAACGCTGCGATCCTGGTTCACAACGACCGGATCGCCTGGGTCGGCCGTGCCGCCGACCTGCCGCAGAGCGTGCCCGGCGTGGTGGACGACATCGTCGATGTCGACCACGTCGAGAACCTGGGCGGCGCGCTGGTCACACCTGGTCTGATCGACGCCCACACCCACCCGGTCTACGCGGGTAACCGCTACGCCGAGATGGCGATGCGCTCCAGTGGTTCCACCCCGTCGGCGATCACCGCGGCCGGCGGTGGCATCGGCTCCACGGTCACGGTGACCCGGGGTACCGACCCGTGGACCCTGTGCAACGGCGTCCGCGAGCGCCTGCGGGACTGGCTGCTCAACGGCACCACCACCGTGGAGGCCAAGACCGGCTACCACCTCACCCGCGACGGCGAACTGGCCGACGTGCGGCTCCTGCGGGAGCTCGAAAAAGAGCCGATGATGCCGCGCGTGCACGTCACCTTCATGGCCGCGCACGTCGTCCCGCCGGAATACTTCGGCCGCCAGCGCGACTACGTCGAAGCCGTGGGTGCCTGGTGCGCCGACGCGGCCGCGGCCGGAGCGGACAGTGTCGACGTCTACTGCGACGAGGGCCACTTCACCACCGACGAGGCCCGCTGGGTGCTCGCCTCCGGTCGCAACGTCGGGCTGCTGCCACGCGTGCACGCCGGCGCCTACAGCCGCCGCGGTGCCGTGCAGCTCGCCGCCGAGCTCGGCTGTGCCTCCGCTGACCTGCTCCACCACACCTCCGACGAGGACATCGCGACCCTGGCCCGCTACGGCGTCCCCGCCGTGGTCTGCCCGGGAACCGCCCTCCAGCGTGGCAGCCTGCCCCCGGTCCGCCGCATGATGGCCCAGGGCGTCACGATGGCCCTCGGCAGCGACCACAACCCCGGTCACTGCGGGATCACCTCGATGTCCCTGGTCATCAGCCTTGCCGTGGCCGCCTTCGGCATGAGCGTCGGTGACGCGCTCCGTGCCGCCACCCTCGGCGGAGCCACCGTCCTCGGGGTTCCCGACCGCGGCGTCCTCGCACCTGGCCGACTGGCCGACATCGTCCAGTGGGACGCCGACCACGAGGGCGCCTTCGCCTGGTCCTTCGGTCTCAAGCCCCGCCGGGTCTGGCGTGGCGGCACTCCCGTCCAGTAAACCTCCCGTCCTGAGACGCCGATCTTCCGGCGTGCGGTGTCCACAGCTCCGCCGCACGCTCGGCAGGTTGTCCACAGAGCCGGATTCGGCCAAGGACCGCTCGGTGAGGTCGCCGTAGCGTCCTGGGCGTGCGGACCACAGACCAGGCCACCGAGCGATTCCGAGCCGAGTCCCGGCTGCGGGTACTGACGGCGTTCGACGCTTCCGAGCGCGCGCCTCTGCCGCCGCTCCCACGACGCCCGGCCCACCGAGTCCGTTCCGTCCACTCGGACGGCTCCATCCCCTCCGATGGCCTCGCCGGGTCCGATGGCTGGGCCGGCCCGGATGACGCGGCCTGTTCTGGCGGCTCCACCCGTCCGGACGGCTCGGCGCGCTCCGACGGTCCCGCCGCCGAGATGCGCTCCGCGCCCGTTCCGCCCTCCTTCGAAGCCCTCCGCAGGGTCGTCGCCGCCCAGGGCGCCGTGCTCGCTCCCGGCCGCCCAGGGCTGCGCCTGCTCCTCCTCATCGCCTTGATCGCGGCCGTCGCCGGTGGCGTCTATGCCTGGCGATCCCAGCCGGAGCCCGAACCCCTCGCCCCACCCCGGCCCGTCTCCGGCTCTCCCCTTCCCGAACGGGCCGGTCCCCCGCAGCCCGGTTCCCCGCGGTCCGACGCCGTCATCGAGGTCACCGTCCACGTCACTGGCAAGGTCCGCCGTCCCGGGGTGATCACTCTGCCCGCCGGTTCCCGGGTCACCGACGCGGTCCGAGCCGCCGGGGGCCTCCGTAAAGGGGGCGCCGCCGGCACCCTCAACCTCGCCCGCAAGCTCGTCGACGGCGAGCAGATCGTCGTGGGCGCCACCGGGCCCGCCGCCGCGGCACCCGTCGCGGCCGATCCTGTCGCGGCCGACCCCACAGGGGTCGTCCTCGACCTCAACACCGCCACCCCGCAGCAGCTCGAACAGCTGCCGGGCGTCGGCCAGGTGCTCGCCCGCCGCATCGTGGAATACCGCGACAGTCACGGTGGCTTCCGCACCGTCGAGCAACTCCGCGAGGTCAGTGGCATCGGCGATCGGAAGTACGCCGACATGAAGGACAGGGTCCGCGTGTGATACGGCACCCCCAGGGCCCGGGACCACCGGAACGGCAGGGACCGTACGGTCTCTCGGCCCTGCGCGCGCACACCCTCCACCTCGTCCTGCCGGCCCTCGCCTCCTGGGCGACGGCCCTCCTTCTGCTGGGCTGTCCGGTCTCGGCGGGCGCCACGGCGGCCGGGGCCGCGGCATCGGGTGCGCTTCTCGTGGCCGTGACGGTCCCCCCCGAAGGGATCGCCGGATGGCGGAACGTGGTGATCGCGGTGCTGGGATGCGTGGCGGCCGTCGCAGCGACGGTGGCCTTCCAGGTGCACGCGGTCAGTACGGGGCCGGTGGCCGAGCTGGTGGAGAAACACGCTTCCGCGGTGGTGGAGGCGGTGGTGACGGATGATCCCCGGGAGCTGGCGCAGCGCGGAGGGCAGCACCGGAGGGAGGGGTTCGTGGTGCCCGCACGGGTCGAGTCGGTCGAGGCGGGACAGGGCAGGGTGATGGTGCGGGTCCCGGTGGTGTTGCTCGCCTCGGGTGAGGAGTGGCGGTCGCTGCTCCCCAGCCAGCGGATCGCCGTCCAGGGGCGGTTCGGCCCGGCCGACTCCGGCGAGCTGCTCGCGGCGGTGATGCTGGTACGGGGGCCACCGCGAGTCCTGAGCGGGCCTTCGTGGGTGCAGAGCGCGGCCGAGACGCTCCGGTCGGGGCTGCGGGAGGCCGCTGGAGTGTTGCCACCGCCCCAGCGCGGTCTGCTGCCGGGCCTCGTGGTCGGCGATGTCTCCCGGATGGACAGGCAGGTACAAGACGACTTCAAGGAGGCCGGGCTCAGCCATCTCACCGCGGTCTCCGGGGCCAACCTGGCGATCATGGCGGGAGCGGCGGTCGCGTTGGCCCGGACCGCGGGGCTGCCTCTCGCGGGCCGGGCGGTGCTGGCGGTGTTCGCGATGCTCGCCTTCACGATCGTCGCCCGTCCGTCGCCCAGCGTGCTCCGCGCTCTTCTCATGGGCACCGTCGCAGCCGTGGCGCTCGGCACGGGCCGCTCGCGTGACGGTGTCGCGGCCCTGTCGGCGACCGTCCTGGGGCTGATCCTCTTCGAACCCGTCCTCGCCAGGTCCTACGGCTTCGCCCTGTCGGTCTGCGCGACCGGCGGCATCCTGGTCCTCGCACCCCGCTGGCGGGACCGGCTCGGGACGCGGATGCCCCGCTGGGCCGCCGAGGCGATCGCCGTGCCCGCGGCGGCCCAGGCAGCCGTCACCCCGGTGCTGGTCCTGATGTCCGGCCAGCTCGCACCGGTGGCGATCCCGGCCAACCTGCTGGCGGGTCCCGCTGTGGCACCCGCCACCCTGATCGGCTCCGTCGTGGCGCTGGTCGCGCCCCTGCATATGGGGCTCGCCCGGTTACTGGTGCGCCCGGCGGGCCTCGCCGCTGGATGGATCATCACGGTGGCCGAACACGCCGCCGGGCTCCCCCTGGGGGTGATTCCATGGCCGGGCGGCGTCATCGGGCTGATCGCGTTGGCCGTCGCAGCCCCGGCCGTGATCCTGGCACTGCGCCGCCGGTGGACGCGGCGGCTCGTCCTGGCGGTGGCGGCCGGTGTGATCGTCGCCGTCGCCGTGGCCGGGCCGATCGTGACTCGCTGGCCGCCCCGGGGCTGGCTGCTGGTCGCGTGTGACGTCGGCCAGGGAGACGCGCTGCTGGTCGCGGCAGGGCCGGGCCGAGCCGTGGTGGTGGACGCAGGGCCCGACCCGGTGCTGATGGACCGGTGCCTGCGGTCCATGGGGATCCGGGAGGTGCCACTGGTCGTCCTCACCCATCCGCACCTCGACCATGTCGGCGGACTGGACGGGGTCTTCCGGGAGCGCGAGGTGGGAGCGGTGGTGGTCACCCCGCACAGGGTCGCGGAGCGGGAGAGCGACAGGCTGAGCGGCGAGCTCGCCCGTCGCCGGATCGTCGAGTGGGTGGCGCGGCCAGGTGCGAGCTGGCGGTTCGGCCCTTCCGAGCTCACGATCATCGGTCCGTCGGCCGAGACGCCCCCGGCGGGGAGAGGAGGTGAAGGGGCGGTCGTCAACAACGCCAGCGTCGTGCTGCACGTGCGCTGGGCGGTGGGGACGGCGCTGCTCAGCGGAGACATCGAGACCGAGGCCCAGGCGGAACTACTGCGGCGGGGTTTCCCGCCGGTCGACATCCTTAAAGTCCCGCATCACGGATCAGCAGGGCACGATCCGGCCTTCTTCGCGGCGGCCGGGGCCCGCGCCGCGCTGATCAGTGTCGGGGCCGGCAATGACTACGGCCATCCCGCCCCGTTGACCCTGGCCCGGCTGAACATGCTCGGCGTGCGAGTTCACCGGACAGACCTGTCGGGAGACCTCGCCGTGGTGGCCCGAGAAGGAGGCCTGGCCGTCATCGCCCGAGGGCCTTCCGACCGGGGGAGGGGCCTTCAACGCCATCGAGGGGATGCATCCCCCGTTGAGGCAGACGCCACCCCAGTACCGTTCCCCGACGACCGTGACGGCGGGCGAGATCGGTCAGGCCGATGACGACGTGGTGATCGGGAGCGGCCGGCTGATCCGCTCCGGCGGCCGAGGAGCGGTGGCCCAGTGGACGCGTGAGTCACCGGCACGTGGAATGCTGCTGGCATGGTGGCAACCGATCCAGCACCCGCGATTCTGATACTCGGCGACGAGGAGTTGCTGGCCGACCGCGCCGTGGGCGAGGTGGTCGCGGCGGCCCGGGTGGCGGACCCCGGCACCGAGGTGCACGATCTGACCGGCGGGAAGGTGGAGCCGGGGGAGCTCACCCGGCTGACCTCACCCTCGCTGTTCGGTGACAGGTCGGTGGTGGTGATCCGCTCGGCCCAGGATCTGCCCAAGGAGGTCATCGCCGAGATCGTCTCCTACGCCGCGCATCCGGCGGAGGAGACCGTGATGGTGCTCGTCCATCCCGGCGGGGTCAAGGGGAAGGCCCTGGTCGACGGGGTCAAGAAGGCCGGTGCCCAGGTGGTCACCGTTACCAAGCTGACCAAACCGGCCGAACGGCTCGCGTTCGTCAAGGCCGAGCTGAAACGGGCGGGGCGCAGCATCGGGGCCGACGCGGCCGGCGCCCTGCTCGACGCGGTGGGCAACGATCTCCGTGAACTCGCCGCCGCCTGCAGCCAGCTCGCCTTCGACACCCCGGGCAAGACCATCGACGAGGCGGCCGTCGCCCGCTACCACCGGGGCCGGGCCGAGGTCAGCGGGTTCACCGTGGCCGACTCCGCCGTCGAAGGCCGCCTGGGCGACGCTCTTGAGCAGCTCCGCTGGGCGCTCGCCACCGGAACGGCGCCTGTCCTGCTGGTGAGCGCGCTCGCCGGAGGACTGCGATCGCTGGCCAAGGTGGGTGGTGCCCCGCGCAACCTGCGTGGCGGGCAGCTCGCCAGCCACCTCGGCATGCCGCCCTGGAAGATCGACCGGGTCCAGCGGCAGTTGAACGGCTGGGGTCCCGATGGCATCGCCCGGGCGATCCAGGCCGCCGCCATTGCTGACGAACAGGTCAAGGGAGGCGGGGCGGACCCCGCCTATGCGCTGGAGCACATGATCCAGACCGTTGTCGCCAGCCGTACGGGCCGTTAGGCGGGCTGCGGGCCGGCCTCGGCGCGCCGGGGCGCGGGAAGCTGGCCGAGGACGGTCGCGGTGAGGGCCAGGGCGAAGCCGGTGAGCTGAACCGGGCTCAGGGACTGCCCGAGGACGACCCAGCCGAGTAGCGCCGCGGTGAGCGGGCTAAGGGTGCCGAGCAGGGAGACCTGGGGGGCGGGCAGCCGGGCGATGCCCCGGAACCACAGCGTGTAGGCGGCGGCCGTCCCGACGAGACCCAGCCAGAGATAGCCGCTGACGGCGGCTCCGTCCAGCGCGGGAGGCATGCCCTCGACGGCGAGGGCCACGGGGGCGATCATCAGTCCGCCCGCGGTGAGCTGCCAGCCGGTCAGGGCCAGGTCGCCCACGCCCGCGGGCTTTCCCCAGGAGCGGGTCAGGACGAGTCCGGTGGCCATGCCCGCCGCGGCGACGATGCCCGCGGCGACACCGACGGCGTCGAGGGCGGCGCCGGCCCGGAGCACGACGAGGGAGACACCCACCGTGGCCGCGATCCCGGCGAGGACGCGGTGGACCGGGACGGTCTCGCGCAGCACGGCCCGGGTGAGCCCGGCGACGAGGAGCGGCTGGATGGCGCCGAGAACTGCCGCGACGCCGCCGGGAAGCCGGTAGGCGGAGAGGAAGAGCAGGGGGAAGAACATGCCGATGTTCAGTGCGCCCAGCACCGGCGCCCGCCACCACCAGCCGCCTCTGGGGAGGACCCGGGTTACGGCGATCAGGAGCAGCCCGGCGGGGAGCGCGCGGAGCAGAGCGGTCAGCAGCGGGCGGTCCGGAGGCAGGAACTCGGTGGTCACGATGTAGGTGGAGCCCCAGACCGTGGGGGCGAAGGCGGTGGTGGCGACGAGGGCCAGACGGGGGGCGGGCACAGGAACTCCTCCAGTACGACTCGATGCTAAGTAACTTAGCAGCAAGTTATTTAGCGTCAAGCTATGATGATGCCATGAAAGATGACCCGGTTGACCGGATCGTGGCGCAGTGGCGGCGGGAGCGGCCCGAGCTGGAACCATCGCCGATGGCGGTTTTTGGGCGGATCTACCGGATCGCCCGGCTCATGGGCGATCGCGTGGAGGCGGTGTACGGGGCCTACGGCATCGGCCGGGGGGAGTTTGACGTGCTCGCCACCCTCCGTCGGGCCGGCGAGCCGTACGCCCTGTCACCCAAGGCCATGACCGCCACCCTCATGCTGACCTCCGGCGGCATGACAGGGCGGCTGGACAGGCTGGAGCGGGCGGGTCTGGTCGTCCGCGCCCCCGACCCCGATGATCGCCGGGCTCTACGCGTCAGTCTGACCGCCCGGGGGCTCGCGCTGATCGATGAGGCCGTGGCCGCGGGACTGGAGCCTCAGCACGAGGCGCTGGCCGTGCTGTCACGGGAGGACCGCGAGCGTCTCGGCGACCTGCTCAAGACTCTGCTGGGTGGCCTGGAGTAGTTCGGCGACGTGGAGGGGCATGACCCCGGGAACGCCGGAGCGCCGCGACCGGCCCGGCAGTCATCGTGGCCACGTCCCAGAAAAGCTTCCGGGAACGCCAGAACGCCGCATCCCCTTGGGGAGGATGCGGCGTCCGGAAGAACCTGGATTACTTGGCGGCCGACAGCTCGACGATGCGCTGGGCGATCGCCGACTTGCGGTTGGCGGCCTGGTTCTTGTGAATCACGCCCTTGCTGGCGGCCTTGTCCAGCTGACGGGCGGCGGCGCGCTGGAGCGCGACGGCCTCGTCCACGTTGCCCTGGTCGGCAGCCTCGCGGAACTTGCGGACCGCCGTCTTCAGGGACGACTTGACAGCCTTGTTACGCAGCCGGGCCTTCTCGTTCTGCCGGTTGCGCTTGATCTGGGACTTGATGTTCGCCACGAAGAAGCCTCGGTGAATGTCGTCGGAGTGGGGCGCGCGGGCAGAGAGGGCGCGCCACACGCAGTTGAACAGGCTACCGTCTGCCCGGACGGTCGCTCAAATCGACTGCCTGGACAGAGGGATGCGGGATTAGCTTACCGTGCGGTTCTCACGGGTGGGACCAGAAACGCTCGTATTCCGCCCAGTCTTCCGCCGTGGCCGCGAAGTCGACGTACAGCGCCAGCCCGAACCGCTCGCGGGGCCTGCCGTGGGCGGTCAGCGCCAGCCGCGCGCCCTCGGCCGCGGCCGCGACGCTCTCCGCCGCGTCGAGCCAGGACGCGCCGTGGTCGTGATAGGCGGGGGCGCCGATCAGCAGGGTCTTCTCCGGCGGCACGAGCTCCAGCGCGATGGTGCCCTGCCGCGTGACGTGGCCGCCGTAGAGCAGTTCGGAGGGGAGGTAGGAGTCGTAGGTCATGATCGCCACCTGGTCGGTGCGGGCCGCGACCTCTTTGAAGTAGTCGGGCGCCCAGTACTTGTCGTGGCCGGTGACGGCGCGGGCGGCCGGGCGTGTCATCGGGAACGGCTCGATCTGCGGGGTCGCGGTGGAGAGCAGGCCGTCGCCGACGATCGCGCGCGTCCGGGTCAGCAGGTCCAGAAAATCGGTGTCGCCGCTGCCGACCGGTTCGAAGTTGTAGTGCACGCCGTCGAATCCGGCCGCCATGATGTGGCTCGCGCCGTCCAGCACGCGCTGCTTGGCGGCCGGGTCGTCGAGATCGAGGCGGTGGCCGTCGACCTTCTGCCCGAGCCAGGCCGAGACCCGGACCTTGGGTAGCTCCGCACGCCACCACTTCAGGAAATCGCGGGCTTTGGGGTATTTCGCCGCCGGGAGCGCCCCGTCGTAGTCGAACGGGCCCGAATGGACGTACACGTCCTTGATCCCCGTTTTGCGCAGCCGGGTGGCCAGGGCCTTCACATCGGCGGCGCTCTTGCGGCCGTCGACCCACGCGTGGCCGAGCCACAGGGCGTCGTGGCCGGTGGTTTTGGCCCACGGAGCCGGTGTCCCGGTAAACTGGATGGTAAGGGTGGCCGCGGCCACTCCTGGCAGCAGAAGGAGGACGGCAGCCACCACCGCGAGAAACCGCAGGCCGCGCCGTGCTCTGGTCCGGGCAATCACCCGGACATGTCACCATGGAAGATGGCTGGTATGCCAGCCGTCGATCGTCATCAATCCCGTCGAAACGGACACCGGTGCGCATTCAGCCTGGCCAGACCGATCCCGCGGTGATCCGCAACTTCTGCATCATCGCGCATATCGACCACGGCAAGTCGACGCTTGCCGACCGCATGTTGCAGATCACCGGCGTGGTCGACGACCGCTCCATGCGCGCCCAGTACCTCGACCGGATGGACATCGAGCGCGAGCGCGGCATCACCATCAAGTCGCAGGCGGTCCGGCTGCCGTGGCAGGCGGACGGTGTCGACTACGTCCTCAACATGATCGACACTCCCGGGCACGTCGACTTCACCTACGAGGTCTCCCGCTCGCTCCAGGCGTGTGAGGGCGCGATCCTGCTGGTCGACGCCGCGCAGGGGATCGAGGCGCAGACCCTGGCCAACCTCTATCTGGCCATGAACAACGACATGACGATCATTCCGGTGCTCAACAAGATCGACCTGCCGGCCGCGCAGCCCGAGAAGTACGCCGCGGAGATCGCCCACCTCATCGGCTGTGACCCGGAGGACGTGCTCAAGGTCTCCGGCAAGACCGGCGTGGGTGTCCGGGAGCTGCTCGACCATGTCGTCCAGCACGTCCCGGCGCCGGTCGGCGACGCCGACGCGCCCGCCCGTGCGCTGATCTTCGACTCCGTCTACGACACCTACCGCGGCGTGATCACCTATGTCCGGGTCATGGACGGTCATCTGGGCAAGCGCGAGCGCATCCTGATGATGTCCACCACCGCGGCCCACGAGACCCTGGAGATCGGGGTCATCTCGCCGGAGCCGAAGATCGCCGACAAGGGGCTCGGCGTCGGCGAGGTGGGCTACCTGATCACCGGTGTGAAGGACGTCCGCCAGTCGCGGGTCGGTGACACGGTCACCTCCGTCGCGCGGCCGGCCGCCGAGGCGCTCAGCGGCTATGAGCACCCCAAGCCCATGGTGTTCTCGGGCCTCTACCCGATCGACGGCGACGACTACCCCGAGCTCCGCGAGGCACTGGACAAGCTCCAGCTCAACGACGCCGCCCTGGTCTACGAGCCGGAGACCTCCGCGGCCCTCGGCTTCGGCTTCCGCTGCGGCTTCCTCGGCCTGCTCCACATGGAGATCGTCCGTGAGCGACTGGAGCGCGAGTTCAACCTCTCGCTCATCTCCACCGCGCCCAACGTGGTCTACCAGGTGATCATGGAGGACGGCACGGAGGTCACCGTCACCAACCCGTCGGAGTTCCCCACGGGCAAGGTCGACAAGGTCTTCGAGCCGATGGTGAAGTCCACGGTGCTGGTCCCCTCGGAGTTCATCGGGGCCATCATGGAGCTCTGCCAGAACCGCCGGGGCAACCTGCAGGGCATGGACTACCTGTCCGAGGACCGCGTCGAGATCCGCTACACCATGCCGCTCGGTGAGATCATCTTCGACTTCTTCGACCAGCTCAAGTCCCGCACGCGCGGCTACGCCTCGCTGGACTACGAGCCCTCGGGCGAGCAGGAGTCCGACCTGGTCAAGGTCGACATCCTGCTCCAGGGAGAGGCCGTGGACGCCTTCAGCGCCATCGTCCACAAGGACAAGGCCTACGCCTACGGCGTCGAGATGGCCAAGAAGCTCCGCGAGCTCATCCCCAGGCAGCAGTTCGAGGTCCCGATCCAGGCCGCCATCGGCGCCCGCGTCATCGCCCGTGAGAACATCCGCGCCATCCGCAAGGACGTCCTCGCCAAGTGCTACGGCGGCGACATCTCCCGTAAGCGCAAGCTGCTGGAGAAGCAGAAGGAGGGCAAGAAGCGGATGAAGATGGTCGGCCGCGTCGAGGTCCCCCAGGAGGCCTTCGTCGCCGCGCTGTCCACCGAGTCGTCCGTCGACAAGGCCAAGAAGTAACCTCCGTCCGGCTCGGGAACGGCCCGAGCCGGACAGGGTGAGCCCGGAGAGGGCCGCCTCAGCGCAGGAGGCTGTAGAGCGCCGAGGTCAGCGAGGCCTTGGCGTCGTCCTGGTCGACGGACCACATCATGGAGCCGCCGAGACCCTTGAGACGGATGTAGGCCGCCTTCTGGAGCAGCGTGGCCGGGTCGTCGTAGGACCAGAACTCGTTGCCGTCGTAGAGCCAGACGCTGCCGGTCAGCAGGTCGCGGTAGCGCTTGCCGGGCTTGCCCACCAGGTTCTTGTAGTCGTCGCTGCCCGCCGCCCAGGTGCCGGGGGCTGGGCCGGCGGCGGTGCCGTACAGGCCGTTTCTGCCGCCGGTGACGCCGGTCCAGCCCTGGCCGTACGCCGGGACGCCGACCACGATCTTCTTGGCCGGGGCGCCGCGCGACAGGTAGTCGCGGACGGTCTGGTCCACGCTGTACTTCACCGGGTTGGGGTCGCGCCGGTCGGTGAGCAGGTTGCCGTTGTGACCGGTACGGGTCTCCCATGAGCCGTGCAGGTCATAACCCTGGACGGTGGCGAAGGTGAGCTGCGTGAAGACGTCGCGGACCTCGAAGCCCGAGTCGATCTTCGCCGCCGCCGCGGGCAGGAAGGCGGTCAGCTCGGTGCGCCGGTCGAACCCGTTCATCTGGCGGCGCAGTTCGGTGACGAACAGCGTGAAGTTCCGCCTGTCCTCGGGACGGATGACGTTGCCCTCGTCGCCGGAGGAGCCGGGCCACTCCCAGTCGAGGTCGATGCCGTCGAACACGCCTGCTCCGGTGCCGGGGGCGGTGCCCGGCAGGTTGCCCTTGAGCCACAGGTCGATGCAGGAGGAGGCCAGCCTGGCGCGTCCCTCGGGGGTCAGCACCGCGTCGGAGAAGTATTTCGAGCCGGTCCAGCCACCGAGGGAGATCAGCGTCTTGAGGCCGGGGTGCTTGGCCTTGAGTTTCTTCAACTGGTTCAGGTTGCCGTTCAGTGCCTGGCCCTCGGCGTCGGCGACGCCGTCCACGCTCTGCTCGGCGGCCACCGGGCGCTGCCAGTCCGCCCACGCGTCGGCGGAGACGCAGTCGCCCTCGGGGCCGACGAATCCGAAGGCGTAGTTGATGTGCGTCAGTTTGGCGGCGGCGCCGCTGATGTCCAGGTCCCTGACGTGGTAGTCGCGGCCGTAGACACCCCACTGGATGAAGTACGCGACCCGCTTGAAGCGGTCGCCGTGGTCCGGCCCGGTCTGGGCCTGAGCAGGGGCCTGTACGGCTGTCGCCGCGAGGCCGGCGGCGAGGGCCGCCGCGAGCATGTGCCGGAGGAGTCTCTGCACGGGCTTCTCCACCTACTTGGAGTGGTAACTTATAGGAAACTTTCCTTTAAGTTTTCACGGA
This sequence comes from Streptosporangium sp. NPDC087985, assembly GCF_044741965.1. Lineage (NCBI taxonomy): Bacteria > Bacillati > Actinomycetota > Actinomycetes > Streptosporangiales > Streptosporangiaceae > Streptosporangium > Streptosporangium sp. NPDC087985. The sequence continues at coordinate 177,885 of NZ_JBIUTQ010000006.1, forward strand.
TCGTAGACCTGGGTGATCTACGCGTCAACGGTCCGCCGGAGATTCGCCACCCGGCCGGCGACCCCCGCGACGTGCCCGGCCGCCCGCTCCGCCGTACCGGGCATCGGGGCGGGAGCGGCAGACTTGGTGTCGTGCCATCCACTCTTCCCGACGGCGATCCCGTACCGGCCTCTGGCCGGCTCCCCGACAGCGCGCTCCGCGGGCTCGGCGGCCGGCCCTTCGGTTTCTACGTCCACGTGCCCTTCTGCGTGACCCGCTGCGGCTACTGCGACTTCAACACCTACACGGCGTCCGAGCTCGGTCCCGGCGCCTCGCACCGGGACTACGCCGACACCGCCATCGACGAAGTACGGCGGGCGCGCGCCAACCTCGGCGACGTGGACCTGCCGGTCGAGACCGTGTTCTTCGGCGGAGGCACCCCGACCCTGCTGCCCGCGGGGGATCTGGTCCGGATCCTGGGTGCGATCGAGGATGAGTTCGGGCTCACTCCCGGAGCCGAGGTGACCACCGAGGCCAACCCCGAGTCCGTGGACCGGGCCTACCTGGCCGAGCTGCGCGGTGGCGGGTTCACCCGGATGAGCTTCGGCATGCAGAGCGCCCGCGAGCACGTGCTCGAGGTGCTGGACCGCCGGCACACCCCCGGCCGCCCGGCGCGCGCCGTGCGGGAGGCCAGGGAGGCCGGGTTCGACCACGTCAACCTCGACCTGATCTACAGCACGCCGGGGGAGAGCGACGACGACTGGCGCGCCTCGCTGGCAGCGGCGATCGAGGCCGGTCCCGACCACGTGTCGGCCTACTCGTTGATCGTGGAGGACGGCACCAGGCTGGCGGCCAGGATCCGGCGCGGTGAGCTGCCGATGCCCGACGACGACGTGGCCGCCGACCGTTATCTCATCGCCGACACCATGCTTGCCGAGGCCGGGTTCGAGTGGTACGAGGTGTCTAACTGGGCGACCTCGGAGGCCGGGCGCTGCCGTCACAACCTGCTCTACTGGACCGGTGGCGACTGGTGGGGCGTCGGCCCCGGCGCGCACAGCCACGTCGGTGGCACCCGGTGGTGGAACGTCAAGCATCCGGCGGCCTATGCCCAGCGCCTGGCCTCCGGCGTCTCGCCCGCGCACGCGCGCGAGGTGCTGGCTCCGGAGGACAGGGCGGTGGAGCGGCTGATGCTGGAGCTCAGGCTCGCCCAGGGCTTCCCGCTCAGAGAGATCGAACGGCCGCCGGTGGTCGCCCGGGCGCTGGCCGACGGCCTGCTGGAGGTGGAGCCGTTCAAGGCGGGCCGTGCGGTGCTGACGCTGCGCGGCCGTCTTCTGGCCGACGCGCTGGTGCGCGATCTGACCTGAGACCGTCCGTGATCAGCTGACGAAGCGGATGTTCATCGGATAGCGGTAGTTCTCGCCTCGGTTGGCCGCTACGGCGGCGAGGATCATCCAGATGATCGACCCGATCCAGACCACGAACATCAGGACGAAGCCGATCAGGACGAACGCCAGGACCCAGGAGACGGTGTAGGCGATCAACAGGGTGAGCTGGAAGTTGAGCGCCTCCGCCGCCTGGGTCCGCACGTAGGGGGACTCGTCCTTCTTCACCAGGTACAGCACCAGAGGGCCGACGAACCAGGTCAGCAGGCCCAGCAGATGGGCGAGCATGGCCATGGTGGTGTCATCGCCGCCGGGCCGGGGGCCGTACATCCCCGGCGGTGCCGGGTGTCCGTAACCGGGCGGCGGTCCGTACGGACCAGGTGGCGGGTAGCCGCCCTGGTAGCCGTGGCCGCCCGGTCCGTACGGCGGGATGGGTGGTGGGTAACCCTGGCCGGGCTGGGGGGAGCCGGGCTGGGGCGGTTGGCCGACGTGTCTGGTGTGCTCGTCGTCCGCGGGCTCGCGCCACGGAGTCTCGGGATTGTCGCTCATGGCCCTTCCTGAGGGGGTGAGGGGTCGGGCGTGTCCTCGCCGGGAAACGTCACAAAGTCGATCAACTCCTCGACCGGGCCGAGGAGCTCTGGTTCCAGATCGGCGTAGGTGGAGACCGATCCGAGAATGCGGCGCCAGGCGTCTCCGGGCTCCAGATCCCAGCCCAGGGCGGCGATGACCCCGTCCTTCCAGGGTACGCCGCGCGGCACCGGCGGCCAGGAGGCGATTTTCAGCACCGAGGGCTTGACCGCCTGCCAGACGTCCACAAACGGGTGCCCGGCGATCAGCACGTGCGGTGAGGAGATCTGCGCGGCGATCCGGCTCTCCTTCGAGCCGGGGACCAGGTGGTCGACGAGCACGCCCAGGCGGCGACCGGGGCCCGGTCCGAACTCCGCCACGATCGAGGGCAGGTGGTCGACCCCTTCGAGATACTCCACGACCACGCCCTCGACCCGGAGGTCATGGCCCCAGACCTTCTCCACGAGCGCGGCGTCGTGCACGCCTTCCACGTAGATCCGGCTCTCCTTGGCCACCTGGGCGCGCAGGCCCTCCACCGCGATGGAGCCCGAGGCGCTGCGCCGGGGGGTCTGCGGCGCGGAGGCGGGCCGTACCAGCGTCACCACCCTGCCCTCCAGGAGGAACGCGGCCGGCTCCAGCGGGAACAGCCGCCGTCGCCCGAACCGGTCCTCCAGGGTGACGGCCTCCTTGTCGCAGGCCACCACGGCGCCGCAGAAGCCGCCGTCGGCGTCCTCCACGACCAGGTCGAGCTCGGCGGGAACCTGGGGGATCTTCCCCTTGAGAGGGCGCCGCCAGTTCTCCGCCAGCACGTCGCGTCCGTACATCAGCCACCGCCCACTCTCTCCCCGGGGATCAAAGGGACGGTAGCAAATGCCGCGATCACCCGCCGTGTGGTCAGGAATGTCCCCGTCGCGGTGGTTGGAATCCCCCGCCTTCAGCCGTGGGGAGGAAGTCAAGTCGTCGCGTTATCGCACCCCGCGGGCGGGAGCCGTACACTTGGCACTCGGGAACACAGAGTGCCAGTCCTGGCGTTTCACGTTCGGGTGCGGACAGGGAGGTGAGCGCGGTGGTCGACGACCGTAAGCTGGCGGTGCTCCGCGCCATCGTCGAGGACTACGTGTCCACCAACGAGCCGGTGGGCTCCAAAGCCCTCGTCGAACGGCGCAACCTGGGTGTGTCGTCCGCGACCGTCCGTAACGACATGGCGGTTCTGGAGGACCAGGGCTACATCGCCCAGCCCCACACCAGCGCCGGCCGGGTCCCCACGGACAAGGGCTACCGGCTGTTCGTCGACCGGCTGTCGCAGGTGAAGCCGCTGTCGAGTGCGGAGAGGAAGGCCATCGAGACCTTCCTCGCCGGCGCCGTCGACATCGACGACGTCGTGATGCGCACGGTACGGCTGCTGGCGCAGCTTACCCGTCAGGTCGCCGTCGTGCAGTACCCCACGCTGACCAACTCCACGGTCCGCCACGTCGAGCTGGTCCCGCTGAGCGAGCGCCGGCTGATGTTCGTGCTCATCACCAACACGGGACGGGTCGAGCAGCGCGTGGTCGAGCTGCCCGACGTGGTCGACGAGACCCGCGTCGCCCATCTGCGCGCGACTCTCAACGCCTGCCTGGACGGATGCGGGCTGGCCCGCGTTCCGGACATGGTCGCCGACCTGCCCGAGCGGCTTCCGGCGGAGGACCGGCCGCTCGCGGCCACGGTTCTGTCGGTGCTGCTGGAGTCCCTGGTGGAGCGGCATGATGAGAAGATTGTTTTCGCCGGGGCCGCCAACCTCGCGGGAGCCGACTTCACCGTCGGACTCCGCGACGTGCTGGAGGCTCTGGAGGAGCAGGTCGTGCTCATGCGCCTGCTCGGTGAGACCTCCGACCTGTCGGCCCTGACGGTGCGGATCGGCTCAGAGAACCCCTATACGGGTCTCCAGGGCACATCGATCGTCGCCGCCGGATACGGTTCGGGGGACAAGCAACTGGCCCGGCTCGGTGTGCTGGGTCCGACGCGAATGAACTACCCGGTCACGATGGGCGCGGTGCGCGCGGTGGCACGCTACGTCAGCCAGATCCTGGCTGCATCCTAAGAGGTCAACTAAGTGGCTAAGAGCGACTACTACGGCACCCTCGGGGTGCGCCGTGACGCCAGTGCGGAAGAGATCAAGAAGGCGTACCGTCGTCTGGCGCGAGAGCTGCATCCTGATGTGAATCCCGATCCTGAGACCCAGGAGAGGTTCAAGGACATCACGCAGGCATACGAGGTGCTTTCCGACGCCAACAAGCGCCAGATGTACGACATGGGCGCCGACCCGTTCGCCTCGGGCGCCGGTGCGGGCGCGGGAGGTTTCGGCGCGGGTTTCCCGTTCAGCGACATCATGGACGCCTTCTTCGGCGCGGCCGGTGGCGGCGGGGGCCGTGGACCCCGGTCACGTGCCCGCCGGGGCCGCAACGCCACCATCCGGGTGGAGCTCGACCTGAGCGAGTCGGCCTTCGGCACCACCCGCGAGCTGGTGGTCGACACCGCCGTGCTCTGTGAGGTCTGCACGGGCTCCGGCGCCGCGGCCGGCACTCACCCCAGCACCTGTGACATGTGCCATGGCCGGGGTGAGGTCTCCCAGGTCACCCGGTCCTTCCTGGGCCAGGTCATGACCTCCCGGCCCTGTCCCCAGTGCGGCGGGTTCGGCTCGATCATCCGCAACCCCTGCCAGGAGTGCTCCGGCGACGGCCGGGTCCGCACGCGGCGGACCATCAAGGTCCGCATCCCGGCCGGTGTGGAGGACGGCACCCACATCCAGCTCGCCGGTGAGGGCGAGATCGGCCCGGGTGGCGGGCCGCCCGGCGACCTGTTCCTGGAGATCGTCGAGCGCTCGCACGAGATCTTCGAACGCCGGGGTGACGACCTGCACTGCACCGTGCAGATCCCGATGACCGCGGCCTCGCTCGGCACCATCCTGACCATGGAGACGCTCGACGGCGCGGAGGAGCTCGACATCCGGCCGGGTACCCAGTCCGGGCAGACCATCCCGCTCTACGGCCGCGGCGTCCAGCACCTCAACGAGACCGGCCGCGGCGACCTGCTGATCCACGTCAACGTGGAGACACCCGCCCGCCTCGACCCGGCTCAGGAGGAGCTCATGCGCGAGCTCGCCAAGCTCCGTGGCGAGGAGCGCCCGCCCGGCAAGTTCGCCCCCGGCCAGCAGGGGTTCTTCTCCCGGCTACGGGACGCTTTCAATGGCCGCTGACAGGGGCGTCCGCCGGCCGCGCCGGCACGTCTCCACCGGCCGATGACGGCTCCGGTCTTCCTGGCCGATCCGGCGGATCTGGTCCGGACGGAGTTCATGTTGGGTGGCCCGGAGGGACGCCACGCGGCGGCCGTACGGCGGCTGCGGGCCGGAGAGCGGCTTGACCTGACCGACGGCGCGGGCACTGTGGCCGAGTGCGTGGTCCGAGACGCGGGCAAGGACTCCCTCCGCGTCGAGGTGCTGCGCCGCTACGACGTGCCGGCCCCGCGACCCCGCCTGGTCGTGGTGCAGGGGCTGCCCAAGGGCGACCGGGGCGAACTGGCCGTGGAGATGATGACCGAGGCGGGGGTCGACGTGATCGTCCCCTGGGCCGCGACCCGGTCCGTCACCCAGTGGAAGGGCGAGCGTGCGGTCAAGTCGCTCAATCGCTGGCGTTCCACAGCGCGTGAGGCGGGTAAGCAGGCTCGCCGCTTCCATCTGCCCGAGGTGACCGAACCCGTCACCACCGCCGGGGTCGCCGCGCTGCTGTTGGAGGCGGCCCTGGGCATCGTGCTGCACGAGGAGGCGGCCTCCCCGCTCTCCACGCTGGAGCTCCCCGGCGCCGGTGACATCGTCGTGGTGGTCGGCCCCGAGGGCGGGGTCGCCGAGGAGGAGCTCGCCGCGTTCCGCGCGGCGGGAGCCGTACCGGCGCTGCTCGGACCGACGGTGCTGCGCACCTCGACGGCCGGGGTCGCCGCGGCGGCGGTGCTTCTGGCGCGCACCGGCCGCTGGTGACCTCCTAGCGGTTGGAGGAGATGGAGGCCGGTGCCTCCGTCGGCATCGGAGGCGCCGATTCGTCGGACGGCGGGCACTCCTCGACCGGGCACGGTCTCTCCGAGGGGACGGCGGACTCCGAGGGGTTCACCGCCGGTGTCTCGCACTCCTCAGGGAGCTTCTCGGGTCCGTCCGGCGTGTTCTCGGGGAGCGTCGTGGGGCACGTGGCGGACGGCGTGGGCTTCGGGGCCGGTTTCTGGGTGGCTCTCGGGGTGGGCGGGGGACTGGGCTCGGTACTCCTGGGGGCCGGCGCGGGTGCCGTGGTGCTCGACCCCTGCCTGGTGACGGCCGGGGGCTGGTCGTTGTTCGAGGGGGCCCGCGAGGTGGCGGACATGTCGGGCGTGGTCGACTGGGTGAAGTTGACCTCCCCGCTGTTCACCGTCTGACTCACCTGCTCGCGGAATTCCGGGACCACCATGACGACGGTGGCCGCGACCAGGACGGCTCCCGCAACGGAGGCGCCGGCGCGCCACCACATCAGCCCGCGGAGCCCGCGTCGCTCCACGCGGGCGCGGATGATCTCCAGTCCGTCCGGGGAGGGAACGACCGAGTCCGCCTCCGCGCTGAGGACACGGCGGAGCAGCTCGCCGTACTCGTCGGGGGAGTCGGTCATGACAGTTGCTCCAGTGAGGTTCGTAGGGCGGCCATACCGCGAGCCGTGTGACTCTTGACCGCGCCCTTGCTGATGCCCATGGCGTGGGCGATCTGCGCTTCCGACAGGTCTCCGTAGTAGCGCAGGACCAGCGCCTCCCGCTGACGTGCGGGCAGACCTCGAAGGGCCTCGATGACGGCGGACCGCTCGAACTCCCCGATCGCGCCGTTCTCGGCGCTCGGCGCGTCCGGCATGCCCTTGGGGGCGTACTTCTCCACGACCGCCCGGTGCCGGAGCACCGAGCGTGATCGGTTGACGACCGACTGGCGCAGATAGGCGAGTGCCTTGTCGGTGTCACGCAGGCGACGCCAGGCGCCATGAATGGCGACGAACGCATCCTGCACGACTTCCTCCGCGGTTGCCATATCGCGGACGAGTAACACAGCGAGACGCACAAGCGACCGGTAATGCGCGCTGTACAGCGCGGTAACGGCCATGTCGGCATCCCATCCGACGGGCACCGCCCCCAGCGACCTGTCGGCCACGAGAGTCTCGGTGGTCACATCAGTGGGACGCTCGGCCTTCCCAGAGGGTTTACGCTCTTCCGGTTCATTAGGGGGCATGACCCAGTCGTGTCCTCGCCAGGCGGCCATATCGTGCGAATCACAATGGTCTGCAGTTGTTGAAGTTTGCACACCCACCATATCCGGGTGGATCTTCCTTTGCTGGCGATGCACCATCACCGATTGGCAACGTCCCGGGGAGATAGGGTGCCTGCATGGTGAGCGAGGCCGACTGCCTGTTCTGCAAGATCGTGGCCGGGGAGATTCCCGCGAAGATCGTCCATGAGACCGATCGCACGCTGGCCTTCCGCGACGTCAACCCGCAGGCGCCCACGCACGTGCTCGTGGTCCCCAAGGACCATTACCCTGACGCGGCCGCGCTGGCCGCGGTCGACCACGGACTCGCCGACGACGTGCTCAAGGCGGCGCACGCGGTGGCCGAGCAGGAGGGTGTCGCCGATTCGGGATACCGCCTGGTCTTCAACACCGGCGCAGGGGCGGGCCAGACCGTCTTCCACGTGCACGTACACGTGCTGGGCGGGCGCGGCCTGACCTGGCCGCCCGGCTGAAACCGGTAAGCGCGACAGCGTCGATCACGGATACGATGGCGGAGAAGTTCAACGCCGATATCTGGAGGCGAACAGGCCGAAAGGCCCGCCTATGTCCGAGATGAATGATTCCAGCAGAACATCCCCACCGCGATCGAAGGGTCCCAGCCGGACCCAGGCAAAGGTGGTGATTCCGGACGATCACTCGATGGTCAGCCTGCTGGGCTCACGTGACGAGCTGCTGCGGGTCGTCGAGGGTGCCTTCCGCGCCGACATCCATGTCCGGGGCAACGAGATCACCATCACCGGCAGCCCGGAGGAGAGCAGCACCGTGGTGCGCCTCTTCGAAGAGCTGTCGGAGCTTGTCCGGGGAGGGGCGGAGCTCACGACGGACGCGGTGGAGCGCAGCATCGCGATGCTGCGGATGACCTCCGACCGCCCGGCCGAGGTGCTCTCCCTCGACATCATCTCCTCACGGGGCCGGACCATCCGCCCGAAGACCGTGAACCAGAAGCGCTACGTCGACGCGATCGACAAGCACACCATCGTCTTCGGCATCGGTCCCGCCGGCACCGGCAAGACCTATCTCGCGATGGCCAAGGCCGTGAGGGCCCTTCAGGAGAAGAAGGTCAACCGGATCATCCTCACCCGTCCCGCGGTCGAGGCGGGCGAGCGGCTGGGCTTCCTTCCCGGCACGCTCTACGAGAAGATCGATCCCTACCTGCGCCCTCTGTACGACGCGCTGCACGACATGCTCGATCCCGAGTCGATCCCCCGGCTGATGGCCGCGGGCACGATCGAGGTCGCCCCCCTCGCCTACATGCGGGGTCGCACGCTCAACGACGCCTACATCATCTTGGATGAGGCGCAGAACACCTCGGCTGAGCAGATGAAGATGTTCCTGACGCGGCTGGGCTTCAACTCGAAGATCGTTGTCACCGGTGACGTCACCCAGGTCGACCTGCCGGGTAGCACACAGAGCGGCCTACGGGTGGTGCAGGAGATCCTTGAGGGCATCGCTGACATCCACTTCATCCGTCTGACCAGTGCCGACGTGGTGCGGCACAAGCTCGTGGGCGACATCGTGGACGCCTACGGGCGCTATGACGAGACACAGCGGCAGAACAACGCACCACAGGCGATCAAGAGCGTGGTCAAGCACCCCCGGGAGAGAAGATGAGGGTGGGCGGGCCACATGGTGAGCGAGAAGCGGTGAGCGACCGATGAGTATCGAGGTCAACAACGAATCCGGTGTCGAGGTCGACGAAGGGCTCGTCGTCTCGCTGGCCGGATACGTGCTGGAGCGGATGGGTATCAACCCACTCGCCGAGCTGTCCATCCTGATCGTGGACGAAGAGGCCATGTCGGCGCTGCACGAGCAGTGGATGGGGGAGCCCGGCCCGACGGACGTGCTCTCCTTCCCGATGGACGAGCTGCGCCCCGGCACGGGCTCCGGTGCCCGGCAGGAAGGCGACGCCCCCACCGACCCGGCACTCCTCGGCGACGTGGTGCTCTGCCCGCAGGTGGCCGCCAAGCAGGCGTCCGAGGCCGGGCACAGCACCGAGGCGGAGCTGGAACTGCTGTGCACGCACGGCATCCTCCATCTGCTCGGTTACGACCACGCGGAGCCCGAGGAGCACAAGGAGATGTTCGGCCTGCAGGGTGAGCTTCTGGAATCGTGGCGGGAGGTGCGCACCCAACGGTGAATTCCGCCAACGGGTGGTTGTTCTCGGCCATCCTCCTTGTCGTGATCGGCGGCCTGATAGCCAGCGCGGAGACGGCTCTGACCCGCATCTCACGCGTGCGCGCCGAGGAGTTCGTCCGTGACCGACGCCGGGGTGCGGGGCGTCTGCAGGCGATCGTCGCCGATCCGCCGCGCTATCTCAACCTGCTGCTCCTGCTCAGGCTGAGCTGCGAGCTGATCGCCACGGTGATCGCCACGCTGCTCTTCGTCGACTGGCTCGGCGATCAGGGCCGGGCCTACGCCGCCGCCGCGGCGGTCATGATCGTGGTCAGCTACGTGATCGTCGGTGTCTCCCCGCGCACGCTGGGTCGCCAGCACGCCGAGCTGATCGCGCTCGCCGGCGCCCCTCTCGTGTACAACCTGACCCGGATCTTCGGGCCGCTTCCCAAACTGCTCATTCTGCTCGGCAACGCCGTGACCCCCGGTAAGGGTTTCAGAGAGGGGCCGTTCACCTCCGAGGCCGAGTTGCGCGACCTGGTCGACCTGGCCGAGGAGCGCAGGGTCATCGAGCCGGACGAGCGGGAGATGATCCACTCGGTCTTCGAGCTCGGGGACACCCTGGTCCGCGAGGTCATGGTGCCCCGCACCGACATGGTGTTCATCGAGCGCGGCAAGACGTTGAACCAGTCCCTGTCGCTCGCCCTGCGCAGCGGATTCTCCCGGATCCCCGTGGTCGGCGAGAACGAGGACGACGTCATCGGCATCGCCTACCTCAAGGACATCGTGCGCCGGGTGCAGGAGACCGGCGACGACGGCCGCGCCGAGCAGGTCGAGACGATCATGCGTCCGGCCACCTACGTGCCGGAGAGCAAGCCCATCGACCAGCTCCTGCGCGAGATGCAGGCCCGCCAGATCCACCAGGCCATCGTCATCGACGAGTACGGCGGGACGGCGGGTCTGGTCACGATCGAGGACGTCCTCGAAGAGATCGTGGGTGAGATCACCGACGAATACGACCAGGAGACTCCCCCTGTGGAGCCGCTGGACGACGGCTCGGTCCGGGTGACCGCCCGGCTTCCGGTGGGTGACCTGGAGGACCTGTTCGACATCGAGCTCGAGGTGGACGACGTGGAGACCGTCGGCGGTCTGCTGGCGCACGCGCTGGGCCGGGTGCCGATCGCCGGTTCCGAGGCCGTGGTGGAGGGGCTCACCCTGACGGCGGAGAGTCTCGCCGGACGCCGCAACCGGATCGGCACGGTCCTCGTCAGGCGGATCGCCCTGGACAGGTCCGATCCGGACACCTCCTCCCCGGAGCAGGACCAGAGCAGAGCCTGATCCGTGCCTGGTCAGATGTCAGATTCACCTGGGCGGACACACGTAGTGCATGCCGGAGCCCCTCTGTCAACGGGTGTACCTCGCAGAGGTGGAGCCGGGCGTCCGGGGTGGACCCTGCACTGACAGGACGGCTCCGGACCCCGCGCGGAGACCGGCTCTGAAGGGCGGTAAACGGCGCCCGTTGATAAACGGCGTCCGTCGCCCGTTCTCCGCGTCGCTCACTTAAGGGTGTTCTCGGCTGCGTAATGCGGTTGAGGGCGCCCTTAAGCGTTTCTCGATGATTGCCGCTTTTGCTGAGGGGGAAGAAAGTGGAGCGGTGAGGACATGATTCCTCGCACGTGACATCGGGGGAACAGCCATGAAGCGAGGGATTCGAATTGCCGTTGCGGTGGGCGTCTGTGGGGCCCTGACCTGGGCTTTGATGGCGTGCGGCGCCGGGACGGACCACACCGGAAATACCGGAAAGGACGCCGGTGCGGAACTGGCGCGGCTGCGGGGATTATTACCGAAGGCGCAGGAATTACCGGACGGATTCTCCGCCCGGCCGGGTGAGGCGTGGAAGTCCCCTTTCCGCCCGGCCGGCCGTGATTGCCGGCTCGTCTTCGCCATGGTGGGAGGCAGCCCGCGGCAGCGGGCGCCGGGGGTGCGGGCGCCGGGGGTGCGGGTGGACGCGACCTACACGGGTGACGAGCTGGGTGAGCTGGCCGGTGTGGGTCTGGCATCCTATGTCGGCGACGACGCCGAGCGTCGCTTTGACGAGCTGACCGAGGCCCTGGACGGCTGCCCGGTCGCCCGGAGTTCCCGGCCGGGCAGAGGCGCCGTGCTGAGGCTGTCCAGCCTGAAGCTGGACGCCATTGGCGACGATGTGCAGGCCAAGCGGCTGCGCGGCAGGTTGGACGGCTATCCCTACGAGATGCACGTGGTCTTCGCCCGCGTCGGGAGCACGCTGGTCTCGCTGGTGCACACCGGCCTCGCGGATGTCGACGTCAGGCGGACCCAGCAGCTCGCCCAGTTCCTCGTCGCCCGGGCAGCCCCCTGACCGGCCATGGCCACCGGGTTCACCGCTCCGGCATCTTGTTTCTGTGGCAGTCGACGTTGATCTGCAGGATGAGGCAAACTTCCCCCCCGTGAGCGGGCCCGGGGCCGCGCGCTGACTACCCTTGCGCTGTGAGTGATGCGACCCTCGATCCCGAGGACAACAAGATCATCGTGCTGGCCCGTTCCGCCCGCGCCCGTAACGGCGCCGCCGAGGGCGCCGCCGTGCGTGACGAGACCGGCCGGACCTACTCGGCGACCAACGTGGCGCTGCCGTCGCTGAGGCTCTCGGCGCTGCAGGTCGCGGTGGCGATGGCCGTCTCCAGTGGCGCCGAGTCCCTGGAGGCTGCCGCGCTGGTCACCGCGGGGGCCGGTCCGGCCGACGCGGACGCGCAGGCGGTCCGTGAGATGGGCGCTACGACGCTGCTCGTGGCCGACCCGGACGGGACCGTGCGTCAGAGCTGAGGCCGACATCGGCGACAATGGATGACGTGAGTTCCTCAGCTGCTGATTTCCATGCCGGTTTCGCCTGCTTCGTCGGCCGGCCCAATGTCGGAAAATCCACGCTGATGAACGCGTTGGTCGGCACGAAGGTGGCGATCACCTCCTCCAAGCCCCAGACCACTCGACGGGTCATCCGCGGCATCGTGCACCGCCCGGACGCCCAGATCATCATCGTGGACACTCCCGGGCTGCACCGGCCCCGCACTCTGCTGGGCGAGCGGCTGGACAGCCTGGTGCTGTCCACGCTCACCGAGGTCGACGTGATCGGGTTCTGCGTGCCGGCCAACGAGCCCATCGGCAAGGGCGACCGGTTCATCGCCGAGAAGCTCGCCGCGGTCAAGAAGACCCCGGTCGTCGCTGTCGTGACAAAGTGCGACCTGGCGTCGCGCGAGCAGATCGCCGCCCAGCTGCTGGCGCTCTCCCAGCTCGCGGAGTTCGATGAGATCGTCCCGGTCTCGGCGCAGTCGGGGGAGCAGCTGGACGTGCTGGGCGACGTGCTGATCGACCGGCTCCCCGAGAGCCCGCCGCTGTACGAGGGCGGCCAGCTCACCGACGAGCCCGAGCAGGTGCTGGTGGGCGAGCTGATCCGTGAGGCGGCTCTGGAGGGCGTCCGGGACGAGCTGCCGCACTCGATCGCGGTCGTCGTCGACGAGATGCTGCCCCGGGAGGGCCGCGACGACCTGCTCGACATCTACGCGCACATGTTCGTCGAGCGGCCGTCGCAGAAGGCCATCGTGATCGGGCACAAGGGCAGCCGGCTCAAGGACGTCGGCAGCCGGGCCCGGCAGCAGATCGAGGCGCTGCTCGGCACCCGGGTCTATCTGGACCTGCGGATCAGCGTCGCCAAGGACTGGCAGCGCGACCCCAAGCAGCTCCGCCGCCTGGGCTTCTACGACTGAGGGTGAGTCCGGGCCCGGCCGGCGGGCGGGGATCCGCGCGGTCTCGGTGACCGAGGGTGAATCCGTGCGTGGGACCCGGACGGCCCCGCACGATCCACCGCCTCCCGGATCATGGTGCAGCCAGGTGTGACTCACCACATTCCAGACGTTGCCGCAGCTCGACGGTGTCGCGGGCGAGAGCGGAGACCAGCGTGCCGGGACCGGCCAGGGGGAGCACCGCCCAGCCGTCCCCGATCACCGACTCCGGCGCCCGCCCTGTGACCAGGAGACTGCCGACGCAGCGGGCGTCGCCGTACACGGCGGGGCTGGTGTCGATCGCGGGGTCGCCCACGACGAACTCCTGCCGGAGCAGCGGGCCGCCGTCGGCCACGGCGTCGAAGCGGCAGTGGCAGCGGCCGGGCTGCTCGCCGTACCGGCCGAAGACGATCTCCTCACGCCAGAACACCCGGGCGTCTCCGGCGAGTGCCAGCCGCACGGCCATGCGGTGCCGGCAGCCCGCCGCCAGCACGGTGGGCTCGGGGGCGAACCGCAGTGACGCTCCCGCACCGACCCGGGCGGTGACCGTCATCAGCGACTCGCCGGAGCCGGGCAGTACCAGCGTGCTCGCGATCGACCGCACGTCCAGCTCGCTGCCCGGTCCCACCTCGATGTCGAGCGCGAGGTCGTCTCCGCCGAGGGGCCCGGCCGCGGTGGAGACCAGACGCACCTGGCCCGGCGCGGTCCGGCGCAACGTGAGCGGCGGGTCGGACCGCATCGTGACGAGGACGGTCCGGCCGTCCGGGCCGCGTTCGGTGACGATCGCCGCCCTTGCCCTCATGGAGCGCCGAGGGGCAGGTCCGGAGGAGGGGCGATCCTCCGGCAGCCGGGTCACGGTCATGGGATCACGCGTGGACGTGGTCGTGAGTCCAGGACCGGAGGAGCCCGGTCACCCACTCGGCGACCGCGTGCGCGCCCGGCTCCTCCCTGACCGAGGTGAACAGCACGGGCCTGCCGTCCCGTACGGCCGTCGCGTCGCGGGACATGACCGTGAGATCCGCGTCGACCATCGGGGCCAGGTCGGTCTTGTTGATCACGAGCAGGTCCGCTGTCGTCACGCCAGGGCCGCCCTTGCGGGGGACCTTGTCCCCGCCCGCCACGTCCAGCACGAAGATCTGCCTGTCGGCCAGGCCCCTGCTGAAGGTGGCGGTGAGGTTGTCGCCACCGCTCTCCACGATCACCAGGTCGAGCGGGCCGAAGCGCCTCTCCAGGGTCTCCACGGCATCGAGGTTGGCCGCGATGTCGTCGCGGATAGCGGTGTGCGGGCAACAGCCGGTCTGCACGGCGGCGATCCGCTCCGGGTCGAGCACGCCCGCTCTGCGCAGGAAGTCGGCGTCCTCGGTGGTGTAGATGTCGTTGGTCACCACGGCGAGGCGGAGTGTCGGGCCGAGCGTCCGGCACAGTGCCGCGGTCAGGGCGGTCTTGCCGCTGCCGACGGGGCCGCCGATGCCCAGGCGCAACGCCCTGCCATGCGGGTCGGCCACCCGGTGGTGGTCGTCGTGGTTGGCGCCCATGTGCGTCACCGTCCTTTCCGGATGCTTCGGTTGTTTCGGGCCCAGAGGACCCTCAGGGCCCTCAGGAGACGAAGAGCCTGAGCTCGGCGCGGATGTGCCGTTCGGCGAGCAGGTCGAGTGCGGGTGCGGCATGCGCGGGCAGCTCCTCCCAGCTCCCCGGGACTTCCGCGGAGATCAGCTCCAGGGCCGGGGTGAGATCGGCGAGGAGCCGGTGGACCGAGACCGGGTCGAGGCCCAGGAGCCGGACCGCCGCCGTGGCGGGTCCGGTGACGGCCATGTAGGCCGCCGCGAGTGCCGCCTCTCCCGGGACACATCCCGCCGCCGCCGCCACCGCGCCGAGCGTGATCGGGTGATGGGTGCCCTGCGGTACGGCTCTCGCCAGGGCGTCGAGCGCCGGTGAAGGCCAGATCCGCCGTGCGCTCCGCAGCAGCAGCCTGCCCTGAGTGCGGCTCGCCTCGCGCTGGGCGGGGGAGGAGGTCCGGGCGTCGGCCTCCGTGTCCAGCCGGGTCCAACCGCCGGTACGGCCCGCCGGGGTGTTCCGGAGATCGGCCGTGCCGAACTCGCAGGCGGCCGCGGCGAGACCTGCCGCCACCAGGCCGGCGGTGGCCAGCCGCCCTCGCAGGAACGCGGCGAGGCTGGGCAGGTCGTGGACCACCCCGGTCCTGACCGCCTCCTCGGCGCCCCCCGAGTGCCCGTGCCCCCCGGCGGGCAGCCGGGAGTCGGCCAGCAGCAGCAGCGCGGCGTTCATCAGAACAGGAAGTAGCGCTGTGCCATGGGCAGGGAGTCGGCCGGGACGGGCTCGATCAGTTCGCCGTCCACGTGGACGGCGAAGGTGTCGGAATCCACCTCGATCCTGGGCATGGCGTCGTTGAGCGGCATGTTGTTCTTGTCCAGGTGGCGGACGCTGGCCACCGGCAGCAGGCGCCGCCGTACGGCCAGGCGGTCGGCCAGACCTTCCTCAAGCGCCATCGGGGCGACGAAATGGACCGAGGTGGCGGCGGCGGTGACGGGGGTGGCGCCGAACATCGGGCGGGACAGCACGGGCTGCGGGGTGGAGATGGACGCGTTGGCGTCGCCTACCTGGGCGTAGGCGATGACCCCGCCCTTGACCACCAGGTCCGGCTTGAGCGCGAAGAAGGCC
The DNA here is from genome assembly GCF_044741965.1 of Streptosporangium sp. NPDC087985. Taxonomy (NCBI): domain Bacteria; kingdom Bacillati; phylum Actinomycetota; class Actinomycetes; order Streptosporangiales; family Streptosporangiaceae; genus Streptosporangium; species Streptosporangium sp. NPDC087985. The sequence continues at coordinate 193,712 of NZ_JBIUTQ010000006.1, forward strand.
GGGTCCCACAGGACCAGGTCGGCCAGCTTGCCGACCTCGACCGAGCCGATCTCGCTGTCCAGGCCATGGGCCACCGCCGGGCAGATCGTGTATTTGGCGACGTAGCGCCGGGCTCGGATGTTGTCCGCGCGGCCGTCGCCCGGCAGCGTGCCCCGGCGGCGCTTCATCACGTGTGCGGTCTGCCAGGTCCGGATGATCGTCTCACCCACCCGGCCCATCGCCTGGGAGTCCGAGCCGATCATCGAGATCGCGCCCATGTCGTGCAGCACGTCCTCGGCGGCCATCGTGGACGGCCGGATCCGGGACTCGGCGAACGCCAGGTCCTCGGGGATCGAGGACTTGAGGTGATGGCAGACCATCAGCATGTCGAGGTGCTCGTCCAGCGTGTTGACGGTGTACGGGCGGGTCGGGTTGGTCGAGGAGGGCAGGATATTGCTGTAGGAGGCGATCCGGATGATGTCCGGCGCGTGGCCGCCGCCCGCCCCTTCGGTGTGGTAGGAGTGGATCACCCGGTTGCCGATCGCGGCCAGCGTGGACTCCAGGAACCCGGCCTCGTTCAGGGTGTCGGTGTGGATCGTCACCTGGGTGCCGGTGGCGTCGGCGACCGACAGGCAGGTGTCGATGGCGGCGGGCGTGGCGCCCCAGTCCTCGTGCAGTTTGAAGCCGGAGGCCCCGGCACGGAGCTGTTCGAGCAGGCCCTCGGGGTTGACCGTGTTGCCCTTGCCGAGCAGTGCGACGTTGACCGGATAGGAGTCGAGGGACTCCAGCATCCGGGCGATGTACCAGGTGCCGGTCACGTTGGTGGCCTTGGTGCTGTCGGCCGCCCCGATGCCGCCACCGATGATCGTGGTCACCCCCGCGGTCAGGGCCTCGGTCAGGATCTGCGGGCAGACCAGGTGGACGTGGACGTCGATCGCCCCCGCGGTCACGATCTTCGTGTTGCCCGAGATGATCTCGGTAGACGGGCCGATCACCAGGTCGGGATGGACGCCGTCCATGGTGTCTGGGTTGCCGGCCTTGCCGATCGCGACGATCCGGCCGTCCCTGATCCCGATGTCGGCCTTGATCACGCCCCCGTGGTCGAGGATCACCGCGCCGGTGATCACCAGGTCGGGCGCGCCCTCGGCCCTGGTGGTCCTGGCCTGGCCCATCGACTCCCGGATGACCTTGCCGCCGCCGAACACGACCTCGTCGCCCGCCCCCGCCGGGCCCATCGACAGGTCCTCGGTGACCTCGATGAACAGGTCGGTGTCGGCAAGCCTGATCCGGTCGCCGGTGGTGGGGCCGTAGAGCTCGGCGTAGCGGGACCGCTCAACGGACATGGGGGCTCCCGTCGAGAGGTCCGGCCCACTCGGGGCGGAGCCCGGGGACGATCCGGTGTCCGCCGATCGGCACGAGGGTCACGTCGCGCTCGACGCCGGGCTCGAAGCGCACCGCCGTACCGGCCGGGACGTCCAGGCGTGTGCCCCAGGCCGCACGGCGGTCGAACTCCAGACCGGGATTGGCGGCGGAGAAGTGGTAGTGCGACCCGACCTGGATCGGCCGGTCGGCGGTGTTGACGACGCGGACGGTGACGCGCTCCCGCCCCGGGTTGAGCGGGATGGGCGCCTCGCCGTACTGGATCTCGCCGGGTCTGATCATTCGCTCACCGTTTCTCGTCCGTCGTGCCGAAGGCGCGCACGACCAGCATGGTGCGGACGGCCCGCCCCCGGCCGGTCACCACGCCGGAGACACGCACGGAAAGTACGGTGGGCACCGTCCCGTCCCCGTCCGCGATCACGGGATCGGCTGGTGGACGGTGACAAGCTTGGTGCCGTCGGGGAAGGTGGCCTCGATCTGCACCGATTCCAGCATTTCGGGCACGCCGTCCATGACGTCCTGCCGGGACAGCACGCTACGTCCCGACTCCATCAGCTCCGCGACGGTCCGCCCGTCCCTGGCGCCCTCCATCACGAAGGACGCGATGACCGCGATGGCCTCGGGATGGTTCAACCGGAGGCCCCGGGACCTGCGGTCACGGGCGACGCCGGCGGCGACGTGGATGAGCAGGCGTTCTTGCTCGTGTGGTCTGAGCCGCATCACCAAACCCTAGAAATCAAATGTTTCCAAATTGTTACATGGTGATGTCGGGGCGATTTCCCGGCAGATCGACCGGCGTCTGCCGGGGGCCGGGGGCCGGGGGTGGGAAAGACCTCGCCCGTGCCGCCCTGTCCCGAGCCCGCTGACCGTGCGGTGCGGCCCAACGCCGAGATCCGGCACCCGCTCCTGAGATCCGATATTTGATCGGAGATGGGATTTCGGTCACCCACAGGGCGAGTCGTTTGATCTCTTCTTGATGAAGAGGCTACCCGCCCTTGAGGTCGCGACATAGCCTGCCGATCAAACGGGGAGTCTGGGGATGTCATGACCGAAGAGCCTGTGGACGGGGGAACGCGAGCGGAGGAGCCGCAGGCTGCTCCCGAGGATTATGAACTGCCACCCAGCCCGCCGCCTGAGCCCGTCCAGCCGCGGCGGGTGAGGCGGTTCCGGCTCGCCGCATGGATCGCTCTGGTCCTGGCCACGGTCGTGGTCGGCGCGTCCATCATCTGGGTGAACGGGCCGCCGACCGAGGCGGAGCTGCGGGAGCAGGCCGGGCTGTTCAGAAAGGAGAGGCTCCGGATCGGCGTGAAGCCCGACACGCCGTACATCTCCATCCGGAAAGCCGGGGGTGGGTTCGAGGGGTTCGACATCGAGATCGCCTATCTGATCGCCGCCGACCTGGGCTACCCGCCGGACAAGGTCGATTTCCTGGAGATCAAGACCGAGGACAGGGCGCGGATGCAGGCCACGGATGACAGGGGCGGGTACGTCAAGGTGGACCTCGTGGTCGCCACCTTCAGCGTGACGCGCGAGCGGGAGGAGGAGCTCGGCGTCGGCTTCTCCACGCCCTATCTCTTCACCGAGCAGTCCGTGATCACCAGAAAGGACCACAGAGAGGTCACCTCGCTGGGGGATCTCAAGGGTGAGGAGGTCTGCACGCTCGGCACCTCCACCTCTGAGGGCGAGTTGCGGAAGGCGATCGACCCCAGCCCCGAAGCCAGGAGGCCCACGGTCAAGAACCTGATCAGCGACTGCGTGACCGGCCTGAAGAAACACACGTTTGACGCGGTGACCACCGACGCGGCCATCCTGGCCGGGTTCGTCAAGGACTCCAACGGAGCGCTGATCCATCACGACATCGCGCTGGAGAAGACCGAGATGTGGGCGGTCAACGCCGGTTCCAACACCGCGCTGCGCACCCTGGTCGACCTCGCGCTCTACCGTTCCTACGCCGACCCTCAGGACCGGAGGTGGGAGCAGGCTTACGCTAGATACATCAAGCCGCTGCTGAGTGATGACAACGGCAAGGCGGGTGGGGTGAACGTGGCCCAGGCGGAGCAGCCCTGCGCGCCGCCCCCGCCGGTGCGCAGGTGGCCGTGGGAGCGCGCGCTCCCCTTCCAGGAGTGCTCGGCCCGTTGAAAGGTGCCGGGCGCGTCAAGGACACGCCGAGGAACCAGGGGTGGCTGCTCTCGCTGCTCCCGGCGTTCCCCCTCGTCCTGCTGGTGATGCGGCTGTGGTATGCCAGCCGTCAGGACACCCAGACACTGCTCCTGCTGGTGCAGAACATCAGCCCGCTGGGCATGCTCACCGCCGTCCTGCTGACGACCGTGTGGGTCCTGCCCGCACTCATCCTGGGCGGCCAGCTGCTCGGCACCCTGTACTGGATCAGCACGGGCCGCTCCTCCTGGCTGGTGCGCGCCGCCGAACGGCTGCCCGGCTGGGTGGTGGCCCTGGCCGTCGCGGTGGGCCTGTCCGTCTGGCAGCTGCGGTTCCTGCCGACGCTGGTGATGCTGTCGCTGGCCGTGGCGGGGCTGGTGGTGCGCGACCGCTACCCCCGCGACAAGGGGCTGCGGGGCATCGTCTGTTACGCGCTGCCCGTGACGGTCGCGGTGCTGTCCTACATGGTGCTGTGGCCGGCCATCGGGTCCGCGCTCGCCGCGCGTGACATTCCGACCGTGATCCTCCTCACGCTTCCGCCGGGGATCACGGTCCTGTTGACCGGCCCGGTTCCCCAGAGGTCCGCCCGGGTGCTCACCCACGGGATCGCGGTCGCGATGGCGGTGCTCACGCCGCTTCTCGTGGGCGCGGTGGTGATGAAGGCTCCCATCCTCCCGCTGATGGCGCTGCAGATGACGGCCAAGGAAACGGACGGGGAAACGACGGAGAAAGAGGGGAAGGGATCGGTGAAGGAGGCGGGTGGAGCGGGGAAGGAAACGGATGAGGAAGCCGACGGGGAAGAACTGCGGGTGCTCGTGGGCTATCTGGTCGCTGTCGACGACCAGATGTCCACCGTCCTGAGCCGTGAGGGGCGCGTGAGCTTCGTCCCGAACGACCGGGTCGAATCCAGGGTGCTCTGCCCCGACCCCGGCGAGGTGCCCAGGACCTGGGCGAACCTGCATGGCTGGTACGTCGAGCAGAGCATGCTCTCCTGGCTCGCCCCGGCCCCGTCGTTGGTCCCGGTCGATCTGCGCTGCCAGGGCCGTCCCGAGGACTGAGTCCGCCTCCTACTGGCTGTAGTCCTCGACCTCTTCGATCGGGCGTGGTCCGGCCGATTCGGGGTCCTCCCCGAACTCCCGGCGCGCCCGGCGCTGCCTGAGCAGGTCCCAGGCCTGGTCGAGGGCCTCCTCCAGTTGGCTGATCCGGTTGTTCTCCTCGTGGGAGGAGATCCCGCCGGAGGCCAGCCGCTGCCGGAGGCCGTGTTCCTCGGTGATGAGCTCGTGGATATGGGTGAGAATGTCGTTGTCCTTCATTTCCGCCCCCTGTATGCCCCTCCTCTCGGGACTGTATCCGATCGGCAGGTGACCGCCCCGTCGGAGGCCGTACCGACTCCCCTCCGCGGCCGGCTCACGCGGGACGGCGGCGCGGTTCCGCAGATCGAACGCGATTTCGGCGATCATGAAGTGCGAGGTCTCACAATATGGGCTTGCGTCTCAGGTATTTGTAACCGTCTGGTAGCGTGCTATCCATGCTGCGCAGCGTGCTTCTTAGCTGCCGCGACGAGGGCCTGTAGAAGGCCGGCTCCCTCGTCGCGGAGCGAGCCATGCGCGTCGGCCACGATTGTCTTTCCAGTCGAGGAGCCCTTGCATGTATCCGCAGCAGCAGCCCAGCCCCATGCCGTTCAAGCGCTACCAGCCCTACGCTCCGGTCCGGCTCGACGACCGCACCTGGCCCGGCAAGGTCATCGACCGGGCTCCCCGGTGGTGCGCGGTGGACCTGCGTGACGGCAACCAGGCGCTGATCGACCCGATGGACTCCCACCGCAAGCTCAAGATGTTCCAGCTGCTGGTGGCGATGGGCTACAAGGAGATCGAGGTAGGTTTCCCGGCCGCGTCGCAGACCGACTTCGACTTCGTCCGGCAGATCATCGAAGAGGACCTGATCCCCGACGACGTGGTGATCCAGGTCCTGACCCAGGCCCGGCCCGAGCTGATCGAGCGGACCTTCGAGTCGATCCAGGGCGCGAAGACGGCCATCGTCCATCTGTACAACTCCACCTCCACGCTGCAGCGCCGGGTCGTCTTCGGTCAGGACCGTGAGGGCATCACCGCCATCGCCGTCGAGGGCGCCAAGCTCTGCAGGAAGCTGGCCGAGGCCTCCGACGTGGACGTCTACTTCCAGTACTCGCCGGAGTCCTTCACCGGGACCGAGCTGGAGTACGCCGTGGAGGTCTGCGACGCCGTCAACGACGTCTGGCAGCCCACCCCGGACCGCAAGGTCATCGTCAACCTGCCCGCCACCGTCGAGATGGCCACCCCGAACATCTACGCCGACCAGATCGAGTGGATGCACCGCAACCTGGCCTACCGCGACTCGATCGTGCTCTCCCTGCACCCGCACAACGACCGGGGCACCGCCGTGGCCGCCGCCGAGCTGGGCTACATGGCCGGGGCCGACCGCATCGAGGGCTGCCTGTTCGGCAACGGCGAGCGCACCGGCAACGTGTGCCTGGTCACGCTGGGCATGAACCTGTTCTCGCAGGGCATCGACCCGGAGATCGACCTGTCCGACATCGACGAGGTCCGCCGCGTCACCGAGTACTGCACCCAGCTGCCCGTCCACCCGCGCCACCCGTGGGGCGGCGAGCTGGTCTACACCGCCTTCTCCGGCTCCCACCAGGACGCGATCAAGAAGGGCTTCGAGCACCTGGACCGTGACGCGGCCGCCGCGGGCGTTCCGGTGGACGAGTTCACCTGGGCCGTGCCGTACCTGCCGATCGACCCCAAGGACATCGGCCGCACCTACGAGGCGGTCATCCGGGTCAACAGCCAGTCCGGCAAGGGTGGGGTCGCCTACATCATGAAGGCCGACCACCAGCTTGACCTGCCGCGCCGCCTGCAGATCGAGTTCTCCCGCGTCGTCCAGGCCCGCACCGACGCCCTCGGCGGCGAGGTGAGCCCGGCCCAGATGTTCGAGGTCTTCACCGACGAGTATCTGCCGAACCCGGCCAATCCGTGGGGACGCCTGGGTCTGCTGGCCCACCGTACGGTCTCCAGGGGCGACGAGAAGGACGCCATCAGCGCCGACCTGCGCGTCGACGGTGAGATCCGCGAGGTCGAGGGCGTCGGCAACGGTCCCATCTCCGCCTTCTGCGACGCGCTGGCCGGGATCGGCATCCAGGTCCGCGTCCTTGACTACGCCGAGCACGCGATGAGTGCGGGCACCGATGCCAAGGCCGCCTCCTACATCGAGTGCGAGATCGCCGGCGAGGCACTCTGGGGCGTCGGCGTCGACGCCAACACCACTACCGCCTCCCTGAAGGCCATCATCTCCGCCGTCAACCGCGCCACCCGCTGAGTACGGCCCGCGCAGCCGCCGGCACGACCTGCCGGGACACCGCGCCCGACAACAGCCCATAAGGCCACATGTCGTCCATTCGACCGCGCCCTCCGCGTGACCCGCGGACGCGCGGTCGAACCATTTCCCGCCCGGCGGGAGCCGGTGTACGAGGCAGGGGCCGCGACCTTATATACTTTATAGGTAAAATACTTGCTAACCATATGAGCGGGGGCCATGGGCGGGCGATCAGGCATGCGCGTGCGGCGGCTTCCGCTGGAGGGAGTGTTCAGGCTCGGCCGGTTCGGCGACATCTGGCACAAGCACGCGCTCAGCGCGGTCATCGCCCTGGCGATCCCCGATCTGATCCTCCTCGCGCTGGACCGCCTGGACCTGGCGGTCTACACCTCCGCCGGGGCGATGTGCGCCCTGTACGCGCACGGCCTGCCGTACGCGGCGCGAGCGCGCACCCTGCTCCGGGTGGTGCTCGGCATGATCGCCGGGGTGGGAGTGGCGCTCACCGCGGCCGGCCTCACCCGTTCCACAGCGATCCTGATCATCGTGTCCGCGGTGCTGGCCGCCCTGCACAAGGTAGTCTGCGACGCCACCCGGATCGGCCCGCCCGGAAACCTGATCTTCACCTTCATGGCCGCGACGTGTGCCTTCATGCCTCAGCGGCTCGGCGAGGTGCCCTTCCACCTGGCACTCGCGGTAGCGGGCGGGGCCCTCGCGTGGCTGGTCTGCATGGCCCCGGCGATCATCCGGCCCGAAGGTCCCCAGCGCATCGCCGTCGCCCGCGCCCTGGAGGCGGTCGCGCGGCTCCCGCACGCGGACGCCGCCACCGCGCCCCGCACCCGCCATGGCGCCGCCGCGGCGGTGAACGCCGCCTGGCGCACCCTCCTCCTGGTGTCCGCGAGCCCGGACCGGAGCGCTCTGGAGCGCCTTCTGGTGCACGCGGAGGAGACCCTCGCGACCGGGTCCACCGTGGAAGCCGACCGGCTCGCCTCCTGGGCCCGGGACCTGCGCCGCAACCGGCCGGTGCCCGAGACCTGTCTCACCGAGGCCGAAGCCGCCGAGCTGACGGGCATCGCGATCGAACGGGCCACCCGGACCGGGGAGCCGAGCGTCCTCCGGGCGTTTCACCCGGCCTCCCCGCTGTTCCCGATCGGGATCCGCGTCGCCGTCGGCTCCGCTCTCGCCGGGTTGACCTCGATGGCACTCGGAGTCGGCCACCCCTACTGGGCGGTCGTGATGGCCGCCTCCGTCTTCCAGGCCAACGCCACGCTGTCCTGGCAGCGGGCGCTGCAACGCGCGCTCGGCAGCATCGTCGGACTCCTCGTCTTCACGGCGCTGCTGCCGATCAGTCGCGCCGGGCAGCTCGCGCTGGTGCTCCTCGTGCTGCTCCTCCAGTTCTGCACCGAGGCGCTGATCACCCGTAACTACTGGCTCGGCACCGTGTGCGTGACCCCCATGGCCCTCCTGCTGACCGAGTTCCCCGGCTACCAGCCCGCCGGGCAGTTGATCGCCGACCGCTGGCTGGACACCTGCGTGGGAATCGCGGCGGGACTGCTCGGCTGCCTGCTGGTGACCAACCGCCGTACCGCCGGCCGGATCGACGCCGCCCTCCGCCGGGTGGCCGTCACCCGGGCCGAGGCGGAGCACCTGCTGGAGCTGGGCTCTCCCGGTCCCGTCGACGTCTCCCGGGTCCGCGGGCTGCTCGTCGCCGCACTGGTGGAGCTCCGCGAGGCCATCGAGGTCGCCGCCGGCGAGTGGTGGCAGCGCGCGCTGCCGGAGGAACAGATCGCCCGGGCCGAGCAACAGGGCCACCGGACGCTCGCACGGCTGGCCGATCCCGTCCGGGATAGGGTTTGCTGCGGATCAACCGACGGGTGAGGGAAGCGGGGGCGTGGAGGACATCGTCGCGCAGGTGATACGCCAGTGGCAGCGCATCCACCCGGAGCTGGACACCGCGCCGATGGCCGTGATCGGCCGTCTCAACCGCTGCGGCCTGCTGATCCAGCAGGCCGCCGACGCCCCGCTGCGCGGGCACGGCCTGACCCGGCCCGAGTTCGACATCCTCGGCACGCTGCGACGGCTGGACCAGGAACTCACCCCCAGCCAGATCGCCAGGGAGACCTTCGCCTCCGGGGCCGCCGTCACCAAGCGGCTGCGGTTCCTGGAGGAGCGCGGACTGGTGACCCGCCGCCCCGACGACCGGGACGGGCGGGTCTCCCACCTCTCACTCACCGAGCAGGGCCGTACGATCATCGATCAGATGCTCCCCGAGCAGGTCGGCTACGAAGCGTCGCTACTGGCGGGCCTGGACGCGGAGCGGCAGCGGGAGCTGGCGGGACTCCTCGGTGAGCTGCTCCTCCTGCTGGAAGGACGGCTGGGCACCCGCCAGCTCTGACCGTTGTCCTCCGGACCCGGTGGCGGCTGTCGCCATCGCTCCGCGTACGACCTGCCGCAAGGCGCGGAAAGGACCCCCCAATGAGCGGACGGCAGAAGAACTGGGCAGGCAACATCACGTACGGCGCGGCGCGACTCCACCGCCCCGGAAGCGTGGAACGGCTGCAGGAGGTGGTCGCCGGCAGCAGCGGTCTGCGGGCGCTCGGCACGCGTCACTCCTTCAACGCCATCGCGGACTGCCCCGGCGGTGACCTGGTCTCGCTGGAGAACCTTCCGGACTCGATCGACGTGGACGCCGAGGCGCGCACGGTCACGGTCGGGGCCGGTGTTCGGTACGGCGAGCTGAGCAGGCGGCTGCACCGCGAGGGGTACGCCCTGCGTAACCTCGGCTCGTTGCCGCACATCTCGGTCGCCGGTGCCTGCGCCACGGCCACGCACGGCTCGGGCGACGCCAACGGGAACCTGGCGACCGCGGTGGCGGCCATCGAGATGGTCACCGCCGACGGTGAGATCGCCGTACTCCGCCGCGACCGGGACGGCGACCGCTTCCGCGGGGCGGTGGTCGGGCTCGGCGCGCTGGGGATCGTCACCCGGATCACCCTCGACGTCGTCCCCGCGTTCGACGTGCGGCAGCACGTGTACGAGAACCTCCCGTGGGGCCGCCTGGAAGACCACTTCGAGGAGATCTTCTCCGCCGCGTACAGCGTGAGCCTGTTCACCGGCTGGCGGGGCCCGCGGATCGACCAGGTGTGGCTGAAGCGGCGCGTCGGGGGAGCCGATCCCCGGGAGGCGGAACCGGAGTGGCTGGGCGCCACCCTGGCGACGACCGCGCTGCATCCGCTGCCGGGCATGCCGGCCGTCAACTGCACCGAGCAGCTGGGCGTGCCCGGCCCGTGGTACGAGCGGTTGCCACACTTCCGCCTGGACTTCACGCCCAGCAGCGGGGAGGAACTCCAGTCCGAATACCTGGTGCCGCGCCAGGACGCGCTCGGCGCGCTCCGCGCACTGGACCGCATCAGGGACAGCGTGGCCTCGGTCCTGCAGGTGTCGGAGATCCGGACCGTCGCGGCGGACGATCTGTGGATGAGTCCCTGCTACGGGCAGGGGGCGGTCGCGATCCACTTCACCTGGGAGAAGGACTGGCCGGCGGTCCGCCAGGTGCTCGCCCTGGTCGAGGAGCAACTGGAACCCTTCGAAGCGCGCCCCCACTGGGGCAAGCTCTTCGTCATGGACCCCGAGCGCCTGCGATCCCTCTACGAGCGGCTACCGGACTTCCAGCGGCTGCTCGGCGCCTACGATCCCGCGGGCAAGTTCCGCAACGCGTTCGTCAACGACCACCTCCTCGGCGAGGATCACCGGTGATCGGAAATCCTGGGCGCGGACCCCGGCCCCGGCCGCGGGGCCGACACCCAGGGTTTCCGATCAGCCGCCGTGAGCGCCGTGGAAGGGGGTGGTGACGCCCTGGTAGGCGAGATGGAGGACCATCCCCTGGTCGGCATGGCTGAGGTCGTGGCAGTGGTTCATCCACAGGCCGGGGTTGGCGGCGCGGAAGGCGACCTCCCAGACCTCGCCGGGACGCACGTCGAAGGTGTCCAGCCAGAGCGGGCTGCCGGTCGGCGCGTGCCCGTCGCGGGAGAGCACCAGCACACGATGCCCGTGCAGGTGCCAGGGATGGGTGTCGCGGCCGCGGTTGACGACGGTGAAACGGACGAGATCTCCGTCGCCGACGACCTGGGTGGGGATGGAAGGGAACGCGTGGCCGTTGACGGTGTACGCGTACATCGGCCGGCCGCCGGCGAGCGCCAGGCCGCGGTCGAGCACGAGGGTGAACCGCCGGTCGAAGCGGCTGCCGGCCCCGAACGGCGTGGCGGCCGGCGTGCCGTACCGGGTCAGGTCGAGCTCCGGCCAGCCGGAGGTGTCCTCGGCGGCCACCGTCCCGGCGGCTCCTCCCGGTGTCAGCCGCAGGCCGCTCACCCGGTCGTCCACGTTCAGCAGGACCGCCCGGTCCTGAGGCATGGTGAACGCCAGGTCGTAGCGGCCGCCCGCGGGCAGGCGCAGCCCGGCCCGGTCCAGCTCGCCGGGGCCGTTCAGGTCCTGGCCGTCGACGGCCACCAGCCGGTACGGCGTGCCGGCGAGGGTGAACCGGTGCGGCGTGTTGTCGGTGTTGATCAGGCGTAGCCGTACGGGCGTGCCGGGGGTCGCCGCCTGCTCGATGGTCCGGTCCTGGTCGCCGAGCACGGTCGCGCCCGCGAAGGTGTGCACCGGGAGGGTGAGGTCCACCCCGTCCGTGGCGCGGTCCACCCCCTGCGCGGGAGCCGGCCGCGGGGCGACCACCAGGGTGCCGTAGAGGCCCATCCTGACGCCGCGGTCGGAGACCTCGTGCGTGTGGTACCAGTAGGTGCCCGCCTGGTCGGCCAGGAACCGGTAGGTGAACTCCTGCCCGGGCCGCACGACGTCCTGGGTCATGCCGGGGACCCCGTCCTCCCCGGCGGGCACGTCGTAGCCGTGCCAGTGGATCGTCACACCCGGCTCGATGTCGGCGTTGCGCAGCCGTACCTCGATCAGGTCACCCTCGGTCGCGGTGATCGCCGGACCCGGCACCTGGCCGTCGAAGGTCCACGCTGCGACCCGGCGTCCCGAGGACAGGGTGACGGTGGCGGTGCGGGCGGTCAGTGTGAACCGGCGTACCGTGCCGCCCGGCGCCGGCGCCGAGGGCCCGCGCAGCGCGGTCACGGGACGGCCGTCCACTCCTGGATGTCCGTCGGCCGCGTGCTCGCCTGCCGGGTGTCCGGTGGCGACCTGCTCGGCCACCCCGTGTCCGCCCGCTCCGCCGGCCGCGTGCCCACCTGCCTGATGGTCGCCTGTGACATGCCCGTCTTCCGCCGGCTGGCCGATCGCCGGGCCCCCGCCCGCATCGAACTCCGCCACGGGCACGAAAGCCAGACCCACGCCGGCCAGGCCCACCACGAGGGTCGCCGCGGTGACGGCCCTCGCCCCCGGTACGGGCGCGGGCGCGGAGACGATCCGCCAGGTGACGAGCATGGCCGCACCGACCAGGGCCACCGTGACCAGGCCGGTGCTCCAGGTCGCCGGGTACCCGAACAGGAGCGTGACCACCAGCCCCGCCGCGGCCGCGTAGCCCGCACCCAGCAGCGGCACGACGACGGCGGGCCGCCCCGCGAGGTCCGCCTGACCACCGCGCCGCGCCGCCGCGACCAACCGCGGCCCGGCCGACACGGTCGCGGCGACCCCCGTGACGGCGAGCAGGGGCAGCGCAAGGGTGATCTTCTCCTGGGCGAACCACCAGCCCGAGCCGGCGAGCGCGAACGCGACTCCGGCCCGGGCGAGCGACAGCGGCAGCGCCGCGGCGAGCAGGGCCAGCGCCGTCCGGGGACGCCGGGCGGCCCCCGCCACGCCGGCACCCAGCCAGCTCGCCGCGGTCAGGACCGCCGCGAGCAGGTCGAGGACAATGAGCTGGTTGACCGTCATGGCGTCCGTGCCGCGGAGTCCCTCAGCGGCGCTTCACCGGCTGCGGCGGCTCCGTCCGGAGCCGTCATCAGCGCCCGGGCCCGCCGGAGGACCAGCCCGGCGGTGCCCATCATGGCCATGCCGTTGACCGCGTGCAGGCCGAGGATGGCCAGGCTCGCGGGGGTGGTGTTGCCGGTGCTGTCGTTCAGCGCCCTGCCCAGCACGATGATCAGCACCTGGACGACCAGCAGGCCCAACGGCAGGGCGGTGAGCCCGATCAGCCGCCCGGGTGCCCGCGCCACCGCGGCGGCCACGATGGCCAGCAGCGACAGGACCGGGATGACCATCGTCCCGGTCATGCTGTGCAGCGCGAACGAGCCATCCTCCTGCGGCTTGTCGAACGCGCCGACCGCCGCGAAGTAGAACTGCGCCACTATGGCGAGCAGCAGCAGGCCGGACAGCGCGACGTAGACCTTGCGCACGGTGTACTCCCTTCCTTCTTTTTTCTTCCATCGGATGGACAGTGGCGATGGTCTCCGATGTGCCCTGTCCCGTCGTCCGCCTGCCGGAGGTGAGTCGCCTACCCTCCGGGGAGTACGCCCCGGCGGGGGCACGACCGCCCGGAGTGGTCGCCGGCCGCCGTCCCGGCGCTCTTCCCCGGCAGATGGATGCACGTCCCGATGTTCCCCGCTGGACCGGCCCACGGTCGTCATACGGGGGAGGGCTTCTACGGCTACCACCGGGGGAGCAGGGCGGCACGGATCTACATCACCGGGAGTAGTGCGGCTTCCCTGTCGCCGTAGAAGTGAACGAGAGGCCGCACGCGGGGCGCGTCATTCCCAACTTGCCGGAATGCTGGGGACGGGCGATGAGTTTTGTCGGTGGTGCCGGTCAGTCTTTGCATGACCACAACTTCTTGTGAGACCCAGGGCTGGGATGCCAGCCATGACCCCGTCATGTCCGACAACTCCGGGTGCTGTCCGTGGTCGTGGTCGTCACCGCCCTGCTCCTACCGGCCCGAGCGGACAGCGCCGGTGAGATCGAGGGAGCCGGCCGATGAAACCGGCGTGACGACGGTGCAACCTTCGCTCTCTCACTGAAGTCCGACAGAGAGGGGCCGGTGCAGAACCTGTCGGACTCGGTGAGCGCTGGCAGGAAGGCGGACGGGCCCCGGGCCCGTCCGCCTTCCGAGCTTCAGCACACGATGAAGATGCTCTTCCAGCCGACGGGCGTCCTCTGCTCCGCGTTGCGGTTGGATGGCAGCTCGAAGTGCATCACACCCTGCGTGTCGGGCTGGTTGTACATCCGGCCGCTCTGGCCGTCGCCGTACCACTTGTACGACCCGTGGAAGGGGATGTTGGACGGGCCGCACCGGTCGATGACCACCGACCGGCCGGTGAAGCCCGGCCCTTCGTAGGCCACGTACTGTGAGGCGTAGGCGGCACTGCCCATGACCGCGACCATGGCGGCGGAGATGACGGGGACGAGGGCGATTCGCTTCACGATGATCCTCCCTATGATCTCAATGATCTACCGAGAGTATAAATATGACTACTCTGAGTGAGTGAAACATGCCGCACATGGTCTTGACCGCTCGCCGAAAGTGGAGAAGACCGTGGCGCTGCGGTCGTGGACGCGACCAGTCATTAGCCCCCGGGATCGCAAAAGTGAGGTCATGCTTTTTCCCTTGGACCAGTGCTCCGCCACCAGTCGCCCGAACCGGCCGAAAGGCGGCGAGTAGCCTGGTCAGGAAGGTGAGGGACCATGATGACCGAACACCATCGGGACGCCGCGCTTTCCCCCGTGGAGCGGGTGGCCATGCAAGAACTGCTCGACGACGACCGTCGGAAGACCACGGCCCGGATCGCCATGCTGGGCCGTGACCGGGACGAGATCATCGAATCGTCGGCGCTGACGGCCTCCGACGACGAGCACGACCCCGAGGGAACGTCCACCGCCTTCGAGCGGGCCCACGTCCAGGCCCTCCTCGGCCAGGCACAGGAACGCCTCGCCGATCTGGACCTCGCCGACGAGCGGTTACGCGATGGCACCTACGGGATCTGCGCGAGCTGCGGGCAACGCATCGCGATCGAGCGCCTGATGGTCCTGCCGGCCACCAGGACCTGCGTCACCTGCGCCTCCAGCCAACACTGATCCACGCCGCCGTCATGCACCGCAGCCCTCGGGGGTTGGGGCGCGGCGGCACGGGAGGCCGGTCACTGTGCCGCGTCTGCGCGAGCACCTGATTGGTGAGGCCCGGAAAGTGTGCTGCCCCGAGTTGACGAGCGACTGCCATACCGGGTCGAGGATGACCTGCTCCGGCGGATCGGCTGGGCACGCCAGATGCGCAGCGCGTCGGCCGCCACCTCCGGCTGGAACAGACGGAGCATGAGACTCGCCGGCGGCGCAGGGTTGACGGCCAGGTCCGACCCCGCCCCGGATCAGGGGCTGACCAGGGGCTGACCAGGGTAGGTCCCGATACCCCCGCGCCGCCCCCGCTGAAACGGTGGACGCAGACGGCTCGCAGACCGGCCGCGTCCGATCGCTCCAGAGAGGCCTCCATGACCGCCCGACCACCCAAGCACAGTCGCAGCACACCAGAGCCGAGGACGGCAGGCCTGACCTTCCGGTCGGTCCGCGCTTTCTTCCTCGCCACTTTCGGCCTGTCCTGGGGTGCGGGCGTGCTGTACGTGCTGTTCCAGGAGAAGCTCGACGCTGTCTTCGGGCCCATGGGCTATACCAACCCGCTATTCGTCCTCATCGTCTACACACCCGGGATCGTGGGCGTGTTCATGGTGTGGCGTCACTACGGGATATCGGGCCTGGGCGGCTTCTTCCGTCGCTTCGCGTCGTGGCGGATGTCGCTGTCGTGGTGGCTCGTGCTGCTCGTCGGCATGCCCGCGGTGTTCTACGCCGGAGCCGCGATCAACGGCAACCTCACCGACCCGTTCCCCTTCTCACCGTGGTACGCCCTGCTGCCGGCCCTGCTTCCGATGCTCTTCATCGGCCCCATTGAGGAGCTCGGCTGGCGGGGTGTGGCGCTGCCGCTGCTCCAGCGGCGGTTCTCACCGCTGTGGGCCGGGCTTCTGCTCGGCCTGCTGGTGGCGGTCTGGCACACGCCGTCGTTCCTGCTGAGCGGGACGAAGCAGTCCGCATGGGCGTTCTGGCCGTTCTTCTTCGGCGTCGTGGCGATCAGCGTCATCCTCACGCCGATGTTCAACGCCGCGCGGGGAAGCCTGCTGGTGTCGTTCCTGTTCCACGCGCAGATGAACAACCCGGTCTGGCCCGATGCCCAACCGTGGGACATGTACCTGTTCGTCGCGACGGCAGTCGTGGTGGCCGTGGTGAACCGCAAGGCCCTGCTCGATCGCGGCACGGCGGTGACCGCGATCCTCGCTCCGGGTGACGAGCCCGACGACAATCGAGCGCCGCAGCCCCGTCATCATCTGAGGAGGTCTTCAGCCCTCTAATGATCTTGATGTGGTGTTGACCGTACCAGAATGTCAGGGACGCTGCTGATCGGCCTAGCCGTCCGTCTCGCTCTGACGAGCAAGTCCTAGCGTGACCGTACGTACCCTTGCTCTGCGCTTCCCGCACAACCTGACCGTCGACCTACCCGACCACGGCGGCGTCTCCGAAGCGGCGTTCATCCCCTTCGGTGCCGGCGCGGCACTGCTCCGTGGGAGGAAGGCCCGCCCTTGACGCGCGCGCCGCCGAGAACGCCCTCCGCGTCAGACGGCGGGCACCTCAGTGAACGGCCGGCCGAGGATGGTGAGGAGGCCGGGAAGGGCCAGGGTCTGGTGGGCCTGGGAGAGCCAGATGGGGGTGTTCGGGAAGGCGTTCTCGATGGCTCAGTTCAGCAGGCCCAGGACGCTGCTGGTGTAGTACTCGGCGACGATGTCCGGGGGCAGGGCGCATCCGGCGGCTTCCGCGACCGCGGGCAGTGCGATGACGGTCAGAGGCCACAGCGCACGCGGCCCCCAGCTCAGGGCGCCGTGTGCGGGCAGGAAAGGCAGCTTGATCGTCGTGTCCACCGGCAGCCTGGTCGGGCTGTTCGTGAAGGAGCCGAACTCGTCGCGCCAGGCGGCGAAGTACCGGTACAGGGTGACCCAGGGCGAATGCCTTCTGCCGCGCGGGCCACAGAACGGCCGGATCGCACACGGCTGCGGCACCCGCGCCCGCTGTTCACGGAAATTCAACCGCCCAGGCCGGTCAGGAGGTCGACAACGCGGATGGTGGCGCCGTGCTCCGGGCCATAGATCCTGGTGAGGTCCTCGAACAGACTCGTGAGCGTCGCTCGGGCTCTGTCCACGGCGCCGACGCCGATTTCCAGTTCACCGATCTGGCGGCGCAACTCCAGGAGTCGCGCGTCGTCCTCGGGGAAGCGGCTTCCCTCATCCGCCAGCAGCTCACGCATGATGTGCAGCGCGAGCTCGGGATCACCGGCGTGGACGTGGCAGATGGCTTCTTGCAGCCTGCACTGGGACACCCGTTCGTGGTCGGGCTCCGGTCGCAGGAGCAGGTCATCGGCGATCCGCCGGAACTCCTGGGCCGCGCGACGGTAGTCCTGACCCGTGAGCAGGACGTCCGCGAGCTGCCCGCGCAGATCGATCACTTCCGTGTCGGCGGCGCCGAGCTTCCGGCTCGCCGCCACGGCGACCCTCGCGAGCACGCCTGCCGCATCGCCGTAACGCGACTCCCTGACCAGTGACACCGCCTGCCTGCGGGCACGCCCGACGACGGCTGAGGTGGGGCAGACGATGAACGAGTACCGGGAGCACGTTCCGATCGGCCCCATGGATCAGTTCATCGTCGCGGTGAACCCCCGCTCCATGGTGAGTGTGGGAATCGCGATCCGTGGAGTGCAGCTGCTGATCCGCCCGGGCGCAGACGGAGCCGACAGCGCCCTCGCCGAAGCGGCCGTGAACGGCAGGATCGACCTGCGGTTCGAGCGAGTCGTCATTGGTTCGGGAGACGGGTACTTCGCCGACCTGGCCGCCTGGCTGGCGGCAGCGGGACTGCACGTGACCGTGGTCAGCCGCCCCGCCTCGCTGAACTGGCGCCTTTACACCGCCACCAGCGACATCACCTACCTTCCTCCGGCGCTGGCCCTGGCCGCCTGACATCCAAGAATCCCCATGACGTGTCCATCTCACCCGCCGCGTCACCATCGCGAGTTCTCCGGTCTGGCGGTCGCGCTGATCGCCGTCCTGGCCCTCCGAGCGGGATGCCTCGGTGACATCGCCGTCGGCGCCTCGGGGGGCTCGTCGCCCGGTACGGCGGAGTCCCGCCCGACCGCGACCATGCCGGTGCGGGCCGAGCACCGGAAGCCGGAGTCGGCGTTGAGGAGGTCCAGGCATCGGCTGAGGCGGGGCTTCACGCTGCTCCTGAGCGCGCGGGCGGGAACCGTCGCGAGCACCGCCTCGTACCGGACTCTCTCGAACACGAACGGATCGATGTCTGTGAAGTCGCCGTAACCGGCCTCGCCACGGTGGTCCGTTGCTTCCTCGGCCGTCGCCCTGATAAAGGACCATGGTGGGTCGGGTCTCGCATCGCTAGGGTGAAGAGATCGCCGCGTATGGAGGAGCCGATGCCCGCTGGCCCGTTGGAGCCGGGAGATCCGCGCGTGCTGGGGGAGTTCGAGGTCGTCGGGCGTCTGGGCGAGGGCGGGCAGGGGATCGTCTACGAAGGGTGGAGCCGGTCCGGCGAGCGGGTGGCGATCAAAGTACTTCGCAGTGGCTCGGATCCCGCCACGCGCCGCCGGTTGGCCAGGGAGTTGCAGTCGGCACTGCGGGTGGCTCCCTTCTGCACGGCCCGGGTGCTGGCGGCAGAGACCGACCGGCCGGACCCTTACGTCGTGAGCGAGTTCATCGCGGGTCCCGCACTGCAGGATCGGGTGCGTGGCGAGGGGCCCCTTCGTGGGGGCGACCTCGATCGCCTGGCGGTCGCCACGGCTACCGCGCTCGCCGCCATCCACAGTGCGGGAGTCATCCATCGGGATTTCAAACCGGCCAACGTGCTGCTCGGTCCGGACGGCCCACGGGTGGTCGACTTCGGCATCGCCCAGTTGCTCGACGCGAGCACGATGCCCTCGGCGCTGTCCGGCACCCCGCCGTATATGGCTCCCGAGCAGCTCAAAGGCGTGCACGGATCGCCCGCGGCCGACGTGTTCTCCTGGGCCGCAACCATGGTCTACGCCGCTACCGGCCGGGCGCCGTTCGGCAGCGACACCGTTGCCGCGGTCTTCAACCGGATCCTCAATGCCGAGCCCGACCTCACGGACATTCCGTCGCCCCTGCGGGAGACGCTGGCCGTCTGCCTGGCCAAGGATCCCGGGGTACGCCCCTCCGCCCGGGCGCTCATGATCCGCCTGGTCGACCCCGGAACCGCGACCGTCACGGTCCCCGACGTCGGTCCGGTGCCCACCGCCTACCTTCCCGCTGACTGGAGCGACCAGGGGGATCAGGTTCCGGTCGCGGCCGGTCCCGGGCCGACCAGACTGCTTCCAACCGATTCGTCCGGAGCGCAGAGTCCGGCCGGACCCGCGTACGGCCCGGCCCCCACCCGCCAGCTCGGCCGTTCCGATACGGCGGTGCGGGAAACGGTGCCGCAGCATGGTGCGCCGGTGCCCCGACGGGGACGGAGGCCTGCCGTACTGATCGCGATCACCGGCATCGCCGCGGCGCTCGCGACGGCGGTGACGCTGTACGCGACGGGGACGCTCGGTGGCTCCTCCGGTGACGGCGACGGCGCTGCGAAGCCGGAGGCCGTTACCGGTAGCGGCAGGGACTCCGGATCACGCACGGTCGCAGACGGGCAACCGGCTTCCCCGCCACTGTCGACGCCGCAGTCGACACCACCACCGTCGACATCACCGTCGACGCCGCCCTCGGCCCAGCCGGGAGGCGGAGTACCGGAGGCGTTCGCCGGGACGTGGGCGGGCCAGGTCGTCTCACAGGACGACAGGAAGAAGACCGTCGACGTCACGCTCACCCTGCTGAGTGACCAGCCGGCCGGGACGTGGCGGACCGATGCGTGCGAGCAGCAGGTCATGCTGACCGGGGTCAGGACCGGGAACGTGCTCGACCTGACCCGCATGCAGCGGAATCAGTGTGTGGGAGGAGACATGACCCTCACCCTGAGAGACCCGGCGACGCTGGACTTCGTGGGCCAGGAGGGCGCCGGCGCGCTGGAGTATCGCGGGAGCCTGAGCCGGTCCTGACACGGGACCGGCACAGGCACGTGACATCCTCCCCGGCCTGAAGGACTCCGTTGCTTGCCTATCTCCGGTCGACGTCCAGCGTGTGCCGGACACGCGGGTCGCGGAGATCGAAAACGAATTGGGGGACGGAGTCCTGAAGGCCGGGGCATTCTCCGGTTACCTGGTGACCACGGCCGGACGCCCGGTCGACGCTCAACCCGCCCGCGCGATCTGGAACGAGTAGGCCCCGGTCTTCGCCGTACCCGATCTGACCACGAGCGCGTACCGGCCGTTCGCATCGGAGAGCGGGATGTCGAACTCGTATCCGCAGAGCGGGAAGGGCTGCCGTGGGCTGGCGATGTTCTTCTCCGCGGCATCTGTGAGCTCCAGCTCGATGGCCGTGCACGCCCCGGCCCCGCCGAGGATCTTGATGGCCGACGCGCCGTCCGCGCCGAACTCGAAGCGGTCGATGCGTCCTGGGACGTCCAGCCGCCCCGCGCCGTCCGGGCTGCCCTCGCCGATCTGCAGGCCGATCGTCGCCGGGAACGTGCGGACCTTCACCGTCGCGATCCTGAGACTGTACGGCCCGATGACGTTCGTGTTCCCGAAGACCTCCAGCCGGTGCTTGCCCACCTTGGTCAGCTTGACGACCGACGTGCCCCAGCTGAGAGCGGTGCTGGACGGGCTGACCGGCCGGCCGTCGACCTCGGAGACCACCTGGAGCTGGATGTCGTCACCGGCCATGTCGGTGACGTAGAACTCCCTGGCGTCGCCCAGGTCCAGGGTGAATTTGTCCCGCTGCCCGGCGCGGGTGAGCTCGGCCTCGACGGTGCCGCCGTCGACGAGGACCCCACCCGGCTGTACGGCCACCTGGGCCTGGACCGGGTCGGCCGTCTCGGTCTCGGCCGGCTCGCTGTTCTCCGTGGGTTGGGTGGTCTCGGTGGTCGGGGCGGTCTCGGTGGTCGCCGTGCTGGTCACGCGTTCCGGAACGGGCTGAGCGTCCCGGAGCGTGTCAACGCCGGCACCGCATCCGGTGACGGTCAGGAGTACGAGGGTCGCGCCGGCGGCAAGTCGCAGGGGCCCGCCGAGGCGTCCGGTGGGGGAGGCTTTCATGTCGGCCATTGTGCGAGACCCGCTTGCAGCCAGCTTGCCGTCCTGGATGCCCGGTCTTCGAAACCGGGGGCGCCGGCGGGTCCGAACGGCTTCGGGATCACCCCTGCCCCGCGGTCCTGCGCTCGATGAACGCGGCCACGCCGTCCAGGTACAGACCCAGTCCGAACTCTCCCTCGATCTCCTCGTCGTAGGGGACCTCACCCTCGAAGACGTCGGCGGCGATCACCTCGCTCAGTGCGGGCAACCGCTGCGCGTCCACTACGCGCGTGAGTGCCACGCCGTACTGGCGGCTGAAAGCCTGAGGGTTCTCCGCGTACCCCCTGGACAGGTCGATGCTCAGCCGGAGATCGCCGTGCACGAAGGTCAGCAGGCCCATCACGACACCCACCTTGTCCTCCTCGCTGAGACCGGTGTCGCCCCCGGGCGTGCGTGGCCGCTACCTGTACGACAGGCGTACGATCGCCGCGTCCAAGGCGGCGAAAACAGGCTCTTGACGAATTAAATGAATACTCTTTTGGGCCTGTTGCAAAACCGTTCGGTGGGGTGTTCCTGCTGGCACGATAACGTTCCGTGGCCAGACGATTCCTCCCCACGATTCCTCTCCGTTGATCGTGATCAGCCCGCGTTTCTGCCCCTGAATATGTATGACTGGGTGCCTCAGTCGCATTTCGTGTGGTTTGTAATCGGGGTGGTTGAGCAGCTGGACATCACCGCCCTGTCGGCACGTAAGGGACGATCGGCCAACGGGCGGCGCGCCTACGACCCCCGGATGCTCCTAACGTTGCTGATCTACGCGTATGCGTGCGGGCTGCGCTCGTCACGGGCGATCGAGGCCCGCTGCCGGGTGGATGTGTCGTTTCGGCTGGTGTGCGCGAACACCGTGCCCGATCACAGCACGATCAGCCGGTTTCGCCGTTCTTTCGGCCTGGCCGGCCGGTTGATCGCCACCGGCAAACGCCGTGACCTGGAACGGGCTTTCCGCAACGACCCCGCCTCGGGGCGAGCATCCGCCGATGCCGGACGGGTCGAGGCGATGGCCCCTTTCCGTTCCGGTGTTCCTCAAGCCCCAGAACTACGACCGTGCGTAGATTTTCCGATTCAGTCGACGGAATATGACTGCTTTACGCCGACGGACCCGGGATTATCCGCAGTGAACCCCGTCGGCGTGCACGTAGTATTCGATTCCGCCATACTCCAAATACCCAACGGTATAAACGCATTTCCCCTTCAGGTATTTGTAAACCGGTCCCGCGTAATAGTGGTAATTCTTGCTACTGCCGCTCGGCGGGTCCGTTACGTACGAGGCCCCGCCGTCGCCCAGTGAGACATACACATTCTGTGCCTTGCCATCCCATGCCGCTCTCACTCGGGTGATGGCGCAATTATTTCCTGTGGAAGGACTGTAGTAGATGCTGAGATCTCCGGGGATGGTGCTGCTGAAGACGCTTTTCAGCGGATACGACTTCAGGAGGTTGTATCCGGAGCCGCACGTTCCGCCGGTGGCCGCGGCGGGGTTGGCTGCCGTCATGACCGTGGCGGCGGTGACGATTGCGCAGGTGAGACCCGCTTGGATTTTGGTTCGCAGGGACAAGACGATCCTTAGGGGCGGGGGGAAATACTTTCTTGATCGTAAGACTATCGCCCCTGCGTCACCTCGACCGAGCGCACCCTCGACGGCCTGGCCGCCGCCACCGCCCAGGGCCGCAAGGGCGGCCGGCC
This sequence comes from Streptosporangium sp. NPDC087985, assembly GCF_044741965.1. Classification (NCBI taxonomy): domain Bacteria; kingdom Bacillati; phylum Actinomycetota; class Actinomycetes; order Streptosporangiales; family Streptosporangiaceae; genus Streptosporangium; species Streptosporangium sp. NPDC087985. The sequence goes on from NZ_JBIUTQ010000006.1 coordinate 216,474, forward strand.
CCCCATAGTCGTTGCGTGCCTCCGTCTGGGTCGGGTCTCAGGGGGTGGCGTCGGCGGGTCTGCGGTTGAGGGCTTCCTCGCGTAGGCGTTTCAGCGGGACCGCGACGCCGTTCTGGTCGATCCGCCAGACGTCCCAGCCCGAACAGGCCCTGGTCCCGGCGACCGCGGCCCCGGCGGCGGACAGAGAGGGGAAGGCCTCGTCCGTCTCCAGCCGGATCTTCCCGTCCGACTCGATGGTGGCGTAGTGCATCTCGCCCTTGACGGTCCGGAAGATCTTCGCGTTCGGTGACAGCAGGCCGAGGTCGATCAGATCGATGACTTCGACGCCGTAGTGGCGTTTGCGCGACGGAGGTGGCGGCGGGGGCGGGGCGACGGCCGGCAGCCGGAAGCCGAGCCTGGCCGGACGCCAGATCTCCTCGCAGAGCAGCCAGTAGAGATGCTGTCGTTGCTCGATCTCCCGGACGCCGAACTCCTGGCAGGGCTTGAACGCCCGGTCCAGACCAGAGGCCTTGAGGTAGTGGGTGAACGGGGTGTTGCGCAGGCGGCTCTTGGGGTGCAGGGAGGCCGCGAGCCGGTTCTCCGCGTAGTAGTGCTCCAGCTTCCGCTCGTAGGGGTCGTCCCGGAAGCTCGCGTTGACGGACTTGGGCAGGAGTAGCAGGGCGCCGAGGCGGTTGCGCCACATGGCGAACTCCGCGGGAGTCCTCGCGGCGAGGCTCCGGTGCCGCTCGAAGTGGTTGGCCCAGATGTGCTCGATCTCGTAGCTGCGCTCTCCTCGGAGAAATTCGTGCTCGTGCTCGCCCCCCTCGCACGCGTGCTGGACGTGGGCGGTCATCCGGGCGAGCAGGTAGCGGGCCAGGCGGCGGTTGTTCGCCCGGAGTCCGAAGGACATCAGCTCGCGGAAGCCGTACTCCAGCAGGGAGGCCTCCCGGCCGAGGACCGTGGCGACGTCGTCGGGCGTCCGGCAGATGCGCAGCAGGGGGATCAGCCGGTGAATGATCTCGTCGAGGTCGTGGCGCTGCACGGGAAGGTTGTTGACGCATCGCCGTACGTAGACGAGGTCGAGGAACGCCGCGACCATCGAGCACTTCTCGGTGAACACCTGCTCGGAGTCCTCGGTGGAGGTGACCGAGAGCAGGAGCGTGAACTGGTTGTCGAGGCCGTTGCAGCCGTTGAAGAAGACGGCGGCGAGGTCGGGCCGGAAGTCCCGGGAGGCGCGGAGCAGGACGCGGTAGCGTTCGGACATCTTCGTGAGCCGCGTGATGAAATCCCGCGCGCCGGGCTGGCGGTCGAGACCGAGCTGGACGTCGTTGCGCAGGATCCACTCGTGGACGGCCCGGCTGATCTCGGCGGCGTCGGTGGACGGCCCGTCGAGGTGGGCGCACTGCGCCAGCAGGAAGGCCCGGACGTACGCGCTGGGCACGTTGGCCTCGGGGGAGTCGGCTTCGGCGGTGGTGAGCCGGGCCAGCATGTCGGCCCATGACCGGCCCAGCTCCTCACGCATCTGCGGGTTGACCCGCCGGAAGAGGTGGCCTTTCAGCAGGTCGACGTGGCTCAGCCGGAGTCCCCGGTCGTTCATGGACACGAAGATCTCGCGTCCGTTCTCCTGGTCGAGAGCCTGGATGCCGACCAGGCAGACGCGGTCGAGCAGCCACCGGACGAAGGGCACCAGGGCCTCGCCGCGCAGTATGTCGGGGAAGTCCCCGTCGATCTCCCTGCTCCGGTCGTGGAGGTTGCGAACGGAGACGTGGGCGTCGTCGGGCAGGACGAACCCCTTGAGACCGTTCCAGTCGGTGACCAGGCTGTTGAGCAGCTGCGCGCGGGCCAGTTCCTCGGAGCTGCCGACCTTGAAGCTCCGCTTGCCGTGCCGCGCCGTGTAGGTGAGCGCCTCCAGCTCGTCGGCGTAGATCCACTTCTCCTGGTCGAGCAGCAGCTGCCGGAGATAGATCAGCAGGAGGTGGAGCGTGGTGACGCGCTGCTGGCCGTCGACGAGGAAGGTGCGGCCGTCGCTCTCGTGGTAGACGTAGGGGCCGAGGAAGTAGGGGGCGTAGCCGTTGACCTCGTCGCGTTCGTGCTGGGGGTCCCACTGGCTCAGGAACCGGTGGCTGAGATCGTCGATCAGCGTGCGGACCTCGTCACGGGTCCAGGTGTACTCCCGCTGGTAGTAGTCCAGCGCGAAGGAGTTCCTCTTGAAAAGGTTGTGGACCGATACACCTTCACCGTGAATGGGACTGTCCGCCATGAACTCCGGGATCCCTCTCGCCGGGGGACGGCTCGTCGAAAGCCGATTCCTTCCCATCTATCACGTCAGGTGGGGAAACGTTACGAATATTGCTGAAGTCGTGACCCTGAAAGAGACCTCTCCTGCTCGGGTTGTTCGGGGCTGCCCGCCGTACGGCAGGCTCAGACGGGGAGGCCGAGCATGGCGGCGTGGCAGCGCATGGAGTGGTCGAAGGCCGTGGTGCGGTCGAAGATCACGTTGTTGAACTGGCCGAACAGCTCGAAGCTGAGCCAGCCGAACAGGCCCGTCCAGGCGATCAGGGCGCGGGCGATCACGTCGTCGGAGACGTCGGGGACGATCGTCCGGACGCGGGCGGCGTCCTCGCTGAACGCGGCCGGGGCGGGCGGGCAGATGCCCGGGGAGTTCAGGGCTCCGGCCTGGTGGGCGTCGGAGACGATCCGGCCGTAGACGATGGTGCCGCGGGCCGCGGCGGCGATGGTGTCCTGCGGCGCCTTGTAGCCGGGCACGGGTGAGCCGTACAGCAGGGCGTACTCGTGCGGATGGGCCAGCGCCCAGTCACGTACGGCATGGCACACCGCCAGCCAGCGGCCGGTGTGGTCCTCGCGCGGGCAGGCCGCGTCGGCGTTCTCCACGGCCTCGCCGATGGCGTTGTAGCCGTCGATGATCAGAGCGGTGAGCAGCTCGTCCCGGGAGGGGAAGTAGCGGTAGATCGCCGAGGAGACCATGCCCATCTCGCGGGCGACCGCGCGCAGGGAGAGCCCGCCCGCGCCCTCGGTGGCCAGGTGCCTGCGGGCGATGTCGGTGATCTCGCGGGTCAGTTCGGCGCGGACCCGTTCCCGTGCTGTGCGGCTTGAACTCATGCCAGGCACCTTACCAGAGCACTAAAAACAAAAGAGAGCACCGCTCTTGACGGGCAATGCTCCTTTGCGAGAGCATTGCTCTCAGAACGGAACGACCCTCTCCAAGGAGCCCCTGATGCTGAGCCTGGCCAAGAACACCAATCTCCTCGTCATGTTCCTGCTGGAGCTGGGCGTTCTTGCCTCAGTCGGCTACTGGGGATTCGTCACGGGCCAGAATTGGCCGGTGAAGCTGCTTCTTGGACTGGGCGGCCCCGCGCTGTTCATCGCGATCTGGGCGCTCTTCGGGGCGGCCAACGGCGCCACGATCCCGCTCACCGGGTTCGCCCGGGTCGTCTTGGAGGTCGTCTGGTTCGGCGGCGGTGCGCTGGCGTTGGTCATGGCCGGCCGCCTCACCTCGGGGATCGTCTTCGCCGCCGTCTACGTCGTCAACGCCGTCCTCCGGCTCGTCTGGAACCAGTGAGCTCCGCGCAGCGGTGAAACGGACGGAATCAAGTGAAGGGAAGAATGACCATGGGGAAGCACGTCGTCGTCGGAGCCGGACAGGTCGGCTCGCAGGTCGCCCGGGAGCTGTCGGGTCAGGGACACGAGGTCGTCCTCGTCAGCCGTTCGGGCTCCGGTCCCGACCTGCCGGGGATCCGCAGGACGGCCGCCGACGCGGCAGACCGGGAGCGGCTGACCGGTCTGGCGCAGGGGGCCGAGGTCCTCTACAACTGCGTCAACCCGCCCTACCACCGCTGGGCCCAGGACTGGCCGCCGCTGGCGGGGTCGCTGCTGGGAGCCGCCGAGTCCACCGGCGCGGGATACGTCATCCTCGGGAACCTCTACGGCTACGCCGCGCCTGACCGGCCGATGAGGGAGAGCGACCCGCTCGCGCCGCCCAGCGCCAAGGGTGCCATCCGCGCCCGCATGTGGCAGGACGCGCTGGCCGCGCACGAGGCGGGACGGGTCCGGGTGACCGAGATACGCGGGTCCGACTACTACGGTCCCGGCTGCCTCGACCAGGCGCACCTGGGGGAGAGGTTCGTGCCCCGGCTGCTGGCCGGCAAGACCGTCCGCTATGTCGGCGACCCCGCCCAGCCGCACAGCTGGACCTACGTGCCCGACGTGGCCCGCGCCCTGGTGACCGCCGCGGCGGACGACCGGGCCTGGGGGCGCGCCTGGCACGTCCCGACGGCCGGGGCGATGACGGTCCACGAGGTCGCCGACCGCATGTGCGCGCTCGCCGGTGTCCCGAACCCGGGGGTCAAGGCCATGCCGCACTGGCTCGTCCGGGCCGCGGGAGCCTTCTCACCCATGCTCGGCGAGCTGGAGGAGTTGCGCTACCAGTTCGTCCGGCCCTTCGTGCTCGACTCCGCCGACTTCCAGGCCACCTTCGGCATGGCCCCGACCCCGGTGGACGAGGCGCTGTCCGCGACCGTCGGTTGGTGGCGTAACCGCCTGGCCGCGGCGGCGTGAGCCGTACGCTCTGAGCATGAAGACCGTCATGATCGGCCTTGGGGACATCGCGGAGAAGGCGTACCTGCCCGTCCTCTCCGCGCAGCCCGGCCTCGACCTTCACCTGTGCACCCGTAACCTCGCCACTCTCGACCGTCTGGGCGACGCCTACCGGATCAAGCACCGCTTCACCTCGGTGGACGAGCTGCTCGGGGCCGGGGTGGAGGTGGCGTTCGTGCACGCGGCCACGAGCGCCCACGTAAAGATCGTCGAACCACTGCTCCGGGCGGGTGTCCACGTCTACCTGGACAAGCCGATCGCCTACACCTTCGCCGAATCCGAGCGTCTGGTACGGCTGGCACAGGAGATGGGGCGGTCGCTGCTCGTCGGTTTCAACCGCCGCCGGGCGCCCTCTTACGCGGCTCTGCTGGATCTGCCCCGGCACCTGGTGGTGATGGAGAAGAACCGCAGGGGTCTCGCGGAGGACCCGCGGACCGCGATCTTCGACGACTTCGTCCACGTCGTCGACACGCTCAGGTTCCTGGTGCCCGGGGAGGTCGAGCACACCGGTATCCGGACCCGGGTCAGGGACGGGCTGCTGGAGCACGTGACGCTGGAGCTGTCCGGGGACGGCTTCACCGCCTTCGGGATCATGAACAGGGTGAGCGGCGCGGTCGAGGAGACCGTGGAGGTCATGGGGGACGACGTCAAGCGCCGGGTGGTCAACATGGCCGACGTGGTCGACTACGCCGGGACGGAGACGCTGACCCGGCGTGGCGACTGGACCCCGGTTGCCCGCCAGCGCGGTATCGAGCAGGTCTGCCTGGAGTTTCTCGACGCGGTCCGCTCCGGCGTCGTCGTCAGCGCCGACGACGCCCTGGCCACCCACCGGATCTGCGAGGACATCGTCACCGCCGCGGGGTGAATCCCAACCGCCGCCGGAGCGTGTGCCGGTGGCGGTTCCACGACCTGTGGCGGCGATCAGGGGTCCGCTGTCAGCGCTCGGCGAGGTAACGCCGCCCGAGGTCGCGCAGTCGCCCGTGGGCCGACTCGTAGACGTCGGGGCTGCCGAGGTAGCGCTTGGGGACCTTGGCGAGCATCGTGTAGTTGGTGTCGCAGACGTTGCCGACCGGTGCCTCGCCGATCTGACTGACCAGCTGGTAGGCGTCCAGAGTGTCCAGGCCGGTGAGGTCGGCGGCCCAGGTGACCAGGTCGTGCTGGCTGATCCGGAAGGCGTCCTCCAGCGGGCGCGCCGAACCGGTCGACATCAGGTGGTCGTCGTCCTCCAGACGTGGCCACGGGGTGCTCACACCCTTGATCAGTTCCACCGCGACCACGGTGTTCATCGCCGCCTCGACGGCGGTGCCGCACACCTCACCGTGTCCCTGGCGGGCGTGCCCGTCGCCCACCGCGAACAGGGCGCCCTCGACGTTGACACCGAGGTAGACGGTCACCCCGGCGCGTAGTTCGGGGGTGTCCATGTTGCCGCCGTGGGCGTCCGGGGTGATCGTCATCCGGGCCTCGGACGCGCCAGGCGCGACCCCGACCGTGCCGTGCATCGGGTCCAGCGGGAGCTCGACCGTGAAGTCGCCCCGGCGGGCGTGGTAGCGGGCCACGCCCTTCTCCACGTCGATGTCGTAGCGCCAGACGACCTCCTCCAGCGGCGGGGTGAGCATGGCGGTGGTGTGCGTGCCGGTCAGCGCTCCGAAGTGCGGGAACGTGGCGGACACCGCCCAGTCCCTTGCGGGTTCGATGGAGACGAAGTGCAGCGCGAGCGTGTCACCGGGCTCGGCACCCTCGACGTGGAAGGGGCCGGTGACCGGGTTCAGGTAGGGGAACTCGCAGACGCTCGTCGGCAGGTCGTCGACCGAGCGCACCCGGCCGCCGAAGCAGTCCTCGGTGTACATCTCGACGATCGTGCCCGGCTGGATCCTGCCGACGGCGGGGCGCCCGCCGAAGGTGTAGCTCAGATCTTCGGGAGCGGGCCGGTAGGAGACGACGTTCATCGTGCCCCCGCCCGGCTGTGGTCCGTCACCGGAGTGGGCCGTGAGGAGGTGAAACCCTCCCCGGTCCCGATGAGAATATCGAACATGGGATCCGTCCTTGTGTGATCGGAACAGTGCGGGGGAAGTGCCGCCGCTACCGCTTCGCGGCCGGCTCCGGCGTGTCCTGCATACCCGCCAGCGTGGGACGCCGGCCGCGGGCGTAGGAGATACCGAGCAGCACCACGCCGATGCCGAGCCAGATAAGCCCCAGCGTCTGGGCCGCGATGCTGGCGTTGATCACGACGTAGACCAGGATCGCGAAGCCGATCGCCGGGGCGATCAGGTGCCTCCACCAGTCGCGGCTGCCCTTCCGCACGACGTAGTGGACGACCACCGAGATGTGTAGCGCGAGGAAGGCGGTCATGGCGCCGAAGTTGACCAGCGCGCTGATCAGCGGGATGCCGTCCTCGCGGGTGGTCAGGTAGAGCCCGACGATCAGGGAGACCGCGGCCACGAGCAGGGTGGCGTTGACCGGCACCTTGTGTTTGGGGTGGACCTTGGCCAGGAAGGAGGGGAGCTGTCGGTCGCGGGCCATCGCGAACAGCAGGCGCGAGGTGGCGGCCTGGGCGACCAGGGAGTTGGCGAAGCCCCAGGCGATGGCGGTGGCGACGGCGGTCAGCATGCTGAGCCAGTGGCCTCCGGCGAACTCGGCCACGTCGTAGAACGCGGTGCCCGCGGGGTCGCCGTTGGTCAGCAGTTCGGCTCGGTTGGGGGTGAGCAGTGCGGCCAGCCAGGTCTGCGTGATGAACAGCGCACCTGCCAGGCCGAGCGCGGCGACCATGGACTTGCCCAGCTTGCGGCTGTCCACCTTGCTCTCCTCGGCCAGCATTGAGATGCCGTCGAAGCCGAGGAAGGACAGCACCGCGATCGAGACGGCGCCGAAGACCAGCGGTCAGGAGAACGTGGAGGAGTCGAACAGCGGGCTGAGCCCGCCCACCTGGGCCTTGCCCTGGGCCAGCGCGATCAGGCCGATGATGATGAAGATCGCCAGCACGATGAGCTCGCCGACCAGCATGATCTTCGTGATCCGCGCGGTCATCTGGATGCCCGTGTAGTTCACGACCGTGTTGAGCACCACGAACACGATCAGCCAGCCCCAGATCGGGATGGCGGGGATGAACGAGGCCATCGCCGCACTCGCGATGAGGTAGAGCAGGGCGGGTACCAGCACGTAGTCGAGCAGGATCACCCACCCCGACAGGAAGCCGACCGGCGCGGCGATGCCGCGGCCCGCGTAGGTGTAGACCGACCCGGCCATCGGGAAGGCCCGGGCCATCTGCGCGTAGGACAGCGCGGTGAAGGCCATCGCGACCATGCCGATGACGTAGGTGAGCGCCACCATGCCGCCGGAGCCCTGGTAGACGCTGCCGAAGATGCCGAACGGCGCGATCGGGACCATGAAGATCAGGCCGTAGACGAGCAGATCGGTGAAGGTCAGAGACCTGCGGAGTTCCTGCTGGTAGCCGAATTGCTCCAGGGAGGGCTCAGTGGTCATGGACGGCTCCTCTATGTGGGTGCAGCCGTAACAGCAGAGAAGGGGATACGACGGTCAGAATAGGGCAATTTTCTTGAAAAAGAAATATTTCCAACCCGAAGCTTCTACCGGACGATGTCGAAGTCCAGCCCGTCCGCCCGCCCGATGTACGCGCGCCGCCGCACTCCCCGGTCCTGGAGAGTCAGCCGTCCCCGCGCGGTGACGATGGAGGTGCCGTCGGCGATCGCGTCCACCACGGGTACGGCGAGCGTCCCGGCACGGGCGCTGAGCGCGGCGAGCATCAGCACCGCTTCGTAGCAGCCCTGGCCATGCCCGTTGAGCAGGGGTGCGCTGCTGCCGAAGCGGCGGATGTAGCGCTCACCGAGGCTCAGGCTGTGGTCGGTGACCATGCTCGCGAAGTAGCCCATCGCCCCGTAGAGCTCGCCGGTGGCGTCTCCGCCGATGCCGAGCAGGCCGTGCTCCTCCAGCGCTCCGCAGAGCCTCGGGCACGACAGCCCGGCCGCGGTGAAGGCCCGGTTGAAGGTGACGAGATCGCGGCCGACCAGGCTGAGCAGCACGGCGTCGGCCCGGCTGGTGGCCAGCTGTTCCAGGAGCAGAGGGAGGTCGCGCATGCCGTACGGCACGAACCGCTCGCCGACGACCGTGACGTTGCGGGCGGCGAGATGGCGGCGGGCCGCCTCGTGCGCCAGGCGCGGCCAGATGTAGTCGTTGCCGAGCAGGAACCACCTGCGGGCGTGGCGCCGCTCGATCAGCCAGTCGATGCCCGGCCGGAGCTGGCGGTCAGGCGTCTCGCCCAGGAAGTAGACCCCGGGCGCGTGACCACCCCCCTCGTACGGCGGGGCGTAGACGAACGGCGCCCGCCCGGCCAGTGCCCGGACCACCGCGAGCCGCACGTCGCTGCCGTGGGTGCCGACCACCGCGTCGATCGCGCGGCCGTCCGTGAGCATCCTGACCTCGGCCGCCACCCTCCTCGCGGGGCGGCCACCGTCGATCAGGACCAGCTCGACCGGTCTGCCGAGCACCCCGCCCGCGAGGTTGACCTCGTCGGCGGCGAGGATCGCGCAGTTGATCGCACACGGTCCGATCAGGCCGAGGACCCCGGACACCGGCACCACAAGGCCGACGCGCAGGGCGTCGCTCTGGATGAGCTGGGCTTCCAGAGGGTCAATAACCGGTGTGATGGCTTCTGCCACGCAGACGAGTATCCTCCCAAAAGGAGCCTTGTTAGACCTTTTACATAATCGGGATGCGGACGGGAGCTTCACGTGGTGACGACCGGACTGGGATCCTCGCTTGCTTACCTGCTCAGCCGGGCAGAGCGCAGCGTCAACCGGGGTCTCGCCGCCGCGGTGACCGCGGAGGGCGTCACGGTCGAGCAGTGGCGCATCCTGCGTGCCCTGGCCGACGGACGAGGCCACTCGATGGGTGATCTGGCCGAGGCCGTGCTGATACCGCATCCGACGCTGACCAAGGCGATCGACCGGCTCATCGACCGCTCGCTCGTCTACCGAGGGCATGATCCGGCCGACCGGCGCAAGGTCGCGGTCTTTCTCGCCGACCGGGGGGGCGAGCTGCTCGCCCGGGTGGATGGCGGGGTGGCCGGCCATCACCGGCTGATCGAGGCCGCCTACGGCACCGAGCGCACCGAGCGGCTCATGCGTGACCTGGAAGGGCTGGTCACAGCCCTGGATCAGCCCTCCCAACCCGCTGCGGCACCGAACCCGGGTGGTCCTCCCCGTTAGCGACGGGCGGGCCCGGTCTCCCGAGGGAGACCGGGCCGTTCCATCAGGGGTGGAGACCACGCAGCCGGTGGACCTCGGCGACCCTGCCCACGCCGATGAGGTGGGCGGCCTGGCGCAGGGTGACCCCGTGCTCGGCGGACATCGCCGTGACCGCGTCGAAGGAGTTCTCCATGAGCTCGCGGAGCTTGGTGTTGATCTCGTTCTCGCTCCAGGAGAAGGCCTGCAGGTTCTGCACCCACTCAAGGTAGGAGACGATCACACCGCCCGCGTTGGCCAGGATGTCCGGCACCACCGTGGTCCCGGCGTCGGTCAGGATCTGGTCCGCCTCCGGGGTGGTGGGGCCGTTGGCGCCCTCCACGATCAGGCGGGCTCTGACCTTCGGCGCGTTCTCCGCCGTGATCACGCCTTCCAGCGCGGCCGGGACGAGCACGTCCACGTCGAGCTCCAGCAGGTCCTCGTGGGACAGGGCGTCGGCGTGGCGGTAGCCGTACACGCCGCCCGTCTCCTTCACCCACGTCTGCAGGTCCTCGATGTCCAGGCCGGAGTGGTTGATCACCGCGCCGGTGACATCGGAGACCGCCACCACGCGGCAGCCGGCGTCGGCGAGGTAGCGGGCGGCCAGCGCGCCGACCTTCCCGAAGCCCTGGACCGCGACGGTGCGGCCTTCGGGCGAGCCCGGCAGGGCCTTGAGCGCGGAGATCTGCACGCCGCGGGAGGTGGCCCCGGCCCGGCCCAGAGAGCCGCCGAGGGCCAGCGGCTTGCCGGTCACCACGCCGGGCACGGAGTAGCCCGCGTTCACCGAGTAGGTGTCCATGATCCAGGCCATGGTCTGCTCGTTGGTGCCGACGTCCGGAGCCGGGATGTCCTTGTCCGGGCCGATGATGGGCAGGATCTCGTTGACGTAGCGGCGGGTGACCCGCTCCAGCTCGCCCGGGGTCATCGTGGCCGGGTCCACGGAGACGCCGCCCTTGGCGCCGCCGTACGGGATGCCGACCAGCGCGCACTTCCAGGTCATCCACATGGCCAGCGCGGTGACCTCGTGGATGTCGGTGGAGGGGTGGAAACGGATCCCGCCCTTGGCGGGGCCACGGGTGGTGTTGTGCTGGACCCGGAAGCCCTGCACGACGTCCATCCGGCCGTCCTCGCGGCGGACGGGCACCGCGACGGTGAGCGAGCGACGGGGGGTGGCCAGCATCGTACGCATGCCGTCGTCCAGGTGGAGCCGGTCGGCTGCCTGGTCGAGCTGGAACAGCGCGGAGTCAAGAGCCTGACGGCCCGGGCTGAGGAGGGCGGTGGCTGCCGGCGTCGTTGACGGCACCATGAAGTTCATGAAGGAGAGCCTCCATACGGGAGCGGAGCGCCATTGCTCTGCTCGGAACTGTTTATAACGACCACACGGTTGACGGCGCCTTTGCCGGACCGTGTGGAGCTTTGTATACCTACGGCTGTTTTTGGTGTCTTTCCTCGCTTCCCAACTGCTCTGCTGTTACCGATCAGAGCGGTTGGGCACAGCGGGGGCAACGCGCCAATATGGCAGGCTGCCGGTGGCATGCCTGCCGTTCTGTAGTGCCGAAGGGATCGACGTGCCGGAACTCGCGGTCGGGCCACTGCCGCGTTATGTGAATGAGACCAGCGAGCCGTGCGAGATAACGGCCGAGGTCGGCGGAGACGCTGGAGTTCATCAAGAGCCGCGGGGAGGGCGAGATCGCCGGCTTCGAGGAGTACACCGAGCTGTACCGGCGCGCATGAGCCGGCGCGCATGGACCGGCCCGGAGATCCGCTGGGACACCGTGACCACCACCGCGATCACGGAGGTCGTCACGGTGGAGCTCACCGATCAGGGGTGACCGGGTACCGGCCGGGGCCGGTACGGCTCGCGCCGTCGGGTGCGAGCCGTACCGGAGGGATCACCTGGTGAACTCTCCGAGGGCGTCGGCGAGCTGATCGACGGCCCAGAGGAGGTCCTCCTCGGAGATGACGATCGGCGGGGCGAGACGGATGGTGGAGCCGTGGGTGTCCTTGGCGAGCACGCCGCGGCGCATCAGGGCCTGGGAGATCTCGCGCCCGGTGGCCAGCGAGGGGTCGATGTCGACGCCCGCCCACAGGCCGCGGCCGCGCACCGTCACCACGCCCTGCCCGATGAGGCCGCGCAGCTTCTCGTGCAGCACCACTCCGAGCTCCCTGGCCCGTGCCTGGTACTCGCCGGTGTTGAGGATCTCGATGACGGCGTTGGCCACCGCGCAGGCGAGCGGGTTGCCGCCGAAGGTGGAGCCGTGCTGGCCCGGCTTGATCACGCCGAGCACGTCCTTGTTGGCGGTGATCGCCGAGACCGGGACGACGCCGCCGCCCAGAGCCTTGCCCAGCACGTAGATGTCGGGCACGACCCCCTCGTGATCGCAGGCGAAGGTGTCGCCGGTGCGGCCGAGGCCGGACTGGATCTCGTCGGCGATCATCAGGATGTTCTCGGCGGTGCAGAGCTCGCGGACCTGGGTGAGGTAGCCGTCCGGCGGTACCAGCACGCCCGCCTCGCCCTGGATGGGCTCCAGCAGCACCGCGACGGTGTTGGCGTCGACGGCCTCGCGGATCGCCTCGACCGAGCCGTACTTCACGATCTTGAAGCCCGGGGTGTAGGGGCCGAAACCGTCGTGGGCGTCGGGGTCGGTGGAGAAACTGATGATCGTGGTGGTGCGGCCGTGGAAGTTGTCCTCCATCACGATGATGTTGGCCTGCTCCGGGGCGACACCCTTGACCTCGTAACCCCACTTGCGGGCCACCTTGATCGCGGTCTCCACGGCCTCGGCACCGGTGTTCATCGGCAGGACCATGTCCTTGCCGGTGAGGTCGCCCAGCCCGGCGGCGAAGGTGGCGAACTGGTCGTGGAAGAAGGCGCGGCTGGTCAGGGTCAGCTTGGTCAGCTGCTGCTGCGCCGCCTCGACGATCTTCGGGTTACCGTGACCGAAGTTCAGGGAGGAGTAACCGGACAGGCAGTCCAGGAACCGCTTGCCCTCCACATCGGTGACCCAGGCGCCCTGCGCCTCGTGGATCACGATGGGGAGCGGGTGGTAGTTGTGCGCGCTGCGACGCTCACTGAGCTCGATGAACTCGTCTGTGGTGGTCATCCGATATTCGCCGTTTCTTTGATTCCGGTCGTTATGTCTGCTTTCATCCCCGAATCTCGAGCGTGCAGCACTTGGGTCCGCCACCCGCCTTGCGCAGCTCCGACAGGTCGACCGGGATGACCTCGAAGCCGTTGCGCTTGAGCTCCAGCTGGAGGTTGGCGGCCTCGGCGTTGACCACCACGCGGGTGCCGTCGCTGACCGCGTTGAGACCCAGCACGGTCGCGTCGTTCTCGTCCGCGATGATGGCGTCGGGGAAAAGGTTCCGCAGCACCTCCTGGCTCCCCGCCGAGAAGGCACCCGGGAAGTATGCCACGTTATATCCGTTTAGCGGGAACAGGGCGGTGTCCAGGTGGTAGAAGCGCGGGTCAACCAGCTGCAGCGTCACCACCGGGCGGCCGAGGAACTCCTGGGCCTCCTTGTGCGCGGTGATGTCCGTCCGGAACCCCGTCCCGGCCAGCACCAGGTGGTCGAGCGTGAGGAAGTCCCCCTCGCCCTCGTTGGTGAAGGCCGCCTCGTGCACCCGGTCGTAGCCGTTGTCGACGAACCACTGCAGATACGCCGGCCCCTCGGCGGCACGCTCCGGGTGGGCGAACCGCGCACCGTACACCCGGCCGTCGACGACCAGGGCGCCGTTGGCGGCGAAGACCATGTCCGGCAGACCCTCCACCGGGTCGATCAGGCTGACCTGGTGCCCGAGCTCCTCGTAGGCGCTCTTGAGGGCCTCCCACTGCCGGATCGCCGTCTCCCGGTCCGCACCGGCCTCGGGGTCCATCCACGGGTTGATCGCATACTCGACCGCGAAGTAGTCGGGCCGGCACATGAGGTAGTGCTTGGTCATAAGAAACTCCGCAAAAGACGTCGTAGTGGGGACGGCAACAGCCTAGGAACGGATGTTCATGCAGGCCAAGAGCCCGACCATGCGCATCCGCACAGGTCCCTTGCGTGTTTCAGACGATGGACGACGATCCGTTGCGTGCGGCGGTCAGCGGGGTGTCGATCAGCCGGGAGAGCACGATGGAACTCTTGGTCCGCACCACGAACGGCTCCGCGGCGATGCGCTCGATCACCTGTTCCACGTGGCGTACGTCGGTGGCCCTGATGTGCAGCAACGCGTCGGCCTCTCCGGTGATGGTGCAGGCCGAGACCACCTCGGGAAGGCGGGCGACGGCCATTCCGATCTCCGACGGAGAGGTCTTGCCCGCGCAGAAGAGCTCCACATAGGCCTCGGTGGTCCAGCCGAGCGCCGAGGGCTCCACCCGCGCGGTGAACCCGGTGATGGCCCCCGTCTCCCGCAGCCGGTCCACCCGCCGTTTCACCGCCGACGCCGACAGGCCCACCCTCTGCCCGATCTCCGCATAGGTGCTGCGGGCGTCCTCGACGAGCGCCCCGATGATGTCACGATCCAGCCGATCCAGTTCCACGTTGCTTTGTAACACAACAGTCCTCGCTGTTCCGCGATGTGGCGGCCCGCGCAGGTCGCGACAGGGCAGAGGGTTGTTCCGCGACACGGTAGGGCCGCGACACGGTAGAGGGCCGCGACGGAATGTCGCGGCCCTCTATCGTGGCCCTCTCCGGGGCACGGCCATGTGGGTACGGCGCGCCTCAGCCGGACACCGGCGCGCCTCGGCCGACCTCAGGCGGGCTCGGCCTCGCCCGTCGCCTGCTCCATGGCCTCCTCGGGGGAGGCCTCCAGGTCGTCGCCCGCCTGGGCGAGCGCCGACTCCTTGTCGAGGCGGACCCAGCTCGTCACGCTCTCGACGGCGAACAGCACACCGAGGTAGAGCGTGAGCGCGGCCAGCACCCAGATCAGCACGCCCAGCGCCGCGCCGGCGCCGATCAGCAGCAGCCGGAGCTCCCAGCCCAGCCCCGCCTTGAACACCCAGTCGGGCGGCCAGATGCTCTGCCGCGTCCGGTACACCGTGTCGTAGGTGTGGTAGCCGATCACGTAGATCAGCACGAACAGCAGCCACTTGGGCTCCTCGGCCGCCAGGCCGATCAGGATGATCGTGAGGAACTCGGACGCCCGGATCAGCGGCGGCATCAGCCAGTCGAACCTGCCCAGGTGGTCACGGGCCGCGGTCGGCAGCACCAGGGCCACCAGGATCAGAACCGGGACGAGCAGGATCGGGCCGTCCTCCAGCATCCCGGCCACCGCCATCGCGATGATCGCGAGCAGTGCGACGAGTGCGGCCGGCACCGGGGGCAGCCCCCGGCCCATCCTGCCGCGGAGCGATGTGACCAGCGGACCGTCGTCGCGGTAGGCGAGCAGACGCGCCGTCTGGACGCGCAGCCGTTCCTCGTGAGGGTCCGGAGCGGGAGTGGTCTGGGGCTGAGTGATCATACGAGCGACCTCATCAGACGTCCGGTGAGCGAGTAGGTGGCGCCGATGCCGCCCCAGATGATCAGGGTGAGGAAGGTGACCCGGGCGTCGAAGAAGGCGCCGACGATGGCGATGGCGGCGAAGCGCTCACCGATGGGGAAGACGATCATCTTGCGGGCCCAGTGCACCGCCCGGTATCTGCCTGCGTTGCTCCACATCTTCAGCAGACCGCTGACCCCGCCGCTGCGCGCGATCTTGCGCTGCTCCAGCGCCACGCGCAGGTCGGTGTCGGCGCTGGCCGTCAGGGACATCGAGGGCAGCACTGCCGGCGGCTTGCGCCGGTTGGCCGCGCCGAAGGAGAAGTCCAGGAGATGCTTGATGGACTGAAGGCCGAGCGCGATCAGCGCCAGCGTCCACACGTCGCCCACGCCGGAGACGGCCGCACCGACCGCCAGGCCGGCGAAGACCACGTATTCCTTGAACCGGTCGAAGGTGGCGTCCAGCCATGCCCCCAGCACGCCGAACTTGCGGGCGTAGCGCGCGACCTGCCCGTCCACGCAGTCGAACACGAACGCGAAGTAGATCAGGATGCCGCCGGCGACCATCCCGGTCCGCGCGCCGGTGGCGAAGCACGCCGCCGCCGCCACACCCAGGGCGATCGAGATCAGCGTGACCTGGTTGGGCGTGAGTCCGCGCCGGGCCGCCCAGCGGGCGATGAAGCGCGAGTAGGTGCTGACGAAGTAGGTGGTGAAGAAGCCGTCGGCGCCCTTGACCGCGTTGTTCAGCCGGGCCCGGTCCTCGTTGAACGTGGACATCTCGGCCACTGCCTCGTCGGCCTGCTCCCGGGTCTCGACCCGGCGGTAGAACAGGTCGCGGCGGCCTCGGATGCCGACCGAGACGCCCCGCCGTACCAACCCCAGGACCAGGACCTGGACCAGGTCGTCCTCGGGGCCGAACAGGTGGGTGATCTCGGCGAGCTCGCGGGCGACCTCGGCCAGCGTGGCCGCGTGCTTCTGGTGCAGGTACAGCGGGCCGAGCAGGACGGCGTTGGGCCGCGTCACCGCGTGGTAGGCCGAGCCGACCGAGATCACCCGGGACCTGCTGGCGCGTACCCGGACCGGGAAACCCTCCAGCGTCCGGTCGCCGATCTCCGGCTGCGCCTCCTCGATCGGGACGTCGGGGACGATGGCGTCGCCGTTCTCGTCCTCCTCGCGGGGCTCCTTGACGATCAGCGCGAGCGCTCCGCGCTTCGACTTGGTGATCTGGTAGATCAGCTCGTCGTGGATCAGCGAGTTGGCCGGGAGGATGAGCAGGTCCTCCGTGGCGTGCTCGACCGCGTCGGCCACGGCACGCAGGTCGCCCGCCATGTCCGAGGTCTCGACGATCGTGCCGGGGAAGCCCCGGTAGGCCGGCGCGTCGCCCGAGCGGGCGATCGTCACCGGCGCGGAGTCGAGCGAGGAGAGCTGGCCGTGCAGCTTGCCGATCACCGTGGGGCAGCCGGGGAGCGCGGGCAGAGTCAGCGCGGAGGGCGGCGTCGACTGGCCGTGAACGGCATCGGGGCTGGGCGATGAGCCCAGCAGGACCACGCGGGGCATGGCACCCTTTCGTGCGGGGGCGGGGTGAAACGTGGCGCGGGGAGCTCGCCAGAGGGCAAAGTTTAGTGAGTTTTAGGCGAACAACATGCACTCGTGATCCATCCGTGCCATTTGATCATGATTGAAGCCCTGTCGCGCGGGGCATCCCCCTAGACTGACCAGGTGAGTCTCTACCGTGACGACGGCATCGTGCTGCGCACCCACAAGCTGGGCGAGGCCGACCGCATCGTCACCGTGCTGACGAGGCGCACCGGAAAGATCAGGGGAGTCGCCAAGGGGGTCAGGCGGACCACCTCGCGGTTCGGCGCCCGGCTGGAGCCGTTCACCCACGTGGATCTCCAGCTCCACACCGGCCGCACGCTCGATGTGATCACCCAGGCCGAGACGGTCCGTCCCTACGGCGAGGCGCTCGTCACCGACTACCCGCGCTACACCGCGGGCAGCGCGATGCTGGAGACCGCCGACCGGCTGATCATGGGTGAGAAGGAGCCGGCGCTCCGGCAGTTCCTGTTGCTCGTCGGCGGCCTGCGCACGCTCGGCTCGGCCGAGCACGAGCCCCGGCTGGTCCTCGACGCCTACTTCCTGCGCTCGCTGGCCGTGGCCGGTTACGCCCCCGCTC
This sequence comes from Streptosporangium sp. NPDC087985, assembly GCF_044741965.1. NCBI lineage: Bacteria > Bacillati > Actinomycetota > Actinomycetes > Streptosporangiales > Streptosporangiaceae > Streptosporangium > Streptosporangium sp. NPDC087985. The sequence continues at coordinate 233,942 of NZ_JBIUTQ010000006.1, forward strand.
TGGAGTCGTGTGCCCGCTGCAGGGCCCCCGCGGTGCGGGCGTTCGCCATCGTGGCGGGGGGAACGGTGTGCGGGGGGTGCCGTCCCGCGGGCGCCGCCGTGCCCGCAGGGGAGACCCTCGCGCTGATGGTGGCGCTGCTGAGAGGCGACTGGCTCACCGCCGACGCCTCCGAGAGCCGGCACCGCGCCGAGTGCAGCGGGCTGGTCGCCGCGTATCTCCAATGGCACCTGGAACACGGCATACGCTCTCTCCGACACGTAGAAAGGGAGCTCGCAAAGTGAACGTCCGTCCTCCGGCCTCTCACCCTTCCGGTGCGACCCCGCCCCCCATCCCGCGCGACCTCGTGCCACGGCACGTGGCGATCGTGATGGACGGCAACGGCCGCTGGGCCAAACAGCGTGGCCTGCCGCGGACCGAGGGCCACAAAGCCGGCGAGGCGTCGCTCTTCGACGTGATCGAGGGGGCGATCGAGCTCGGCATCCCCTACCTGTCGGCATACGCCTTCTCCACCGAGAACTGGAAGCGCTCCCCCGACGAGGTGCGCTTCCTGATGGGCTTCAACCGTGACGTCATCCGCCGCCGCAGGGACGACCTGCACGCCATGGGCGTGCGGGTCCGCTGGGCCGGCCGTCCCGGGCGGCTGTGGAAGAGCGTCATCTCCGAACTGCAGGACGCCGAGAGAATGACCGAGGGCAACTCCACGATGACGCTGCAGTTCTGCGTCAACTACGGCGGGCGCGCCGAGATCGTGGACGCGGCGTTGCGCCTGGCCGAGGACATCGCCGCCGGGCGGGTCAGGCCGGGCCGGGTGCGTGAGGAGACCTTCGCCCGCTATCTCGACGAGCCCGAGATCCCCGACGTCGACCTCTTCCTGCGCTCCTCGGGTGAGCAGCGCACCTCCAACTTCCTGATCTGGCAGTCGGCCTACGCGGAGATGGTCTTCCTCAACCGCCTGTGGCCCGACTTCGACCGCCGGGACCTGTGGGAGGCCTGCGAGACCTACGCCAAGCGCGACAGGCGGTACGGCGGAGCCCTGCCGAACGCGGTCGCCGAGTGACGGCACGCTCCCGGTGACGCCGGCCCCGCCGACGGGTGCGCCGGGGCCGGCCTCTCAGGCGCGGCGGCGGGCGCGGTAGGCGGCGACGTGCATGCGGTTTCCGCACGTACGGCTGTCGCAGTAGACCCGGGACCGGTTGCGGGACTCGTCAATGAAGATGTGGTCGCAGTCGGGGGCCGAGCAGGTGCGCAGCCGTTCCCACTCGCCCTCGACGATCAGGTGGGCCAGGGCGACGCCGAGGTCGGCCGACAGGTGCTCGGCGAGCGAGGCGTCCGGCGCGAAGTAGTGGACGTGCACGGGGTGGCCGTCGTGCTCGGTCAGGCGGGGGGTGATCCGGTTGCCGCTCAGCAGTGTGTTCAGCCGGATGACCGCGGTGGCCTGGTCCGGGGCGGTGAGAACCTTGTGGAAGGCCTCGCGCAGGGCGCGCACCTGGCTCAGGTCGGTGGCGTCGAGTCTGCCTATGCCGCTCACCTGCCGGCGTTTCACGAATTCGCCGAGCTTCTTCAGATCGGGCAACCCCTCCTGACCCCCCGTGGAGGGAGAGGTGTTGATCAGGTCGACCATAGTGGCGAGTGAGTGCACCATGTCATGTCCGAATGGCATGTTGACTCCTGTTATATGCGGTTTTAACGTGAGAGCGCGTACGGCGACTCGCCGTCTCGGAAGCGTATCTCTCCGGCGCGCGTTAGGGGGCTCCCGTGACGGCGCGGCGGCGGGTCCGGGCCCCGTCAGCCACGCCCGGCGGCGGTTCTGGGCCCTGTCCGCCACGCCCGGAGGTCTCGCCCCGGTGGCCGCGTCCTCAGACCCGGCTCGCCGCTCCGGCGCTCTTGACGGCGGCCGAGCAGGAGCCGCAGGTGCCGAAGACCTCGACCGTGTGAGTGATCTCGGTGAAACCGTGCTCGGAGCCGATCGCCTCAGCCCAGCGCTCCACCGCGGGCCCGGCCACCTCCACGGTCCGTCCGCAGTGGCGGCAGACCAGGTGGTGGTGATGATCACCGCTGGTGCACGCGCGGTAGACCGACTCGCCGTCGTCGGTCCTGAGCATGTCGACGTGACCGCTGTCGGTCAGCGCCTGAAGTGCTCGGTAGACCGTGGTCAGTCCGATCTTCGCCCCCTCCGCGCGCATCTCGGCGTAGACGTCCTGCGCGCTGCGGAAGCCCTCGCTCCGGCGGAGGACGTCATGGACGGCATCACGTCTGTTGCTCATGGGATGGACTCCTGTGATCGGCTTCGGCGTACGAATCTACCGAGCCCGAGAGCCAGGGCGAACCCCGCCAGGGCCACGATCACGATCACGGCGCCCGGCGGAACCTCGACATAGAACGAGGAGGTCAGGCCACCGACCGTGGCGATCACCCCGAAAACCATGGAAAGCCCCATCGTGCTCCTGAACCCCCGGGTGAGTTGCTGGCTGGTCGCCACCGGGACCACCATCAACGCGCTGACGAGCAGCAGTCCTACCACGCGCATGGCGATGACCACGGTCAGCGCGGCGGTGACGGCGATCAGCAGGCTGAGGAAACGCACCGGCAGACCGCTGGCCCTGGCGACCTCCTCGTCCTGGCAGAGTACGTAGAGTTCGCGGCCGAAGACGGCGACCATGCACAGTACGGCGGCCGCCAGCAGGCCGATCACCCACACGTCCTGGGCGTTGACGCTGCTGATCGAGCCGAACAGGTAGGACATCAGGGTGGCGTTGCTGCCGCCCGGCGCCAGCGAGATGAGCAGCACGCCTCCGGCGATGCCGCCGTAGAAAAGCAGGGCGAGCGCCACATCGCCGCTGGTCCTGCCGCGTTCGCGGACCAGCTCGATCGCCACGGCGCCGAGTACCGAGACACCCACGGCGGTCAGCACGGGGGCGGTGCCGGTCAGGAAGCCGAGCGCCACGCCGGTCAGCGCGACGTGCCCGATGCCGTCGCCCAGCAGGGCGAGGCGGCGCTGCACGATGAACGTTCCGATCGCCGGGGCGACCAGGCCGACCAGGAGGGCGGCGAGCAGCGCCCGCTGCATGAAGTCGAATCGCAGAAGGTCGATCACGACACCGGTCTCCAGTCGAGCGGGCTTGCGGGCTTCTCCTCGGCGTGCGGATGCACGTGATCGTGGCCGGGCAGCGCGTGCGCGCCGACGGCGTGGGGCGGTGGTCCGTCATGGCAGACGCAGCCGTCCCTGAGCACCACCGCACGGGTGATGAGCGGCTCCAGGGGGCCGAGCTCGTGGGCCACCAGCAGGACCGTCTTGCCCCGGCTGACGAGTGCGGACAGGGTGTCGGCCAGGAGCTGCTGGCTCTCGGAGTCCACGCCCGCCGTGGGCTCGTCCATGACGAAGGTGTCGGGCTCCCCGGCGAGGGCGCGGGCGATCAGCACCCGCTGCTGCTGCCCGCCGGACAGGGTCTGGACCGGGTCTCCGGCGCGGTGGGCCATGCCGACGGCCTCCAGCGCCGCGGTGGTGGCCTCGCGGTCGGCGGCGCTGGTCGGCCGGAGCCGCCGCTGCCGGGCGATCCTGCCGGAGGCGACGACCTCGCGGATGGTGGTCGGCACGCCTCCGCCCACCGAGAGCCGCTGGGGCACGTAGCCGATCCGCCACCACTCGCGGAACCGCGCGGGCGGCGTGCCGTACAGGAGGGTCGAGCCGCCGGACAGCGGTGTCAGGCCGAGCAGAGTCCGGATGAGGGTGGACTTGCCCGACCCGTTCGCGCCGAGCACGGCCACGACCTCGCCGGCCTCGACGGTCAGGTCGATGCCGCGGAGCACCAGCCGGCGGTCCAGGCTGACCTGGCCGTCGCGCATGGTGAAAACCGTCTGGTTCGATGTCACGGGTCGCCTTTACGAGCAGCCGAGGGCTGTCTGAAGTGCGGTGAGGTTCTGGCGCATGGCGGACAGGTAGTCACCCGTCGCCGGCTGACTTTCGACCGGGTCGAGAACCGCGGTCCTGGCGCCGACCTCCTGGGCGAGAACCTCGGCGACCTTGGGGCTGACGAGGGTCTCGGTGAAGATCGTAGTCACCTTCTCCTGTCTGGACACCTTCGCCACCTCGGCCAGTCGGGCGGGAGAGGGCTCGGCGTCCGGGTCGAGGCCGCTGACCCCGATCTGGCGGAGCTTGTAGCGGTCGGCGAGGTAGCCGAACGCGCTGTGGCTGGTGACGATCGCCCTCGAACCACAGCTGCTCAGACCCCGCGCCAGCTCGCCGTCCAGGGCGTTGAGACCGGCCGCGGTCGCGGCGGCACGCTCCCGGTAGCCCTGCGCGTGTGCGGGATCGGCGGCGGCGAGCTTCTCGCCGAGCCGGGTCGCGACCGTCGCGAAGCGGGACGGATCCAGCCAGAGGTGCGGGTCGTAGCCGACGTCGTGACCGTGCTCCTCCCCGTCTCCGTGTTCCTCGTCGGCGACCGCGGGAAGGGTCTTGACCATGGTCGCGGCGTCGAAGCCCCGGTCGGCGGCGTGCTGCTCGACCGCCTCGTCCACGGCGGGCTGGACACCCTTGATGTAGACGACCAGAGAGGTGTCCTCCAGTCCGGCCACCTGGATCGGGGTGAGTTCCAGATCGTGTGGCTCGACGCCCGGCTTGGTCAGGCCCGTGACGGTGACGTCGGGACCGCCCACCTGCCCGGCCAGCCACTGCAGCGGATACATGGCCGCGGTGACGCCGGTCCTGCCCTCTGACCTGGCGGAGTCGGCTGAGCCGGAACCGCAGGCGGCGGTGGTGGCGAGAACGGTCGAGAGAGCAAGCACACCCACAGCACGCATGTGTATACGTCGTGAGAAGTCGGACATCATGTCGACCAGTATGGGTGTAAATGAAAACGGTTGTCAAAACCGGTCCAGGAGCAGCCCGCCGGCCGGCACCCCGTCGTTACCCGGCGAGCCGCCGGTGCGGGCCGCGGACGGGAGTCAGAAGGCGCCGAAGCGGTCGGCGGCGAGCAGGATCAGGAAGGTGAGCACCGCGACCCGCATGAGACGGCCCCCGTGGCCCAGCGACGGCCATGACATGTAGGCGAGCCAGCCGACGAACCCGATCACCAGGAGCACGGCGATGCCGCCCCAGAAGGACGGCACGGCGAAGCCGACCAGCAGGAGGATCACCAGCGCCACCGGGGCGATCCACCGGGGAAGCTGGAACAGGAAGACGAGCGGGGCCGCGCTGCGCCGCTCGACCTCCCGCCGCAGCCCGGTGGCGCCCGGCGTGACGAACTGCTCTCCCGGGGGGAGCGGGCGTTTTCCCTGCCGGGGGCGGTGCTGTGCCAGCGGGTGTGCGGGGCGTTCGTTGCGCTTGTCGGCCACGGCTTGAGCCTAACCCCGGTCCACCCGTCACGGCATGCCCATCGGCCGCGACCTGGCATGCTGGGCGGATGCTCGCTCTCATCCGTTACTCGGTGCCGTCGGGGCAGGCCGAGGAGTTCCTGAAACAGGCGCACGAGATCATCGGCATTCTCGCCGCGCAGCCCGGATACGTACGCGGCCGGGTGGTCCGGTCGGTGGACGAGCCGGAGCTGTGGGCGCTGGTCAGCGAGTGGGAGGGGGCCGGCTTCTACCGGAGGGCGCTGGGGGCGGCGCGCATGGTGATGTATCCACTGATGACCCTGATGCTCAACGAGCCGAGTGCGTTCGAGGACGTGGACCGTCCCTGAACGGCTTTCCGCGGACAAGGCGGGCGTGATGATTCATCGGCGCCTGCCGCTCGTCCGACTCCCCTAAGCTGGGAACTCAATCATTCCTCGCCGACCTCCAGCCGGATGGAGATTTTCCCTTATGGCACGCCGTACGGACATCATGGACACCATCGTCAGCCTCTCCAAGCGACGTGGCCTTGTCTACCCCTCCAGCGAGATCTACGGAGGCCTGCGCGCCTCCTGGGACTACGGTCCGCTGGGCGTGGAGCTCAAGAGCAATGTGAAGCGGCAGTGGTGGAAGAGCGTGGTGCAGGGCCGTGACGATGTGGTCGGCCTCGACTCCTCCGTGATCCTGGCCCCCGAGGTCTGGCAGGCCAGTGGCCACGTCGACACCTTCACCGATCCGCTGACCGAGTGCCAGTCGTGTCACAAGCGCTACCGCGCCGACCACCTCGAAGAGGCCTACGAGGAGAAGCACGGCAAGGCGCCGGAGCACGGCCTGGCCGACATCACCTGCCCCAACTGCGGCAACAAGGGCGCGTTCACCCCGCCCAGGCAGTTCAGCGGTCTGCTGAAGACCTATCTCGGCGCGGTCGAGGACGAGTCCGGCCTGGCCTACCTGCGGCCGGAGACCGCCCAGGGCATCTTCATCAACTACCTCAACGTGCAGCAGTCCGCGCGCAAGAAGATCCCGTTCGGCATCGGCCAGATCGGCAAGTCGTTCCGCAACGAGATCACCCCGGGTAACTTCATCTTCCGCACCCGCGAGTTCGAGCAGATGGAGATGGAGTTCTTCGTCAAGCCGGGCACCGACGAGGAGTGGCACCAGTACTGGATCGACGAGCGCTTCCGCTGGTACACCGAGCTGGGCATCAACCCCGACAACCTCCGTATCTACGAGCACCCGCAGGAGAAGCTGTCCCACTACTCCAAGCGGACCGTCGACATCGAGTACCGCTTCAACTTCACCGGCAGCGAGTGGGGCGAGCTTGAGGGTGTCGCCAACCGCACCGACTTCGACCTGACCGCGCACGGCAAGGCCTCCGGCACCGACCTCAGCTTCTTCGAGCAGGACACCGGCGAGCGCTACGTCCCGTACGTGATCGAGCCCGCCGCCGGTGTCGACCGCGCCACGCTCACCTTCCTGATCGACGCCTACACCGAGGACGAGGCGCCCAACGCCAAGGGCGTCCTGGAGAAGCGCACGGTCATGCGCCTTGACCACCGCCTCGCGCCGGTCAAGGTCGCGGTGCTCCCGCTGTCGCGCAACGCCGACCTGTCGCCGAAGGCCAAGGATCTGGCCGCCCAGCTCCGCCGCCGGTGGAACGTCGAGTTCGACGACGCGGGCGCGATCGGCCGCCGGTACCGCCGCCAGGACGAGATCGGCACGCCGTTCTGCGTCACCGTCGACTTCGACACCCTCGACGACCACGCGGTGACCATCCGCGAGCGCGACTCGATGGCCCAGCAGCGCGTGGCCCTCGACCAGGTCGAGTCCTACTTCCTGCAGCACCTCAACGACTGACCTTCACCCCATCGGATACGGCTCCCGCCAGGCAGGCGGGAGCCGTATCTGTTTTCCGGACCGCCCGGACGGTGAGGCCTGGAACGTGTGTGAACGCGTTTGAATACTGAGACAATTGGTTTATACCAATTGGTTTATACCAATTCTTGGGACGGATCAGACCCTCGTTAAATTTGATCGTATTTCAATTGGATTAGACCGCTCTATAGGTGTTGACCTTGGGAAACACCTTGTCGCCCGGTAGGTGACGTTTCATTGTGTTTTTCATCGGTAGAGTCCGAGGGGAGGCGGAACCACGCGTCGTTTGAAGTCGCAGAAGGAGCAACCGTGCCCAAGTACGTTTACGACTTCACCGAGGGCAACAAAGATCTCAAAGATCTGCTCGGCGGTAAGGGTGCCAACTTGGCGGAGATGACCAATCTCGGGCTGCCGGTGCCCCCCGGCTTCACCATCACCACCGATGCGTGCCGCCGGTTTCTGGAGGACGGCGCGCTCCCCGAAGGCCTGGAGGAGGAGATCTCCGGCCACCTGGCCGCGCTGGAGGGGCGGATGGGACGTCGCCTCGGCCAGGCCGACGACCCGCTGCTGGTCAGCGTGCGCTCCGGATCGAAGTTCTCCATGCCCGGCATGATGGAGACCGTTCTCAACATCGGGCTGAACGACGAGTCGGTGCACGGCCTGGCCAAGCAGGCCGGCGGCAACGAGCGCTTCGCCTGGGACTCCTACCGGCGTCTCATCCAGATGTTCGGCAAGACCGTCCAGCACATCGACGGAGCGCTGTTCGACAACGCCCTTGAGGAGCTCAAGAACGGCCGCGACGACCTGGATCTGGAGGCGGACGACTTCCAGCGGCTCGTCGAGACCTACAAGGACATCGTCCGGACCCAGACCGGACAGGACTTCCCCGCCGACCCACACCGGCAGATGAGCATGGCGGTCAAGGCGGTCTTCGACTCCTGGAACGCTCCGCGTGCCGTCCTCTACCGCCGTCAGGAGCGCATTCCGGCCGATCTCGGCACGGCGGTCAACATCTGCTCGATGGTCTTCGGCAACTGCGGCATGGACTCCGGCACCGGCGTCGCCTTCACCCGCGACCCCGGTACCGGTCAGCAGGGCGTCTACGGCGACTACCTGCAGAACGCCCAGGGGGAGGACGTGGTCGCGGGCATCCGCAACACCATGGCGCTGCAGGAGCTGGAAGGCATCGACAAGCCCGTCTACGACGAGCTGATGCAGATCATGGAGAAGCTGGAGAACCACTACCGCGACCTGTGTGACATCGAGTTCACCGTCGAGCACGGCAGACTCTGGATGCTTCAGACCCGCGTGGGCAAGCGGACCGCGGGTGCCGCGTTCCGCATCGCCGTACAGCTCGCCGACCAGGGCCTGATCGACCTCGACGAGGCCGTGAGCCGGGTCACCGGAGCCCAGCTCGCCCAGCTCATGTTCCCGCGGTTCGCCAACGACGCCGAGCGTACGCGGATCACCACGGGGATGAACGCCTCCCCGGGCGCGGCCGTCGGCAAGGCCGTCTTCTCCTCCGAACGGGCCGTCGAGCTCGCGGGGCGGGGGGAGGCCGTCATCCTGGTCCGGCACGAGACCAACCCGGACGACCTGGCCGGCATGATCGCCGCCCGGGGCGTCCTGACGAGCCGCGGCGGCAAGACCTCGCACGCGGCCGTGGTCGCCCGCGGCATGGGCAAGACCTGCGTCTGCGGCGCCGAGGAGCTGGTGGTCTCCGCCGAGAAGCGCACGTTCACCGCCCCCGGGGGCGTCGTGGTCTCCGAGGGAGACGTCATCTCCATCGACGGCTCCAGCGGCGCCGTCTACCTCGGCGAGGTGCCAGTGGTCGCCTCCCCGGTCGTGGAGTACTTCGAGGGCGCGGGCGACACCGGTGACGAGCTCGTCCAGGCGGTGCACCGCATCATGGGCCACGCCGACGCGTCCCGGCGGCTGGACGTGCGGGCCAACGCCGACAATGCCGAGGACGCCGCCCGCGCCCGCCGGTTCGGCGCCCAGGGGATCGGGCTCTGCCGTACCGAGCACATGTTCCTCGGAGACCGCCGCCGGCTCGTCGAGGACCTCGTCCTGGCCACCTCACCCGAGGAGCGGGAGCGGGCGCTGGCCGCGCTGGAGCCGCTGCAGAAGGCGGACTTCACCGAGATCTTCCAGGCGATGGAGGGACTGCCCGTCACCATCCGCCTGATCGACCCGCCGCTGCACGAGTTCCTGCCCGACTACACCGAGCTGTCGGTGAAGGTCGCCCTCGCCGGTGAGCAGGCGGACGACAAGGACCGCAGGCTGCTCGCCGCGGTCAAGCGCCTGCACGAGCAGAACCCGATGCTGGGCCTCCGCGGGGTACGGCTCGGCCTGGTCATCCCCGGCCTGTTCGCCATGCAGGTCCGGGCGATCGCCGAGGCGGCCAGAGCCGTCCCGGGGGCCCGCGCGGAGATCATGATCCCGCTCGTCGCCGCCGTCCAGGAGCTGGAGATCGTCAGGGACGAGGCGCGGGCGATCCTGGCCGAGGCCGGCGTCGAGGCGCTGGTCGGCACCATGATCGAGGTGCCACGCGCGGCACTGACCGCCGGGCAGATCGCCGAGGCCGCCGAGTTCTTCTCCTTCGGCACCAACGACCTGACCCAGATGACCTGGGGATTCTCCCGGGACGACGTCGAGGCCGCGTTCTTCTCCCGATACCTGGAGCTGGGCGTCTTCGGGGTCTCCCCGTTCGAGTCGCTGGACCGCGACGGCGTCGGCCGGCTCGTGCGGATCGCCGCCGAGGAGGGGCGCCGGACCCGCCCCGGCCTCAAGCTCGGCATCTGCGGCGAGCACGGCGGCGACCCCGACTCCATCCACTTCTGCCACCAGGTCGGTCTGGACTACGTGTCCTGCTCGCCGTTCCGCGTCCCCGTCGCCCGGCTGGAGGCCGGACGCGCGGCACTGGCGGCCGGCACCCGTTGACCCATCCCCCCGCACGCGGGTGCTCTCCGTCCGGGAACGGAGAGCACCCGCAGGTGTCACGGAGCCGGACGTGACCGATGGCCGCAGGTCAGAGGTCATCAGGTGTTTCCTTGCCGTTAGGCATGGGGTGCCACTTTCATGGATAAAATCACTGCACTTATGCACGGTTATGGCGAGCACGACCAGGCGAGATGGGTACCGGAACCCCCCGGTAATCCGGAGAGAGGGCCGTTCGAGCGCGACCGGGCGCGGGTGCTGCACAGCACGGGGCTGCGGCGGCTCGCCGCCAAGACCCAGGTGGTCGGGCCGGGGGAGACCCTCGGCAGCGGGCAGCACATGCCGCGCACCCGGTTGACCCATTCGCTGGAGTGCGCCCAGATCGGCAGGGAGATGGGCCAGTCGCTCGGCCGGAACCCCGATCTGATGGAGACCGCCTGTCTGGCCCACGACCTCGGGCATCCGCCGTTCGGGCACAACGGGGAGACCGCACTCAACGAGCTCGCCGCCGGATGCGGCGGGTTCGAGGGCAACGCGCAGAGCCTGCGTCTGCTGACCCGGCTGGAGGCCAAGGTCCTCACCGAGGACGGCCGCAGTGCCGGGCTCAACCTCACCCGCGCCTCCCTGGACGCCGCGGTCAAATATCCGTGGACCCGCGAGACGAGCCCCAAGTACTGCGCCTACGACGAGGATCTGGCCGTCTTCGCGTGGATCAGGCAGGGCGCCCCGGAGGGGCGGGTCAGCTTCGAGGCCCAGATCATGGACTGGGCCGACGACGTCGCCTACTCGGTGCACGACCTGGAAGACGCCGTCCACTCGGGCGCCGTCCTGCCGGAGGCCCTGCGCGACCCCGCCGAACGCCGGGAGGTCTGCGCGACCACCCGAGCCTGGTACGCCCCGGAGGCCGACCCCGCCGAGCTGGAGGACATCTTCGGCCGCCTGGTCGCCCAGCCGCTCTGGCCCCGCCACTTCGACGGCTCGCTCACCGACCTCGCCGCGCTCAAGGGCCTCACCAGCTCGCTCATCGGCGATCTCTGCCGGTCCGCGCAGCTGGCCACCCAGGAGGCCTACGGCCAGGCGGCCGACCGCTACAGCGCCGACCTGATCGTGCCCAGGGCCACACGGCTGGAGTGCGCCCTGCTGAAGGGGCTCACCGCCCACTACGTGATGAGCCGGGACGCGCACAGTGCCAACCAGGCCAGGCAGCGCGAGCTCATCCACGACCTGGCCCATCTGATCATGCTGGGCGCGCCCGGCACGCTGGAGCCCGCCCTCCGGCCCGCCTTCGTCAAGGCCGGGAGCGACGGTGGCCGGCTGCGCGTGGTCGTCGACCAGATCGCCTCGCTCACCGACACCTCCGCGGTCACCTGGCAGAGGCGCCTGTCCGGACGCTGACCCCGGGGACGCCTACCTCGCCGCCCCCGGGGTGAGCGCTAACCGCCCACCGTGATGTTCTCGTCCTCCGGCTTCGGAGGCTTCTGGGTGGACTTGGGCTTGGGCGTGGGCTTGACCACCGGCTTGGACGCGCACAGGGTCACGCACCTGGGCGCCGCCCCGGTCTGGTTCATCACGGCCCGCATCTCGTCCCTGGGTGACAGCGTGGGGTTGCCGTTCATCCAGGCGTCCAGGTAGTCCCACGGATTGACCATGCCCCGCCGTACCCACCAGAGCGAGGGATCGGTCTTCCAGGAGATCGCGAAATAGAGGTTGCTGGCGGTGTAGCGGGCGTTGCCCGAGTTGCCGACCTGGCCGAGGACCTGGCCCACGCTGACCCGGGTGCCCGGCGTGATCCCCGGGGCGACCCGGTCCAGGTGCCCGCCGAGGTAGCGCACGCCGTCGTCCCCGATGACGGTGACGAACCGGCCCTCACGGTCGGCCCCCCGGTCGGTGGAGCGCTTCCACCGGTTCTTGATGTTGACCTCGTCGACCACGCCGTTCACCGGCGAGACGAACGAGCATCCCCTGGCCGACCAGATCGTCGTCTTGGGCAGGACGAGCAGCCTGCTCTCGTAGGTCGTCCTGCAGTCCTTCACGGGGAAGGCGTAGGTGTAGTCGGACACCTTCGGCGGCGGTACCTGCACCGGTTCATCGGCCTCGGGCCATTTCACCGGGGGCCTGACCTTGGGGACGTACGTCGCCGTCGGCGACGGAAGCATCGCGGTCACCGCGTCAGGCGTCGCGGCGACCGCTCCGGCCGCAGGGGCCGGAGGCAGGGTGCTGATGCCCGCCACGCCGCCCGGCGACGCGCAGGCCCCCGTGACGAGCACCGCGCCGGTAACGGCGGTCAATCGCGCTATGTGCCCCGATCGCATGATCTCCACCCGTGTAACTTATCGAGAATCAGCCTTTACCTTTGTAACGGACCTTCCGATTGGTCATGACCCGTTCGGGAAAGTCATCTCCGTCGTCAGGCTCCTATCCGGCTCCGAGCTGTCAGGGGGCCCCACTAGACTCGCGGCGTGGCAGGCCGGATCAGTGACGAGGACATCGCGCTCGTGCGGGAGCGCTCACCGATCGCCGACATCGTGGGTGAGCACATCCAGCTCCGCAACGCGGGTGGCGGAAACCTGAAGGGGTTGTGTCCCTTCCATGACGAGAAGAGCCCGTCCTTCAACGTCACCCCCACCCGCGGATACTGGTACTGCTTCGGCTGTGCCGAGGGCGGCGACGTCATCACCTTCGTCCGGCGGCTGGAGCACCTGTCGTTCGGCGAGGCCGTGGAACGCCTGGCGAACCGGGCCGGCATCCAGCTCCGTTACGAGCAGGGCGGTTACGTCCCCGGCCGCGAGCAGGGCGAGCGGAGCCGGCTGATCGAGGCGCACCGGGCGGCGGCGGAGTTCTACGCCTCGAAGCTGACCGGGCCGGACGCCGCGCCCGGGCGCAGGTTCCTGTCGGAGCGCGGGTTCGAGCGGGTCGACGCCGAGCACTTCGGGGTGGGTTACGCTCCCGCCGAGTGGGAGGCGCTCTCGCGGCACCTGATGGCCCGGGGGTTCACCAGCGCGGAGCTGATCAAGGGCGGCCTGGCCAAGGAGGGACGGCGGGGCCCGATCGACCGGTTCCGGGGACGGCTGGTCTGGCCGATCCGTGACATCACCGGTGACGTGATCGGGTTCGGCGCGCGGAAGCTGAACGACGCCGAAGACGGTCCCAAATACCTCAACACCCCCGAGAGCCCGCTCTACAAGAAGAGCGAGGTCCTCTACGGCATCGACCTGGCCAAGCGGGAGATCTCCAAGCGCGCCCAGGCGGTGATCGTCGAGGGTTACACCGACGTGATGGCCTGCCACCTGTCGGGTCTGCCGACGGCGGTGGCCACCTGCGGCACCGCGTTCGGCGAGGAGCACATCAAGGTGCTGCGGCGGCTGCTGCTGGACCAGTCGGGGTCCCACGGCGAGGTGATCTTCACCTTCGACGGCGACGCGGCGGGGCAGAAGGCGGCGCTGCGGGCCTTCGCCGACGAGCAGAAGTTCGTCACCCAGACCTTCGTGGCCGTCCAGCCCGACGGGCTCGACCCGTGCGACCTGCGCATGAAGCAGGGCGAAGCCGCCGTGCGGGACCTGATCGCCAGCCGGGAGCCGCTGTTCGCCTTCGCGATCCGCAGCGTGATCTCCCGCTATGACGTGAGCACCAACGAGGGCCGGCTGTCCGCGCTGGACGCCGCCGCGCCGATCGTGGCCGCGATCAAGGACCGGGCCCTCCGCCAGCTGTACGGCGTGGACCTCGACCGGTGGCTGGGCTTCAACAACGAGCGGTTCGTCATGGACCGGATCGCTGAGATCTCCGCCACGGCCCAGCCGAGCCCGCGGCGCCCCGCAGGGCCGCGGAAGGTCGCCGACCTCACCGATCCCAGCGTGCGGATCGAGGCCGAGGTGCTGAAGCTGGCCGTGCAGCGTCCCGCGCTGATCGGACCCGGCTTCGACGCCATCGGCTCCGAGGCGTTCACACTGCCCGAGCACGTCGCGCTCTACCAGCTGGTCATGGAGGCCGGGGGCACCTCGGCGGCCGGGCCCGGCGGCCGCGAGTGGGTCGACCGGCTGCTGGGCGGGGTGACCGACGCGTTGCGCGGGGTGGTCACCCGGTTCGCGGTGGAGGAGCTGCGCGCGGACGTGGCGAGCGAGGAGCGCTATGCCTCGGCCATGCTGGCCGCGCTGGAACTCGTCTCGGTGACCCGGGCGATCGAACAGCTGAAGTCGCGCATGCAGCGGACCAACCCGGTCGACGAGCAGCAGGAGTACAACCGGCTGTTCGGCGAGCTGGTCGCGCTGGAGCAGCAGCGCCGCGTGCTGAAGGAACGCACCGCCGGAAGTTGATCGCGTAATTGACGTTAATTTCCATACGGCGATTCCACCAAACCCTAATAAGGTCTCGTTTCGATAATGATTGGAGCCTTACCTTCGGTGACAAAAATAGGTCTGCCATTTTGAGTGCCTAATACAGCAGACTGTGTCCCGTGGGTGCATCGGTGCTGCCAAGTGGGCCGCCATCGGTAGACCAGGTGGCCGACCTCGTTGCGAAGGGAAGGGAGCGCGGAAGCGTCACGGTAGATGACGTGGCCGCCGCTCTCGACAGATCCGAGCTGCCGTCCGACGCGCTCGAACGCGTCGTCCGCATGCTCGCCGAGCACGGAGTGGAGGTTCTCGAGCCCCAGGGCGATGAGGAGACCACCCGCTCCGATGAGGAGGATGTCGGTAAAAGGGCCCCGACGAGCGATCTGGTCCGCATCTACCTGCGGGAGATCGGACGGGTGCCCCTGCTCACGGCCGAGGAGGAGGTGGAGCTCGCCAAGTCCATCGAGGCGGGCCTGTTCGCCGAGGACAAGCTGACAAGCGTCGTTTCCCGGCTGGCCTTTCCGGAGTTCAAGGAGCTGGTCTGGCAGGGCACGCGGGCCAAGCAGCGGCTGATCGAGGCCAATCTGCGGCTCGTCGTATCGATCGCCAAAAGATATGTGGGACGCGGGATGCTGTTCCTGGATCTGATCCAGGAGGGCAACCTCGGGCTCATCCGGGCGGTTGAGAAATTCGACTACACCAAGGGATACAAGTTCTCCACATATGCCACGTGGTGGATCCGTCAGGCGATCACGCGGGCCATCGCCGACCAGGCGCGCACCATTCGCATTCCGGTGCACATGGTTGAGACGATCAATAAGCTGGTCCGGGTGCAGCGCCAGCTCCACCAGGATCTCGGCCGTGAGCCGGCGCCCGAGGAGATCGCACTGGAGATGGATCTCCCGATCGACCGGGTGATCGAGATTCAGCGCATCGCCCAGGAGCCCGTCTCGCTGCAGTCGCCGATCGGGGAGGAGGACTCCGACCTCGGCGACTTCATCGAAGACGCGGACGCGGTCGTGCCGATGGAGGCCGCGGCCTTCATCATGCTGCAGGACCAGCTCGACGACATCCTCGCGACGCTGTCCGAGCGGGAGCAGCGGATCATCCAGCTCCGCTTCGGCCTCGCCGACGGCCACCCCCGGACGCTGGAGGAGGTTGGCCGGGAGTTCGGCGTGACGCGGGAGCGCATCCGGCAGATCGAGTCCAAGACCCTGGCCAAACTCCGCCATCCGACCCGAGCGCAGATGCTCCGCGACTATCTCGACTGAGAGTCCGTACGGCGAAGGCCCCCAGGTCCGTTTCCCGGGGGCCTTCGCCGTTTCCGGGTTTCCGGTCTCCCGAATTTCCGGCCCTCCGGCGGCCGGTGGTGGCGCTTGTCACACTGAGCTGCAGGTATTTGGATTGGCAGATCCTGGTAAGGGGAAGCTAAGTTAGGGACGCCTAACTGACTACCAGGAGCCTTTATGCCCCCCGTCTGCCGTTCTGCCGCCGTCCGTGGCCTTCTCACCCCCGTACTCACCGCCTGCGGTCCGGCCGGTGACGGTCCTGCCGCCGTCGCCGCGAGCTGATCCTTTCCGAAGGGGGAGACATGCCTGATCTCAGCCGACGCAGCCTCCTTACCGGAGCGGGTCTCGCCGTGGGTGCCGGTGCCGTCGCGGTCGCGGGAGCCGGTCTGATACGGCCGGCGCAGCCGGAGCCGGTCCGGCCCGACCCCGCCGGTGGTGTGATCCCTTTTCACGGCACCCACCAGGCCGGGATCGCCACCCCGGTCCAGGACCGGCTGCACTTCGCCGCCTTCGACCTGGGCACCGGCTCACGCGAGGAGGTGGCGGCGATGTTGAAGGCCTGGACCGCGGCGGCCGTCCAGATGACCGGGGCGCAGGAGATCGGCGGCGGGGCCACGGGTGCGGAGCTCGCCCCGCCGGACGACACCGGCGAGGCCATCGGCCTGCCCGCCTCGCGGCTCACGCTGACGGTGGGCTTCGGCCCGTCCTTCTTCGACAGGCTCAAGCTGCCCGGGCCGGACCGGCTCAAGGAACTGCCGCACTTTCCCGCCGACAAGCTCGACCCGGCCCGCAGCGGCGGTGACCTCTGCGTGCAGGTGTGCGCCGACGACCCCCAGGTGGCGGTGCACGCCGTACGGAACCTGGCGCGCATCGGCTTCGGAACGGTGTCCATCCGCTGGTCCCAGCTGGGCTTCGGCAAGACGTCCTCGACCACGCCGGACACGCAGACTCCACGCAACCTGATGGGCTTCAAGGACGGCACCAACAACATCGCCGGCACCGACGGCAGGAAGCTGGACGAGCACGTCTGGGTGGGCGACGAGGGGCCCGAGTGGATGCGCGGAGGTTCCTACCTGGTGGCCAGGCGGATCCGGATGCACATCGAGACCTGGGACCGTACCTCGTTGAAGGAGCAGGAGGACATCTTCGGTCGGACCAAGCGCGAGGGCGCTCCGTACGGAGGCGCGCGCGAGCACGATCCGGTGGTCCTGGACAGGCTGCCGGCCGGCTCCCACGTGCGGCTGGCCCACCCGACCGCCCTGAACGGGGTGACGATCCTGCGCCGGGGCTACTCCTTCGCCGACGGCAGCGACGGCCTGGGGAGGCTGGACGCCGGTCTGTTCTTCCTGGCCTACCAGCGCGACCCCGAGAAGGGCTTCATCCCCATCCAGCGCGCTCTGGCGGCCAAGGACATGCTCAACGAGTACATCCAGCATGTGGGGTCCGGCATCTTCGCCTGCCCGGGCGGCGTACGGCCGGGCTCGTTCTGGGGCGAGGCTCTCCTGGCCTGACCTGCGGTAGTCGGCGGCCAGGACGGCCTTAGCGAGCCCTTACATCCCCCCTAGCATCCTAAAAAGGATATTAGGGGGGAAATGGGATGCGGGTTCTGCTGGTCGAGGACGAACCCAGGATCGTCGACATCGTAAGCAGGGGGCTCGCCGCTCACCACGTCGCCGTGGACGTACGGGCTGACGGAATTCAGGGACTGCGTGCGGCGGTCGAGAACGACTACTACGACGTGATCATCCTTGACATCATGCTGCCGGGGCTCAGCGGTTACAACGTGGTCCGGGGTATGCGGGAACGGAGAGTCTGGACACCGGTGCTGATGCTCACCGCGAAGGACGGGGAGTACGACGAGGCCGACGCCTTCGATCTCGGCGCCGACGACTACCTGACCAAGCCCTTCTCCTTCGTGGTGCTGGTGGCCCGGCTACGAGCGCTGGCACGGCGCGGCGGCCACGAACGGCCCGTCGTCATGACCGCGGGGGATCTGACGGTCGATCCCGCCCTGCGTCGAGTCGCCCGAGGAGGCGTGGAGATCGGTCTCACCCCGAGGGAGTACGAGGTGCTGGAGTTCCTCATGCGGCGCAAGGGGGAGGCCGTCGCCAAGAGCGACATCCTGGCCGGAGTCTGGGACGCCGACTATGAGGGCGGTGACAACGTGGTCGAGGTCTACGTGCGCTACCTGCGCAGGAAGCTCGACGAACCTTTCGGCAGGTGTGCCATCCGGACCGTCCGTACGGTGGGATACGCGCTCGACCCGGCCGGCGGGTGACCGTGTCCTGGATCGGGGGCGGCGCAGGGGTGCGCCGACGGACGACGCGGGTGGCTGTGCTGGTCACCGCCGTGGTCCTGGTGCTGGAGGCGATCGGCGGGGTGTTCGTCCTACGGCGGATGCTGGTGGATTCGACGGCCGACACCCTGACCACTGGGGTGAGGGATCTCGCGGGCAGGACGCGCCAGTCCGACGAGGGGGATCTCAGAGAGGCGACGTGGACGCTGCGCCGGAGCGCGGGCGTCGCGCAGATCGTCGACGCGCAAGGCAAGGTCATCTGGGGATTCCCCGACAAGGTGCCCTTCACCCGGCTGCGCCCCGCAGCCGAGGGACGGACCGTCGTCGAGCAGACCGGAGACATGCTCGTGGCGGTCGAGCGCGTCGACGTCGCCGGCACCTCCTACACGGTGATCGTCGCCGATTCGCTCCGGCCCGTCGACCTCAGCACCTGGACCGCCGTCGGCCTGCTGGCCCTGGCCGTGCCGGTGTCACTGCTGTTCGTCGGTGGGCTCACCTACCGGCTGTCGGGCCGGGCGCTGGCACCCGTCGAGGGAATCCGGCGGCAGGTTGCCTCGATCGGGGACGGAGATCTGTCCGCCCGGGTACCGGTCCCCGGGACACGGGACGAGGTCGCCGGCCTGGCCATCACGATGAATCAGATGCTGGCCAGGCTGGAATCGGCCCAGGCCGTTCAGCGGCGGTTCGTCGCCGACGCCAGCCACGAGCTGCGCAGCCCCTTGACCAGCGTTCTGGGCGGCCTCGAAATCGCTGAGCAGGACGGCTGGCACATCGAACCGGAGACCCTCCGGATGATGCAGATCGAGGCGGTACGGCTGCGCGAGCTGGTGGACGACCTGCTGCTGCTCGCCCGCGCGGACGAGCGGAGGCCCGGGACGCCACACGAGGAGGTCGATCTGGACGACGTCGTCGCCGAGGAGCGGGCGAGGCTCCGCCGTACGAGCACGCTCCTGGTGCGGGCCCGCCTGGAACCGGTCAAGGTCACCGGAGACCGTAAGGCGCTCGTCCGGATGGTCCGCAACCTGGTGGACAACGCCGTCCGGCACACTCGCACCATGGTCACGCTGGTCGTGCGGCCCGACGGGGACACGGCGGTCGTGGAGGTGGCCGATGACGGCCCCGGCGTGCCGGAGGCGGATCGGGAGCGCATCTTCGATCGGTTCGTCCGGGTGGACATGGCCAGGGACCGCGAGGCGGGAGGGGCGGGACTCGGCCTCGCCATCGTGGCGGAGATCGCTCGCAGGCACCGCGCAGAGGTGGAGGTGGCGGACTCGCCGGGCGGCGGTGCGCTGTTCCGCGTCAGGCTCCCCCGACGTGCCGGGTGACGCCCGTCCTCCGAGGACCGTCCGAGACGACCACCGGAGGACGGGCGCCGGAACCGCCTGGTTCCGCCATGGAGGGCCAGGCGGCGCCGTCGGTTCCGCTCCGCTGCGGACGGGCGGCTACTGGTCCTGACCGCCCTGCTGGTCCTGACCGCTCTGTCCGCTCTTCTCGTTCTGCTCGGAGGCTTCGCTCTTCTCGTTGTGGTCGTTCTGCTCGGAGGCTTCGCTCTTCTCGTTGTGGTCGTTCTGCTCGGAGGTCTCGCTCTCCTCGTTCTGTCCGTTCTGCTCGGAGGCTTCGCTCTGCTGGTCCTGTCCGTTCTGCTCGGAGGTCTCGCTCTGCTCGTTCTCGCTCTGGCTCTGCTGGTTGTGCTGGTCGGGATTCACCGGGGTGGTGGTGCCGGTGCTCGGGGCCGGAGGGGTGTCGGCGTTGGCTGCGGACATGGTGGCCGCCGCCCCCGCCAGGGTGACGAGGGAGAGCACGCCGACCGCGATCTTCTTCTTGATGTTCACGAGTACCTCTTGCTGGACGTCTTCTCCGGTGGCCGTCACCGGAGCCCTCAGGTTGCATGCGGAGCTGGACGGAGTGACAACGCCTCTCAGGAGGCTTTAAGCCATTTGTGAAGCTTCAGGAACACTGAGCGGATAAACCCTGTTATCTGGGTTAATACAGGCGCAGACTGGACCAATGGAGGTGCGGTCGGCGGTAGACGACGCCGCTCTCGGACGCGAGGCGTGGTCCGTGCTCGACGCGAACTGGACGGGGTCCGCCACCGTCCCCGCCCCCAGCCTCTACCCCCACCAGTGGAACTGGGACGCGACCTTGGTCGCGGTCGGCCTGGCCCGCTGCGCCCCTCGGAGGGCGGGGACCGAACTGCTCAGCCTGATGGCGGGGCAGTGGCGCACCGGCATGGTGCCGCACATCGTCTTCCAGCCGACCCGCACCGAGAGCTACTTCCCCGGCCCCTCCGTCTGGCGCTCGCAGGACCATCCGGCGTCTCCCAACCGGGTGGCCACCTCCGGCCTGACCCAGCCGCCGCTGCACGCCCTGGCCGTCTGGCGGGTGTGGCGGTACGCGGCTGACCGCGACGAGGCCGCCGCCCTCGTCCGCCGGCTCTACCCGATGCTGGTGGCCCAGCACGACTATCTCGCCCGGACCAGAGACCTGGGCGGGGGAGGGCTGGCCGCGATCGTGCACCCGTGGGAGTCGGGGATGGACGACAGCCCGGCGTGGGACGCCCCGATGGGCGCACTGCCCCCGGTCCGCCACGCGTACCGGCGTGGCGAGCCCCCCGACCACCTTCTCGACACCTACCAGGACCGCTACATCTGGCTGGCCACGCGCTACCGTGACTCCGGCTACGACGGCGGCTACCTGCGCGACGACCATCCGTTCGCGGTTGAGGATCCGATGTTCAACGGGATCTGGCTGGCCTCCTGCCAGATGCTCGCCGAGATGGCCCCGCTGGCGGGCGCCGACCCCGGCCCGTACCGGGAGGCGGCCGAGCGGATCCGTGCGGGGCTGCTGGAGCGGCTCTGGGCCGACGGCGCCTTCCGCGCCCGAGACCTGCGCAGTGGGCGGTTCAGCCCCGTGTGCACGGTGGGGTCCTTCGGGCCGATGCTCGATCCCGGCCTGCCCGCCGACCGGGTGGAGAAACTGGTGGGCGTGCTGGAGTCCCCCCGGTTCATGGGGGCCGCCGGGTATCCGGTGCCGAGCTGCGAGATCCGCGCGGTGCAGTTCGACCGGTCCCGCTACTGGCGGGGGCCTTCCTGGGTGAGCACCAACTGGCTGCTACGGCAGGCGCTGGCCGTACACGGTCTGACGGAGACGGTGCGACTGCTCGGCGCGGCCACCCTGCGCATGGTCCGGCAGGCCGGGTTCCGGGAGTGCTTCGATCCCTTCGACGGCAGCGGGCGAGGCGGCCGGGACTTCTCCTGGTCGGCCGCGCTCACCCTCGACCTGCTCACGGATAACGTAGGTCCATGAAGCTCTTCAACCGCGTGCCCGCCAAGGTCCGCACCGTCGTCGCGCCGACCGACCGGGTGCTCACCTACGCCGAAGGGCCGGACGGCTACGTGATCGCCACGGACCGGGCGCTCTACCTGGGCGGCACCCGGCTGCCCTGGTTCCAGGTGGATCGCGGGGTGTGGGACGAGAAGGGGCTGACGGTCGTCACCACGGCGGGGGAGTCGTACCACGCGCTGCTGCCCGAGCCGGGACGGATCCCCGAGGCCGTGCGGGAGCGGGTGACCGCCTCGATCGTGGTGAACCAGTATGTCCCGCTGGACGTGCGCGGGGGAGTCCGGCTGGTGGCCAGGAAGACCGACGACGACCGGATGATCTGGGAGTTCGTCTTCGACGCGGAGCTGGACCCCGCAGACCCCGGCCTGCGGGCCCTCGCCGAGCAGGCGCTCGAGGAGACACGCCGCAGCTTCGGCATCTGATCTCGGACACGCGGAAGACCCCCGGGGGAGCCTTCCGCCGCTGGTCGCTCAGGGGTGAGGGGCGGGGGCTCTCTCGTCTCGCGGCCAGCCGACTCCCGTCTCGTCGTGCTTCTGGGTCTGCCAGTCGTCCTCCGACTGAAGGAACGGCAGCCGGTCCCTGGCCACGTGGGTCACCTTCGTCCTGGCCATCTCGGTGACCTTCGAGATCCGTGCGCCCACCAGCCCGGCGGCCTCCTGCACCGAGGGATTGTCGGCGACCCGCTGGGCGAGCCGTTTGATCTCCTCGTAACGCTCCCGGCCTGCGCGGCTCCCCAGGATGTAGCCCACCGCGACACCCACCCCGAACATCATTCGATAACGCATCTCCACCTCCACAGCCGTGCTCCGCCAGGCCCCTACCCACGGATCGCGTGTCGTTTCGGACCTACCCCGGTGCATCGATGCGACACACACGCGCAGAGTGCGCTAATCTATTCCTGCGCCGCAAGGAGCGGGGAAAAACTTCCCGGCCGAGCAGCGCAAAGCACGATCCCGTGTAGCTCAATCGGCAGAGCAGCCGGCTGTTAACCGGCAGGTTATAGGTTCGAGTCCTATCGCGGGAGCAACATCGGAAGGCCCCGGGAGTCAAACTCCCGGGGCCTTCCGCGTTTTGTGTCCTGATTTGGAAGACAAATCATCTTCGGTACTAGAAGATGACAGGCGCCGCGTCATGTAACGCCGGTCGGCGAGGATGACGCGGTTGCCGCGGAACACAGCGATCGCAGTGGGGTAAGGGTCACTGCACAAGGGCACCGCGCCGCCCGGAACGGCCGTCCGTGCCCGTGAGCCACGCATTGGTGGTTGTTCTGTGCTGACCTGGCGGAAGTTCCGGCGCCCTACACCGGGTCCGGTCCACGGTGTCCAACGATCGGTCTACAGGTTCCCGAAGACGGAGGAAGCGGTCCCGGTCGCGCAAGAGATCGACATCGCGGCGGCCATGGACTTTGTGAGATTGTTCCATGCCGAGAACCCGATCGCCGGGCCGGTGGAACCCCGCGTGCACGAGGTGCGGGACGAGATCCACCGGACGGGGACCTACACGCACACCCCCGGGGAACTCGCCTTCGGCGCCCAGGTGGCCTGGCGCAACAGCTCCCGCTGCATCGGGCGGCTGTACTGGCACTCGCTGCGGGTGCGTGACCGGCGGTGGGTGAACACGGCCGAGGGCGTGGCTGCGGAGTGCGTGAACCACCTCAGGGAGGCGGCGCCCAGGCGGAGGATCCGGCCGACGATCACGGTGTTCGCCCCGGACCGGCCGGGCCTGCCGGGGCCGAGGATCTGGAACGAGCAGCTGATCCGGTATGCCGGATACGCGATGGACGACGGATCCGTCGTCGGCGACCCCCGGTATGTGAACTTCACCACGATGGTGCGCAAGCTCGGCTGGCTCGGAGGCCCGGGCACACCCTTCGACGTGCTGCCGCTGCTCGTCTCGGCGGGGGACGGGCAGCCGCAGATGTTCACGATGCCCGGCGACGCCGTGCTGGAGGTACCGCTCTCCCATCCGACCCACCCGTGGTTCGAGGAGCTCGGGCTCCGCTGGCACGCCGTACCGGCGATCTCCAACATGTGCCTGGAGATCGGCGGGATCCACTACCGGGCGGCGCCGTTCAACGGCTGGTACATGGGCACCGAGATCGGCGCGCGCAACTTCGCCGACACCGACCGCTACGACCTGATGCCGGTCGTCGCCCACCACCTGGGCCTGGACACCCGCAGCGACCGCTCGCTCTGGCGCGACCAGGCCCTGCTGGAGATCAACGTGGCGGTCCTGCACTCCTTCGAACAGGCGGGGGTGACGATGACCGACCACCACACCGAGTCCGGGCGGTTCCTGGCCCATCTGAAGCGCGAGGAGAAGGCGGGCCGGGTCTGCCCTGCCGACTGGAGCTGGATCGTGCCGCCGATGTCGGGCTCCACCACGCCGGTCTTCCACCGCTACTACGACGAGGCCGAGCTCTCACCGAACTTCGCCCACCACCCCGACTCCCTGGAGCGGGGACTCGGCCAGGGGACGGTGACGTGAGGCGGCCCCCGTAGGTCAGTCATCCGGGACAGCCGGCGGAGGCCGCTCGGTACGGGTACCGGGCGGCCTACTCGGAGAGACCCTGGGTCAGGTCACCCGGGACAGCCAGCGGGGAACGGTCCCGAAGGGGGCGGCGCCGGTGGTGACGGCCTCCATGAGCCGGTCGGCCGTGGCGCGGGCGTTCTCGATGACGTCGGGGGGATAGGCGTAGCGGAGCTGGTGCTCCGCGAACTCGTCCTCGTCGTCGAGGATGATCCGGCCGTCGCGCATGCGGATCACGTCGAGGTCGAGATCGACCATGGTCACCTGGCCGTCACCCCACTGGGGCACCGTGGAGATGTCGCAGTAGATCTCGGCCTTGTGCGGTGCGGCGTTGAAGGTCGCCGTCCACCAGGCGTCGCGGGGGAAGAGGATCACGAACGGGTGGGGCCAGGTGACCAGGGGCCCGTCACCCTTACTGCCGCTGGAGCCGGCGACACAGCCCGTCCAGACGCCGTGCTCGTCCTCGCCGAGGAGCATGGCCCGGTGGTTCCAGTGCAGCGAGCCGTCGTACTTGCGGTAGACCACATTCACGGTCGCGTGTGACATCCCTCGACGATAAAGCTTGACACGGATTCATGTATTACCGAAGGTCCAGAGCGTCTACCTGTCCAACGTCTTCCACGCCGAGCCGGCGGACGTCGGGCAGGGCCAGGACTCCGAGGCAGGAGATCGCGATCAGGGCCGCCGCGCTGTACAGGGTGGGGGCCGTCCCCGCGGCGGCGGCCAGCGGTCCGGCCAAGGCCATGCCGAGCGGCATCAGGCCGAGGGAGAGCATCCAGTCGTAGGCGGACACCCGGGAGATCGCCTCGGCCGGGATGTGCTCCTGCACGGCGGTCTCCCAGAAGGGCGCCATGAACGCCAGGCCGCCGGTCATCAGCCCGTAGGCCGCCGCCACGGCCAGGGCGGACGCCCCGGCGGCGAGCGCGACGAAGGGCAGCGCGCCGAGCGCCAGCGCGAGGTTGGCCGCCACGAGAGGCCTGCGCGGCCTCGCCCGCAGCGCCAGCAGGGCCCCGCAGAGGGCGCCGACCGTGCCGCCCTGCACGATCGTCCCCCAGGCGAGCTCGCCGCCGAGACCGGTGACAGCGATCAGCGGGCCGATCGTGATCAGGGCGCAGCGGCCCAGATTCCACAGGGAGTGTCCGACGAGGTTCGTCCAGTACCACCGGTGGCGGCGCAGCTCGGTCCAGCCCTCGGCGAGCTGCCTGCCGAACCGCTCGCGCGGCGCGGGCGGGATCGGTGCGAGCCGCAGCCGGCCCAGCAGTACCGCGCTGACCCCGAACGTCACGGCGTCGAGGACCAGCGCCCAGCCCGGCCCGGCGGTCAGCGCGAGCGCGGTGGCGATCCCGGGGCCCAGCAGCATGGCCCCACGGCCGGCGATCGCCATGAGCGCGTTGGCCCGGGGGAGATGCTCGGCGTCCACGGTGGCGGGCACCAGGCCGGTGGCGGCGGGCAGGAAGAACGCCGACGCGGCGCCGGAGAGCGCGGCGAGCGCCGCCAGGTGGACGGTGTCGACCGTGCCGGTGATCAGCTCGGCGCCCATGACGGCGTGGGCGAACCCGCGGACCAGGTCGGCGATCAGCATCACGCGCTGGCGGGGAAGCCGGTCGGCCCAGACGCCGCCGGGCAGCATCAGCGCCACCGTGGCCGTCGACTGGGCGGCCAGGACCAGGCCGAGATCGATGGCCGAGCCCGTCGTGGTGACGATCGCCAGGGCGAGGGCGATGGGGGTGACGGCGTCGCCGATGTGCGACAGGGTCCGGCCGGTCCAGAGCAGGCGGAAGCGCGGATCTCGCAAGGGGGTCATGGGAGAAATTTACTATGAAATCAAAATATATGTTTTCGTATAAGCGGTGACCGTTACCCTGTGGGCATGGCAGAGCCGGACTCCGTCGATCGGCACATCGCGCACTGGTCACGCGAGCTGTCCGACCTCGACCCGCAGGTCGAGGGGATCGTGACGCGCATGCAGATGCTCGTACGGCTGCTCAGGCGCAACAAGGAGTCGTGGCTGGCCTCATCCGGGTTCAAGTCCTGGGAGTTCGAGGTGCTCCACCACCTGGTCGCGGCCGGGCCGCCCTACCGGGTGCCGCCGTCGCTGCTGGCCGAGTGGCTGGACACCCATCCGGCCACGCTGACCAACCGGCTCGACCGGCTGGAGCAGACCGGATACATCACCCGCGTGCACGACGCCGGCGACCGCCGCCGCCTGCTCGTCGCGCTGACCCCCGAGGGGCGCGCGGTGTGGGAGGAGCGGATGGAGGAAGGCGACCGGTCGGAAAGGGTATTGCTCGGCTTCCTCGACGACGGTGAGCGCGAACTGCTCGACGGCCTGTTGCGCCGGCTGGTCCGGGGCGTGGAGGAGGACGGGTCGCCGCTGATGCCGGAATGGCCGTCCGGCGACCCGAAACCGCCCGCCGTTTCATGAGACGGGCCGCTGTGGCCTACCAGGGACCCCGGCCTGTTTCCGGTCAGGCCAGCCGGCGGGCTCCGGCGGCCGGGGTGGCGGGGTAGATCTCCGGGGCGGCCCAGCCCCGTTCGGCGTAGGCACGGGTCACCGACTCCCGTACGGATCCCACCCGGCCGTCCTCGACCAGTGCGATCGCCGATCCGCCGAACCCGCCGCCGGTCATCCGCGCGCCCCTGGCCCCGCCCCGGACCGCCGACTCCACAGCCACGTCCAGCTCGGGGCAGGACACCTCGAACTGGTCGCGCAGCGACAGGTGGGAGGCGTTCAGCAGGGCCCCGATCTCCCGCACGGCCCCGGCCCGGAGCAGCCCGATCAGCGCCTCGACCCGGTGGTTCTCGGTCACCACGTGCTGGGTGCGCCTGCGCTCGTCGCCGCTGAGCCTGCCCAGGGCGCCCGCCAGGTCGGTGACGTCACGCAGCGCGTCCACCCCCAGACGCTTGGCGGCGTTCTCACAGTCCTGGCGGCGCCGGGCGTACTGCCCGTCGGCGAGCTCGTGGTGGACCCCGGTGTTGATGATCAGCAGTTGGAGGCCGTGCTGGGCCAAGTCGAACGGGATGTTCCTGGTGCCGAGGCTCCGGCAGTCCATGAACAGGGCCTTGCCCTGCTCCCCGAGGGCCGAGGCGGCCTGATCCATGATCCCGCACGGCATGCCGACGAAGTCGTTCTCGGCCCTCTGCGCCGCGAGGGCGATCTCCATCCTGGTCAGGCCCAGGCCGTACAGCTCGTTGAGGGCCGTTGCGACGACCACCTCCAGCGCCGCGCTCGACGACAGCCCCGCCCCCTGCGGCACGTCCCCGTCGATCACCAGATCCGCGCCCCTGACCGGGTGCCCGGCCTCGCGCAGCACCCAGAACACGCCGGCGACATAGCGCGCCCAGCCCTCGGCCCGATCAGGGGTCTCGATGGTCAGCGGCCCGCCCGCCTGGAGTGACCGCAGCCGGACGACGTCGTCCTCGCGCGGCGTGACCGCCGCGGTGATCCCCCACGGCACCGCGAACGGGAGCACGAACCCGTCGTTGTAGTCGGTGTGCTCTCCGATCAGGTTGACCCGCCCCGGAGCGTGCCACACCCCCCGCGGCTCCTCACCGAACGACTCACGGAAAGCTTCAACAACGCGCATGATCCAACACCCCTCAACAGCGTTCTCCCGGTAGATTAGCGAGTACCCGGAACTCCCCGGTCCCGCCGTCCAAGGTCACATCTTGAACGCGTACCGCCCGGCGGATGTGCGAACGGGGCGGACCTTTGGTTGAATGCCGCAGTACGGCATACGCGCGAGGGGCGGTAGCTCAGCCGGTTAGAGCAGGGGACTCATAATCCCTGGGTCGCGGGTTCGAGTCCCGCCCGCCCTACCCTCGTCGACCATGAAGAAAGCGCTCCTGACCTGCGTGTCTGCGGTCACGGGCGCTTTCGTCATGTCCGGCTGTCCACGGCTGTCACTGATCGTTTGTGGCTGACTGTGCCGAATACGTGCCGAGGTTTCAGGGAGATCGTCAGCCCTCGCCGAAGGCTTCAGAGATCCGGCGCTTGGCGGTCTCGTCCTGGCCGACGATGCACTTCGCGTAGATCTTCAACAGCACGTCCACGCTGTGCCCCGCCCACGCGGCCACCTGGGTAGGAGGTACCCCGGCGTTGAGCCAGGTGGACAGGCAGGCGTGCCGGAGGTCATAGATGCGCTTACCGAGCGGGGAGGCGTACTCGGCCCTGGTCATTACCTCGGCGCGGGCCTTGTCCCACGCCCGCCGGTAGGTGATGGCCGGGAGGCTTCCGCCGTTGACTCCGGTGCCGAAGATGCCGTCGATGACCGGAACCTGCGGCGCGAGCGCGTAGACGGCGGCGGCTCCACGGCGATGGCCGTGAACGGCGAGCTGGTCAATCGCCCGTCGGACGCGGCCGGTGAGCGTGCCGTCGGCGACACGATTCAGGTCCTGCGGGGTACGCGCTGATCTTCATAAAGAGGACGAACCATGGTGGACGTCCGGGCCGTTCGATGACCCCGCCCTTGTGAACGGCGGGAGAGCGGCAGGCATCCAGCCCGCTGTCGCCAGATGGCTTTACCACATACATCCCAGCTATGCCATAGATAGCTGTATAGCGTTTTGGCCTTGTTAAGCCGGCAGTCATTCCCGGTGTCAAGCATCCCAGTGGACGTTCCGCCTCGACGCCATCACTGGGGAGCACCATGGATCCCTTCCTCAGCCGCCGCGCCTTCCTGCTCGCCTCCGGAATGACCGCCGCGGGCGTCGGGCTGGAGATCGCACTCGCCTCCACCCCGGCCGCCCCCTCGACCACGACGACCACGACGACCACGACGACCACGGTCCAGGCCGTCGCCAGCCCTCGCGGCGCCACCGGATACCGCAGGCTGGCCGACGGCCCGGGCTGGCGGCGGGTGACACGCACAGAGCTGGCCGAGGCCAAGAAGGGCAGGGCCGAGCGCCGCACGGTGCTTGCCTGCTTCGCCCAGTTCACCGACTTGCACATCACCGACGTGCAGAACCCGCAGCGCTATGAGTTCCTGCGCGCCGGAGCCGTGAGCGCCTGGCGCCCGCAGGAAGCGCTGACCGCCGTCGGCGCCGTCTCATTGATCGAACAGGTCAACACCTTGCGGTATGGCCCGGCCACCCGAGCGCCCATCGGCTTCGTCATGGCCACCGGCGACAACACCGACAACAACTCCCGCATCGAGCTGGAGTGGTTCCTGACCGCCATGACCGGCGGCCGCTTCACCCCCAACACCGGCGACCCGAGCGCGTATGAGGGCGTGCAGGACTCCGGCCTGGGCCTGTACTGGCAGCCCGAGTCCGGCATCCGCGACGTCGACAAGCGGGTGGGATTCCCCCGCCTGGACGGCTTTCTGGAGGCGGCCATCCGCGAGGTGAGCAGCCCCGGACTGGCCGTCCCGTGGTACTCCACCATCGGCAACCACGACCAGCTCTTCGGCGGCGCCTACGCCGCGGCCGGCGACTTCTTCGCGGACCTGGCCACCGGCTCGCGCAAGTTGTTCACCCTGCCCGCCTCCGAGGCCGGCGCCGTCATCCAGGCGCTGCGCCAGGGCCCCGACCCCACGGGCGCCCGCTTTCGGGCGGCCTGGAAGCGCTACAAGGCCAAGGCCCGCACTGTCACCGCCGACGAGCGCCGCGCCCCCTTAAGCCCGCACGACTACATCGCCGCTCACCTCGACCCGGCGTACACCGGCGCGGGACCCGTCGGCCACGGCTACACTCGCGACAACCTCGACAGCGGCCGGCTGGATTACTCCTTCCCGATCGCCGACGGCGTCGTCGGCATCAGCCTGGACACCACCGACCGCGGCGGCGACTACCGCGGATCGGTCAGCAGCCGGCAGCTGGCCTGGCTGGAGCAGACCCTGAAGACCCACGCCGACGACATCGCGCTGATCTTCAGTCACCATCCGAGCTGGGCCATGACCAACCTCATCCCCAACCCCGCCCGCCCGCACGACAAGCGCCACAGCGGGCAGGAACTGCTGGCGGTGCTGAACAAGTACCGCAACGTGGTCGCGTGGATCAACGGCCACTCCCACCGCAACAAGATCGTCCCGCATGGCGGCTTCTGGGAGGTCTGCACTGCCTCCCACATTGACTACCCGCAGCTGGCCAGGGTGATCGAGCTGGCCGACAACCACGATGGAACGCTCTCCCTGTTCACCACGCTGGTGGAGTCGGCCGCGCCGCACCGCACCGACTTGACCGATCTGTCCCAAAACGGCCTGGCCGCGCTCTACCGGGAGCTGTCGTTCAACTCGCCGGGCCTGCAGAGCGTGCAGACAGGCTTGCCCGGCGACCGCAACACCGAGCTCCTGCTGAAGAGGCGCTGACAGCGTTTTGTGCGCGATCTGCCAGGACCGGGCTCGACGACGTGGCGCATGAACGCACTCGAAGCCGAAGGCCTGGTCAAACGCTTCGGTCGAGGAAGTGCGGCGGGAGATCGAAGACAGCATCCGATACGCGAACATCGCGATCATCGAAGGCCGCCGCAGACCCCTCGGAACTGTCTGCTTACATGGAATTCTGTATCAGCTGCCTGCCGACCTGAAAGGACCACTGATCGTGACCACCTCGATCATCGTCGGAGGAAGCAGCGGGCTGGGCCGCGCTGTAGCGCAGCGATTCGCCGACCGCGGCGACACCGTCATCATCACCAGCCGCACCACGGCGCACGCCGACACAGTGGCTACCGAAATCGGCGGCACGACCCGAGGACTGGCCGTTGACCTGTCGCGGCCGGAGACGATCGCCGCTGCGCTCGTCGATGTGCGCGAGGTCGACAACCTGGTGATCAGTGCTATCGCACAGGGCGTCAACTCTCTCGCGGACTTCGATATCGCCGAGGCCATCAAGGCCGTGACCATCAAACTGGTGGGCTACACCGAGACCGTGCGAGCCCTGCGTGACCGGTTCACCCCCGGCGCGTCGGTCGTGCTCTTCGGCGGCTTGGCCAAGGAGCGCCCCTACCCCGGCTCAACCATGGTGACCGCCTTCAACGGGGGTATCACCGGTCTGGTGAAAACCCTGGCCGTGGAGATCGCGCCCCACCGCGTCAACGCGATCCACCCGGGTGTGGTGGGAGACAGCCCGAAGTGGCGCGACGTGCCCGACCACCCCCACGTGCCGCGTACCCCTATCGGACGCCTTGTGACGACAGCGGAGGTCGTCGACGCCACCGAGTTCCTTCTCCGCAACACCGGCGTCAACGCCCACGACTTGTTCGTCGACGGCGGACTGCGCGTCACCTGACGCATCCGCTATGAGCAGCGCGACGATGCCGGGCACGTCGGCGGCCTCCCACACGTGGGCGAGCCGGAGCTATGAGCCGGACTTCACCGATCATCGCCGCATCACTTTGCGAAAGGTTAGCCGGTGGGAAAGAGGGGCCATCCGGCCGTGAGGCCGCCGTCCAGGACGATGGTCTGCCCGGTGAGGTAGGAGGCTTTGTCGGAGCCGATGTAGAGCACGGCCGAGGCTATCTCCTCCGGGGTGCCGGGGCGGTGCATGGGCAGGACGGAGTTGACGGCGTCGCGGACGTCGTCACTGGCGGTGAACCTCTCGTACATGGCGGTCTGGGTGAAGCCGGGGGCGATGGCGTTGACGCGGATGCCGTGGGCGGCGCCTTCGAGTGCCGCCGCCTTGGTGATGCCGATGACGGCGTGCTTGCTGCCGACGTAGAGGGTGGAGTTGGGGAAGCCCATCAGCCCGAAGGTGGAGCTGACGTTGATGATGCTTCCACTGCCCTGAGGTCGCATGGCGCGGAACTCGTGTTTCATACTCAGCAACGTGCCCAGGACGTTGGTGTCGAAGGTGGCCGCGTAGCTTTCGTCGGTGACATCCGTGACGGGTCCCGGTGTGCCCTCGGTGCCAGCGCTGTTGAAGGCGATGTCCAAGTGGCTGAAGCGTTCAACGGCGCGATCGATGAGATTGGCCATGTCCTCGTCGCGGCGCACGTCGGCACGGACGAACGCGACCTGCGCGCCGAGTTTACTCAGCTCATCGGCGAGCTCGACGCCGACGTCCTCGTGCCGGCCGGAGACGACGAGATTCGCGCCCTCGCGAGCATAGGCGACGGCCACGGCGCGACCGATGCCGGTGAGCGCGCCGGTAACGAGAACCACGGGAGTGGACATGATTAGTTCCCTTGGATGAGGATGGACAGCCAGACCGCATAGCCCGGTTCCTGACACCACACCTTCCCGGTTCTCCGTCCCACAACCTGGGCCGCGACGATGGTCGCCCGGCTCCTTAGGCCCTCCATTCGGGTCCATGTGGCAAGCCCCAAAGTAGGCCCCGGACTCCTGTTCGAATCCCAGCCGCAAACTAACCGCTGGGTTAGGCATACCGTCTCCGGGCAGTGGGACTTCGCTGACAACCACGCGAGGGAGGACCCCATCGCCCATGAGTGATCCGGCAGCCGAATCGGACTACTCCTCGCGGTGCTGGTCACCGCCGCGAGCGTGCCCGACGGCACCGTCGGCCAACAGCTGCCGACCACGGTCGCCGCGACCCACCCCACGATCAAGGCGACTCATAATCCCTGGGTCGCGGGTCCGAGTCCCGCCCGCCCTACCTTCATTGACCTGTGGTTCCACGACACACAGGGTCGAACTTCTGTGTTCTCCGTCCTGCCGGACACACCGAGCCAGAGCCGCTGCGACCTGGGCGGCGCCGTCTAGCCGACAGGTCCGTCAGGGATGAGATGCCCGTTGGGTTCCCGGGCGGCCTCTGCCAGCTCTGGGATCTCCACTACGGCGACGCCTGCCGCGGCGAGCTCTTCGGCACCGTGGCAGTCGACGAAGAACACCGGCTCCCGCCAGGCCATCACGACCCGTCGGATGCCGCTGTCCACGATCAGACGGCTACAGGTCCTTGGGCGGGAGCTGCGCTTGCTGCAGGGCTCCAGGCTGCTGTACATGGTGGCGCCGGGCAGCCGGGGGTCATCCGGAGAGAGCTTGGCAAGCGCCGACTCCTCGGCGTGCACGTGAAGATCGGTCTCCCGCGAGTATCCACGGGCGATCTCCTGTCCATCGGCGGCGACCACCACGGCGCCGACGGAGAAGGCGGTCTGGGAGGGCGGGCAGAGCCGGGCCAGGTCACAGGCGAGCCGCAGCCAGTCGTGGTCGTTCATCTGGATCCTTTCCGGTGTGGAACCTCGGGACTCTGGCGCTGGAGAGGGAGTCACGACGGCAGGTAGCGCAACAGGACGACATCACCGATCCGCCGGACCTCCGCCAGGTCCATACGCCGCCGGGAACTCTGCGGGAAGTCACCGTCGTGGACGAAACGCGGCGCGGTGGAGTCCCCGACGAAGAACGGCGCGACGACGAGCTGGAGTTCGTCGACCAGGCCCTTCTGGAGGAACAGGGTGTGCACCGAGCCGCCACCCTCGACCATCAGCCGGCGCACGCCGCGCCCGGCCAGGTCGGACAGTACGAGGTCGAGGTTCACCGGATCGCCGGAGTCGACCACCACCGCTGTCCCGCCGAGGTGGGAGGTGAGCCGACCCACCGCCGCCGACGCGGCGTACACGATCTTCGTTGTGTCGCCGGTGGTGAAGAAGCGGCTTGACGGGTCGAGGTCCCCTGTCGTGCTCAGCGTCACCTTGACGGGATGTGCCGGCAGGCCCTGTGCGGTCCGTTCCCGCTGCCGGGTCTCCGACCGGATCAGGAGCCGGGGGTCGTCGCGGCGGATGGTGTTGGCTCCGACCAGGATCGCGTCGCAGGTGGCCCGCACCGCGTCGACGCGGTCGAAGTCCTCGTCGTTGGAGAGGAGGAGTCGGCCAGGAGAGCTGTCGTCGATGTATCCGTCGATGGACATCGCGCAGCTGAGCAGCACGTACGGGCGTTCGCTCATTCTCCGTCCCCAGGTCCGCGGTCGGCACACGCTCAATGACGCGTACGGCGGTCAACGACGTCCGCACGCGTCCCGGGGAGGACGGAAAGCCCTCCCCGACCAACCGGCCCCGTAACTTTACGTCCCTGCGCATGACCTTGTACGCGCGCGCTGCCGTCGCCTCCACCCGCTGGCAACGGCAGCGCGCTCCCGCCCATCAACGGGGCCAGGCCGATCGCCCATTCAGGGCGCGCGGTCAGGCGACCGCGCGGCGGTGGGTGATCATGGCTCCGGCCACCGAGGTCACCACCAGCCAGCCCGTGAGGGTGGCGATCCGGACCGCGCTGGGGTTCCCGGAGGCCAGCTGGATCACGGCGGATCCCGGGTCGAGCGCCTCCGCCAGCGTCGGCGACAGCTGGTGCAGCAGCGGCGGGGCGACGAGCAGGGTCAGATAGGTGCCGGTGAGCGCGGCGGGGGCGTTGCACACGGCGGCGCCGATACCGGCGCCCATCACGGTGAACGCGGCCCCGCCCGCGGTGCCGACCGCGACCGAGGTCGCGACGGCACCCCAGTCGAGGGAGGGGCCCCAGACCGCGAGGATGGCCACGGCACTGATCAGCCCCATCGCGCTGTAGGCCGCTCCGAGCAGGGCCATGGCCAGCGCTTTCGCCGCGAGGACGCGTTCGCGGCGGGGGACGGCCAGGAAGGTGGTCTGGAGCGTGCGGTGGGTCCACTCTCCCGCGGTGCTGAGCACACCGAGCGCCAGCATGAGCAGGCCGGTCAGCATGCCGAGCTCGGCCAGCATGCCGGGGGGATCGCTGAGGTCCTGGCCGGTGAGGAGCACGATGGGGATCCAGTGCGGGGCGACCATGGAGGCGCTCGCGGCGACGGCCCGGCCGGAGCGGGTGGACAGTGACTTGCGGATCTCGATGGTGGTGAGCCGGCTGATGGAGGGGCCGCGGCCGGGGACGGCAACGGCGGGCGGGAGGGGGGCGACCAGGTCGATGGTGCTCATGTCAAGGGTTCCTTCGTGGTGAGAGATGGGAGGAGGATCACGCGGCGGCGGTGAGCTGGAAGAACAGGTCCTCGAGGCCGTGTTCGGTCGGGCGCAGGTCGATCAGGGCGTGGCCGCCCTGGGCGGCGACCGCGCCGACCTGGGCCGGAGTCGCGCCGCGCACGGTCAGCAGGCCGTCGGTGCCGCGCTCGGCCGGCAGACCGGTGCGGAGCAGGTCGGCGGCGAGCGCCGCCGGGTCCGCCGCCCGCACCACGGTGCCGTTTCCGTGGAGCAGCTCGCCGATGGGGGCGTCGGCCATGATCCGGCCGGCGCTGATCACCAGCAGCCTGTCGACGGTGTGCTCCACCTCGTTGAGCAGGTGGCTGGAGAGCAGCACCGTGCCGCCGCGGGCGGCCCGCTCACGCAGCAGCTCCCGCAGCCAGCGGATGCCCTCGGGGTCGAGTCCGTTGGACGGCTCGTCGAACACCAGCACGTCCGGGTCGGCGAGCAGCGCCGCCGCGATCCCGAGCCGCTGGCGCATCCCCAGGGAGTAGCCGCCGATCCGCCGTTTCGCCGCCCCGGTCAGATCGACCTGCTCAAGCAGCTCGTCGACGCGCCCGGCCGGCACCCCGAGGGTGTCGGCGAGGATCTGCAGATGCGCGAGCCCGGTACGGCCGGGGTGCACCGCGGAGGCGTCCAGCAGCGCGCCGAGGACAGCGGGCGGGTTCGGCAGGTCGGCGTAGGGACGGCCGCCGATCAGCGCGGTACCGCCGGAGGACGGCACCAGGCCGGTGATCATCCGGAGGGTGGTGCTCTTACCCGCCCCGTTCGCGCCGAGGAAGCCGGTGATCGTACCCGGTTCGAGGGTGAAGGTCACGTCGTCGACGACGGTGCGGTCGTCGTAACGCTTGGTGAGTCCTGAGACAGAGATCATGGTTGTTCCTTCGAGATTGGTGATCGGATCTGACGGATGACGCTGAGGGTGCCGCCGTCTCGTGGCTGGAGGTCAGGAGGCGGTGAAGGCGAGCGGCATGGTGATGGCGCTGAGGGTGCCTCCGTCTTGCGGTTGGAGGTCAGGAGGCGGTGAGGGTGAACGGCACGGTGATGACGCGTCCGCCGGCGAGCCGGAACTGGCTCCAGAGCCGGTAGACCCCCGGGGTGTCGAAACGGACGTGGAGATCGAGTTCCGGGCCGAACCGCTGCCCGGGCAGGGCGAAGACGGGTTCTCCTCGCTCGTCCTCGGTCTCGGCGTGGGCGTGGGCGAAGGTCGCGCCGTCGGCGCGCATGACGACGACGTGGCCGGCGGCTCCGAGGTAGGGCTGCAGGTCGTCGATCCGGCGGCCGGTGGCCGCGTCGGTGAAGGTGAAGGAGAAGTCACCGCGCTCACCGGCGTGGGCGTCGCCGCGTAGCGTCACCCGTACCCCGTCGACGACCTGCTCCCGGGGGCCCGGCACCGGCGGGACGGGTGCGGAGGCGGGCGCGCCGCCGACGGTGACGTCGTGCCGGTCGAGGACGTCGGTCATCTTGCCCTGCCGGCGGAACTCGGTGTGCATCCGGTAGCGGCCCGCGGTGGGGAACACGACATCCACGGCGAACTCGCCGGGGCGGCCGGTCGGCTCGGGGTGGATGTGGGCGAAGGTCGCCAGATCGTCCCGCGTGACGATCAGGTGCATCCACACCTGGTGGGTGCGGGTGAGGTCTTTTACCGGGGCGCCGGTCGCGGCATCGCGTACGGTCACGGTCGCCCGGGCCGGCTCGCCGGGCCGCGCGTCGCGGGGCAGGTCGAGGCGGACGTCGAGGCCCGCGTCGTGCGCGGTGATCGGTTCGACGGCGGTCGTCTCCATCACGCTCATCGCCGGACGCATGGGCATCCCCATGCCCTGGGACCAGGCGAGCACCCCGTTCATACCGCGCTGTGCGGCGTCGGTGCGGCTGAGGGCGGTGAGCCCGGCGCCGACCGCCAGGGCGACGGCGGCGATCGCCACCAGGTAGGCGTACTGGGCGACGCGGGTACGCAGCGACGGGTGCAGGATCGCCCCGACGCCGGCCGGCCGGCGGAAGCCCCGCAGCCGCAGCGCGTTGGTGACCACGCTGACCGAGCTCATGGCCATGGCCGCGGCGGCGAGCACCGGGTCGAGCAGCACCCCGTTGACCAGGTACAGCGCCCCGGCGGCCACCGGGATCAGCAGCACGTTGTAGGCGAACGCCCAGCACAGCCCCTGCTTGATCGTCGTGACGGTACGGCGTGACAGGGCGATGGCCGAGACGATGCCGCGCAGGTCGCCGCCGACCAGGGTGATGTCGGAGGCGGCGATGGCCACGTCGCTGCCGGTGCCGATCGCGATGCCGAGATCCGCCTGGGCCAGGGCCGGCGCGTCGTTGATGCCGTCGCCGACCATGGCCACGACCTGCCCCTCGCGTTGCAGCGCGGCGACGCGGTCGGCCTTCTGCGAGGGGAGGACCTCGGCGATCACGTGGTCGATGCCCGCCTCGCGGGCGACGGCGGCCGCGGTCACGGCGTTGTCCCCGGTGAGCATCCACACCCGCAGGCCCAGTGCCCTCAGCTGCGCGACGGCCTCGGCGGACTCCGGCCTCACCGTGTCGGCGACGACGATGAGGGCGACGGCCTCGCCGTCGACACCGGCGTACATCGGCGTCCGGCCCGCCTGGGCGGCCGCGCTGCTCGCCGCGTCGAACACCGTGACGTCGATCTCCGCGGAGGCCATCAGGGCGCGGTTGCCCACCAGGACGCGCCGGCCGTCCACGGTGGCGTCGATGCCGTGGCCCGGGACGGCCGTGAACCGTTCCGCGCGGGGCAGGGCGAGGCCGCGGTCGCGGGCGGCGGTGACGACGGCCTCACCCACCGGGTGCTCGCTGCCGACCTCCGCGGCCGCGACGAGCGCGAGGACCTCCTCCTCCCGCCATCCGCCGAGAGTCGTGACGTCCGTGACGGCCGGCCGGCCGTGGGTGATCGTGCCGGTCTTGTCCAGGACGATCGTGGTCAGGCGCTGGGCCTGCTCCAGGGCCTCGCCGTCGCGGATGAGGATCCCCAGTTCGGCCGCCTTGCCGGTGCCGACCATGATCGCGGTCGGGGTGGCCAGGCCCAGCGCGCACGGGCAGGCGATGATCAGGACCGCGATGGCCGTTCCGATGGCGAGGGTGAACCTGCCGGTGTCGGGGCCGAGCAGCGCCCAGCCGGCGAACGTCAGCGTGGCGACGACGAGGACCACCGGGACGGACCACGACGACACGCGGTCCGCGAGCCGCTGCATCGGTGTCTTGCCGCCCTGGGCGTCCTCGACGAGGCGGACGATCTGCGCGAGCGTGGTGTCCTGGCCGACGGCGCCCGCCCGCAGGACGATCGAACCGGTGCGGTTCAGCGTCGCGCCGATGACCTGGTCGCCGATGCCTTTCTCGACCGGCAGGCTCTCACCGGTCAGCATGCTCTCGTCCACGCTTGACGCGCCGTCGGTCACGACGCCGTCGACCGGCACCTTCTCCCCGGGCCGGACCCGGACGAGATCACCGACGGCCACGTCGTCGATGGGGATGTCGTGTTCGATGCCGTCGCGCAGCACCCGTGCGGCCTTGGGGCGCAGCCCGACCAGGGCCGTGATCGCCGCCGCCGTCCGCTTCCTGGCCCGGCCCTCCATCCACCGGCCCATCAGGATGAGCGCGATGATGACCAGCGACGTCTCGAAGTAGACGTGCAGTGGCAGCCCCCACCGTTCGGCGGCGGCCGGCCAGAGGGTGACGAACGCGCTGTAGCCGTAGGC
This sequence comes from Streptosporangium sp. NPDC087985, assembly GCF_044741965.1. Taxonomy (NCBI): domain Bacteria; kingdom Bacillati; phylum Actinomycetota; class Actinomycetes; order Streptosporangiales; family Streptosporangiaceae; genus Streptosporangium; species Streptosporangium sp. NPDC087985. Next base: position 272,452 of record NZ_JBIUTQ010000006.1, read on the forward strand.
CACGCCCGTGCCGAGCGCCACCAGCGTGTTCATGTTCGTGGTGCGGTGGCGGGCGGCGGTGAGAGCGGCGCGGTAGAACGGCCTGCCCGCCCAGAACTGCACGACGGTCGCGATCACCAGCAGGACCGGCATCAGCCAGTCCATGGTGTCGAGCGACAGCGGGATGTACATCAGCACCATCAGGGAGAGCCCGGTGGCCAGCGCGACCTGCCACTTGCGCCTCAGGTCCGCCAGCTCCGCGTCCCGCCGCGCGTCGCGACCGTTGCCGTCGCCGGTTGGCGGTGTGGTGGAACTCGGACCGGACTCCTCGTCGCGGCTGATCCCGTCGTGGTGACCGGCGGCCGGGACGGTGCCGTCCTCGCCATGGTCCCCGGCTGCGGGGGCGGTGCTGACCCTGCCGTCGTAACCGGCCGCGGAGACGGCGCGGACGAGTCCGTCGAGCCCTACCAGGCCGGGGTCGTAGCTGACGGCCGCGACCTCGGTGGCGAGGTTGACCCGGGCGCTGGACACTCCCTCGACCCGGGTCAGCGCCTTCTCCACGCGCCGGACGCACGCCGCGCAGGTCATGCCGCCGATCTCAAGGGTGCACGCCGCGATCGTCGACGTCGTCATGGTTGGCTCCCTGGTCCTGCCGGTGAAGATGCGTGGTTCCGCCGTTGTGATGCTGGTCCCTGCGGCAGGGGTGTCACACCGGTGGTTTCGCCGGGGTGATGGCCGGGCCGGTGGTCCGCATCGGGCCGGTGGCCGGCGTCGGACCCGTGGCCTGCGCCGGGCCGGTGGTCCGCGCCGGCGCCGGGGCCGCCGGTGGGGCGCTGCCCGGTCCGGGCGTGTGCCGCGATCCTGTCGGCCAGGTACGCCGCGTCGTCCTTGACGAACCCCAGCAGCGCCGAGCTCCGGGTGTGCTGCCAGGGCAGGCCGAGGAAGTACAGGCCGGGAACGTTGGTGACGCCGCGCCGGTGTACGGGGCGGCCGTCGGCCAGTACGCCGCCGACGGCCATCCAGGAGTAGTCGCTCCGGAAGCCGGTGGCCCAGACGACGGCCCCGACCTGGAGGGTGCTGCCGTCCTCGAACCGGACATCCGTCCCGTCCGCGCCGGTCAGCCGGGGCCGGAAGGTGACCCCCGCCCGCCGTAGCGTCCGCCTGCTCGTCCCGATGACCAGCTCCCCGCGGTCCCGCACGCGGCGGCCGATCCAGGAGTCGGCGGGCTTGGCCATGAGGCCGAGGCGGGTGAGCCACCAGAACAGGTCCTTGCCGAGCAGCCGCTGCGGCAGGACCGGCGGAGTGGCACCGGCCGACAGGTCGACCCGGCGGGTCGCGGTCAGCTCCTCGGCGATCTGCAGTCCGGAGTTCCCGCCGCCCACGACCAGGACGGGCCCATCCGGAAGGTCCCGGGGACTGCGATAGACCGAGCTGTGGAGCTGGGTGACGGCCCGGTCCAGCCGCGCGGCCGGCGCCGGGAGGGCCGGCGTCTGGAACGGGCCGGTGGCCACGACCACCTGGCGGGCGTGGAAGGTGTCTCCGGCCGTGCCGATCTCGAAGCCCGCTCCGCCCCGGCTCAGCCGGGTGACCCGGGTGTTCAGCCGGACCGGCAGGTCGAAGGTGCCGGCGTAGGCCCGCAGGTAGTCGGCGACCTCGTCCTTGGTGGGGTACGTGTCGTCCGGGGCGGGGAAAGCGAGGCCAGGCAGGGCGTCGTACCGGGCCGCGGTGAACTGCACGAGCGAGTCCCACCGGGAACGCCAGACGTGCCCGATCTCGCTGCCGGCGTCGAGCACGAGGAAACGCGCCCCCTGCCGTCGCAGGTACCAGGCCATGGCCAGTCCGGCCTGGCCGCCTCCGATGACGATCACGTCCAGCGGGGAGTCCGGCAAGCCGTCCACCCCCCGCCAAGGGCCGGCGGAGGCGCTCACAGCGCCGGCTCGCAGCCGGCCTCGTAGACGGCGGCGGCGACGGCGGCGGGGTCGAGCGGCTCCGTGGTCTCCACGGTGACCATGCCGCTGGGGAGATCGACGCTGACGCCGCGGACACCGGCGAGCCTGCCGATCTCGTCGGTCACCGCGCGGACGCAGTGCCCGCACGTCATGCCGTTCACGCGGAACGCCGTGGTGCCGGAGGAGGTGTGCTGAGGGAGGGTCGTCATGAGGGTTCCCGAGTCGATAGGGGGCGCTGACGGTTCCGACGATGCCGCCGGCGGCCGGTGTCTCGCGCCGGTGGTTTCACCGGGCCGTTCGCCGGGGATCCGACTCGGCGCCGTCGACGGGAAGCTGAGGCGAGTGGGGGGTTGGAGGCGGTCGCGGCCTAGCTGTCCCGGTCCGAGGCATTGCGGTTAAACTGGCCGGATGCTGCACGGCCGAACCATGGAGCGTGCCGCGGTGACGACGCTCATCGACGAGACGTGGGCCTCCCGGGGCGGCGCACTGGTTCTACGCGGGCAGCCCGGCGTCGGGAAGTCGGCCCTGCTGGCGGACGCGATCGCCCGCGCCGAGGGCATGCAGGTGCTGCGGACGCAGGGCATCGAATCCGAGTCGCCGCTGGCCTTCGCCGCGCTGCACCGGCTGCTGCGCCCGGCCCTCCGCTATGCCGGACGGCTGCCGGCACCGCAGTCACGCGCGCTGCGCGCCGCCTTCGGTGAGGAGGAGGGAGCCGACGTCGACCGGTTCCTGGTGTTCCTGGCCGCCCTGAGCCTGCTGGCCGAGGCCGCGGAGCACGGGCCGGTGCTCGGTGTCGTCGACGACGCGCACTGGCTCGACGAGGCGTCGGCGTCCGCGCTGCTGTTCGTGGCGCGCCGGTTACAGGTGGAGCGGGTGGCGCTGCTCTTCGCCGCCCGGGAGGGCGACGTGCGCCGGTTCGACAGTGGCGAGCTGCCCGAGCTCATGGTCGGAGGTCTCGACCGCGCCGCCGCGGCGGCCCTGCTGACCGAACGCGCCGGAGTCCCCGTGCCCGCTGAGGTCTGCGACCGGCTGCTGAGCAGCACGGGCGGCAACGCCCTCGCGCTCGTCGAGCTGCCCGGTGCGCTGTCCGCTGCCCAGCTCGGCGGTGAGGTTCCGCTCCCGGTCCAGCTTCCGGTGACCGAGGGCGTGGAGCGGGTCTTCCTCGACCGGGCGCGCCGCCTTTCCGGACCCGCTCAGACTCTGCTGCTCGTCGCGGCCGCCGACGACTCCGGACGTCTGCTGACGGTACGGCAGGCCGCGGCGGCCCTCGGCGCCGGGGAGGACGCGCTCGACGAGGTGGAGCGGTCGGGGCTGCTCCGGGTCCGGGGCGCCGAGCTCGAACTGTGGCACCCTCTCGTACGTTCGGCGGTGTACAACGCCGCGACGAGCTTCGAGCGGCGACGGGCCCACCGGGCACTCGCCGAGGCGATGGGAGACGAGCAGGACGCCGACCGCCGCGCGTGGCATCACGCGGCGGCGGCGGAGGAACCCGACGAGGCGGTCGTCGACGAGCTCGAACGGGCCGCCGGGCGCGCCCGGCAGCGCGGTGGGCACGAGGCCGCGTGCGCGGCTCTGGAACGGGCGGCCGAGCTGACCTCGCGCGAGGAACCCCGGGCCAGGATGCTGCAGGCCGCCGCCCACAGTGCCTGGCTCGCCGGCCAGCCGGGCCGGGCACGCACCCTGGCCGACGCCGCCCGCCCGCACACCGTCGATCCGGTGCTCCGCGCCGACATCGACCGGCTGCGCGCCCGCGTCGAGTGGAACACCGCCTCGCCTCAGGTCGGGCACCGCATCATGATGCAGGCGGCGAAGGACGTGGCGTCGGCCGATGGCGAGCGCGCTCGGGAGATGGCGATGATCGCCACGGCTCTCGCCACCTTCAGCGCCGACTCCGGGATCGACATCGACCCCGCGAGCTTCGTCGCCGCGCCACGGCAGGATGACTCCGCGAGGACACGCTGCTTCGGCGACCTCCTGATCGGGCTGGGGCACGTCGTCCGGGGCGACATGGCTCAGGCGGCACCCGTTCTGCGTGAGGCGCTCACCACGGATGAGCCCTTCCACGACACCGACCTGCGCTCCAACCTCGGTATCGCGGCCATACACCTGGGCGACGACGCCGAAATCCTGCGCCACCACAACCTGCTGCTCTCGCACGCCCGGGACACCGGCGCCGTCTCCCTGGTCCTGTACGCGCTGACGCGCCGGGCCTTCGCCGAAGTCGCCACCGGACGCTGGGCGACCGCGAGGGCCAGCGCGTCCGAAGCGCTCCAGCTCGCCCGGGGCACCGGGCAGTCCGGGCTGACCGGCCTGCCCCTGGCGTGGCTCACCCTCCTGGCCGCTTTCCGCGGCGAGGACGCGTTCGAATCGCATCTGGCCGAAGCCACGCACATCAGCTCGGCTCACCCGATGGGCATCCTCGACGGCATGATCGGCGACGTGATCCACTGGGCCAGGGGTGTCCACGCCGCCGCGCATCCGGCCTCGGCCTTCCACCACCTGGAGCAGATCTCGCACCCCGCGCTCACGCACATGGCGGCAGTCGACCGCCTGGAGGCGGCGGCCCGCTCGGACCACCGCGACGAGGCGGCCACGTGGATCCGGGAGCTGGACTCCTTCGACGGCGCGACCGGGGCCGACTGGGCGGGTGCCGCCGCCGCCCACGGCAGGGCCGTACTGGCCGCCGGTGACGACGCCCAACGCCACTTCCAGCACGCGCTGGAGCGTCACACCGGCTCGCCGCGCCGTTTTGACCAGGCGCGCACCGAGCTGGCCTACGGGGAGTTCCTGCGCCGGGCCCGCCGCCGGGTCGACGCCCGTACCCACCTCCGGAGCGCCCTGGAGACCTTCGAGGACCTCGGCGCACAGCCGTGGGCGGAGCGGGCCCGTCAGGAACTCCGGGCCTCCGGCGAGACGGCCCGCAGACGCGACCCCTCCACGGCCACCGACCTCACTCCGCAGGAGCTGCAGGTGGCGCGGTTCGTCGGCCAGGGGCTGTCCAACCGCGAGGTGGCGGCACAGATGTTCCTCAGCCCCCGGACGATCGACTTTCACCTGCGTAACGTCTTCGCCAAGGTCGGGGTCAGCTCGCGGGCGGAGCTGGCCCGGCTGCCGCTCGACTGAACGGCGGTGCCCCGCAGAGGGGATCCACGCCAAGGCCCAGGCGCGTGCGGGTCCGCGTCGCCGTACGGGATACCGGCGGTTTCGCCGGTGTGAGCCGCGTACGGCGCGCCTAGCGTGGCGACATGCCTGCCCTGCCCTGGACGACCATCCGCAGACCGCCCGATCCGGCCACCGGCTGTACGGTCCTGGCCGCCCGGTTGCCGTTACGCTCACATCGGGACATCCCCCGGTTCCTGTGGTGGACGCTGCGCATCCGGCGCCGGCTCGCCCGGACCCCGGGGCTGGTCGGCTACGCGTTCGCCGCGGATGTCCTCGGCAAGACGTTCTGGGCCGTCTCCGCCTGGACTCACCGGGCCGAGCTCGGGCGCTTCGACCGCGCCGATCCGCACCGCACGGCGAAGGGCCGGCTCCGGGCGGCCATGCTGCCCTCGACCCTCGTGGTGTGGAGCTGTCGCGCGGATGAACTGCCTCCCCCCTGGGAGGAGGCACGCCGCCGGATCGCCGCGGCGGGAGCGGGCTGAGCCGAAGACTCCCACACGCCCCCGACATTTCCTGGGGAAGATTTCTGGAATCCGCCGGGGACGGGTGGATGGTGCTCCGCGGACCCGGTCCGTGAGCTTCTCGGAAGGGGACCGGCCGGCGAGACCGTTCGCGTCTGACGCGTCAGGCATGTCTGAAGCGTCAGGCGCGTCAGGTGGAGAGTGCCGGGGCGTGCTCGTGGTTGAGCGGCGCGTACATCGCGCTCCGCCTGTCGAAGAGCCCCACCGTGATGAAGTAGACGTTGGCGATCACGATGAGCGTGATCGACGTGCCGGCGTACAGCGCGCTGCCGAGCGCGGGGACGGCGTCGACCGGCAGCGTGTAGGCCATGACCACGCGGGCCGCGGCGTCGAGGAGGGTGCCGGCGCCCCACAGGACGGCCGTGACCCGCCAGGCCCTGCGGAAGCGGGGAAGTCGTTCCCACAGCACGTCCCACGTCTCGCCGGTGCCGTGGATCGGGAACCTGCCCTCCATCAGCGGCCGGCTGAACAGGAACGTGAGCGGCATCCCGGCCCGCAGGCTCGCCAGGAACCAGATCCCGACGGCGGCCGTCAGCCACCCCTCCCTGGCGAGCAGGAACCTCTCGCTGCCGCTGATCAGCGAGACCCCGACGCCGAGCACCATCATGGCCGTCATGAAGACGGAGAGCCCGTCGACTCTGCGTTCTCTGACCAGCCTGTAGGCGCCCATGGCCGCGGGCACCACGGTCGTGATGAGCAGGGACAGGTAGACGCTCATCCCGGTCAGGCGCAGTCCGTAGTAGAGGGCGGCCGGCACGAGCAGGTCGACCAGCAGGCGCAGCAGCGTGCGCCGCCGGCTCCCGGTGTTCCCGCCGCTTCCGGTGCTCACGGCCCGCTCCTGGTCGCCAGGTCGAACAGCGTCACTAACTCCTCGGCGCAGGCGGCGAGGTCGAGATCGGGCCTGGTCTCCAGCAGGAACGGCAGGCCGTCCAGGGAGCGCTGTACGGTCGCCGCCATGACGAAGGTGTCGAAGTCGCGGAACTCGCCACTGCGCTGCCCGTCGCGCAGAATGCGCTGGACATGGCCGATGGCGTCGTTGTCGTCGCCCGCGTCGTAGGAGTCGCTCGCGCCGTCCTCGCCACGGAAGTTGAGGAAGATCTCCATCATCGCCCGCATCCGCGGGCGGTTGTCCGCGATGTACCCGGCCAGCGCGGTGATGTAGGTGCGCAGCGCGTCACGGGCACAGGTCGCGCCGGCCATCCGCTCGGCCATGAACTGCCCGATGTGACCGTAGACCTCGGCGACGGCCGCGCCCATCAGCTCGTCCTTGCCGGCGAAGTGGTAGGAGATCAGCCGGGTGCTGCTCAGGCCCGCCCGTTCGGCGATCCGGGCGAAGGACGCCTGGCTGTATCCGAGCTCGGCGATCGTCTCAATGGTCGCCGCGATGATCTGGGAGCGCCTGGCCGCGCCGGTGAAGGAACGTCCGGAGGATGGTTCTTCACCCCGTATTACTTGCATGAGTAAAAATTACGTCAGATGAGTAATTCGGGCAAGGGTGCGGGGGACCCTGTTCTCCCGACGTCTGAGATTTTTCGCAATCCAGAGACGTCTCCCCTGTGGCTGTGGCCGCGCGGACAGTGCGTGCCCGGACCTGCCCGCTGGGCCTGTGTGCGCGAGTACGTTTCACACGGTCCGGGTCGGCGGAACTCCCCGCGACGGGAATCCGCCGGCGCCGGTCACCTCTCGACGAGTTCCTCGATCCGCATGGCCACCCCACCCTGGATCGTCACCTTGGCGTAGGGGGCTTTGCGTGCCCTGAACGCCTTCTCCAACTGCGCCACGGTGCACCTGTGCGGAAGCTTGCCCTTGTTGCAGATCGTTCCCCCTATGTCGAGCACCACCGCGTCCGGACTGAGCATGACCTCCTGGGTGTCACCCTCGTCGAGCTGCACCGTGATCCAGCCCGGCTGCGTCGGACTCGCGCTGAGCACTCCGATCAGATGCATGGCGGGCCCCGTGTCCCCGGCCCCGTCGCCCTGCGCCCCCGCAGTGGGCTCGGCGGAGGCGGCCAGGTTGGGAGACTCGATGGAGGCGGTAGCGGCCGGGGCCGTGGAGGCGGTAGCGGCCTCGGGTTCAGCCGGGGGCTCGGCAGAGGTGGTCTCCGCCGTGGACGTCGCCGTGGGTTCCGCGGCGGAGACGGCCGGGGCCGTGGTCGGAGCAGACGAGTCGCCCCCCGCAGAACAGGCCGAAAGGGCGGCGGCAAACGCGGCCACCAGGAGGATATGCGCGGTTTTCAACGATCTGCTCATGGAGCGCAACGATCCCACGGAGCCGGGCACGGGAGTTAACTCACCGCCGGAAGATCGCTTAGAGCTTGATCGTCCCCGGACGGGCTCGATGTGTCCTCCGGCTGACGTCCCCGTCTTGTCGCGGAAGCGATTCCCCTTCTGAGCCGGTGGCGGGAAAGGTGATCAGGAGTGGCTGATCATCACGTGCTTGATCCGGGTGTAGGCGTCGAAACCGTACCGGGACAGGTCCTTGCCGGTGCCGGAGTGCTTGAAGCCTCCGTGCGGCAGCTCGGGGACGATCACCTGGTGGCAGTTGACCCAGACCGCGCCGGAATCCAGGGCGGCCGTCAGGCGCATGGCACGGCCGGTGTCGCGGGTCCAGACGCTGGCGGCCAGCGCGTAGTCGGTGCCGTTGGCGAGGCGGAGCGCCTCGTCCTCGTCGGCGAAGGGCTGGACGGTCACGACCGGGCCGAAGATCTCCTGCTGGACGATCTCGTCGTCCTGGCGGACCCCGGCGACCACGGCCGGGGCGAAGAAGTAGCCGGGCCGGTCGATCCGGCCGCCGGTGACCAGCCGGGCATGGGCGGGCAGTCTCTCCAGGAAGCCCGCCACCCGCTCGGCCTGGGCGGCGTTGTTGGAGGGGCCGAGGAAGACGCCCTCCTCGTCGGGGCCGCCCACGGTGAGGGCGGCCGCGGCCTCGGCCAGCGCCGCGGTGAACTCCTCGTGGATGCTCTCCTCGACCAGCACCCGGGTGACGGCCGTGCAGTCCTGCCCGGCGTTGAAGAACGCGGCCTCGGCGACCGAACGCGCGACCTCGGCGATGTCCACGTCGCCGAAGACCACGGCCGGGGCCTTGCCGCCCAGCTCCAGGTGGACGTCCTTGAGGTCCTCCGCGGACGCCTTCATCACCTCGGCCCCGGCGCGGGTCGAGCCGGTGATGGCCACCATCTCCACGCCCCGGTGATCGACGAGGGCGCGGCCGGTGTCGCGGTCGCCGCAGACGACGTTGACGACGCCCGGAGGGAACACCCGGGCGCACAGCTCGCCGAGCAGCACGGTCGAGCCGGGTGTGGTGTCGGCGGGCTTCATGACGAGCGTGTTCCCGGCGGCCAGGGCCGGCCCGATCTTCCAGGCGGCCATCATCAGCGGGTAGTTCCACGGCGTCACCTGGGCGACCACGCCGATCGGCTCACGCCGGACGAACGAGGTGTGCCCCTCGACGTACTCGGTCGCGCCCAGCCCCTCCAGCACCCGGGCCGCCCCGGCGAAGTAGCGGATCGCGTTCACGGCCCCGCCCACGTCGACGCGGCGGGCGGTGCCGCGCGGCTTGCCGGTGGCGCGGACCTCGGCGTCGGCGAGCGCGTCGAGGTTCTCCTCCATCAGGTCGGCGAGCCTCAGCAGCAGGCCCTGCCGCTCTGCCGGGGTGGTACGGCGCCAGCGCACCGCCGCCTCGGTGGCCGCCGTGACCGCGTCCGCGACATCCGCGGCGGAGGAGCGGGGCGCCCTGCCGTACACCTTCCCGGTGGCGGGGTCGACCAGGTCCGTCCACTCGCCGGAGGCCGGGTCCCGGCTCTCGCCGGCGATCACGTTGCGCAGCACGTCCATGGGGTTCTCCTTGGCGGGTGAAGGTCCCGGCGGCGGGGCCGGGGAGTCGGAGGTTCGGGCGGGGCCCTGGTCCCCGGGATTCGGGTGGGGCCCGGGTCCCGGAGGTTTGGGCGGGTTCCGGGACCCGGGGGCAGAGGGGGCGAAGGTCAGGCGGTGATGGGAACCGGCATGAGCATCGCGCGGTAGCGGGCCAGCGCGGCGGGGAAGCCGATCATGACGACGCCGACCAGCCGGTCGGCGTCGTGGTAGCCGACCACGACCTCGCCGCCGAGGTCGCCCTCCAGCACGCGGATGTCGTCTCCGCCGAGCGCGGGAGCGCCGAAGGACTGGATCCGCAGGTCGTACTGGTCGCTCCAGAAGGTCGGCAGCGGTGTGAACGGAGCCGGGTCGTGCTCGGCATGCCCGAGGTCGGCCAGCAGGCTGGCCGCCGCGCGCCTGGCCGTGTCGGTGGGGATGCTCCAGTGCTCCACCCGCCGGGCCACCCCGTCGTAACGAGGGTTGGGGAAGCGGGCCACGTCGCCCACCGCCACCACGCCCGCCCGGCCCTCGACGCGCAGCGCGTTGTCGCAGAGCACGCCGTCGGACAGGTCCAGGCCGTTGCCCTCCAGCCACCCGGTGGTGGAGGCCGAGCCGACGGCCTCCACCACCACGTCGGCCTCGACCACGGTGCCGTCGGACAGCTCCGCCCCGGTCACCCGCCCGGCGGACCCGAGAGCAGCGGGGAAACCGGGAGAACCGGCCTCCGTTGAGAGTGAGGTGTCGCCCAGGAAGCGGCGCACCGTACGGCCGAGCAGGAAACGCACTCCCTCCGCCTCGTGGCGGCGCCGCAGCGCGGCACCGAGATCCGCGCCCAGCGGGCGCAGCATCGGCGCGGCCTCCGGCGCCACGACGGTCACCGAACCGCCCAGCCCGCGGGCGGTGGCGGCCACCTCGCAGCCGATGAATCCGGCGCCGATCACCAGAACCCGGGCTCCGGGCCGTAGCTCCTCGCGGAGGGCGCTCGCGTCCTCCAGCGTCCGGACCACGTGCCTGCCGGTCACCGGGCCGGGTGCGGACAGCCGCCGGGGACGCATCCCGGTGGCGATCACCAGCCCGTCGTAGGTCAGCTCGGCGCCGTCGGCGAGCCGTACGGCGCGGGCGGTCAGGTCGGCGGCGGTCACGGCCGTGCCGAGCCGCCACGTCACGTCGGCCACGGCCGGGCGGAGCCGGAACGCGACCGCCTCGTGGGTCACCTCGGAGGCCAGGGCCTCCTTCGACAGCGGGGGCCGGTTGTACGGCAGGTGCGTCTCGTCGCCGATCGCGACGATCTCACCGGTGAAGCCGCCCGCCCGCAGGCGCTCGGCGGCGCGCAGGCCGCCCATGGACGCGCCCGCGATCACGATGCGCTGGCTCATCGCCACCCTCACTCTCTCTGCCGCCTGCGCGGACCGTACCGGGAAGGGCCTAGCCCTCGATCGTGATGGCCTGGAGCGGGCACACGTCGGCGGCCTCCTCGACGGCGTCGCGCAGCGCGTCGTCGGGGTCGGAGACGTAGACCAGGCGGCCGTTCTCGCTGAGCTGGAAGACCTCGGGCGCGGAGAAGACGCACTGCCCGTGGTCCTTGCAGACGTCCATGTCGACGATGACCTTCATTGCATTCCTCCTGACAGATCAGCGCTGGGGTGCCCGGATGCCACGGAACTCCCAGTCACCGCCGAAGGTGGTCGAGATGACCTCCTCGGACTCGGTGGGCTGGGCGCCGCAGTCGTCCCGGATCGGGGCGGGGCCGGTGACGATGTGGTTGGTCAGCCTGCCGAGGCCCTCGACCTCGACCTCGACCACGTCGCCGGGCTGGACCGGCCGGGAGTTGGCCGGGGTGCCCGACAGCAGCACGTCACCCGGGTAGAGGGTGATCGTGCGGGCGATGTCGGCGACGAGGTAGTGCATGTCCCACTCCATCTCGTCGGTGGAGCCGTCCTGCACGACCTCGCCGTTGACGTAGGTCCGCAGCCGCTTGCCGTGGAAGTCCCAGTCGGTGACGAGGCCGGGGCCGAGGGGGCAGAGCGTGTCGGAGCCCTTCACCCGGAGCATCGAGCCGGCGTCGGTGTCGCGGAAGTCGTGCAGGCCGTAGTCGTTGCCGACCGTGTAGCCGGCGATGTAGTCGCCGGCCTCGGCAGGGGAGATGTTGCGCGCGGTGCGGCCGATGACGATGGCCACCTCGCCCTCGTAGTTGAGGTACTTGCACCGCTCGGGCCGGACGACCGCGCCCCGGTGACCGTTGAGGGCCGAGGTCGGCTTGTGGAAGTAGGTCGGCGCGGGCGGCAGCGAGGTCATGAACTCCTCGACCCGGCTGCGGTGGTTCAGGTGCACGGCGATGATCTTGCTGGGCACGGACGGCGGCAGGTGCACGGCGTCCGCGACGCCGACCACCCGGCCGTCGGCGCTGACCAGTTCGTCGCCTTCACGGCGCACCTGCGTGGCGGCGCCGTCGAGGAGGATCCTGCGGTACTCGGGCATCGGGGTCCCTTCAGGCGGGGTAGGGGTAGGGGTCGCCGGAGGCGTCGGTAGCCCGCGGGGCGGGGAAACCGCCCTCGGGCCGGTCGAACCAGAGGTGCACCTGGCCGGTGCCGATCGAGTTCTCGTACTCGCCGTACTGCCGCCCGGGGGCGGTGCAGTCGCCCTCGCCGATGGCTCCGGCCATCATCAGGTAGTGGAAGAACCTCGCCTCGGGCTTGAACCGGGCGAACTCCGGCATGGTGTCCAGCACCTGGGCGTGGTCTCCGGCCTTGAACCACTCGATCCGCTCCAGATCGGCCGCTCGGGCCTCGGGGGTGAAGATGTGGCTCGGATCGGAGGACTCGTGTGCCCGCAGCTCGCGCAGCGGCCAGAAGGTGTGCGACAGCGCGCCGGAGGCGATCAGCAGGACCCTGCGGTCGGACTCGCGGATCGCGTCGCCGAGCGCGCGGCCCAGCCGCAGGTGGTCCTCGTTGTCACCGGTCTGGCAGACGCCGATCGTCACCCACGGCTTCTCGGGTACGCCGAGGTATCTCCACAGGTTGATCGTCGCGTAGTAGATAGGCAGGTAGGGGTCGTCGATCGCGGTGATCCACGTCGAGTGGTCCTTCGCCTTGGCCGAGATGGCGCGGGCCAGCTCCTGGTCGCCCGGGAAGTCGTACGGCACGCGGCACATGCCCCGGGGCAGCTCCTCGGAGGTGAACAGCCCGGCCCTGCGCTGCTGCGCGGTGACGACGAACTCCACCGTGGTCGCCCAGTGTGAGTCGAGCACGACGACGGTGTCGTAGTCGTGCTTCTCGAAGACGTCCTCGCGGAGCTGCTCCAGCCCGGTGACGAGGGTGATCTCCTTGCCCTCGTTGAGCTCGTAGCGGGTCTCCCTGGGCAGGGCGATGGTGGGTACGTGGGCCAGCAGGCCCGCCCCGACTACTTCTCCCATGGCGCGGTCACCGTGTTCTTGAGGTCGCAGTAGAAGTCGAAGCTCCAGTCGCCGCCCTCGCGACCGACGCCGGACTGGCGGGAACCGCCGAACGGGGCCTTGAGGTCGCGGACGAAGAAGCAGTTGACCCAGACGGTCCCGGCGACGAGCTGCTCGGAGACCCGGGCGGCCCGCTCCTCGGAGCCGGTCACGAGGGTGGCCGCGAGGCCGAACCGGGTGGAGTTGGCCATCTCGACGGCCTGTTCCTCGGTGCGGAAGGTCTGCAGGGTGAGGACCGGGCCGAAGACCTCCTCGGTGACGATCTCGCTGCCGGGGGTGACGCCGGTGAACAGGGTCGGCCGGTAGTAGAGGCCGCCCAGGTCGGTGTTGGGCCCGCCGCCGATCAGGGCGGTCGCGCCCCCGGCCTTGGCGCGCTGGACGAAGCCGTCGATCCGCTCCAGCTGCCGCCGGTGGATCTGCGGGCCGATGTCGGTGGCCAGGTCGCGCGGGTCGCCCTGCTTGAGGGTGCCCGCCTTCGCGACGAACCGGGCGGTGAACTCCTCGGCGACCGGCTCCTCGACCAGGAGCCGGACGGCCGACAGGCAGACCTGCCCGGCGTTGTCGTACTGCTCGACGGCGAGGTCCACGGCCAGGTCCAGGTCGCTGTCGGCGAAGACGACGAGGGGTGACTTGCCGCCGAGCTCCAGGGAGAGCGGGGTCAGGTTGGCGGCGGCGGCGGCGGAGATGTGCCGCGCGGTCGGGACCGAGCCGGTGAAGCTGACCCTGCGCACGCCGGGATCGGCGACCATGGCGGCGCCGGCCTCCGCGCCGTAGCCCTGGACCACGTTGAACACGCCGTCCGGCAGTCCGGCCTCGGCGGTGATGTCGGCCAGCAGGGAGGCGGTCAGCGGGGTCCACTCCGCCGGTTTGAGGACCACGGTGTTCCCCGCGGCCAGCGCCGGGGCGATCTTCCAGGTGGCCAGCATGAGCGGGGCGTTCCACGGTGTGATCAGCGCGCAGACGCCGGCCGGGTCCCAGCTCACGTGGTTGCGGTGGCCTCGGGTCTCGAAGTCCTCGTGGCCCAGGGTGAGCAGCCAGTCGGCGAAGAACCGGAAGTTGTGGGCGACCCGGGGCATCACGCCGCGCAGGTGGGAGCGGAGCAGTGCGCCGTTGTCGGTGGTCTCCACGATGGCGAGCTGGTCGAGCCGCTTCTCCACGCCATCGGCGATGGCGTGCAGCAGCCGGGCGCGCTCCTCCCGGCTGGTCCGCGACCAGGCGGGGAAGGCCTTGCCCGCGGCCTCGACGGCGGCGCCGGCCTCTTCCGCCCCGCCCCTGGAGATCTCCGCGATCACCTTCTCGTCGATCGGCGAGACGTCTTCGAACAGCGTGGGCGAGGAGACGCGCTCGCCCCCGATCCAATGACCGCCCTCGACTGCGACACCGGCGACAGTGGCCATCCGCTCCTCCAAATCGTTTGAGTCCAAACAATTTAAGGGGCGGTCTGGCGGTCAGTCAAGACATGACCTGGGCATTTGGGTTATCGTTTGGGCGCAAACAGAATTTGGAGGTCCTCGGATGTCCCGCCGCCCGATCATCGCGATCCCCTCACGCTTCGCCGCCGACACCTCGGCCCTCCGTTACGCGGCCGTGGTCACCGCCCGGGCGCTCGCCGACGCGGTCCATCGGGCGGGTGGCGAGCCGTTCCTGATGCACCCGGTCGGCGCGGAGGAGACCGCCTCCCGGCTCGCGCTCGCCGACGGGCTGCTGCTCCCCGGCGGCGGCGACCTCGCCCCCGCCCTGTACGGCGAGCGCGTGGTGCACGACGCCGTCTACGACGTGGACGCCGAGCAGGACGCCTTCGACCTGGCCGCGGCCCGGCACGCGCTGGCCGAGGGTCTGCCCACCCTGGCGATCTGCCGGGGCCTCCAGGTGGTCAACGTCGTCCTGGGCGGGCGGCTCCACCAGCACATGGAGCCTGGCCACCGCCACCTCGTCCACCCGGTCGGAGTGCGTCCCGGCTCCCTGCTGGCCGGGACCGCGGAGACGGAGAAGGTCGAGGCGTCCTGCTACCACCACCAGTGCGTCTCGGCGCTGGGGGAGGGGCTGGTGGCCACGGCCCACGCCGCCGACGGCACCGTCGAGGCGGTCGAACTCGCCGAGCCCCGGGGCTGGTTCCTCGGTGTCCAGTGGCACCCCGAGGACACCGCGCACGCCGACCCCGCCAACCAGCGGATCTTCGACGCCCTGGTGGAGGCGGCCAGAGGGTAGGGGCGGGTCAGTCCGCGCGGCGGCGCCCGCCCCGGCGCGGCGGGACGGGGGTCTGCCTGCGGAGTTCTTCACGGCGCTCCTCGCCGTGTGCCTCCAGGTGGGTGACGATACGCCGGAGGGTGTCGGCGAGGCGCAGGGACTCCTCGCCGGTGAGTGCGTCGACCACGAAGGCCTCCTCGTCGTTGAAGGCGGGGAAGAGCCGCTCCATCAACGCCGTCCCCTCGGGGGTCAGGCGGAGCAGCGCCAGCCTGCCGTCCTCCGGGTGCTGGCTGCGCCGGGCCAGGCCCCGCGACTCCAGGGTCTTGATGATGCCGGTGAGCGTGCCCTTGGAGATGCCGGCCTCGGCCGCGACGTGCCGGGTCTCGATCTCCTCCCAGATCCACACCACCCAGAGCACGACGAACGCGCTCCAGGTCAGGTCGGCCCCGCGCAGCGCCGAGTTCTCCAGGTGCTGCCGGACGGTGCTGGCCGCCCGGTACAGGTTGGAGACGGCGGCCAGTGCCTCTCGCTTGATCGGGATCGATCCGAGGCGCCGGCTGACCGCTTCCTCGGTCTGATTCAGTGAGTAGTGCGCGGGCACCCATGCTCCTTCAATGTTGGGTGTCAAAAATTCCTACGGGCGCGGACCTGCGAGAACAGACCCTTGCGCCACATTCATTTGTACACGTACGATCCCCGCCACGTAGGTCGTACGGGTGCGAACGACCTCTGACCCCGCCCTGACTCCGCCTCGCCCCCCACGGAAGGTTCCCATGGCCGTCAACGAAACGGCAGTCTCCACGGCCGCGCTGTCACGCCGTCGCATCGGTGTGCCGGACATCGTGTTCTTCGTGGTCGCCGCCTCATCCCCTCTCACCGTCGCCGCGGGCGGCACGCCGCAGAACTTCGCCACCACCGGTGTTCTCGGCGTTCCGCTGATGTTCCTGATCCTCGCAGCGGTGCTCGCGGTCTTCTCCGCGGGGTACGCGGCGATGAGCCGGCACATCTCCAACGCCGGTGCCTTCTACGCCTACATCACCCACGGCATCGGCCGTATTCCGGGAGTGGGTGCCTCCTTCGTCGCGCTGGTCGCCTACAACGCCATGCAGGTCGGCCTGTACGGCCTGCTCGGCTTCATCGCCTCGGGCTTCCTGTCCTCCACCTTCGGTGTGGATATTCCCTGGTGGGTCGTCTCCCTGGTCTTCCTGGCGGTCATCGCCTTCCTCGGCTACCGCCGGGTCGACCTGAACGCCAAGGTGCTCGCCGTCATGCTGGTCTGCGAGAGCCTCGTCGTGCTGGTCTTCGACTTCTCCCAGATCGCCACGGCCCCGCAGGGCCTGTCGCTGGAGCCGTTCGGCTGGAGCGCGCTGACCACGGGCGCGGTGGGTGCGGGGCTGCTGTGGACCATGGCGGCCTTCATGGGCTTCGAGTCCGGCGCGATCTACAGCGAGGAGTGCCGTGACCCGCGCAGGACCGTCAGCCGGGCCACCTACATCTCCGTCGCCGTGATCGGTGTCTTCTACGCCTTCACCGCCTGGGCCACCGCGATGGGCGCCGGGGTGGACAACGTGATCGCCGCCTCCAGGGAGCACGGCCCCGACCTGGTCTTCGTGCTCGGCGCGGAGACGCTCGGCTCGGGCTTCGCCACCCTCGGCCAGGTCTTCATGATCACCGCCGTGTTCGCCGCCACGCTCGCCTTCCACAACGCGGTCGCCCGCTACTTCTTCGCACTCGGCCGCGAGGGCGTGCTTCCGGCGAAACTGGGCGCCTCCCACCCCCGGCACGGCTCGCCGTACGTGGGCTCGCTCAGCCAGACTGTCTTCGCCGCGGTTGTCGTGCTGGGCTTCGGGGCACTCGGCGGGGATCCGACCGAGACGCTGTTCAACTGGTTCACCAACCTGGGCGCACTGGGTGTGATCATGCTGCTGGTGGCCACCTCGGTCGCGGTGATCGGCTACTTCCGCCGTGACGCGCGCGGCGAGAGCGTGTGGGCGAGGGCCGTCGCCCCGGCGCTGTCCGGGGTCACGCTGCTGGCGATCCTGTACATCGCCTTCACCAACTTCTCCGCGCTGCTCGGCACCTCGCCGGACTCGGCGCTGAACTGGGCGCTCCCGGCGGTGATGGTGCTGGTCGGTGTCATCGGCCTCGGCTACGGCGCCTATCTCAGGTCCGCCGATCCGCAGGCGTACGCCCGGATCGGGCAGGGCGCGCCGTCGCAGGACTGACCTCTCCAACGGCCGAGGGCCCGTACGGCATGCCGTACGGGCCCTCGGTGTCGGGAGGCTACCGCGCGCCCGAGGTGCCGGACTCCAGCAGGGTGCCGCCGTTCCAGACGACTCCGACCTGGCGGTAGTAGCCGCCGATGACCTCGTCCACGGCCAGACCGGCCAGCTCCTCGGTCGGCGCGTCGAACAGCTCGATCTCCGCGTCGCCCTTCCACGCCTGGCCGCCCTCGAAGGACGCCGCGCCGGTGACGATCAGCTCGTCCAGCGCCGGCCCCCCGCCGAGCTCGATCGACGGCAGCCAGCGGTTGTGCGCCATCGGGTGACCGTTGACGAAGCCGTTGGTCTCGCTCGGCTCGCGCAGCCGTACCACCGCCTGGCTCAGGCGGCGGTCGGCGGCGGCGAGCGTGGCGCCGAACACGCCGCCCTCGCCGATCCGCGGTGCGGCGGCACCGAACGGGTGCGGGCGGGTCATGTGGATCGAGCCGAGCTTCTTCGGGTAGCCCTGGTGCGTGCCGCGGGCGATCGCGAAGTCCTTGTCGACCCAGATGTAGACACACCGGGAGTAGGTCCGTCCCTGGTAGGAGCAGCGCACCACGACGAAGCACTCCTTGTACTGCGCGCGCACCGGGTCGAGCAGCTCGTCCTTGCCGCCGGAGCAGGACTGCCAGTCCGCCCAGATGATCGCGACCGCGCCCGGGTCCTCCTTGGCGAGGGCCAGCGGCTCGGGCAGCAGCTCGGCCACCCGGGCCGGATCCGTACGGTACTCCACGGTGAGCAGGTCGCCGGAGTAGTACCAGGGAGGAGCGGGGACCAGCGAGGAGCGGCCGGTCGCCGTCTTGGGTGTGTAGAAGCCGTGCACCGTTGCCACGATGCCTCCTTGCATGGGGAGCACCAAATTGTTTGGATCCATACGATATGCCCTGAGCTGCGGGATGTCACGATGGATGTCGGCCGTTTTCCTCTCCGTGGGGTCTTGTTCCCAGACCGTTCGGAGCGTATTGTTTGCGCCCAAACGAACTATCGTGCTGTCTCGAGGAGGCCCAGTGAGCGCGGAATCCGTGGAGCGGACCGTCGAGCGCCTGACAGAACGGGGCATCGACGTCGTCCGGGTCGGATACTCCGACTTCATCGGCACGGAGCGCGGCAAGGACGTCCTGGTGGAGCGGCTGCCGGAGGTGGCGGAGAGCGGCCTGGCGTTCTGCCGGGCGGTCTACTACACCTCCCCGCAGGGCGACGTGGTGCCCGTGCCCGGAGGCCTCGACAGCGGCCTGCCGGACGTCTCGATCCGCCCCGACCTCTCCACCCTGGTCGAACTGCCCTGGGAGCCCGGCGTCGCACACTGCCTGGGAGACGCCTACGACCCGGCCGACGGCCAGCCCTTCCCCCAGGCCCCCCGCTCCGTGGCGCGGGCCGCCGCCGCCCGGCTGGGCGAGCTCGGGCTCACCGGCGTGGCCGGCCCCGAGCTGGAGTACTTCCTGCTGGAGCCGGACGGCGAGGGCTGGAAGCGCTACGACGACGCCCCGGGCAACGTCTACGTCGCCGGTCTCAAGGGTGACCGGGGCTCGCACGTGCTCCGCAGCCTGCGCGCGCTCCGCGCGCTGGACATCGGCGTGACCATGGGCAACCACGAGTTCTCCGGTGGCCAGTTCGAGATCAACCTGCACCACTCCGAGGCGACCGACGCCGCCGACCGGGCCTTCCGCTTCAAGTCGGCGATCAAGGAACTGGCCCGGCGGGACGGGCTGCTGGCGACCTTCATGGCCAAGCCGTTCAACGACGAGGGCGGCTCGGGCTTCCACGTCCACCTCTCCTGCGTGGACGGCGACGGGCACAACGTCTTCGACGACCCGGCGGCGCCGTACGGGATCTCCGAGACCGGGATGCACGCCATCGGCGGCGTGCTGGCACACGCGCCCGCGCTCGCGGCGCTGCTCAACCCCACGATCAACTCCTACAAGCGGTTCGGTCCCGACACGCTGGCCCCCTGGCTCAACGACTGGGGCCTGGACAACCGCAGTGCCATGCTCCGCATCCCACCGGAGCGCGGCGCGGGCACCCGCCTGGAGATCCGGCTCGGCGACGCCTCGGCGAACCCCTACCTGGGCATCGCCGGCCTGCTGGCCGCCGTCTACCTCGGCATCCGCGACCGGGTCGCGCCGCCGGCCCCGCTGGAGGGCTACGGCTACGACACCTCCAAGGCCCCCGTGCTGCCGATGTCGCTGTCCGTCGCGCTGGACGCCTTCGAGGCCGACGCCGAGCTCACCGAGGTGCTCGGCAAGGAGTTCGCCGCCGCCTACCTCGCCTACAAGCGCGATGAGATCGAGCGGTTCTCCCGGTCCGTCACCGACTGGGAGTTCCGCGAGTACGCCTACCACCTGTAGTCCAGCCGTTTCAACGCTTCATTGCTTCGCTGCTTTACCGCTGAGCACCACCCCGAGGAGGATCCATGCGCCTGGAAGATGTCAACCTGGCGGACAACGACAAGTTCCTGGACGGCGACACGCCGTGGCGCATGTTCGACGTGCTCCGTGCCGAGGCGCCGGTGCACTGGCAGGACGAGGGTGAGCACGGCAGCGGCTTCTGGTCGATCACCCGGCACTCCGACATCGTGGCCGTCGACCGCGACGCACAGACCTTCACCTCCTCCAAGTTCACCAACCTGGAGGAGGTGGACGAGCGTCAGGCCACCATCCGGCGCTCGCTGCTGGAGACCGACGGCCCCCGGCACAGCGTGCTCCGCCGCATCCTGCAGCGCGAGTTCACTCCCCGGGCCGTCGCGGGCTACGAGGTCTTCCTGCGCGGCCTGACCGCCAGGACCCTGGACGCGGCGCTGGCCAAGGGCACGTTCGACTTCGTGAAGGAGGTCTCGGCGGACTTCCCGATCAACGTGCTCGCCAAGATGCTGGACGTCCCCGCCGACGACACCCAGCAGCTCATCGACTGGGGCAACCGGATCATCGGCAACACCGACCCGGACTACGCCGACGTGCTGCTGCACAGCGAGGAGAGCGAGAAGTACCGGGACCTGCCCTTCCGCAGCCCGGCCTCACTGGAGGTCTTCGAGTACGGCCGGGAGCTGGCCCGCCGGCGCCGCGGCGGCGACGGCACCGACCTGGTCAGCAAACTGATCAACCAGCCCACCGCCGACGGCGTGCCGCTCTCGCCGACCGACTTCGACAACTACTTCCTGCTCCTGGTGGTGGCGGGCAACGAGACCACCAGGCACGCGATCTCGCACACGATGCTCGGCCTCATCGACAACCCGGACCAGGCGGAGAGGCTCCGTCAGGATCTCTCGCTGATGCCGGGCGCGGTGGAGGAGTTCCTGCGCTGGGCCTCCCCGGTCTACCACTTCCGCCGTACGGCCACCCGCGACACCGAGATGCACGGCCAGAAGATCGCCGAGGGCGACAAGGTCGTGATGTGGTTCGCCTCGGGCAACCGCGACGAGCGGGTCTTCGACGACCCCTACCGCTTCGACGTCACCCGCCCCGGCAACGACCACATCACCTTCGGCAAGGGCAGCCCGCACTTCTGCCTGGGCAACGCGCTGGCCCGCCTGGAGATCAAGATCATGTTCGAGGAGCTGCTGCCGCGCATCTCCGGCATCAAGCTGGCCGGGGACGTGCGCCGGGTCCGCTCGAACTTCGTCAACGGCATCAAGGAGCTCCCGGTCACGGTCACCCGCGCCTGAGCCCGGCCGCCCCCGTCCACGACGCCGCCCGACCCCGACCTCCGGACCCGAGACCCGGAGATCACGGCCGGGCGGCGTCGTGATCGGCGGAGGGACGGGGACCACCGGGTACCGGTCGCATCGCCCTTGCCATAAGAGGCGCCGTCATATATGTCAAATCGTGCCGAAAGCCATCGAATGGCGTTAGTGTCACGCAGATGTTTTCTGTTGACCACCCCTTGAAGAACCGGCATGTATGGCTCGACGCTCTGCGAGGGATCGGTGCGACAGCCGTACTTCTCGAACACCTGACATACCGTTTCCTGCCCGGCCTGCGGCCAACCTGGTTCAATCTCGGGATCTACGGCGTTCTGGTGTTCTTCCTGGTCAGCGGTTACATCATCCCCGCCTCGCTGGAGCGCAGAGGGGATGTGCGGGCGTTCTGGATCGGTAGGGTGTTCCGCCTCTATCCGCTCTACCTCCTGACCATCGCCGTCGTTCTGCTGATGATCCCGATCCAGCCGTTGCGGCCGAACATCGACCCTCTGACCCACGTCACGATGCTGATGGAGGTCACCGGTTCATGGGCGTTCACCGAACCGATGTGGACACTCTCCTATGAAATGGTCTTCTACCTCCTGGTCACGGCACTGTTCGTGACCGGCGTGCACCGGCGCAGCGGACTGTTCGCCCTCTCGTTCGCGCTGCTGTCGGTTCTGGTGGCATTCGTCATGCCGACGCGGGGCCTGCTCAGCGGGCCGATCGTGTCGATCGTCGTGCTGGTGGTGGTCCTGGCCGGTCTGGGCGCCGTGCTGTCCGGGCCCAGGACGCTCCGGATGGCCGGGGCACTCGTCCTCGGCACGCTCGCCCTCGCCCTCGTCTCGGTCGGCAGCCGGGTGCCCTGGCAGGGAGCGATGATCCTGGCCGTCATGTTCACCGGCACGGTTGTCTACCGCTGGGAGCACGGCCAGGGTTCAGGGCTCTGGCCCGTCCTGGGCGTCACCTTCCTGATCTGCCTGACACCGTTCATGAAGCCGGTGACGATCAACGGCCCCGCCAGCCTGCTGACCGTCGCCCTGGCCGGTGGCACGTTCGCGGCCTTCATGGCACTGCGCAACCGGCGCCTGCCGTACCCCCTGGCCTGGCTGGGACTGATCAGCTACTCGGTGTACATGCTGCACCTGCCGGTGCTACGGCTCTTCGTCTCCGTGTTCGGCGAACCCCGCCGGCTCCCGGAGATCGCCCAGCTCGGTCTCGGACTCTGCGTCATCGCCGCCATCTGCGGGATCAGCTCGCTGACCTACCGGTTCGTCGAGCTGCCCATGCAGCAACTCGGCCGGCGCCTGGCCCGCAGACATCTCGCCGGAACAGAAATGTCGGCCATCTCCAGCTGAGCCACAGGCACCCGGGATCACGCTGAGGGCGCCCCGGTCCCCGCAGCGGCCGTGCCCGTCCTCCTGGCGAGATCCGGGCAGGGATCCGTCGCGGAGGCTCCCCTCTCCGGCCGGCTGGGCGTGGTCAACGGCTGGCGATGACGGCTCGTTTGCGCGGTGACATTAGGCTCCTGAACATGACCCCAGACGAACTTCTGACGACCACGCGCAGCGTCCGTAAGCGGCTCGACCTGGATCGGCCCGTGTCACGGGAGCTCATCGAGGAGTGCCTGACCCTCGCGCTGCAGGCGCCGAGCGGGTCCAACAGGCAGACCTGGCAGTGGCTGGTCGTCACCGACTCCGCCCAGCGGGCCGCGGTGGGTGCCGTGTACAAGCGGGCCTGCGACGCCTACCTGGAGTCGGCGGGCGCGGCAGGACGGCTGTTCGCCGACGATCCCCGGCGGAGTCCGGTGCAGCAGCGGGTCCACGACAGCGTCGCTCATCTGGCCGATCACATGGGACAGGTGCCCGTGCTGGTCATCCCCTGCCTGCGGGTCGGTTCGGGACGGTTGCCAGAGGGGAACCAGGCGGGACTGTGGGGGTCGGTCCTGCCGGCTGCGTGGAGCTTCATGCTGGCGGCGCGCTCTCGCGGGCTCGGTACGGCGTGGACGACGCTGCACCTGGCTTACGAGAAGGAGGTCGCGGACATCCTGTCCCTGCCCGAGGACGTGTTCCAGGCCGCGCTCATTCCGGTCGCCTACTACACCGGCGACGGCTTCAGGCCCGCGCCACGAGAACCGCTCGCCAGCGTGCTCCACTACGACCGCTGGTAGTTCTCCGCGAAGCGACGACCGGTTTCCGGCACACAGATCGTCGCTGAGAGGCAAGATCCAGGAGGAACTCCGGCGGAAACGAGCACAACTGTTGAATCATTTGTAGCATCATGATCAGCGGACATTACGTCGCAGATCCCTTGCTGCCCTGAAGGAACAGTCATGGCTTCCACCGTCGGTACCCGTCAGGTGATCGGCGTCGGTGTCATCCTCACCGACTCGGCCGGGCGGATCCTGCTTGGTGAACGCATCAAAGCCGGGGAGACCCGTTCATGGTGCCTGCCCGGCGGCGCCGTCGAGCCCGGCGAAACATTCGAGGCGGCCGCGCTGCGGGAGCTCGCTGAGGAGACCGGTATCGGTGACGCCAGCCGGCCGCGCACCGTCACAATCGCCCTGGACCACCCCGGCGACGCTACGGTCCGGGTCACCGCGGGCGTCGCACTGACGCTCGGCGCGACCTCTCCCACCGTCACAGAACCCCAGGTGTTCGCCGCCTGGCGGTGGTTCCCTCCCGACCAGCTGCCCAGCCCGCTGTTCCCAGCGACCGCGCACCTGCTCGCCCAGACCGGCGGCCAGGACGACAGCCCGGTGACCTTGTACGCTTCGAGCCCGGGCGACCACTACGGAGTTTCGCCATGGCGCCGGTGACTGCCTGGCCTGAAGGAGACGGGGCCGCCGGGGGTCTGGACGGTCACCTGGCCGTCGGACCATGAGATCTCGGGGTCGGCGGTGCCGGGCACGATCAGGGTCAGTACGGACTCGACGGGCGGGGAGAGGACGGTCGTTGCCTCCGCCTGCCTGAGGTAACCGAGAGAGACCGTCCCGGGCTGTACGGCCTGGCCGCCGATCGGCCGGCCCGAGGGCATCGCGAGCTGGACCAGCGTCACCCGCCGGTCCCCGTCGGCCAGGACCACGTGGCCGTCACGGTTGGAGAGCACCGTGAGCGAGGGGGCGAAGTTCCACAGGTTGCGCAGCGCCGACCCGGCCGGGACCGAGTCCAGTACGGCCAGCAGATCGGCCCCGTGGTTGACCAGGACCGAGCGGGTACGGCTGACGCCGTACGCGGTGTCGGTGAGCAGGTAGGACTGCCGCATCCGGTCGATGGACGAGCTCACCAGGCGCGTCGCCGTACCCTCGCGGAATTCGGCACCCACCACGACGGGGACGTTGTGCGCCTCGGGGGAGGTCGTCCACTTCCGGTAGGCCGTCCTCTCGTAGGAGTGGAAACCGGCCTCCACCAGGATGTCCCGGCCGTGGGCGTGATAGGTGACGCCCAGGTGGTCCTCGTGGCCGTGGAGCCGGCGGCCGGGTCCGAACCTGATCGAGTAGTAGGCCGACTCCGGGTCGTCCCAGGCGGTCCTGCCGAAGACGTAACCGCCGTCGAACACCTTCACCGTGTTCTCCTCGTGCCGGAAACCCTTCGGGCGCGTGTCGGCCGGGCTGTCGCCGATCGGCACGATACGGCCGTCGGGCTGGGTGGCATGGCTGACGTACGTCTCCAGCGACCTGCGCCGCGCGGCGAGGCCCGCGGGGATCTCGGCCCCGCACCTCCTGATCGCCTCCATCGCCGTCCCCAGCCGCCGGTGCACGTAGATCCCGTACCGCGGAGCCTGCTCGTGCAGCACGCCCTGCGCGTCGATGGCCAGCTCCGCCGAACGGGCCATCCGCCGGATGGCCAGGTCCTTCCACCGTTCCCGGCCGAGCCGGGCGCCGACCGCCAGCAGCGCGATGTCCTGGTCCAGGCCGTGGTTGTGGCCCTCCCGGTAGAGCGCGGGGTCGGACAGGATCTCGCCGTGCTCGATCAGGGTGTCCGACAGCCAGCCGGTGCGTACGTACGCGCTGAGGCAGACCAGAGCCGGTGCGCGCAGCGCGACCGGGTGCTCGGCCCAGGCCCAGGGACTGACGCCGGTTCCGCCACGGGGATTCTTCCGCGTCCAGTCCTCGGTGATCTCGGTGGCGCGGTCGAGGTACTCCTGTCTGCCCGACCGCTCGTACTCCGCGATCAGCCGTCCCATCCACCTCAGCGCGTGCAGGTTCAGCGCCCAGGAACGGTTCCGGTGCGGGTCGAGACGCCAGTCGATGTCCGGGCCCAGGTCGACGGAGGGCAGGCCGACGAACGTGACCCGGCCCTCCATGACCTCGGACGCCTTGATCGAGGGGAACTCGCCGGCCCCGCAGATGACCGGGCCGTCGCTCGTCGCGAGGGAGGGCGCGGCGGGACGGTTCCTGATCAGACCGAGCGCCGTACGGGCATGCCAAAACAAGCGATTGCTCCAAAGAATGGTATGGGCGGCCCGCGGACGGGCGATCAGGGCTGATGGGCCAGGGGAGTCCGGTGGACTAGGGAAGTTCGGGTACGGCCGGTTCGTCGTCCGTCCAGCCCGCCTCCAGGACCACCTCGACCTGGTCGCCCTTGATCCCCGGCCGGCTCGTGACGGTGGAGGACAGCACCTGGGAGCTGCCGGGGTCGATGATCAGTGTCCGCTGGACGGTCGCGGGGGACTGCGCGCCGGGGGGTTGCACGGTGAAGGAGAACTCGGCTCCCGTCCTGCCCCGCTCGTCCGTGGTCCTGCCCAGATACCGGACGTTCGGCAGCTCCGCGAGAGCCCGGTAGGCGGCCGCGCGCACGTCCGGCGGTGACGGCTTACTCCACAGCAGACCGCTGAGCGCGTCCGCGACGACACCGTCGAGCGTGCCGGCCGGCACGTCGTGCACCGCCTTGGTGACCCAGTCCTTCAGGGCGGCGGGAGCGACCGGGAGCTTCTGGAGCTGCTCGAAGGTCATCTCCCGGCCGGCCATGCTGAAGGGCACCTTGCCGGTGACGGCCTTGAGCTCGCCCTTCTCCGGTGACGTGGACAGCACGTCCCCCTGGCTCGACCACTCGGTGGGGGAGCCGTCGCGACGCCAGGCCTCCTCATCGGCCGCGCTCCTCGGACGTACCCCCAGCGTCCGGGAGCCGGACCAGACCCGGCCGTCCCTGGCGACCCACTGCTCGGTGAGCCGTGACTCCACCACCCGGTAACGGTTCGCCCCCGTGCCCAGCTGCTCCGGGTGCGTCTGCCGGTACAGCTTCCTGACCCGCCAGTAGGTGCTCGTCGCGGTGGGGTCCGACTCGGCCGTGGTCGCCGCCGCGAGGAGGATCGACCGCCCGGAGATCGTCATGACCCCGCTCGGCGCCCCCGACTCCCCGCTCGTCTCCGGAACGCTCGTCCCCGGAGCGCTCATGCCCGGGGCGCTCGTTTCCGGAACGCTCATCCCCGGAACCATGACCGCCACCGCCACGGCGGAGGCCGCGAGACCGGCCACAGCGACCGTCCACGACAGCCGCAGCCGTGGTCGCCGCCGGGGCTCGCCCTCCAGCAGCCCCCGAACCCGCTCCTTGAGAAACGGATCGGGCTGCGGCTCGCCGTACAGCTCGCGGACCTTTTTCAGCTCATCCACGACCGGCCTCCTCGGACTCCAGCATCGGATTGGTGTCGCCCAGCGTGGCGCGCAGCTTCTTTCTGGCCCGGTTCAGCCGTGACCCGACGGTCCCGTACGGGATGCCCAGGGCCGTGGCGATCTCCTCATGGCTCAGCCCGGCCAGGGCGACGAGGAGCAGGACGTCACGGTCCCGCCGGTGGAGCCCGGCCAGGGCCGTCGCCAGGCTCGGCCGCAGACTCTCCGCACTGACCTGTACGGCGACGCGTTCCTCGTGCCCGGGGGTGTCCGGGTCGAGGCCGTGGCGCCCGAGCGCGCGCAACGTGCGCACCTCGACGCGGCGGTGCTTGCCGATGAGGTTGGTGGCGATGCCGTACAGCCAGGAGCGCACGCTGGCCCGGGACGGGTCGTAGCGCGCCCGTTTGCGGAACGCGGTGAGAAACGTCTCCGCGACGATGTCCTCCGCGCTGTCGGCGCCGAGCCGCTGGGCGACGTAGCGGTGGATCTCGCCGAAGTAGGTGTCGAAGATCGCGCTGAACCGCTCGGATTCATCGAGGGAAAGCTGGATGACCTCGGCGTCCTCCGCAGGATAAGTAGCCCAGGACATCGCGGTCACAATCGTCTCCCCGTCATGTGCAACCCTTCGAACGCGGACGGCGGTCGTTCTCTATCACCCGATCCGCCGATTCACTTTCACGGTCGCCGGACGAGACCGCCGATCCACGCGCCCACCGACGCCGAGTGAGCCGTTGCGCGATGTTGAACGTCCGTTTCCGGAGGGCGCGAAAGGTCAACCGTACGATGGGAACGGTGGTCGCCGGCCTCCGCCCGCGGACCTCTGCCGGGACAGTTCAGCGTGATCTGGCGTGGAACCCCGGGCGTTCACGCCCGGGAGGAAACGACAGCGCGGGAGGGCCGCCAAGGCCCGAGCGGTGTGGTGACCGGTAGGCCGTCGAGCGGCTCAGCCCGGACGTTTCTGGTTTTCGATGTACTCCTTGATGA